>CAZJTZ010000029.1:0-40855 GCA_964549105.1 uncultured Nitrospirales bacterium
AATCTACTTGTTCATCATTTAATACCTCATCTATATTTGTAGTCGCATATTTTGCAGAATATTGTTCAGCAACTGTTTTTGCTTTATAACCTGTTCGATTTACTACTGCATAGATGGAGTATCTATCTTTAAGTTTTGAAAGATTGGGTAAGTGTATACTTGTTGCAAAATTACCAGTCCCTACAACAGCCACATTAATAACCCCCTTCTTAATAGGTTTATTACTAATGTAAAGTTTCTGTTGTTGCATATAGTCAGCCATTGCAGTTTTCTCTTCAACTTCTCCATAATTAAGTAATACAATTAA
Source organism: uncultured Nitrospirales bacterium (assembly GCA_964549105.1). GTDB lineage: Bacteria > Hydrogenedentota > Hydrogenedentia > Hydrogenedentales > Hydrogenedentaceae > Hydrogenedens. The sequence goes on from CAZJTZ010000029.1 coordinate 308, forward strand.
AGGACGCGGGTCTTCATGGGATAACGCTTCAAAAGCTTCCGTAATTTGTTTAATGGGATAATTTTTTTCAATGAGTCGTTCAAGATTTATCGAATTGTTATGGATAAGACGAAGGTATTCTTTCATATTTCTATTCTCTGTCCATCGAACATAAGCGTAAGGATAATCCATACCTTTTTCTTCATACTGCGTATCATATCGACCTAGACCATAAGAGGTAGACATTAGAAAATCTAATTCTTTGGCATAAATATCTTCACGATTTATTTTAAGTTCTGCACTGCCTACGAGGACGACCTTTCCTTTTTTACGAGTCATCTGGAAACACTGGGATAACGGCTCGCTTTTATCTGTGTTTGCAGTAAAAATTACCGCATCAGCACCTTGTCCATCGCTCCATGTTATAACGGAATTTACTATATCTTGTGTAGAAGGATTTATTGTCAGTTCTGCTCCTAATTCTTTTGCAATTTCAAGTCTGCGATTGTCAATATCTATAACTGCTGTGTGTATTCCTGAAGATTTTAAAATTTGTGTTGTAATAAGTCCTATAATACCTGCTCCGAAAACGACACCTAATTCACCAATTTGCAAATTAGATCTCCGAACCCCTTGCATAGCAATACTGCCAATGGCTACAGTTGAAGCATATTCAAAGGGTAGGTCTTGCGGAATTTTTACAACAAGATTCAAAGGAACACAAACATATTCAGCGTGATGTGCGTATCCAGCACCTGCTGCTGAAACCCTATCACCTATTCTAAATTGATTTATACCTTCTCCAATACCTATCACAATACCACTAATGGAATAGCCAATAGGTGTTCCTGATTCAAGTTTACTTTTTACTTTTTCATAAGCCACAGAAAACCCTTCATCTCGAAGAGTATCTAAAACTTTTTTTACCTTGTCTGGCTGTTCCCATGCCCTTTGAATTAGGTTTTTCTTGCTTCTAGATAATCCGCTAAGTTCTGTCCCAGCAGAAATACAACTTGAAACAACTTTTATCAAAACTATGCCTTTGTCTATTTGTGGGACTGGAACTTCAATTATTGTGGCTTTCCCTTTTTTGATAATCCCTTGAAACATAATTCACTCCAATAATTTAATTAAAAATATCATTTTACTCTTTTATTTCTATCCAACGGATGGTTTGTAGTCGCAATCGTTCTACTCGCTCTTTGACCTCGTGAAAATGATATAGATATTCTGAAATGGCTCGGAACATCCATGCTACCCCCCAACGAGGAAAGGTAATCTTTGATGTAAAGAATGGGTACCTGCGATAGTAGAGTTCACCTGTCTTGTGGTCTCGCATGTAATACCAGGACCAACGCAAAACGAATACGGCAAGAACATGCGCCGCAGGAATAACCTCAGATAAAACAGATGAACACAGAATCCCTTCAGCACAGGCATGAATATCGGTAGGAGATTTTTTGGCATTTGAGAAATAAGGCTGTCCAATTTCTGAAAATAGCGTAGTGTAAAATTGAAACCCTTTCAGTATTCTTTCTTTCAGGGTTTCTGACGGTGCTACTTTATAGATTTCATACAAAGACCTTAACACAAAGCCTGTATGATGATTGTCCACTATTTCATATAGGCTTTTCTCTGATGGGTCATTTTCTTCCCCATATCCATAAGTCCATGCTCCATTCTCCTTTTGTGCTGAAGCAGAAAGTTGAACAGCAGGTTCTGCTATTTCTCTATATTTAATATCATTAAGCACAATAGAGGCACGGTATAAAAATTCTGCAACTAAAAGGTTTGCATTGTGCACCTTTCGAGGGTCTCCTTCTAACGCATACGCAAAAAATAAGCCCTCTGGTTTTATTTCCCATCTGGGTAGAACCTCTGTAAAATATTTTGCAATCTCTGATATTGCCTCATAATACTGTTCTTCTTGTGTCAGTTGATATGCCAGCAGAAAGGCTTGCCCTGCAATCGCTGTGACTACACTTACAGGGGTATTGGCTGGAACATGTAGCCCTTTTCCTGTGTAAGAAAAAGGATAGCCCCAACTCCAACCGTCAACTGAATTGATACGATGTGCTTTCAACCATTGTAAGTAATATTGTGCCTTTTCAAGATGTCCCTGGTCTGGCTCAATCTGATGCAATCGCAAATATCCCGCTGCCATTAGTGCATAAGCCTTTGGGTTTTCTGTAAATTTTATGCAGAACAATTTGCGGGATAATACAGGGAAAATTTCTGTTATTCCAGAGGTAATTTTGCGTAGAGCGGGAATGGTTTGAGTGAAACGAATTATAGAATGTTCTTTTATGTCAAATCGGTCATAGCCAAGCAGGCTATTTTCTTCTACCCAGTTATGTAATTCCTCAATCCATTCCCAGGCAAGGGCAACATCCGGATTATTTGTTTCTCTCATTGTAGTTAACCTTGTTTTTTTCCTATTTCCAGAAGAAACTCTTTTAATTTAGGATAATTGGCTTCGAACGAATATAGTTCTATCACTCTTTGCCGTGCTTTTTTACCCATCTCTTCTCGCAAGTCTGGATTTTTAATTAGAATTTCTAACTTCTCAAACCACTCTTCTGGTGTCCGTGCAAAAAAGCCATGAACACCATCTTCAATTACCTCTGTATTCATTCCAATAGGGGAAATTATCCCTGGTGTTCCCACTCCCATATATTGTAAGGCTTTGAAGGCACATTTTCCGCGTGCACGGGGGGTATCTATTAATGGCATAAGCCCAATATCAGGCTTTTGGAGATATTCAATCTCTTTTTCAAAAGTCCACGGTTCAAATTCAACATCTACCCCATCCATAGTATATTCTGTTCCATTGGTTGAGACAAAAAGTTTTATTGGATACTTCGTGGATAATTTTTTCAATGTCTCTTTAAGAGTATCCAAATAACCAAGATTACTATGTAAACCTGTCCAGCCAATGATGACAGGATTATTATGTTTTGGATACTCTTTTTTGAGGGTATGTTTTTCCATATCAATGCAGGTAGGAACAATGGCTATCTTTTTCATTCCCCATTTTTCTACATGTTCCTTCAAATAACGGTTTCCTACCACAGCACCTACACAAATTCGACACATCTTAGGTGCCCAATCCCAATCAATAAGTTTTAAGAAAGGGCTATCTACAAATGCTGATTTTTCCCAGACAGCGTCATCAATGTCAAAAACTATATGTTTGTTGAACAAATGAATTATATATTCAAACATAGGTGGACCAAATTTGTAAATAGAACCCCGAAGAAAAACAATATCCGCGTTGAATGTGTGTCGTATCTGTAGCCAGCGATTAAACCATACATAAATCCAATAGATAAGTTTTTTCCATTTTGGCTGATTTTCATGGAAATTTAAATAAAACTCTACTGATGACGGTAGGCATACAATACAGGTATGACCTTCTTGTTCTAATAAGTGAGCAAACTTTTGAACTCGATATCGGATTGCCGCATTTTTTTCAGTGGCATTACCAAAAAAAACGATTTTCATTATGTTATTCCTCGCCGATAACATCACGCTCGACTATTTCGCCCGGGCGTGTAAATGTGTGAGGCCACATCTTTCGTCCGGGATATATTGCAGTCAGAATACCTGTATGGACGCCATCTCCTATAATTGCCCCTAATTTTTTTAAGTTTGTGTCAATGAGCACGCCATTGACTACTGAACGGGGGGATAGTCCATCATGACGGACATTTGCCGTAACTGTGCCACAGCCTAAATTGACACCTTCACCCAGGATACTATCTCCCACATAATTCTGGTGAGGTGCAAAGGCATGATTGAATAAGATGGAATTTTTTATTTCAGACGCCTGTCCAACCCTACAATCATTACCAATCGTAGTATAAGGTCTTATCCAGCAATTAGGTCCTATGGTGCAATTTTTCCCAATATAGGCAGGTCCTTCAATAACGCTACCCGGTCGAACAAGTGTTCTTTCATCAATAAATACCTTGCCTTCTACCCACGCACCTGGCATGATTTTCCCTAAAACTTTCGTCTCTGTTATGCGGTCGAGTAAAAAAGCATTTGCTTTAAGCATGTCCCAGGGATAGCCGATAGGTAGCCAGTAGCCTTTTGTGGGTAGAACCCAAAAGCCCATTTTCTCAGCCATGATTTGTATGGCAGAGGTAATCTCTATCTCACCTCGTTCCGAAAGCGGTGTGTTATGAAGTATAGGGAATATCTCTGGTGTAAACAGGTATGCGCCAATGTTAGCGATATTTGAAAATACGACCTTTGGCTTTTCAACAAGCCGTTTTACTCTATTATCTACATCAACTTCATAAATGCCATACGCTCTGGGGTCAGGCACTTCCTTAACCAAAGCCGAAGGTCGCTTTTGCTGTGAGAGGTTTTTCAAATCTTCGGGGTCAAACAAATCATCACCATTCATAGCAATAAAGAAATTATCAACTATATCTTCACATATAAGTACAGCATGTCCTGTTCCACGCTGTTCTTCCTGTAAAACATAATTAATTTTCCGTCCTTTCCAGTCCTCTCCCAGATGTTGGCGTATCATTTCTTCACGATAACCAACAACAAGCACAAATTCGTCAATAAATGGACAGAGTGCTTCCAGTTGGAGTTCTATAATAGGACGATTTAAGATGGGTAGTAGGGGCTTGGGTCGGGTTACGGTAAGTGGATAAGTTCGTGTGCTTTTCCCAGCACAAAAAATTACTGCTTTCATTGATAAGTTATGTTCCTTTCTGTAATAAACTCAAAAGTCATCTAAGGAATAATCATCATCCAATCCATGGATTCGACTTTGAATACATAAAAGCCATGTCCAGCAAAATACAAGAATATCAATACCTGCCAGAGGAATAATTATAAGTGTTTTCAAAATGGCTGTTAAAACAGAAGGCTCTTCAAATATAGGTAACCCTAAAACAAATATAGAAATGAATATAGAAATGATTATTATTCCCCACATTCCAATAGTTTCACCCCATTGCCGAGTAATAGGTCGAAACACACGAAAGAAAGAATCGTCCTCTGTAAGTTTCTCACCTGAATACATCCAGCAAATAGTTAGAGGCAGGTAAACGATATTAGCAAACAAACTTAATCCTTCTATGAGATAAACCAGGTCAGAATATCCTTTGTCGGCAAATATAGTGGATACACGGTTCAATGTTACCAGTGCAACATTTACCCCGAACCAGAGTATAAAAAATCGGCGAAGTGCTTCTTTGTCATCTCTACATCTCCATACCGGGAAATCCAGGATAGCGCCCATACGGGGGAAAATAATGGCTTGAAGTGCACCTAAAATGGCACACAAAATAAGTTCCTTTGAAATATCTACAATTGAGTATAAAAAATCATTAGGAAAACTACTTGCAGAAAGTTCAAGTTTTAAGGTAACAAGTTCATATAGTAGAAATAAAACTGTATGCAGAATAATATAAATACTGGCAAGTAGTACAATTTTATTTGTATTTTTTTTTATTCGTTCCCATTGCATAGTTCTAAACGATACTCCTGTTTATCCAATCATGTTTGTTTTTCATCTTGTTTTTTTTGTTGCTCCCGGAATGCCTTTGAAATAGGAAGTTGTTGCCGAAATACATATTTCGCGATTCGGTCACGGTTTTCATCTGTAACCCCGATAAAAGTTCCACGATACATATATCTTCCACCCGATACATTTGTCTTGTCAACAGTCCGAACACATAAAGGGATATATTCTGGTTTTTTCTCATCTTCTGGGTTAAGTAATATTCGGAGAAAAAGTCTCTCATCTATATCTTTTTCCATAAGCAAGGCTATACCACCAGCACTCATATTTACTATTCGTGCTCGTGTAGAAAATTGGATATGATAAGGCACTTCTTCTATGTTTATCTGGTTAAGGTCATAGTTCCCTTCAGTTCTTATCACATCCACCTCTATGGGTTTATCTAATCGAGCTCGGAAATAAGCACGAGATTGAAATCGTTCCAGAGAGAATGTATGGTCGAACACATAAACTTCAGGGTCAGATTCTATCTTCTGTAATTTCGACAAGAATTGGTATCGTCCATCTTCTTCTCGCCATATCTTAAACAAAAAATAGTCACCTACATTTGCCGGGAGCCTATCCTGCTCGGTAAAAGGGGCAACACGGAAAAAGGCACCATTAATATCAATCACAGCCCCTTTTCGCCCCAGAGCAGATGGCTTATCCTTAGGATATATCCAAACAGGCTGGTTCGGATATAAATCCACCGTAGAGTATATCCTCTGTCCATAAGGTGTATAATCATGTCCCAAACGAATAATAATTTCCTTTATTGCTTTCCCTCTCTCATCTAACTCCTCAAAATTTAACCTTTTTCGTATATCTGTTATATACTTTTTTAAACAGCGGTTAAAATGCGGACGAGATGTAACTACTCCCAATGGATTTCTGGGTTCGTATTGGTGTATAAGTTCTTCCAGAATTTCAATCTCTTTTTCGTCAAATCCTTTATCTGTCAAAATAGAATGAATTTTTTCCCAATCTCTCAAAATTCGTTTTTGTTCTTCCTTCCTTTTTTTAAGAATACCAATGATAAATGATATCATTAATAAAAGGAGGAATAAAAAGGTTGTACCCCATAACCACCATATATCGGGAAGTAATCGCAAAGAAGATTCCTTCAAACAATAATATAAAATGCTTTCACTTCTACAACATTTTACACAACATATTCTTTAACTGTATTCTATTATACTTCTTTTTGCGTTCTATATCATCTTATTCTTTTTACAAATTGTCTAATTACATTAAAACTTTGAATATAAAATGTCTTTTAGTCCGTCTAATTTATTAATAACATAATAAATAATCTATCAAACTTTTGTAGGGTGTATTATGAAAACGAAAGTTGCTTTTTTCTTTATATCTACTATTTTTATCTTTCTTTTAACCATGACAGTCCCCTTTGTTTATGCGGACCGTATTGAATTTTCTAATGGAGATTGTCTAACAGGCGAAATAGTAGAACTCAATAAGGATAATCTTATTGTTAATACTACAATTGCGGGTACCCTTACTATAAAGCGTAGCGAGATAAAAAAGATAGAAAAAGAAGCCCCTGTCGAAGTGTCCTTTTCATCAGGAAAGGTAATTCAGGGGAAATTGGAGTTTACAAAGGATAAGTTAACGCTTCATGATAAAGACCAAAAAATTTCCATTACCTGGGACGAGATAGACAAGATTGTTCCGACAGAAACAGGCTCTGAAACGCAAGGTGAAGTTATTTCACAAGACGAGAGGAAATGGTCAGGAAGTGGAAAAATCCTTGCAACCCTTCAAAAAGGCACCACAGACACTACAAACATGGAAAGTAACATATCGTTATCGGGAAAGAAACAAAAAGACTTAATAGAATTAGAGTTATTTGGTGCTTATGGTGAAGTTGAAAATGAAATTAATACTCGAAGATACGGTGGCAAGTTACGCTACCAATATTATCCTAAAGAGAAATGGTATGCGTATGCTGATATGAACGCAGAGCGTGATGAAGGTAGAAAATTAGGATTGCGTGGACAAGTAGGTGCTGGAACGGGATATGAGATTATTTCCCAACCCAAACAGAAATGGTCATTAGAAGGGGCACTCATGTTAACGCACGAAGAGTGGCTTCCCTATATCCCCTACGAAAAAGACAAATTCAAAGACCAAAAAATTCAGGAGGGATTAAACGACATAACTCAAGCCTCTCAGGGATTGATACAAAATCCTGCTGAAATAGCCTATCTGGGAACTATTCTTGGTGGAAGTATAAAAGTGTTGGACCCGTTAGGGAACTACAAAAAAGCGACACAAGATTATGCAAGTTTAAAAATTAGAAGTAAATATACACGGAAAATTTTAAATTCTGAACTATCACATACTCTCACATTTGAACCCAGTTTAGAAAGTATAGATTATTACCGCATCAACTTATTAACAAATTTTTCTACACCTGTTTCGGAGAATATGAGTGTCGAACTAACTCTTTCCAATGATTACGATAGTGAATCCCGGCAGAGAGATATTGAGTCCTGGGAACATCGCCTTTCAGCAGGAATTAAATACGAATTTGGACAGAAGAATTAGATAAAGACACCAAAATTGATTGAAACGGGGTTTTCTCGCCCCTATTTTTTTAGCATTTTATACAAAGATTGTGATATTCTAATATAGAGGTATGTTTGTGCGCCCGTAGCTCAGCTGGATAGAGCACTTGCCTCCGGAGCAAGGGGCCGTGGGTTCGAATCCCGCCGGGCGCGCCAGTCTTAACAGAAGGGGTATCGTTCATTTGCAGGAATAATCCTTGACCTGATGTCGGTTCTCTAAATAGCAATTCTGTTCTCTATGGTGAATTGTTATAATAATTAGAAGAATACTATATAATTATTTAGATGTCTCCATGTAATATTTTCCTTTTTTGTGTCATTTTAGAGTAGAATGAATAGGTGCGAGGAAGATTAGGTTATGGCTGAAGGAAATATTGTGATTTTGACAGGGTCGAAAAAGGGAATGTCATTTCCTTTGAATCAGGTGTTGACCATAGGAAGAGGTCAGGAAAATGTTATTTCACTTGAAGACCCAAAGGTGTCAAGAAAACATGCACTTATTGAACCGACAGAAAAAGGTCCTTTGCTTAAAGACTTAAATAGCGGGAACGGGACTTATGTGGGTAGTCAAAAAATTACTGAATATTTGCTTAAACCGGGTGATGTATTTCGTGTAGGAGCACAGTTAATTCGTTATGAACTTCAAGAAAAATCATCGGCTGTTGAACCTTTACCAATTCAATTGGATACAACACTTGAAGATGACACAGAGAGTGCCGATATGACCCTTCTCCACGAAACTCTATTTCAAATTCCGAATGAGGCAGTAGCCAGAGAACAATTTGAGACCATTCAAAATCGTCTCCGTGCAATTTACAATGCCAATCAAATTATTGTAAGTGAGAATAGCCTGAAAGGTTTGTTTTCAAAAATTATTGACCAGATTTTTACTCTTCTACCCGCCCATAATGGGGCTATTTTGTTGTGGGATAAACGAAAGAAACGGCTTGTCCCTGAATTTATTCAAACAAGAATGCTGATGGAAGAATTTTCTATTAGTGCAACTATTGTTAATCGTGCCTTTGAGAAAAAAGAAGCAGTAATAACTTCTAATGCAGGGGAAGATAGTAGGTTTAAAAACATCTCAGCAAGTATTGTACGACACCGAATTGCCTCCGCTATGTGTGTTCCGCTTATTTATCAAGACCACTGCTTAGGTGTAATTTATGTAGATACGCGAGGGACTGCACGTGCATTTAAACAGGAAGACCTCGAAATGTTAGTCGCGATTGCGGCTCCGGCTGCCATTGCACTGCGAAATGTTCAATATATTGAAATGATAAAACAGAGTTATAAGGATACCTTAACGGCTATAGCCAATGCCGTTGAATTGAGAGACCATTATACGATTGGTCATACATGGAGAGTAACGCATTTCAGCATTGAAATTGCAAAGGTTTTGGGCTGGTCTGAAGATAAAATTGAAGAGGTGTATATGGGCGGTGCCTTGCATGATGTTGGGAAAATAGCAGTGGACGATGCCATCCTCAGAAAACCCAGTCAATTAACAGAGGAAGAGTTTGAGAAAATGAAGATACACCCATTACGGGGTGCAGACCTGCTTCGCGACATTGCCTTGTTTCAGCCGATTATTCCTTATTGCTTATATCATCATGAACGATATGATGGAAAAGGTTATCCTTATGGTTTGAAAGGAAAAGATATCCCGCCAGAAGGTAGATTGATTGCTGTTGCGGACACGCTGGATGCAATGACGAGTAATCGCCCTTATAGAAAAGGATTGGAACCCGAGGTGGCTATTGAAAAAATTATTTCAGTGAAAGACACCCAATTAGACCCCGAATTTGTTGATGCCTTAGTGGAGTCGTATAACGCAGGAAAAATACATTCCTTGCTCCAGGATTATTATAAACGAGATAGTAGAAGCCTGGTATGCCCCTTTTGTAGCACTCATATCCGAATCGGAGAGGATGTCCGTCCTAACTCAGAATATATGTGCCCTGTGTGTGGGCGTAAATTATTGATAAAAGAAGCACATGGCGTTTTTTTCGGAGAGTTACTACCCCAAACCGATACAAATTTTACAATGATTACTTTCTATCATACCCCCAGGCCCGAAAAATAGTAAGTTTTATTCTTTTCAGACCTCTCCCCGTTTTTACTTTTCTTCTAGGATTGTAATAGACTATAAACTCAGTATTTCAATTCTTAACTTTTCTGATGGTTTAAATTAATTAGAAGGAAAATTAAAAATGAAGAAGAATGAATGGTCTAAAATTTCACGAAGGGCATTTTTAGCCTCTTCAACAACTATGGTTACGGCAAGTGCCTTTGCTCAAACCCCAGCAACTCCAAATACGGCACAGGTTGTTCCGCGCAAAATTTCACCGAACGAAAAACTGAATATAGCCGCAATCGGTGCCGGTGGAAAAGGACTATCAGACATTATGAGTTGTTTTAAACTAGGTCATAATGTTGTAGCATTATGCGATGTAGATTGGAAACGTTCAGAGGAAGCATTTTATCGTTTGCCCAAAGCAAAGAAATATAAAGATTATCGCAATATGCTTGAGGAGATGAAAGAAATTGATGCAGTCACAATTTCTACTCCTGACCATTCACATGCCCCCGCTGCATATATGGCAATGAAGATGGGTAAACATGTATATGTACAGAAGCCATTAACGCATACCATTGCAGAAGCAAGATTGCTTACCATAACTGCCCGCGAAATGGGAGTTGCCACACAAATGGGGAATCAGGGACATTGTGGAAATGGTGTCCGTCAACTATGTGAAATGATATGGAGTGGTGCAATTGGAAATGTTAAAGAAGCCCATATATGGACACATCGCCCTGTCTGGGATAATCAAGGAATGACAGAGCCTCTACCTCCAGAGGTTACACCAGAAGACATGGATTGGGACCGCTGGATTAACTGTGCACCGTGGCGACCCTATAATCATAAACTTGCTCCACATGATTGGCGAGCCTGGCAGGATTTTGGTTCAGGTTCGTTAGGTGATATGGCTTGCCACATTATGGACCCTGCGTATTGGGCATTAAAACTATATGAAGCACCCGAGTTTTCTGTAGAGGTTGTTAAACAGGTAGGAAGAAATGACCAAACCTTCCCTATTATTACTACCATAAAATATTCCTTTGTTGCCCATGGCGATATAGGTCCTGTAGATGTCTATTGGTATGATGGTCATCAGAAAGATGAGGCCACAGGACAAGAAGTTTACAATCGTCCACAGCGTCCCGAAGGTGTTCCTGAAAATGAAGTGCTTGGTGATGATAATATGAATGGTTCATTCTTCGTTGGGGACAAAGGTGTGCTTACCGCAGGTGAATATGGTGGAGAACCAAGATTAGTTCCTTCCTCCTTGATGAAGGATTATAAAATGCCGCCGGAAACGATTGAACGGATACCTGCTGAAAGTCCTTACTTTGACTGGCTTCGTGCTTGCAGAGAAGATAAACCAGCATGCTCCAACTTCAACTACTCTGGTCCATTTGCAGAAATGGTGCAGTTCGGTAATTTGGTAGTCAAGTCTGGTGAAAAACTGGTTTGGGATAATACCAACGGTGTAGTAAAAAATGTTTCCAATCCACAAGCAATTATTAGTAAAGAATACCGTAAAGGCTGGGAATTGCCCTGCTAAAAAAGAACTCTTAACCTTGTGTAAAAACAGAGCAAAAGTTTTGAGAATACTCAAAAGGAAAATGCTGTTCTGAACAAGTTTATTTGTTTACAATGAAATAGTCAAAAAAGACAATAATATGGGGCTATCCAAAAAGTGAAGTTGGATAGCCCCATTAGATTTATCAATTTTTGATGTAAATTACTTAATTCTATTTTGACACATTAGAGATGGGTTAATAGTTCATCTGAGTAGGCTGTTCACAGTCGGGACATGGACAAGCAGGTTCAGAACCCTGTTCTGCAGGTGTAGGAGAGATTTCCTGTGGGGTAGTTTGTTCACAGCAAATACTTTCTGTGACAGGCTCAGGAGATTGCTCTGTAGGTGCAGAATCACTTTCCTGACACAGCTCGTTACAATTTTCTGCTATTTTCTTATCGGTGTTCATAGAATCGGCACATTCATGAATAAGTTCTATAAATTCAGGCAAAGAAAAATTCAAATGTTCCATCGCAGTCAATAATACTTTTATGTGCTCTGTAAGAATTTGTTTACGCTCCTCATCCGAATATTGCACTTCGGGCTCGATAACATAAGTCCCTATCCCATAACGGATACAGGTAAACCCTTCTTTTCTTAACTGCCTATACGCTCTTTTTATAGTCCCAATATCTACCGAAATTTCTTTGGCAAGGGTGCGGACAGAGGGTAGTTTATCCCCTGGTTTTAAAGAACCCGACACAATCAAATACTTAAATTGTTGCACAATTTGAAAATATATAGGTACTCTGCCTTTATAGATTGTTTTTATCACTCTTTCTCCTTTCATCTCTTCTTAATTATTACATCGTTGTTATTTTAATAATATACACCCCTTATACATTTCATACTAACACAACATTGAAATTAAAACAAAACGATAAATGGTTGATGGGAATGGCAAAGTTATGTGGAAACCTTAAAGTAAATATCTGAAATGCAAAAAATTATGTTACGGCTTTACCCAGGATTGTATTTGTCCTAAAATAATTATGAGTCTGGGCTTTTCTTCACATTTACATCTACATTTTTTAGGGGGTAGCCCAGAAAGATGAGGAAACCTATAAATGCGGCGATTCCTCCTGCGACGGCAACCAGCCTCAAACCTTGTTCTGTCACATTACTTCCACTGCCCCAGTATGCAAGCACTGAAAAAACACCACCCGATACACCAATAAATATTTTCTGTATTGTCCCTTGAATAGCAAAGAAGATTGCATCCCGTCGCGTATTTGTTTTCTGCTCATCTTCATCTATTACATCAGTAAGGATTGCAAATGGCAATACTGCTAGCCCTGCAACCGGTATTCCCATCCATAGCACTACAAATAGTAAATGTATTAGTGGACTGCCCACAGGATAATAGCCTACACCCGATAAGATAAATAATCCGATACTTGCCATCAACAATGTCACAGCAAACACGCGATACTTGCCGAATCTTTTCACTAACGGTTCTACAAATACGAATAGCACCAGCGTTATTGCTAGTAGTGGAAGCATAAGATAGGTTACCACCTCTTCTCCTTTGCCTAAATACACCTTGACCCAGAAAGGAAGGCTCATCACAATACAGGTAAATGCAAGAAAATAAAAGGAAGTGCCAAAGACAAGATGTAGAAATGACCGACTTCTTAAAACCCAGATAGCCGATTGTATAAACGAAACATTCTTTTCATCTTTACTGGGGATATTTCGTTCTTTTGCAGTAATACCAATTGGTAGAAGTGATACAAAGGTCAGAAAAGCAACCAGCAATGCCATAACAGTCCAGCCCCATTTGTTCAATACAATCCCAACCAGAGCAAACACAACACTACCTAACATAACAAATACTCCTTGTGCCGTCATTAAACTGACCCGGTCTAAACTTTCCTCGCCTAATTCCGTCAGTAATGATAGATAAGGTGTTAAGACGCCAGGGTAGAATAGCAAGTATATCTGGATAACGAGATAGGCATACATCGCCCGTATCCAAAACGGCGCCATTGTTGGTGGATGCCACATCAGAAAGAAGAATATCACCAGAGGTAATAGCCCAAAACGGATAAACGGCAATCGTCTCCCCCATCGTGTTCGGCAAGAATCACTCCAATGCCCAATAAGTGGCTCTGCAATTGCACCGCATACCCTCGCTACTAAAAATATCATACCAAACACAGAAGCGGAAAGCAGAGCATCCTTTTCGTTTGGCACATACCGCATGAAAATCCACTGAGTAAACACCATATCTGGCAGAGTTAGGGCTATCCCACCCATGCCAAAGGCTACCTTCGATTTCAATGATACACCTGCCATAGTTTAACCTATCCTTTTTACTTATAATCCGTGTTATCTGGTAAAAACAATAACAAAACTTTTACTATAAAATACAAAATAACAAAGATAAAAGACAAAAATAGTGTGGATTATTGTTTGTAGAACAATGGAGAAGAGATGTAATCTCATAAGTATACAATAAGAGAAAAGTAGTTTTTTTCTGCTTTTATTTATGGGAAAAGGGTGGGATTCAGGGCATTTTGGGAGATAAACCGTTGAATGGTGAGTTTTTTGTCAGGAGGTAGGTAAGTCTGGATTTCTTTTGTATCTTCTTCGTCCAGAAGGGGTCTGGCAAAAGTTGTTCGAAAATCACAAGGAATCAAACTTTGAAGCAATAGAAACAATGTTTCTTTTATCTTATCTACGGAAACATTTACTCCTGCTAATGTGGAATATTTATGCCAGGGTGATTTGATGTCAAGTGCAAAGTAATCAATTAATTTTTGTGAGATTAGTTCCTCTATTACCTCAGGTTTTGAACCGTTAGTATCTAATTTTACCTTATATCCCAAATCCTTAATCTTCTTTACAAATGCTATTAAATCTGATTGTATAGTTGGTTCACCACCTGTAATCACAACACCGTCCAGTTTCCCTTTTCGCTCATTTAGAATTTTAAAAATCTCTTCTTCGGGTATAAGTGGTGCATAGCATTCAGGGAGAACAAGAGATGAATTATGACAAAAAGGGCAACGGAAATTGCACCCTTGCGTAAATACTATCGCAGACACACATCCTGGATAATCTGATAGCGAAAAAGGTTGAAATCCACCGATCTTCATTTAAGAGAAAAACCTTGCTCAAAGGTAAAATCATTCTTTATAGTGACAAAATGTGATGTATTTTAATCAATTTTGTATCGGGCACGGAGTTGAAATTCTGCTTGTTTCCCTTCGTTCCACTGGCTAACAGGTCGTAAATAGCCCACGACACGGGAATACACCTCTGTTTTCTTCCCGCATTTAGGACAGGTTGGATGTTCACCTCGTATATATCCATCTTGCGGGCATACAGTAAAACTTGGGGTTAATGTGAAATAGGGTAGTTTATAACCTTCACATACCTTTTTAACAAAAGATTTTACTGAATTTGGATTGACTACGGATTCGCCAAGGAATATATGTAATACTGTTCCACCTGTATATTTTGTTTGTAGAGGGTCTTGCAAATCGAGAACCTTGAATATATCATCTGTATAGTCAACTGGCAACTGCGTAGAATTGGTATAGAAAGGAACGCTTCCTTGCTTTATGTGTTCGGTGTTTGCAAAATGGGCATCAGGATACCGTTCGTAATCTGAGCGTGCTAAACGATAGCAGGTTCCTTCTGCGGGTGTGGCTTCAAGGTTATAAAGATTTCCTGTTTCTTGCTGAAATTCTCTTAATCTATTGCGAGCATGCTCTAATACCCGATTGGAAAATTCCAAACCTTCAGGTGTGCCAATATCTTTCCCCAACAGATTTAGACATGCCTCGTTCATTCCCACCAATCCAATAGTAGAAAAGTGATTGTTCCAGTAATGATTGGAACGCTGATACACATTCCGCAGGTAAAATTTTGTGTAGGGATATAAATCTTGTTCTGTCAAATGTTCCAATACCTTCCGTTTCGTTTCAAGACTGGTTCGGGCAATACTCATCAAATTATCCAGCCTATCGAAAAACTCATCTTCATCGGCGGAGAGATAGCCAATGCGTGGCATATTAATTGTAACAACACCGATTGAGCCTGTTAACGGGTTTGCACCGAACAAGCCACCCCCTCTCCGTTCTAATGTACGCAAGTCTAATCGCAAACGACAACACATGGAACGGGCATCGGAAGGCGACATATCGGAATGAATAAAGTTAGCAAAATAAGGGATACCATATTTCGCCGTTACTTCCCAGAGACGGTCCAGTCCCGGGTCGTCCCAATTAAAATCACTGGTGATATTATAGGTAGGAATGGGAAAACTAAACACACGACCTTTTGCATCGCCTTCAGACAGAACCTCGAGGAAGGCTTCGTTGAATATCTTCATTTCCTCTGCAAATTCGCCATAAGTAGCGTTTTGATATTCACCACCGATAATCACAGGTTGATTGGCTAAATTACTGGGAGGTAGCAAATCCAGAGTAACATTTGTAAATGGTGTCTGAAAACCAACCCGAGTCGCCACATTTAAGTTAAATATAAATTCCTGCAAAGCCTGTTTGACTTCTTTGTAATCCAATTTGTCATAGCGAATGAACGGAGCCAATAGAGTATCGAAGTTGCTGAACGCCTGAGCACCTGCGGCTTCACCCTGTAAGGTATAAAAGAAATTAACCACCTGTCCCAATGCTGTGTGGAAATGTTTTGCAGGCTTGCTTTCTGCTTTGCCCGGTGCACCCTGGAAACCGCTCAGCAGCAAATCCTGCAAATCCCATCCAACGCAGTAAACCGAGAGCAGACCCAGGTCGTGTAAATGTAAATCACCTGAACGATGTGCCTCTCGCACCTCAGGTGTATAAATTTTGTTTAACCAGTAAACCTTACTAATTTCGCTGGAAATGTAATTATTCAACCCCTGCAAAGAATACGCCATGTTACTATTTTCTTGAACTTTCCAGTCCATCTTTTCCAGATAATGGTCAATAAGGTCTACATCTGCCTTGTTCACCATCTCGCGAATGCGTGCGTGCTGGTCACGGTAAAGGATATACGCTTTTGCCGTTTTCTTGAACGGTGACATCAACAAGATTTCTTCCACAGCGTCTTGAATCTCTTCCACAGAAGGAGGACCTTCTAAGGACATGGTTTGCAATAGAGACAACACGCGTAATGTCAACCGTCGAGCAATCTCAATTCCAAACTCGCCTGTTGCCTTACCTGCTTTCAATATCGCCTGGGTTATTTTGCCTGCTGAAAAGGAAACTTTACGCCCATCCCTTTTCAATACATGAGTAAAAGGAGCCAACTCTGTAAAAACTTCTGCTGAACTCATTTCCCAATTCTGCATTGCCTACACTCCCTATATTAAAACTTTATATTTAATTAAAATTTCGAATACAAAACAATTACACCCCGCTCACAGAAGAGGGCAAATGAAGTTTTGTCCGTTTGTAATTTTGTCTTCTAGTTGCAGCGGGATAAATAATTGAAAAATTAAATTTTTAAATAACGAAAAGATATAAGTTTTATTTTATACCAAAAATTACACAATGTCAAGTGGTATTTTATTCCCAATATACTACATATAGTAATGCTTTGTGTATAAACTGTGGAAAAATAGTTCAACTTTTGGTATAAAATGGTCTAAAAGACTGTAGAAAGCCTGTGGAAAAGTTGTGGAAAAACTATTATATTTTGCTAAAAAAGTAGTAAAATAAGGAGGAAAAGCAGTTTAAATATTTTTGAGTAAAAAAAACCTTTTTATAAATAGAAATCGCTTTACAGTTTGTGGAAAAGTATGTGATTTTTACCTTTTAAAAAATCTTTTTTAACCTGAATCAAAAGGTATTAATATAAAAATTTGAATTTTTTTCACAGATAGATTAATAATATATTCATATAAATATTACTTAAAAAAGTGTTAAAAAAACACAAGAAATAGGAGATAAAGAAATGGCTTTTATGAACTGGGATAATAGTTTGAGTGTGAGTGTTGCTGAAATTGATAGGCAACATCAAAAATGGATAGGTTTAATAAATGACCTGCACGAAGCAATGAAAGGGGGAAAAGGAGGAGAAGCAGTAGGTAAGATAATAAAAGAACTCATAGCCTACACGCAGTTTCATTTTGGCACAGAGGAGAAATACTTCAAACAATTTGGCTATCCTGATGCAGAAAAACATATAAAATTGCATAAGGAGTTTGTAGACAAGGTTCAGGGCTTTAAGAATGATTTTGAAAAAGGGAAAATTACGCTGACCATTGAAGTAATGAATTTCCTTATGCAATGGTTGAAAAATCATATTCAAAGTGTAGACAAACAATATTCGGCATTTTTCAATGCAAAGGGGCTGAAATAATTTTCTATTATTTTCTATGATAAAGGATGGGATACAATACGAGATATGAGGGGGTATTTTTTTATTACTTTTTTGTATTAAATATTGTAATTTATACATAATAAATACACTGTTTTGGAAATGAAATAAGAATACCTTTTTATTGGAGGAATATTTTATGTCTCAAAAAAAGATAAATCGGCGTGATTTCTTGAAAGCAACTGGTGCAGTGGGTTTAAGTTTTATGGTTTTGCCCCGTCGAATTTTAGGGGGTAAAGCATACGCCTCGCCCAATGAAGAATTGACCCGTGCCATTGTTGGTGTGGGAGGAATGGGCATGGGACATATTGATTATCCCGGTGCACGCTTACTGGCGGTCTGCGATGTAGATGAAAATCATTTGAAGAAAGCCTTAGAGAAAGCAGGTCCTGATGTAAAGGGATATAAAGACTATCGCGAAGTGCTTGCTCGTGAGGATATAGACATTATACATATTGCTACGCCTCCTCATTGGCACGCAATTATTTCCATAGACGCAGCACGGGCAGGGAAAGATGTCTGGTGTGAGAAACCCATGACTCGTACTATTGGAGAAGGTAAAAAGGTAGTAGAGGCAGTTCAGCGTTATGGACGTATGTTTCGTCTAAACACCTGGTTTCGCATGAAGGATACTTTCTATAATTTTGGCACTACGGTTCATGAAATAAAGAAGGTTGTAGATAGCGGAATGTTAGGTTGGCCATTGAAGGTAAATGTAGGGGAATCCACAGGATTCACATGGAAGTTTTTCTGGTCAGGGCTAACCAATATTGAGCCTCAACCTGTTCCTCCTGAATTAGATTATGATTTCTGGCTGGGTCCCGCTCCTTATAAGCCATACCATCCGCATAGGGTTCATCAAACTTTCCGTGGCTATTGGGATTATGATGGCGGTGGCTTGGGCGATATGGGACAGCATTATTTAGACCCGATTCAATACTTGTTGGGCAAAGATGACACCAGTCCTGTGGAAGTGGAGATATCAGCACCACCCCAACATCCTGACGCCGTAAGTTCCTTCCGCTGGATAAGGCTACGCTATGAAGATGGCTGTGAGATTATTTTAGACGGTGAAGGCAAACCGGGACTACCATATCTTGAAGGTCCGAAAGGGAAACTATATCCGGGATTAAAGTCAGATATTCCGAATTTTGAAAAGAAATTAGCCTCATTCCCAGATTCAGAATATCTTCCCTGCGATTTTTCTCACTCTGTCCGAACACGAGAGAAATTCCCGTTAAATGAGAGCAATGGACATCGTTCCTGTACCCTTGTAAATTTGGCAAAAACTGCTATGCAATTAGGCAGAAGTTTACGCTATGACCCCGTGAAACAAATGTTTATCAATGACGATGAAGCCAACCGATTGATTGACCAACCCATGCGTGCACCATGGACTTTACAGGTATAAGGAGGAAGAACAATGAAATACAGAGTGACATTACTTATAACAATTTTTGCGTTATTATGTTCCATCTCGACTTTTGCAGGGACAGAACTTGAACAATGGATAGAACAGGCAGGCTCCGCTTCTGTTGCGGATATTAATAATATATGTGATGGAATTTGTAGGCAAGGCGAGGCAACCATTATTGAACTGTGCAAGCATATAAAACCTTCGGGAGATGATAGCAATGTCCGACTGCTGGTTCGAGGACTTGTTAATTATGCTTCTACTCAGCCTATTGAAGTGCAAGATATGACTTCAACTGCTCTGAGTAAAGCCTTGAAATCCGCTCAGGATAAGCAAATCAAAGCGTTTTTGATAAGCGAACTTCAAATGCTTGGCAATCCCGGGTCTGTAGAGGCAATAGCAGAATATCTTGGCGATAAGGATTTATGCGACTATGCAATTCGTGCCTTACAAACTATCAACAGTGATTTAAGTTTCCAAAAACTTACTGAGCAATTTGCTCGTTCCGAAGGTAGGTGTCAGCAAGGATTAATTCTCGCTTTAGCGGGTATGGGACGGGCAGAAGCAATTGCACCCTTGGAAGGTTTGCTAAATTCGTCAACACCAGAATTGCGAAATATTATTTTAATTGCACTATCACAATTAGAAACAGATAGCGACAAGTTCTTCTCGCTTCTCCAACCCGAACTAAATTCAGATAATCCCCAATTGCGTTATCAGGGCTATTCTCTACTCTTTACACAATTGGAGAGGAGCATAAAACAAAATGGCGTAAATCCGCAGCAAAAGGCTATCCTTGATAATCTATTTCAAAAGACGACCAAAGAAAACAATACATGGGCAATGTGTTCGGTTCTTCATCTATTTACTTACCTTCCTCCCAGTGAAGTTTTAGACCTGTTTGCTCGTGAAATGTATAATCCCGCTGCCGATGTATGTGCCGTTGCTCTGGGTTATCTGGTAAAGGTAAATTCAGCAGAAAGCAAAAATCTACTGAAAGAGGCTCTGGTCAAAAGTTCTCCGGAAAATCTATACCAGGTTTTAGACGCTATAGCCAGGATACCTAACGATTCTTTTATCCCTGCTATTGTCCCTATATTGAATAATCCAGATGAAAAGACACGAATAAAAGCCATTCAAACATTGGTTAAGGTAAATGCTCAGAAAGCCGTTCCGATATTAGTAAAACGATTGATTGAGGCTCAGGAAATTTCGGATTGCAATGCAATCAAACATGCACTTCTTCAGACCCCTCCTGACGAGACTGTATCAGAGTTAGGGAAAAATTTGAAAAAGTTAGAAGGAGATAAACTTGTAATTGCACTGGATATTTTTGGTCAAAGACAGGCAACACAATATTTTTCGTATGCATATAAACAAACGAAAAACAAAGACCCAAAGGTTGAGAATATGGCGTTGAGTGTTTTGGGTATGCTGGGCACAAAAAATGATGTGCCGTTGCTAATGAAACAAATGTTAAAACCAAAAGCCAACAATCAGAACGATTTTAGTGAAATAATAAGTCAGATATTAAAACGAGAAGAGGGAGAAGACCGTTGCAAACCCATCATCTCCGCAATTGAGAAAGCAAAACCAGAACAATACCCCTTACTAATGCCTATACTTGCAAAGGTAGGTGATGATGAAGCCCGTGCCTTTATCCTGTCGTGGCTAAATCTACCCGCTGAGGTAGAACAGAACAAGCCAAAGATAGAGAGTGCCGTATCTGCTCTTACTATCTGGGAAAATCCAGAACTCTCAGAAAATCTTGTTGAATTTTTAAGTTCACATCCCGAGCACCCTTATCGGAATGATATATGGAAAGCACTCGTCCGCTTTCTGTCCTTGCCTGGTTTAGCCAGCGATGAGAAGGTATTTATCTGCCAGCAGTGTATTCAACTTATGCCAGAAAACGCTGGCGATATGTTCAACATACTTGGAGGAATTCAGACAATAGAATCCTTTGTCGCTGTGGCGAAATATTCCAATAATCCACAATTTTCTGAACTTGCAAACAAAACATTAGTGAGAATTGCACTGCCGGGGAAAAATAGTGATACGGGACTTTTAGGCGAAGATATTATTTCCTATTTGGAAAATGCTTTGAAAGTAATTGAGGATAATACACAGAAAGAAAGTATACAAAAGCATATTGAGAAGTGTCGAAAGTCTCCAAAAATTTTACCCATTGCCTACGAGGACGATATTCAATTTGTTCCATTATTCAATGGTAAAGACCTGACAGGCTGGACAGGATATACACGCGGCTTTGTCGCAAGATTTGGTAAATTGGTTTGTCTGCCTATATGCCATTTAAATCTTTATACAGAAAAACAATATAAAGACTTCATCTTGCGGTTTGATTTCAAATTATCCCCCGGTGCCAATAACGGTATTGGACTTCGCACCCCAACTATGAAAGATGCAGCCTATCACGGAATGGAGATACAAATCCTTGATGACAATGCACCTGAAAATCTTGGAATGAAGCCATACCAACATCACGGCGCTATCTATGGTGTTTTAGCACCTGCAATTCCCGCACCCTTGAAAAAATGTGGCGAATGGAATCAAGAAGAGATTATTCTGCAAGGAAGCAATATTTCTGTCCGTGTGAATGGTGTTGAGATTTTGACAGCATACCTGAATGAATTGGCAAGTAAACCTACACCTGACGGAAAAGAACATCCAGGTTTGCTTAATGAATCAGGTCACATCGGTTTATTGGGACACGGTTCACAAGTTGAATTCCGCAATATGCGAATCAAAACTTTATTATAGTATCAATTAGCATTTCCTTCTTATTGCATAAAAAAATAGCACTTGATTGAAAAATCAAGTGCTATTAAAGTTCTAAAAAAGTTCAAGCGTAAATTTATACAAAATTACACGCCAACGATTTCAACAACAGCACCGACACTTTCCAATTCTTCCTTCAATTTCTTGGCTTCTTCTTCGCTTACATTTTCTTTGATTGCCTTTGGAACGGAGTCTACTAAATCTTTGGCTTCTTTCAAGCCAAGCCCTAATAAGTCTTTTACTTTCTTAATTAGGTTAATCTTTTGGGAACCCTGCTCTTTAAGGATAACATTATAAGCGGAAGGACCCTCATCTTTGGCTTCGGCAGCACCTGCACCTGCTCCCTGCATCATCATAGGCATAGCCATTGCCATAGGAGCCGCTGCTGTTACGCCGAATTTCTCTTCAAGTGCTTTTACCAGTTCGCTAAGTTCGAGAACATTCAATTCTGCGATAGCGTCAATAATAGGTTGTAACTTGTCTGACATGGAATTATCTCCTTTTAATTGGTTATTTTATATAAATAATTTTTTGTTCATTGTTTAATTGTAAATTCTAAGCGGCAGGTTGTGCTTCTTCCTTCTTTTTCTTAATTTGGTCGAGCACATTGACCAGATTTGTAGGTATTGCATTAAGAACCGTAACCAGATTTCGCAACGGAGCCACGATAGTCCCGATGACCTGGGCTTGTAGCACCTCTTTGGGAGGCAGATTGGCAAGGTTAAGCACCTGCTCCTTTGTAAGCACTTTCCCTTCCATTACACCACCAGCAATCTGG
Source organism: uncultured Nitrospirales bacterium (assembly GCA_964549105.1). Lineage (GTDB taxonomy): Bacteria > Hydrogenedentota > Hydrogenedentia > Hydrogenedentales > Hydrogenedentaceae > Hydrogenedens. The sequence goes on from CAZJTZ010000029.1 coordinate 23,373, forward strand.
ATAAACTGAACTTCTCTGGAAAAGTCTTTCAGAATCCTCGCCGTTGCTACTGGGTCTTTGCCGAAAGCCCACGCTGTAGGTCCGTTCATAAAATTAGCCGCAGGCTCAGCGTCAATTTCCCGCAGAGCAATACGGGCTAAATTATTCTTATAAACCTTATATCGAATATCTGCCTCACGAAGTTTCCTTCGCAATTCAGTAACCCGAGCCACATTAATACCTACATACTGCGTCATAATTGCAATCGGATATGATTGTAAATTTTCTTTAATCTCATTTACGGATTTAATCTTTTCTGCTGTTGGCAAGGTATTCACCTCCTCTCGTGATATTTATTATTTATACTGTTAAAAAACAAAGTGCCCGCGCCGCCTCAAGGCAACACGGACACTGTATTATTCGTAAATAAAAAACAATACTAATGTGTTTCGTGCCTCTCGGCTGGCATGATTAAGGTTCTTTCGAACCGCCGGCTGTCTTTGATGCACATAAGAATTTTACCACAGCCACTATCCCCCATTCAAATACCTGTATGTAAACAATACACAAGGAACATTTTATATAAGTGTTCCTATTCAAATTGTCTGGATACTATTTTGTCTCTCTTGTTTGTAATCCCCTTGCTTATAAGAAGGATTGTTAACATTAGTCCTTTTTGATAAAATATCTATAATATAAAATGATAATCTACATTTTTTGGTAATATAATATTATGGAAAAGAAGGTTTTTTTGTTTGTTGTTTTTTGGGTTGTGTTGTGTTGTGCAAGGGTGGCTTTGGGTGCGGAAACAGACCAATATTTAACCTGGGGTGTTGAATTAAAAGATTCCGCTGATGAGGTTAATCGCTATTTTAATGAAACCCTGTCTAATTATCTTGAACGAGTGAACAATCGTGCAAAGCCGATTGAAGACCCTAAAGAATTAACTGCGGCTGTTTATTACCATTTTTTTCAATTTCTGGGTTGGTCTCGTTTTCGGACTCATATCCGTCATGACCCGCAAATACAAAAATATCCTGATTTAAGTGTTGGCAAACAGAAATACCTTCATGAAAGCGTACATTATGGTTTTGCCTTTCCGTATTTCTTTATGCCGATGGCACGCACTTTACGCGTGGGTGATGTGTATTTCGGGACGGATAAGATATGCCACTTTTTTGGGTATGGCAGAAGGTATTACCAGCGATATTGTAGACATATAAGCGAAGGGTGTTCTGATGAGGAAGCCATGCGAAAGATAGTTATGTGGGGCATTGTGCATGAGAATAATCTGGTGGGGAAATTAGTTTGTGGTGTTTTTTCTCACGGCGACCTTGAAGCAAATTTTCAGGGGTTTTGCCTTGCCCGCGACCTCTGTGACGGCAATTCACCCTATATTAAACGAATAGATGGGAAATGGCAATTAGTGCGTCCAGTAGATTTGCGGAAATATATTACACCTGGTTTTGATGAGTCTTACAATAATTGTCATTTCTGGGCAATGCGGAAGCGGGTTGTGTTGAACATTTTGGAAAAGAAATATTGTGAGAAGTTGAACTCACCCGAAGTGCAGAAGCGGTTTGAACAGTATAAAAAGTATGAACCCAGTTTCTCACAAAAGGTTATACAAGAATATTTTGAAAAGAGAGGGAAAAATCCACAGAAAGAGCAATCTATCTGGGCTCTCTGCTCTAAAAAGATGAAACAGCAGAATGCTCCTGTCGAGAGGATTCATTGTAAGTTTCAACATGAAAAACATAGTTAGATTTCAATAATAAGGAAGATAAGGAATGTTAATAGGGATAGAAATTGGCGGAACGAAACTGCAAGTGGCTGTTGGCGATGCGCAAGGGAATATTTATCACCTGGAACGGGGAAGGGTTCAGTCCGATTGGCAATCGAAGGAAATTCTGCATTGGATAGCAGAAACCACAAGAACGCTGGTTCATAGAGAGGAGCAGGAGGGTAAAAAATTGAAAGCCATTGGAATTGGTTTTGGTGGGCCTGTTAATAGCAATGAGGGGAAAGTATTGGTTTCACATCAAATCAGGGGTTGGCAGGGTTTTCCATTAAAGCAATGGTTTGAAAATGAATTTTCTGTGCCAACGATACTTGCCAATGATGCCAATTCCGCAGGCTGGGCAGAATATGTTCTGGGAAAAGGACGAGGCACACGACATTTTTTCTACATGAACATTGGCAGTGGGATTGGTGGTGCTCTTGTGATAGATGGGAAGTTACACGATGGACAGGGTTTAGGTGCAGGCGAGATTGGACATACCTATATCCCGGATTGGACACGAGCGGAGACAGGTGCTTACGATAAACTTGAAAATATATGTTCAGGCTGGAATATTGAACGCCGATTGAGAAGAGAGAATTATGTGCCTGAGGAAAGCGAACTCTGGAAAATGGCTCATGGCGATAAGTCAAAATTAAATTGTATTTTGTTAGGTGAATGTGCAAGTAAAGGTGACCTGTTTGCATGTGCCGAGTTAGACCGTATTTCCCAATCCATAGGTCTGGCAATTGCCAATGTGATTACCTTGTTTCATCCTGAGCGAATTGCGTTAGGTGGAGGCGTGTCTCTGATGGGTGAACCATTATTAAACCGTATTCGGACAAATGTGGACAGGCTTGTTTTTACCCCTTTCCGCAACTGTTACGAAATAGGTGCATGCGAATTGGGCGAACAAGTTGTCCTTGTCGGTGCATTATTATTGGCAGGTCAATGTATTTATTAAACCTATAAAAGGAGATAAAAAATATGAATAACTGGCTCATTTTAATCCCGTTCCTCATCTGCTCCAATGTAATTGCGTTGCCACAGGTTATACTCGACACGGATATTGGCGGTGATATTGACGATACCTGGGCACTTATGCTTATGATAGGTTCCGGTAAAGTGGACTTAAAACTTATCGTAACTGCTTATGACGACACGGAAGCAAAAGCAAAATTAGTGTCGCGTATGTTGCAAACTGTGGGCAGAACCGATATTCCCATTGGAATAGGCGCGAAAACCAGCGATGTAAAAATAAACCAATCACAATGGATTGAAAATTATTCATTAGATAGTTACAAAGGCAAAATATATCCGAACGGTGTTGAGGCGATGATAGAGACCCTACGAAACGCAAAAGAGAAGATAACCCTTTGCATATTGGGTCCTATGACAAACATTGCAAAAGCACTGGAAATAGCACCCGATATTGCACAGAAAGCAAGAGTTGTGTGTATGGCGGGGAGTGTATATATCGGGTACAATGGGAAACAGGGTCAAGACCGCGAATACAATGTATGTCAGGATGTGGAAAGTGCCCGCAAGGTTTTCTCTGCACCGTGGGAGATTACCATGATACCCCTGGACACTTGTGGAACAATTGCCCTAAAAGGGGAACGATATAAAAAGGTAGAAACATCTGAATCACCTTTAGCAAAGGTTGTGATAGAGAATTACAATATATGGACAAATCGGAAACAGTTTTCGGAGCATGAAAGCAGTATCCTGTTTGATACATTGGCTGCCTATTGCACCTGGGCAGAAGATGTCGTAGAGATAAAGACAGTGAATTTAGTTATAGACAATGAGGGAAAAACCTGCCCGGACGAAAAAGGACGACCTGTCCGTTGTGCTTTGACATGGAAAGACAAGGAACAATTTGAAAATACCCTGGTAGAAATCCTTACCCATTTTCCAAAACCATAAAGGAGCCTACTACACAGATAAGCAACAAAACATTTCAAATTTTCTTTTCTGCTTGCAGTGTATCTATAAATTATTTGATAAGTCCTCGTTATGGATATATCCATATTGTTAGATATGACTTGAACCGTGACTTTAAGTCCATTACAAGCATCTGTTGCTGTCGCTCCCGGGTCGGTAAAGATTACATTACATTCTAACATTGCATTGGATTGGCAACATCTTTTTAGGTTTTATCTTTTGCAGTGTAGAGGCTTTCTATGATTAGGACAAGAAAACACAGGACAATACCTACAAGGCTTGTTATCCTACCCGTATTCCATCCTGGCGTGGTATAGGTGAATACTACCTGGTGGTTTCCATCAGGAACGGAAACGCTTCGGAATATGCCATTTGTTTGAAAGATTTCTACCGACTCTCCGTCAACAGTGGCTTTCCATCCTTCGGTCAAGGTGTCTAGGAGCACCAGGAATCCCTTTTGTGGTGCTTTTACAAGTATGGCTATCTTTTCGGCTGTTTCCTCCTGAATACTGGTTACTATCTGAGAATTGGGATTGTCTTTCTGCTCTGCTGGGGTTGACGATTCTATGGGCAAAGAGCCTTCCTCTAATGAAGTTGTTGCTGAATCTGTTTTCAAAATACACTCTGCAAGAGGTGAGAAATCGGGTTGAGTAAGGATATTTTTGACTTCTTCGTCGGAAGCGGCAACCCGACACTTTGGAACCCAGAAACACCTTGGGATAGATTGGGTGTTTTCAAAAATATTCATGAAGGGAATTTGTTCCATTTTTCGCCAATGTTTTAAGGCTTCGTTATTTATGCTTTCACTTCCAATTGTAGTGGGGATAAATGCCCATTGGACTCCGCTTAAAGTGACAAAGGGGTTAGCCAGTAGTTCTGTTTTTTCTTTTCCCCCGTTTAAAGCAGATTGAAACCACGATTGGGAAGATTTGTCTTTAAGTATTTCTGCTCCATTGATTAGTTGCCAGTGGTAATACATGCCCATATTTTCTGACCAGAGAAGAGTATTGGAATTGGAAAATATTAAACCTCTTCCTGCACCGGTTTGATAACGAAGTTGTTTGACGAGTTCTGAATACGCATCATACTTTTCAATTGCGGAGATGTAACTATCCGGCAGGTAGGGTCGAAGTAAGTAATACAGTTCTATGAAACTTAGAAGTGATATAGCAATACAAATAATAGCGTTGATTTTTCGCACTCGAATAACTGTTGCCGGGATTAAGAATACTATAAGAAGAATAGATATTCCCTTTATCCATGGATTACCTGCCAAAATTATGGCAATTGATATTAGAAATACAAAGAAGCCAGAGACCCATACATAAGGAGACCTCAAATCGCGACCTTTCAGAAGTAGACGATAAAAACCTATCCCGGATAGGGTTGAAAACGATATGGCAAAAAGGATGAGCATTCCTTGTTGAAGAATATGTGCCAGGTTAAGGTCAACAAAGAACAGCAGGAAAAAGGAGAGTAAGATTAAACTATGAAAGAACACCACAGAGCGAAGTTCTCGGTCAAAGAACGCAGGTGGGATAAAAATAAGCCCTATTAAGCCAGGATAAAGTATAGGGAGTCGAGATGATTCTGTAGTCATTATGGGTTGAATGAGTTGAGATAATGAATTTAGGAATGTTTCAGGGAAAACGGCAGACAGCGGAAAACTTTGGAGTAATTTGTAGTCAACACCTACCTGTAAAAACCATATTATAAGTGGAAACCATGAAAAGGCACTTATTATTAAGCCTAATATTAAAATGCCTGAAACTTTCCACACCGTGGATAAGGAACTTCTCTCTATAGTCAGCATTGGGAAAGTCCGAAAAAGAAATGGGAACAGAATCAATACGAAAATGCCTGTGACGATACATTCAATACTCCCCGATAAGACCAAAGCCGTCCATAGAAACAGTAGGACAAAGAAACTTCGAACGGTATAGTTTTCAACAAAATAACTAATACCACCTAATAGAAATAATAACCAGACAGAGCCACTTAAATAGGGTAGAGACATTTGAGCACATATCACAGGACCGGAAAACAGAAGGGATACCAGTCCGGGAAGTAAGGCAGGATAGGGTATCTCTAAAATTCGTCCCCACAGTAGAAAACCGATTCCTATCAATGAGAGGCAAAGGAAAATATACCACTGATAAGCGTATGCAAAGTCTGTCCGCCAGAATATAAGATGTAGGGGTTGAAACAGTGATGTTCGTATATCGGTCAGATAAGGTTGTCCACAAAGTTGGTATGGATTCCAATGAGGTATTTCTCCCTTCTCTATTCGTCTGAATCCATATTTCCAGATGGGACCCCAAACGGTGTATTGTTGTTGTGCCCATGTTTCACTTTTCGTGGTTTGAACTACATTAGATAGAAGTGTAGGGTCCCAATAAATCCGTATTATCAGAAGTAAAAATAACCCCCCCAGCATAGTTCCCCAAAAGGGGAAACGACGAAATTCTGAAACTTTGTGAATCGTATTCGACATAGAAGTCAATTCTGTATTATAAATATATTTTAGTATTTAATAAAGAGGATTTCACTTTTAATCATATTATCGTGATAATATTGTAGAAAAAACAAGAAGGGAAATACGATATTTAATGTCTATCAGCGATATTCATATCAGTGTAATTTTAGCAGGTGAAAATCTATCAGCAAGTATCTCACCATGGTTTTTGCATTTAGAACATCAAGAATATCCCCTGTCTAAGTTTGAATGGATTATTGTTGAAGCCTCCCCTTCAGAGAAGGCTAAAAGCATGGTTTCCTCTCTGGCAAAAGGTTCCCCTCTTAATGTTCGTTACTTTGAAGACACCAATAACACATTACTCCATGCCTGGAATCTGGGTTTTCATGAGGCGCGGGGGAAATGGGTGTTGTGTAGTAGTCCCAATATGTTACCTGTAAGCAATTGGATACAACGACATGTTCAATTACAAACGGCTTATGAGGGTAGTGCCTGCGTTAGTGGGGTTCTGCGTTCGCATCCACGACTTCCCGCAAAGAGCATTACACCCTGGTTATTGTCCGAAGACACGCTCCTACCTGTTAAAGAAAGAGATAAGATTACTCCTTTCCATTTTTCTCTGTCTAATATGAGTATACCCCGAGAAGCCCTAATTCGCACAGGTGGATTGAACAAATCATTTCCCTTCCCTGAGTTTGCCGAAGTAGAGTTAGTGGAAAGATTATCCTATGCAGGGTATCCGCTTTGTGTAGATGAACAAGCCATTTGTTGGTTCTGGAAAGGTTTTTCTTATATTGATGCTTGCAAATATCATTATCGCCGTGGCTATTCTATGGGTTGTTTTCTACGCCTTTTCCCGGATAACTATCAGGTGGTTGTAGATTATAAACTGCATTTGTCCGTTTACAGCCGAGTGCTCAATTCGATTATAATTCCATACTACCATCGGATTTGTCTGAAACTTCCAGAAGATTCGAAAACATTTTTCACAATATATCGGCGTGTGTTCCGATATTGGCGATATCGCGGATTTTTAGACGCTATGGCAAGGCGAGAACCACAAATTGATATAATACCTTCATGATTAACTGTTATCAGGTCGAGTAAACATGTTCATTATACATGCCGCAAATTTATATCTGGATAAGCCATTCTTTTCGTTCTCTAATCCGAGTTATGGAAGAGAGAGGCGGAAAAGGCAACGAGCCGTTCTGTCCGATATTATCAATAAAGTTTCAGAGTATAAGGCAGATGCTCTACTAATAGCCGGTAATCTGTTGGATGGGGAACATGCCACAGAGGAAACCATACATATATTGCATGAGGAATTTAAGTCCATTGAGCCTGTTCCTGTTATCATTTCACCGGGTACGGCTGACCCCATTTCTGCTAACTCTCCTTATTCCTTAGAAGATTTTCCTGACAATGTTTTTATAGCAAACCAGTCCCATTGGTTGAAATGGGAATCTACAGAGGTTCCATTAGTCGTTTATGCTTCGGCTGTTTGCAATAATGGGAATAGTCCTATTGCATCTATTCCAGACCTGCCCGAGAAAAGTGATGGGAAAAATCATATTGTGTTGGCTTACCAACTTCCTTTTGTAGAAGAGGGGAAACAAGATAAGGAATTTTCCAGACTTCAATCGGTAGTTTCGTATGTGGCTCTGGGGAAAGGGCAGGAGTATAAGGAAATATATCGTTCACCGCAATATACAGCCTGTTATCCTGGAGTTCCTGAACCAATTTCTTTTAGGGATATACCTCCTTTTGGTGTTCTGGGTATCCATTTTCAACCGCATGAAGATAGATGGGAAGTCTCACAAATTGAGCATCTCCCAACCCAAAAGACCTATTGTTCCCATATAAAACTTGATATTTCCTCTATTGTAAATGGAGACGAACTTACTCAATTGCTATTCAATGAAATAGGAAAAATACAGAAGCCGCGTACAGTGCATATCCAATTTGTTGGAGCGGCGTCTGTGAATGTATTGAAAAGCATTCCTTCCGCTGCGGAACAGATTGAAAAAGAATGTGAATCGTTTACATGGAATATTGAGGCTGATATCGAAGAATATATGAATATTAAAGATGAACAGCAGTTTACCGTTTTGTCGGAATTTTTCAAACAAATCCAGGAAGAACTTAAATATGCACCGAATCATGACACTTATCAAATTATAAATCGTGCTCGACATCTTACTGCGGAATTGGCTTTGGAAATAAAATTAATGATACCTACGATAGAAACAAATGAGGTCCCGTTCCAATGGAATTTGTAGAGGGACACATATATGGCTACGGGAGGCTACAAGATATTCCCCTTGAATTTCACAGGGGGTTTCAAATTGTCTTTGGACTAAATGAAAGTGGGAAAACTACTTTATTCAACTTCTTGTTGGATATGCTGTTTGGGCAGAATACCTCTCGCAAAAAGAATGCACCCTTTACGGAGAATTTTTATAAATATACTCCGTGGAATACGCAAGATTATCGGGGAAATTTAACTTATCGTTTAGATAAGGGAAAGGTAATCCATCTTTACCGTGTGTTTGGGCAAAAGCCATCAATAAAGATATACGAAGGATTAGACCCCAGAGAGATTACAGATTCTTTTTCAGTATATCCCAACCAGGAAGTTGCCTTTATACAAGACCATTTAGGAGTAAATCGAGAAATTTTTACAGGGGTAGCCACTATCTCAACCCAAACTCTGGAGAGTTTGGGTTCACCCACAGATGCGGAGAAAATTAGAGAACATCTATTCCGTATAGTAGATATAGGAACACCAGGACAGTCAATACAAAATATTCTGGACAGTTTTGAAAGATACCAGAAATCTATAGGAACAGAACAGACCTATAATCGCCCCAAAAACATTATTCGTGAACGGTTAGAAACATTAGAGAAGGAATATGAGCAGGCAAAGATTATCGCCGCAAATATCATAGAGAAAAAACTACAACTAAAGGAGAATTGTAAACGACTGCATATTCTACAAATGGAGTGTCGTCAACTTCAGGAAAAATTGCAATATGCCCGACAATATGCAATGTGGAGAAGAAAGAACGACGCCAAAGCCCTTCAAGAAAAATTAGATGAACTTACCTCTCGCTCCTTTTCCTATTCTACTTACAGAGATTTCCCTGTGGAATATAATTTGCGCGTCCTTCAATTGGAGATGACGGTTCGCAATGGAGAATATCAGAAGCAAAAAATTCAAAATGAGATAGAACAGATTACACAAGAAAAAGATGCTCTTGAAGTGCGACTTTATAATCAAACCTTTGCACAGATTGATTATATTGCGGATTATCAAGAACAATTTGAACAATTTATGAAATATCTTGATAGCAATAGTAGTGTATTAGATGAACTTTACAATCAGCAAGAAGAACTAAAAAAACAAATACAAGGAGTAACACAAATCATCTCCGAACTTCCAGAACCTATTCAGAAAAGAGATGATTTTTTTCAGGAACTTGATTCATGTATTAATTTATACCAGAACTCCTTAAAAGAAACGCAGAAAAGTGAATTAATCCTGAACGAACTTGAAGCAAAGCAGGAGGCTATTGAAGAGGAATTAAAACCGTTAGAAGAGTTATTTAAAGATGTGCCCAATATGCCAGAATTGATTGAAGATTACTGGCGATACAAAAATAGACCCGAAGAAGAACAAAAGGAATTGGAAAAGCAGATATTAGAGTTAGAAGCCCTTCAAGAACATATTCTATCACGCCGTCCTGCCGATATTGTTTTAGGGGCTATTTGTTTCTTCATTGATTTGCTACTCTTTTATCTGTTTATAAAGACGCAAAAGATGGAGTCGGTATTATTTGCTGTCGTAGTTTCTTTTGCTTTCTTGTATTTCATGAACTCCTATTGGAAAGGCAAGAAGTTTTTGAAGGAGATAGCCAATTCTAAAAGGCAACTACAGGAAAAGATTCAACAAATCGTGTCTTATGAATATGTGGATAAACACCCCATAGCAATATTACTCCAAAAGGCACAACTTGAACACCCACGCGAGTTGCAAGGACTATATGATGAATATTCTGTTCAGGTCAGAGTGCTGGAAGATTTGAGGAATCAAAAGAAAAGTGCCCAGGAACTTCTCCTAATCAACCAAACTCGAACTCAACATCTTTTCTTTGAACTCCAACATCTTTTTGAAGAAGCATCTGTTCCATTAGAATCGGAAGAGCAGATGGGAAAAAATCGGCGAAAAGTGCTTGAATTACAGGAAAAATCTAAACTGTATCACAGGAAACTGTGGGACTTAAAAGAACAATTACAACGATTGACTGAAAATATATCCCGCAAAGAGGAGTATGGAAGAAATATACAGATTCAAATACAAGAAAAAATATTGAACAAGATAGGGGAAAAACTTATTCAAACAGGTGTGCTTCGTCATGAAGAACCTCTATCCCGGGAGACTTTTCGTGCATATTATCAGGCAGAAGCACAATATCGCGAACTTGAAACAAAAGTCTCTGAACTGCGGAAAAAACGATTAGAATTAAATCAGCAACTTCACAAATGGGATGAGGAAATTTCTGGGGCAAAACAACAAATTCAAGAGATATTAACCTCAGCCCACATCAATGACCTGGTAGAATGGAAGACCAGGGCTGCCCGTGCAGAAGAAGCACAAAAAATCTTCTCCCAACTCGAACAAACAGAAACACAACTTCAATTGTTTCTTGGTGATGATACTTTAGATGAGTTAGAACAACGCACCCAGGATTTTGTTCCAACCCTTCTTCCAGAAGATGAATATACACTTCAGGAAATGATAGGGCAAACTACAAGGGAGATAGAACAACATACACGACTCATTCAGACCCTGCAAAACGAATTGGCAGAATTAAAAGGAAAAACAAGACCTTTGAATGAAATTGAGGAGGAGAAAAACTGTTTTGAGGCAAAATGGAAAATCCTGCGAGAGGAACAGGAAAGTGTTTCATTTGCGATGTCATTACTACAACAGGTATCTTCTGACCGCTACCCAAAACTTGCCCAGCCGTTAAAAGATGAGATAAGCCGTTTGTTTTCTAAATTAACCAATGGCAAATATTCCGAAGTTTTTGTAGAAGACGACCTGACCTTGAAACTGACCATCCCTGAGACAGGGAAGGTGGTGCCTCTCCATGAACTTTCATTGAGTCAGGGAACCTTAGAACAACTCTACTTTGCTATGCGCATCGCTTTTATAAAAATCATAAGCAAGTTTGGCGAAACCCTTCCCATGCTTTTAGATGACCCCTTCTCAAACTATGATTATCCACGATTGGTTCAAGCACTAAACACGCTTAAATCGCTCAGTGAAAATTGCCAGATTATTCTGTTCACATGCAGAAACGATATTCTTGACCTTGCAACTAATTTTGGTATTCCAGTAACCATGATTAACGATTCAAAACCACAATAAACAGCCCTTACAATTTCCCCTTACGCAATCCAGTTCAGAAACTTCTCTACCTTTACCATAGTCTTGATGGACGGGCAGAATCCAGAAAAAGTGCCTGAACGGTAGTTCCACTTTTTTCGCAATATAAAAATCCTTACCCCTTTGTTTCGCTAAACAAATATAGGCTCGAAAAATATTTGATAGTGGAAGTAATATTTTACTTTTTTGTTTCGTTCGTGGGGTTGGGGGTGGAAGATTCTATACTTGCCTGGACTGGAATCACAAAGACAGCATCTGGTACTTCGACATCTGTTTTTACATTCTTATATTCACAGGCAAACATAGGGGTCTGGTCTTTCCCAATAATCTCCAGTTTGCGAATCATTCCTAAATCGGGGTCCATTAACACATTGGCAGATGAAATATCTCCGCCGGGTCCTTCTTTAGGTTCAAGTTTTAGGTTAACCATTTTTTTGCCATCCCAATCTGTTTCCGGTCCCAGAGTAACATTCATCTTTTCTTTGACCATCTCAAACATTTTCTTTCCACCGGGAGGAATAGCACCTTTAGTAATGTCTGGTGATGTTTTGACCGTATCTTGTTTTCCTAAGAGTTGATAGGTAACAAAAAATTCTGTGCCATCAAAAATAATAGTTGCTTTTGCAAAAGGATTATTTAAAACGGAAGAATTTCCTGATTGGGCTAACGAAGCAGGAAAAGCAGATAGAGTCTGTGCAACTTTGTCCTTATCGCCCTCACGCTTCACATACAGTTCACCGATGCCTTTAAGTTTTAAAGAGGTATTGTTAACAGGTATACTTGCGTCAGCAGACAAATCCGCTTTTATATTTTTTTGTTTTTCCCATGCAGAAGTCAGTTTTGCGGTAACCTCATCTAAAGTAGGTTCTGCAAAGGTCAACATTGCAAAAGAGAAGAACAAAGCAACAAAAATCATTGGTGTTTTGAAAATGTTTTTAATCATAAAAAAAGAGTCCTTATTGGGTTTGAATTTTTGTAGGCATTATTTTAACACGAGTCATATAGCCATTATGGTCGCTCAATCTTATGGGCTTTCCTGATGATGCTATACCCTCTTGAATTTCAATTGTTTCCAGCACTTCAAATTGGTAATCTGGACCTTTTTTTGCATAGATATGGTCTATTCGGGAAACAATGGACATAATTCGTTCGAGACATGCAATTTCAACGATGTTTTCATGAGCAACATCTCCCGGTCGTGTATTTAGGTCTCCAACTAATATGGTAGGAAATTCTGGATATGTGGATATATTGATAAATTCGGCAAGTTCTCTTGCCTGAGCCTCTTTAACAGAGCGGTAATTTTCTTTGCCATAACCTGCCTGCATGTGTGTATTATAAAAATCAAGAAAACCTGCACCCGGTAGTTCAATTCGAGCCAGAGCACAACCTTTGCCTGCCCACCAATCACCTTCCCACAAACAATACCAATAGCCCGCTTTCTTATATCTGTGGTAAAAACCTTCACGAATAGGAAAGGCACTCATTGTAAACATCCCACTCCCCAATAAACCTGACCTATAGTATTGATAATATTTTAGTCGGCTTTTTGTGGTTAATTCCTTAATAAGGATTTCTCTGTCTTTTGGAATAAATGATTCCTGAAAACCAACAATATCAGGGTCGAGTTCGGCTAATTTTTTAGCAATGGCATACATACGCTCAGGTCGGTTCTGACCGACGACCCATGTGTCCTGAATGTTATAGGTTACAATTTTTAATGTAATAGGTTCGCTTAGTATCTTTTTTTCTATGTTGTTAAACTCGCTTTGTGTGTAATTTTGAGGCATAGGATTATGGTAGGCACTATAACATGCAAGCGATGCGAAAACAAGGGCTGGAAAAAGTATCGGAGCAAAGATAAATATACTCCAGAATAAAAGTTTTCGGCGTCTACTCACCCTTAAGTCTCCTTATCTTTGTCCAGTGCCTGTTCCAGAACCTGTATAAAATGTTTAGCCTTACGACCTGTCAAATAGGATATTTGCTGACGGCAACTGGTTCCCGAAGCAACCAGTTTTGTGTCCTGAGGAAGTTTTTCTATCATCTTTTTCAAGTGTTCTCCAACTTCCATTGACAGGGGGTAGGTATCCTTCATCATCCCGTAGGCACCTGCCATTCCACAGCAAGCAGAAGGTAATATTTGAACTTGCGAGTTAGGAATAGAGTAAAGGGCCTGTGCCATTAGTTCACTACCGCGTGAGGCTTTAGCGTGACAATGGACATGCACCGCTATATTCGTTGTCTCATTATTTGTAAAGGGTAAAATAGACGAATTCTCTTTCAATAATGTTCCCAAAAATTCTTCCATGAGTAGCGATTTTTCTGCTATCTCTTCTGCCATGTCTAACTTTAATTCCTTATAATCCTCAGAAAACATAGTAAAACAAGAAGGCTCTAAAAATAGTATCTTCTGGTCTCGATTCCGAAGTATCTTCAAATTTCGTTCACCTTTTTTTCGTGCATATTCAAGATTGCCCAGACTAAACGCTGGACGACCACAACAAGTTCTGTTGGGAAGTATCTCTACCTGAAATCCTGCTGCCATCAATACTCTCACAGCACTTTTTCCAATTTCAGGTTCGTGGTATCGAGTAAAGCAGTCATCCCACAAAATCACCGTTCCACGCTTACCATCTTTTGTTTTCCAACCGTTATAGGTTCGGTAGAACCAACGATGAAACGGTTCTAAGGCATATTGCGGCAAAGGTCGTTCAGCCACAATACCTGTAAACCGTTCCAAAACCTTTCGTAACGGTTTAAATGTAAGACTAAAATTTGTTAAAGATGGTGTCAAACTACTGAGTTTTCCGAGTGTATCAATATTGCTTATTAGCATTTTTGTCAGAGAGGGCAATCGCTTTTTATCTAACGCATGTAAGAGTTCTGCTTTTAGTAGGGACATATTCACATTGGACGGGCATTCTACTGTGCAGGCACGACAGGCAAGACAATATTGGATGGCTTCTTGAAGTTCAGGCATAGATAGAGATTCAGGGTTTTTGTTTGCTTCTTCAATGACATGACGAATAATATTGGCTCTACCGCGGGTAGAATAGATTTCTTCTCGCGTTGATAGAAAAGTAGGACACATAGTAGGGGTTTCTTTCCTGCAAGTGCCACAGCCATTGCATTGCTCTAAATTATTGATAAATGACTTGTCTTTGGATGCAAAGTCTAAAAGAGGTTCAAAGGGAAGATTTAATTTTTTCCAGCGTAGGTTTTCATGAAAGTGGAATTGGGTTAAGTCCGTGATTTTACCAGGATTCATTAAGGAGGGTGGGTCAAAAATCTGTTTAATTTGTGTCATAATATTGAATAGAGTTTCGCCTATCTGTTCCTTAATGAATTCAGAGTGTGCCATGCCGACGCCGTGTTCGCCTGTGAAGGTACCACGATATTTTCGCACCAGAGAGAAAACCTCTTCTGCAAGATTTCTAAATTTGAGAACCTCAGCAGGTTCATGCAGGTCTATTACGGGTCGAACATGTAGCAAGCCTGCGGAAGCATGCCCATAGAAGGAAGCCTGAACCCCATAGCGAGACATAATCTCCGTCAGTTCTTGAACATATAAATGCAAATCCGTAGGCTTAACCGCCGTATCCTCAATCCCTGACGCTGGTTTTGCAGAACCTTTCATCCCTGTAAGCAGGGATAATCCTGACTTGCGAAATTCCCAGAGTCTATTTCGTTCCTGTGGCGTTTTGCAGTATAGAACCCTGCTACCGATTTTCAAATTCAATATTTCTTGAATGAGTTCCTCTGGTGGATTAAAAAATTCTACGAATAATAGAGATTTAAAGTTTGAATGGTCTAATTCCAATAATTGCCGAACAGGTTCAAAAACTCGTTGTCCGCGGGTTTGATTGAACAGAATATCGTCAATATGTTCAATGCTCGCAGGCTGGTATTTTATTAAAGGTTCAATTGCCTGCATGGCTTCTTGCAGGGTTTCAAACATGAATACGAATAGTGAACGCTGTCCGGGAATAGGCACGAGGTTGAGTTTTGCCCGCGTGATTAAGCCTAATGTGCCTTCGCTCCCACCCAATAGAGGCACAGGACAGGGAAACAAGTGAGAGTATCGGTCCAAAGAATAACCTGGCCAGCGTTTCTTTATCTCACTATGGAATGTCTTCTGAATTTCTGGGAGAAATGGTTTTGTAAATTCTGCCACGCTATCGAATGGTTTCCATGTTTCAGGGTCATTCCTATCGAGGACAAGCCGTTTCCCTTCGGATGAGATGACTTCCATCGCAAGCACATGGTCAATAGTAATGCCGTAATGATGAACAAACGCTCCTGATGAATTGTTAGCAATCATACCACCAATCGTGGCACGGGAACTTGTTGCGACATCTGGACCGAACATCAAACTATAAGGTTTAATGGCTTCATTTAGATTATCCAGGACTACACCCGATTCTACCCATACCGTTCTTTGTTCACGGTCAATATCTGTTATCCCTCGCATAAATCGAGACATATCTATAACAAGCCCTTTACCCAGAGCACCACCACTCAAACCCGAACCGGCTCCTCGTGGGATAACAGGTATCCCTTCATTGGCACATTGAGCAATCAAAAGTTGAGCCTCGTCTGCATTATGCGGAAAAGCCACACCCGCAGGCATGAGTTCATATATAGAGCCATCTGTCGCATAGAGCCACTTAGTCAAACGGTCTATGCGTATATCTAACGAAGGATTTGCATGGACTATCTTTTCGAGAGTTTTACTCCAATCCATCTGTTTTTCTCCAAAATAAAAGAGTCTAAGTGGTTATATTGTTTTTTCTATCTCTTCTGGTAATTTAAAATGGACATTTTCGGAAGCAACACAGACTTCCTCTAATGTGCAGGTTTCGAGGGAGGATAAAAACTTTATAACACCTTGCACATGCTCTTCAGGCACAGAGGCACCAGAAGTAATTAGAACATTCCTTACATTTTTAAACCATTCTTTTTGAATTTCGTTTGCATCTAAAACGAGGTAAGCAGTTTTCCCTGTGTTCTTGGCAATTTCCACAAGACGACGGCTATTTGCACTTTCCTTATCACCCACAACTATCACAATATCTATTCTCGGAGCAAGGGTTAGCACTGCTTTTTGGCGATTGGTAGTAGCGTAGCATATATTCCCTTTTGCGGGGGACTGTAACGCAGGAAATCGCAAACGCAGGACTTCCACAATCTTTTTACAATCTTCAACGCTTAAAGTAGTTTGGGTGATATAGGCTATACGGTCCGTATTAGATATATCAACAGTTTGAGCCTCATGTATATTTTGCACTAGAACCACATTTTCTTTTGCCCAACCTGTCGTTCCTATTGTTTCATCATGTCCCGCATCGCCAATCAATATTATCGTATAACCCTGCTCCGCATACTTCTTTGCAGAACGGTGGACACGGTCTACTAAAGGACAGGTTGCATCTATTACTTTCAAATGGCGTTCTTTTGCCTCGTCCCATTGCTCTGGACCGACACCATGAGCACTGAATAACAGAATAGAACCTTCCGGAACATCTTCAATATTGCGGACAAATACAGCACCTTTTTTTTGCAGCGAGTAGACGACATGCGCATTATGGACAATATGATTTAACACATACACAGGACTACCGAATAATTCCAGAGCCCGCTCCACAGACTGAATAGCCCGCTCCACACCAGCACAAAAACCACGCGGTTTAGCCAAAATTAAATGCATTTTTTTGTTTATCTTTCCTTAAGAAGAAGTTTTTAATAGGTGAAGATATTATAATTATTCTGGTTTCTTCTATCCAACATTTGTTTTATATATTGTATAAGTCGTATAAGTCATATAGCGATTAGAGGAAAGGGAA
>CAZJTZ010000030.1:0-38909 GCA_964549105.1 uncultured Nitrospirales bacterium
TTGCGTTCTGTGATTGGTGGTGCGGTAAATACATCTTCTGGAATTGGTTCATTTATCTTCAAACTTTCTGGATTTATTGAAATTTCTTTGTAGAGTGTCACTCCAAATGGCATAAAACAACGCTTCACCAAAAACTCTTCTCGCAAAAAAAGATGCTTCTTAAAATCCATTATAAATTTAAAACCTTCTGGAGTTCTAGTATCTATATGATATATTTCTTCTTTACCTTTTAGAGGAAACCGTAATCCTTCGGTGATTGGAATATAATCATCAAAAAAATAGGAACTCTCTACCCATTTTGGAGTCATGCAATTAACAATTCCATCATATCTACTTTTTTGGAAGTCCTCATGTGTCCATATTCGTCCATAGTATTCCACATAATCTATTTGCCGAATATCTCCCTTCTGGTCTATCCATATATCCAAACTTAGAGGAACCTCTTTTCCAAAAGAATCTTCAAAATAATTTGCTCGGTGCCACAAAATAGTATATTCTCCCTCATGATGGAGATGAAACGGACCCGGCAGGTCTAAAAATTCTGCTAAACTTATTCCCCATGTCGAAATTAAACTATCTTCTGTCCCACCACCTACCCTTCCTACCATATTTAATGGGGTTATAAGTGAGGACTCTCCCATCATATCCAAATCACTCGATATATTATAAACTTCTTTGCCATCCTCAGATATAAAAAGTCCTATAGATTTCCCATCCTTCATATAAGCAGTATCGTTAAAATAAGTTACTTTCTGATTTTGTAGAGATGCACTGTGTTGAGATAATGCCCTTTGCTTCTTCTCCTCCATAGTTTTCTTGATTGTGTTAAAGACTGGGGAAGAACTCTCCTGTTTAGGCTTTCCCTTTTTTGTTTCATATAGAAAGTCCCATTTTACAGGCTTCAATGTTTTATTATTATAAACTAAGTAATAAAAATTTCTTTTATCGCAGGTAAAGGCTATTTCAAAGTCAAATGTTTTCTCAATCTCAAATGTTTTAATATTGTTTAACGCCGCATCAACTTCGTCGCCAAGGGTTGAAGAGTCGAAATGTGCACTTCCCTTGCACCATACAGAAGTAAATTGGGTAGTCCTTTCTTTAATTAATTCAATAACCTGCTTTAATTCAGCATTGTCCTGAGGATGTTCGCACGGATATGGGAAAGCGGAAAACATGCAAAGAAGTAATACTATACCTCTCACTAACATAGCCTTTTATTCCTTTGTCTTTTATCTATATGGTAACTTTACTAAAATAACCCTCTATTTATTACTCCCTTTCGTGGTTTTAGTCAAGCATATTTATATTTAATTTCATAATAATTATAGTTTAGTGCCTTTTTCTGGTTATATCAAGTTTTTTTGAAATCTTTTCAAATTTTTTTGTATTTAGAAAAGAAAACAAAAATACTATTTCTGTAATTTACTTCTCTAAATTAAAAATAGCATTTCGATTAATATGAACTTTATCTATCCCCACAAGACATAATTTTTCTGTAATATATCTGATTTACACTGTATTGTATAGAACCCTACTTTTTACAGTAAGAGATAATTTATGAAACATTGTTTTTGATAAATTCAACGGTTTGTTTTAATCCATCTCTTAGATTTACTTCAGGTTGCCAGCCAAGAATCGTTTTAGCCTTTTCACCAGTGATATATATCGTATGGACTTCACCAGGACGAAGCGGAGCCAATTCAGGTTCCTCTTGATAGCCCACGATTTTGGCTATAATATCATACACCTCGCGCACGGTTGTCCCTTTTGCCGAGCCTAAGTTAACTGTCTCATTTTTACCCTTATCCAGTCCCAACAAGAAGGCACGGGCAATATCCTTTACGAACACATAATCCCTCTGCGGCTCACCATACCCATATAGCACAGGCTTTTTACCTTTCAGCATCAAACCCGCAAGTATAGAACAAACGCCCGCTTCTCCCTCATGACTCTGTCGGGGACCATACACATTTGGCAAGCGAAGAATAAGATAAGTCAAATTGTATAGGCGTTGATATAAACCCAAATAATGTTCAAAAGCCAATTTGCTTGTGCCATACGGAGACATGGGCTTGGGCAAATAGGTCTCTGGCACAGGTAATACATCTGTTTCACCATAAATCGCACCACCCGTGGAGGAGAATAGAAATTTTTCTACCCCATACTTTACACTGCTTTGTAAAAGGTTCATTCCACCTAACACATTTACCTTTGCATCAAATATTGGATTTAAAACGCTTTTTCGAACATCAATTTGTGCGGCAAGATGGGCTATATATTCAGGTTGGAAATCTGCAAATATTTTGTCTATATCTTCTGAACATATATCCATCTCAATCAATTTTGCTGATGGTGAGATATTTTCTCGTTTACCTGAACTCAAATTATCAATTACAAGCACCTCATGTCCCTGTTGCACAAATGTATCTACTACATGTGAACCAATAAAACCTGCTCCTCCTGTCACGATTATCCTTGACATAAAACAACCCTTTCTAAAAAATTAACTGGTGGATTTTTATTCAGATTAGATAATAGCAAAAGCGGAATTTTAATTTCACAAGAAGGAGTAAGGCTGATTGTGAGAAAGGCTTTTGTATGCCTAAATTTGCAAAGGTGGGACTTTGAGCCATTTTTGTTCGTGCCAACTCTGGTAGGCTAATTCAGCCAATTGGACACCTTTTGCTCCTTCTAATAAATTCCATGGAAATGGAATTTCATCTATAATATGGAGCAAGAACAATTTCCACTGTGCCTTAAACGCATTATCGCGTACCTGTCGTTCAGGTATTTTTATCCATGAATCGTAAAAGTGAATAGGCTGTGGGATATCGGGATTCCACACGGCTTTGGGTGTTGCCTCTGCGGGCTGAATATAGCATTCTCTCAAACCGGCTACTGCGGAACCTTTTAGTCCATCTGCCTGCACTGTGAGTAGGTCATCCCTCCGAACACGGGTGCACCATGAGGAATTGAAGTGGCATACTGTCCCCTTATCTGTTATGAAAGTCGTGTAAGCAGAATCCTCAACATCACATATATAAGGTTTACCAGCCTCATCCCACCGTTGAGGAACAGCCGTCATGGCAACGCAATTCACATCGGTAATTGTTCCAAACAGGTTGTCTATCAGGTATCGCCAATGACATACCATATCCTGAATAATCCCTCCACCTTCTGACTTTTTATAGTTCCATGAAGGTCGTTGTGCAGACTCAAATTCACCGGGAAACACCCAATACCCAAACTCGCCACGAACCTCGTGTATACGACCAAAGAAATCCTGACGAATAAGTTGCCACAATTTTTGTATGCCCGGCAGCCACAGTTTATCCTGGACAACACCATGCTTAATGTTCTTTTCCTTCGCAAATTTGTAGAGTTCCAATGCCTGTGATAAATTTGACGCTATTGGCTTCTCGCAATAGATATGCTTCTCTGCCTTAATTGCCTTCTTTACCGATTCATATCGTAGTCCCGTAGTTTGTGCATCAAAGTAGATTGTATATTTAGCATCAGACAAAACACTGTCCAAATCTGTAGTCCATGGGATATTTGAAAATTTTTGCGACAATTCTATAAGTTTTTGAGGATTTCTGCCAACAAGGATAATATCTGGTAGAATTCTTTTCCCCTGTTTTGAGGGCACACCTCCTTCGTTTATTATATCAATCAAAGAGCGTTCCAGATGTTGGTTCCTACCCATCCTACCTGTTACGCCGTTCATAATAACACCTACTCGGATTGCGTCCATTGCAAAAATCTCCTATCCATTCTGGTTATTACTAAAAATTATTATTACTCGCATCAGAATTTTTGTTGTTATTTTTAGTCCTTTTCCCGGCACCCGGATATAGTTCGGTAAACTGGTCACGATAGACCTGTCGTATATATGACCACAGAAAATAAACCAGGGTATTCCTTTGTTCGATGGAATTATTAACAAACCGTACTGCCATGGATAATGGAATTCCTAATTTTGGATTGGGTGGGACTTTACGAACAATTACACTATTAAAGACATAGATATTTCTGTTAATAGGTAGATATATACGGATAGGACTTGTTATGGGCAGTACATGCTCCACTGAAAAATAAGCACCCGTGCTACTTAAATTGAGTAATGTGGCTTCAAAACTGATACGATTTTCCCCATATTCCATCCGAACAGGTTTATCTATGGTTACACGCCACGACAGACGGCGCTCCATATAAGTCCGACTTCCTACACGGCGTAGATATAACAAATCATTAAACTGGCGGGGCAAATTGAGTGTGAAGAAATAATATGTTGCCAGAAAAGAATCAAACTGCACCTGCAAATCAATGTAAATTCCTGGACCTATAGGTTCTTCCAGGGGGTATCTAATGGCTACCCAGTCCTCTCCTATATCACTAATAATGACGGGAACAGACCATTGTCCCCACATAAATTGGCCTTCTGTTCCTCTGGAAAGGACATACATCATTTTTTATTCATTTCACCTCTTACTTGTTGGTTCGCAAAAAAGTTCCATGGCGGAATATCCTGTACCGATTGCCTTATCCATAATATCAATTCCAATAGATGATAATCTCCCCATAAACACGATTCACCACAGGGGATATTTCTTCCGGGCGGAATATAATCCCATCCGTTAGGACGGTGATATACGGAATGCAACAACAGTCCTTCGTGGGTTACCTCAATAGACAAAAATCCTTTTAATAAAATTGTCTTTGCTATTGTCAATCCTGCCTGATAATACTTTTTCCCTTCACTTTCCTTCCCTAAATATGAACCTAACCTTAGTAGTGCCTGGGCTGCTATTACCGCAGCAGAACTGTCTAATGGTTCAATGTCATTATAGGGGTCTGCAGGAAATTGTTGATACTTCCCTATATAACTCAAACCCGGTGCACCGGTATCCCAGAAGGAAATCCCGTCCAGGGTGGAGTGTTCTATATAGAAATCTGCTGTGGCCAGGGCAGACTGTTTCAATGTCTCCAACCAATCTTCATTATGAACATACGGTTCCCAAAATCTCTGTGGAATAGATTTGAAAAACTCCAATTGTTCTGCACATCCTAACATTGCCCAGGCAAGACCCCGAGTCCAGGTGCTAAACGGTGAATACCCCTGTTGTGTGGAAGCACAACGGAATTTTCCTGTCTTCACATTGAACAGGCTTTCATGTGCTACACGCCCACGCACATCATAGATGTCTCGTCCACTTCCAAAATAAAGATTGTATTTTATCGTGTTCTGTATATGCTGGATTGCACGGTCCAACAGGGAAACCTCTTCATCGCCTTCAGTTCTTAATACTTGCCCCAACAGCCATGCCAACTCCAACACACGACAGGTCCGAATCGTGTCTACAAATAAGGAATGTGTCCCATTAAAAGAATGGATAAACCCCGTACCGTCTTCAATTTGTGTCCAACGGCTACTCTGCACGGCACCTGACACGCAGATTGCCAATTCATACTGTCTGAGTTCCTCGCGACGGCAGGGATATTTCCCCTGCAAGCCCATACGCCATAGATGTCCATAAGCAGAGAGGGTGTTAAAACCGTGGTCATGCACCCCCGTATGTGTCAAATATGAATCCAACTTATAAATCTTATCACGAACCTTGTTTAATGAACTCTCTTTTCCTGTTAATTCAAAAAGGATAAGGGACATGCCATACAAAAAACCGCGTGTCCATTCCGTCCAACCCCAGGAACGATACTTCCCACCATAAGTAAAAACAGGTGAAGTATCTTTATTTACCCAATTATCAAATAGAAATACTACCTTATGATTTGCCACAGGTATAAAATGTTCTATTACAGGAATAATATCCTGCTCTGTAAGAGAATCTTCAACTTCCATCGTTTTATAATCTCATTTTACAATCTTAAATAGACTCCAGTTTTAATCTACATATTAAAATATCTATGATTAGAATATATTCTATTAAAATACCTCTATGCAATGTTTAAAATTTGTCATTTTGACAAAAAATTTATATAGAATTAGAATTATTCATGAATAAATTAAGTGAACGATTTCTCGCTATACTCAAAACGACAGGGAGGGAATAACCATACATGGCGATTTCACAAATTGCATACGAAAAAACACTAAATATACAGGGTAGTCATTCAAGGGAGTTTTTTAGGGACGCATAACGGTATACTCTCTTTTTACAACTTTTTTAACAAAGTATTGATGAAAAGGAAGTAATGTTTTCATAAGTGGCAATTCTCGAATTGCCACTACAAACCACCCCTTAATATAATCTATTCTGGAAGAAATAAAAAATGTAAACCCAATAGAGATATTTACCCCCACAACAAAAAGGTATGTATCGTTTATCTTAATACTTAAAGAACCTTCACAAATCTTTTAGCGGATAGAAGTGATGGAACATAACGAAAATGAAAATTGGTTAAAAATTTCGGATATTATTCCTGAACGAGCAACACCGATGTTACGGCAGTATCTTCGTGCCAAAGCGGAGAGTGGTGACTCCTTACTTTTTTTTCGCATGGGCGACTTTTTTGAAATGTTTTTCGAGGACGCTTTTGAAGCCTCTCAAATTTTAGGGATTGCCCTTACTTCAAGAGATGGGGAAAGTAAAGAAGGCAAAGTGCCTATGTGTGGTGTGCCTGTCCGTTCCATAAATCATTATCTCTCTCGATTAATAAAAGCAGGAAAAACGGTAACGATATGCGAACAAGTGGAAGACCCAAAACTTGCCCGGGGCATTGTGAAACGAGCCGTTGTGCGAACCGTTACGCCGGGCACAGTCATAGAGCCAGAACTTCTTGACGAAGGAGCCAACAATTATCTGGGCGCATTATATGTGGGCGAACAGAGAGCAGGACTTGCTCTGGTAGATATTAGCACAGGACAGTTCCTGTCTTCTGAATTGAACCCTCCTTATGAACGAACTTTAGCCGATGAACTAACTCGTCTAACAATTTCAGAATTATTAATTCCTGAAAACATTTCTAAAGACATTGAACAGTTGCTTCATAATTCCTTTCCAAATCTGACTCTAACAAAAATAGCAAACGACAAGTTTGATACGGAATTATGCACAGAAAAAATTCAACGCTACTATGGTTTGTCTACTTTGCGTGGGTTGGATTTGGATAACAGTCCAGAACTTACCTCGGCGGTTGGTGCTGTTCTACAATATGTGCTCCAAACCCAACGCGATTCCACACCCTTTTTAGATTTGCCTCGCGTCTATAAACCTTCTAACTTCGTAATTATAGATAGCAATACTCAGCGAAATCTTGAACTGACTGAATCACTATATGACCATTCAAAGCAGGGAACTTTACTGGGTGTATTGGACCG
Source organism: uncultured Nitrospirales bacterium (assembly GCA_964549105.1). Lineage (GTDB taxonomy): Bacteria > Hydrogenedentota > Hydrogenedentia > Hydrogenedentales > Hydrogenedentaceae > Hydrogenedens. Next base: position 7,340 of record CAZJTZ010000030.1, read on the forward strand.
AACCTTAACACCGATGGGCTCACGAAAATTGCGGCAGTGGATACATTATCCTCTGCAACAGATTGATGAAATTGCCCTGCGGTTAGATGCCATTGAGGAATTAAAAAATAATGGGGAATTTCGTCTTCTCCTTCAGGAACAACTTAAAGGTTTCGGAGATTTGGAACGCCTTTTAGGACGGATAACAGCCCAGACCACCAACCCACGCGATATAAGAGCCTTATGCTATTGCTTAAAAAGATTACCCCGATTAAAGAAACTGTTGGAACATTGTGAATCGGAACTGTTGAAAAATGTTTATGAAAATATAGATGAATTGCCTGAACTTGTGAGGTGTATTGAGAGTGCTATTACAGAGTCGCCACCGGCTTCGCTCAGTGAGGGAGGCATTATTAAAGATGGCTACAATGCCCAGTTAGACCATCTCCGTTCTCTCATGCGAGGTGGACGAGAATGGATTGCTACCCTACAAAAGAAGGAGCGAGAACGAACGGGTATCCAGACCTTGAAAATTGGCTACAACAAAGTGTTCGGCTACTATATCGAGGTGAGCAAAGGACAAGCACCCTTAGTTCCACCCGATTTCATCCGCAAACAAACACTGGTAAATGCGGAACGATTTGTTACACCCGAACTGAAATCGCGTGAAGAGGAAATACTTACAGCGGAGGAACGAAGTATCGCTTTAGAAGAGGAACTGTTTGTAGAGGTGCGGAAAACCGTTTCTGCTGAGGCAAAGAGGATACAAAAAAATTCTGAGAATACGGCTTTACTGGATGTGCTTCTTTCCCTTTCAGAACTTGCAAGTTCACAAAATTATGCTAAGCCTCAGGTAAATTCCTCTGATGAAATTGTCATTATTGGTGGGCGGCATCCGGTTATTGAAACCTTATTGGGACCGGGTTCCTTTGTCCCGAACGATACCTACCTGAACACACGCGAAAAACGGCTTATGATAGTTACGGGTCCAAACATGGCAGGGAAATCTACTTACTTACGGCAAGTGGCTCTAATCACGCTCATGGCACAAATAGGTAGTTTTGTGCCCGCGGAATCTGCAAAAATAGGTGTAGTTGACCGTATCTATACACGAGTGGGGGCTTCGGATAATCTTGCCCGTGGCGAAAGCACTTTCATGATTGAGATGATTGAGACTGCCAATATCCTGAACACAGCAACCCAACGAAGTTTGCTGGTCCTTGATGAGATAGGAAGGGGTACGAGCACTTATGATGGGATTAGTATTGCGTGGGCTGTGGCAGAATTCATTCATGACCGCATTCAGGCAAGGGCATTGTTTGCAACCCACTACCACGAACTCACGGAATTAACAAAATCCCTACATGGTGCGGTGAACATGAATGTAGGTGTAAGGGAATACAAAGACCGAATTGTATTTCTGTATCGGCTGTTTGAGGGTGCAGCAGACCATAGTTACGGAATTCATGTTGCAAAGTTGGCAGGTCTGCCTACAAGTGTAATTCATCGTGCCCATGAAATTATGGACTCCTTGGAAAGTGGACAGTTCGAAAGCAAGGAAGAGACACAACAATTGCCCCTTTTCGATTCTTATGCCGCTTCTCATGCCAGCCCGTTGGAAGAAGAATTGCAAAAGATAGACCCGGACCAACTTTCACCTAAAGAGGCGCTGGACATTCTTTATCATCTCAAACGAATGACAAATACCCCAAGACATCAGAAGTAGATGACAGTAGAAAGATAGAACAGATGCTGCTGCACATCGGCATCTGTTCCTACAAGTTCAAAAGTATCTTTCCGCACATCGTTTCCCCAGCGATATACATACGCCGCATCAATGTTAATACGATTCTTGATTAAGCAGCCCGCACCCAGTGTTATTCCATAATAATTATCCACAGAGCCGTCCCCTTCTCCTAATCCAAACCAGCGGTCTGGTCTGCCACTTGCAGGTTCAGGGTCATAAAACGCACCTACACGGATACTGGGTAAAAGAGACTGACGCGGTTTGTTGGGATTGAAGAACAAATATTCTGCACCCATACGAACCGTATAGGTTGGGTCATGAGGACTCCATTCCACAGGCAAATCCGATATGCCTGAACGCTTCCGCATGAGCCAATTACGATTTTGTGGGTCGTGAATTACGAACTGGTCCCATTCGCAGCGGGTAATATCAAGACTTAATGTCAATTTATCATTGGGAAACCGATAAGCCACACCTATACCGAACGAAGCAGGGAAGGTATATTCCAGAGGTCTTCTACTGTGATAAAATCCCGGGAATCCCATGCCGCGATTGACAACCCACCATTCTTCATAATCCACATCTGCGGTAAATTTTGAATGATACACTATACCCACTTGCCAGTGTTCACCCAGACGATATAATGCCCCTAAGGTTACATTTGTCCCTTCAAAGTTGCGATATTTCTTCCGTATAACGGTGTGTGAGAAGGAAGAGCGGTCAACCTGTCCATTGGTCCGAATCGTCCGATATTCCTCCTGATCAACCGTCCATTCATTGTTGGACAGCAACGACTGGTCCCACAAATTCAAGACAACTCCCACAGACAATCGGTCTGTTATTTCAAAGCCCAGAGCCGGGGATATGGCGGACAATTGCCCACTCTGCTTATAGTCCACAAGCGAATGCAATCCCAGATTGTTCCCCAATGCCAGAGCCGTAACATCACGATAGAAAAAGTTCATCTCTCTTGAAAAATCATACTTTGCCTGATAGTTCAGACTTAAAACAAAGTTTCGACCTTTTATTGTTCGCTGAAATGGATAGACAAAACTCATGTAATTTAACTGACTAAAATCAACTGAATAATCTCCTTCAAGTTCCGGGTGAGGAAGAGATTCAAAATCTTCTCGGAGGTGTTTATAGGAATAGACTATGGAAAATTCAGGTCGTTCTAACTGCGTTAAACCGCCAGGATTCCACGAAGCCGCAGTGGCATCGTCCGCAATCGCAATAAAGGCTCCACCCATACCAAGAGCACGGGCACCACTACCAATCACATTCGGCGAAGAATTAATAGGTATGCCCTGCGACCATGTATCCCAGGGAGTACCTACGATAAGGATAAATATAAAAATACTACATAGTAATTGAAGGTAAACCTTTTTCAATGGCTACGCCCTCCGACGGTTTAGATGTCTCCACGATTACTTGACCTCTTGCACTACTTGAAGAAACATTGACAATCCTTGTTTTGTAAAGAACCCCATAATCCGCAGGCTGGGTAATAGCACCTGTGTCCGGGTCTACCCAGGCAGGAGAAGATTCATATAGGATTAAAGCATAAGTTCCCGCACGAATCCCATCATCTTCCGCCCAGTTAAATAGCACTTCATATTTCGTGCCCGAACCACGAAAGTCCAGCACTTCGCCTGACAATCGCGGAAAATAGTCTGCTAACTGACGAGCCAACACCTCACACTTCCCTTTGATTAATTCTCCCTCATTGGTGTCATCAATAAACCCATCAAAAATGGATATGACTTCGGTAGTCTCTGTATTTATCAATCGCAACTTTACTTCTGCCGATTGCTCACCACGCGGGAAAACTTCACCCACCACAAATACCTGTGCTGGCACAATTCGACCGATATCCAGAGCACGATTGGGGTCAGCCAGACCTGCGGACAATTGCTGTTCATTCAATACATTTTGCAAATAAATTCGGTCTAACACATAGAAGCGACCCTGCTTTTTTACTGCATCTTCCAATGCAGTCCGCAAATCGTTTCCCAGGGTATCTGTTGGTGTCCTTCCTCCAATGGCAAGAAAGGCAATGCTCATTTTTGTCTCATTTTTATTAACAAACACCGGCTCTACTTTTACATCCATTTCCTTTACTGCCTTTTCACCTTGTGTATCCTGTGCTTCTACGGCTACCTTCACCGTCCCGACACCCGAAGGTAATAATTCGTTGGGCAACGGAACACGCTTATTGAACACTTCCTTCGGTGCACCTGTCAACTGTGTATACGGCTCACCATTAATGAGCAATGCTTGCACACCCCCTGAACTGGAAACTTCCCCCGCTACACGAATAACACGATTGTGCTTGGATGGTTTGTCCGGAGTGGGCGATTTAATATTAATATCTATTCCTTTCTCCTCCGTCTGAGCATAGATAAGGTCATGGAGTAAACCTTCTGGTAAAGATGAAGAGGCTAACTGATAATTCAATTCTCCGTTCTTCTGTGCAAGACGCCATAGCATAGCCGATTGCGAACGCGGTTCACCCTTAAAAACTTTTAACGCTGTCCGCGTCTCATTGCCCGCAATATCTCTGGCAGAAATCACAAATATATTCTCTCCTTCCTTCAAAGGCATCACAGAATGAATTTCCCTTTTCTGTTCTCCCGTTTGTTCTGAAACAATATTATTGTTTAACAGAATTTCTGATATGCCCGAATCGTCAACAACTACCCCTTCAATTATCACCGCATTCTCATTAGTAGTAAAAAAATCACTGGGTTTGAAGATACCAATAGTCGGACCGGTCAGGTCTACTTTACTGGACAAATTAAATGTGCTTTCCTTGCCTGCAAGGTCCCTGGCAACAATTGCAAAACTTTGAGTCCCTTCTTTAATCTCGACATTCTGCTCAATTATTACTGAATTTTCACCATGTCGCAAAAACACAGGACGCTGATTCACAGATATTTGTTCTATCCCCAAATCGTCATTACACTCAATCCGCAGAAGGGTATTCATCTCTTTTAGGATAGAGGAAGAAGTCCCCTTTTTACTTTTATCTTTTGTTATTTCTGCACCTATTTCGATAAGTTCCGCTTTTATTTTGGGCACATCCATATCCTTCAATTCACCACGAGATATTCGTTCTTTGACGATTAAATCGAGATAATACCTCGCCCGTTCTGTGTCTACCTGCGATAACGATGTTTTTAGAAAATTCTCCGCCTCTGAAAGTTGCCCTTTTTTATAAAGTGTAACACCTAACTCACGGTTAGGAAAATACTCTACAAAGTGCAATCCGTAGGTGCGCGCCTGCCATGTATCACTGGAACGGTTTTGAAGTGCCATCCGTAAGTCCTGTTCTGCCTCGTTCAAAAAGCCACCGCCTAAAAACGAACATCCACGCTCATAATAATTCCACCATCTACCATGAAACACCCCTGAAGTAACACCGTAAGATTTCCCCTCCACAGTATACTTGTCAGGAACAGGAGTCTGGCAACCCAAGAATACACAAACACAGAATAAAGATAAAAATAAACTACTATTTCTCACTCATAACTCCCTGAACTTGGTTTTTCGTTATCTATTCCTTTATTATTATTTTACCATCTCTTCAGAAAAAAAGATATAAATTTTCTATCTTCAAATAATTACTAAATAATTTGTCCAATTTTAATATAGAAAGAAAAAAATGAAATTTCTGTTTTGCTCTTTACTCGTTATTTTGTCTCAATCTCAAACTCCTTCGTCAAAAACAGTAGATTACTTGAATACCCGTGAATTTGCAAACGGCTTCACCCTGACTACTTCTCGCCCTGTGGATAATCCCAATATCCTTGGGGTTTTAGAAGTTTATCCCAATAAACCCGTAGACAGTCAGCCCACATGGCAATTGGCACAGTGGGGAACACAATTCCTTTTAACGCCAGGCATATTTAGTCAAGAAGGTAAGTCAATATGGACTATAAAAAATCAAGCAAAAACGATCTCTCTACAAAAAGAAAATCAGGACTGGGGTATCTGGTTAAATTGCAATGGCATTGCTGAATATCAGGGGAAACTGAGAAAGTATGGAGAACCCTGGCCTCATTTGCTTCTTGAAAAACATTTTGTTAAAGGTATCAAAATTCAGGAACAAAATGTTTGTTTTAATATAGAATTTCGGATTACAAATTGCACTTGCGAACCAACATTGAAAGATAGCCTTGACCCTACTTTACATACGGCACAGATTACAGCCTACTGGGTAGTTAAAAATGCAAACTCTAAAAGCAGGGATTTTAACGAATATTTCTGGTTTGGAATACCGCTTTTTGATGCCCGCTATCCTATTCCCCCTGAGTATGTTAATGCAGATATAGGTTCTGCATATACAACCAACAGACTAATTGCAGTAATAGATGGTAACCGATTTTACGACCACAACACAGGTGACGGAGAGTGGAAAAAAATCAATGTATTGTTAAACCCACTTTTTGAGGAGGCATTGAATAAAGGCAAAACACAGAATTTTCTAAAAAATTCAAACATCGAGGACTTCATTTTGAGTTCTTTCAATTTAGGTTGGGAAATTACAGGTCCTTATAATGCAGAAATTCAAATAAAGCACCTTTCCCTACTTTGCAGCACTAACAGCAAATAAAAGTTACTATGTTAAAATAAGATAAAAGAACAAAAACTTTTTCTATTAAGAAGGAGTTCTAAAAATGTTACATCTATTTTTGCCTATCGTGTTAGGAATTTTAACAGCGGGTAATAATACAGAATCACGCTGGGTAAATCCGTGCGTAGAACTACTTGAAGTAGACCGCAACGGTCCGTTTATAACTCTTGCAGATGGCAACATAGCCACCATAGACGCGGAAGGATTCCGTATCAGCAAAGATGATGGAAAAACATGGACAGAACCTAATCCCGTTTGCAAAGGAATAGACCCGGAAGAACCTGCCTCCTATTATTTATTGAAAACGAAGAATAATGTTCTTGTATTCGTTTATCTAAATTTCATCGGCAAAAAATTTGAATGGGATGAAAAGAGAAAGGAGCCTAAAAAGGGATGTAAACTGGAAGTATGGGCTATACGCAGTCTGGACGAAGGTAAAACATGGATAGACAACCAATGCGTTCTCGATGGATATAACACAAATTTCTTTGCACTCATTCAGACGCGTTCAGGCAGAATCATTGCACCGTTTGACCATTTGACGAACAATCCCGGACGATTTGTCGTTTGTTCTGTATTCTCCGATGACGATGGCAAAACATGGCAACGAAGCAACTGGATTGATTTGGGCGGTCATGGTCATCATGACGGAGCACTGGAACCCACGCTTACTGAATTGAGCGATGGACGCTTACTTATGCTGATACGCACCTCTTTAGACCAGTTCTGGCAAGCCATTTCTGAAGATGATGGAAAATATTGGCGTATCATTCAGCCCAGTGGAATTGACGCCAGCCATTCCCCTGGCTACTTGTTACGATTGAGCAATGGACAACTAACACTTGTCTGGAATCGTCTCAATCCAGAAGAACGAGTTTTTGAAAAAACTCTTAAACCACATCATACCGAATTTCCTTCCTCATGGCATCGCGAAGAATTATCTATTGCCTTTTCTAACGATGACGGAAAAACATGGACAAAGCCCATCGTGTTAGCACGACAGCCCGGTGGACAATTGAGTTATCCGTACCTATTTGAACGACGCCCTGGTGAACTATGGATAATTCCCGGTTTTTCTTTTTGCAAGGAGTGGTCAGAACCCTTGCCCCTGCGAATGAAGTTTCTCGTGCCTACAACCTCAAAATGAAACATTATCTTCTTTACTTCCACAATACACATACAAAACTCAGGAAAAGAAAGTAGGACTTACAACAACTATGAGTTCTACTTGATAAAAAATATTATGTCCGTATAATAACGATTCCATTATTTATAGAACAGGGAGAAAGATTTCTCGCTACGCTCTAAAGAACAAAGGGATATTCAAAATAACATAAAAGTGAGGTTTTAGTTTTACAATAAAGACCATGTTTGATAAAAGATTTAGGAAGGGTCTTCAGACCCGGATATAGACAATAAAAAATCAACCCTTGTCCTGACGAGGCAGGACGAAGGGTTGATGGCAATCAAGAGGTATATTGATGGTTTGTCAGTTTTTATTCACAAAGTTCAAAAATTCCAGCAGCACCCATACCGCCGCCGATACACATGGTTTCAAGTCCCCATTTCACGCCACGGCGACGCATTTCATAAATGAGTGTGCATGCTAATTTTGTGCCTGTGCAACCTAAGGGATGTCCGAGAGCGATTGCACCACCGTTTACATTGATAATATCCGTATTCAACCCGAGGTTTTTTATTACATATAGGGTTTGCGAAGCAAACGCTTCATTACACTCAATCAAACCAATATCATTAATAGAAATCCCTGCTTGTCTGCATGCCTCATATATTGCAGGAACCTGTGCAGGTCCTAAATACCCTGGGTCCCCAGCGCCAACAGCATATCCCCGTAACCGTGCTAAGGGTTTCAAGCCAAACTCGTTAACGGCTTCCTTGTTCACGATAACTGAGGCTGCCGCACCACAACTTGTCTGGCTTGAATTTCCTGCAGTTGTTACACCTTTACCCATTGGACCTTGAAACGCTAACTTTAATTTGGCTAAACCTTCAAGAGTCGTATCTGGACGAGGTCCTTCATCTGTATCAAAAATGAAAGTTTTTCCATTAGCCCCTTTCACATCAAGAGGAACAATCTCCTCCTTAAATTTTCCTTCTTTAATCGCTTTGCTTGCCAATTGATTACTTCTCAATGCCCATTGGTCACATTCTTCTCGTGTGATACCAAAATCATTCGCCACATTATCCGCACACTGTCCCATAGAGGAGTATGCACGCGGATTTTCACGAATCAATTTTGGATTAGGACAGGTTTTATTTCCACCCATAGGTATCACACTCATACTTTCCACTCCAGCGGCTATACCCATATCAAGCATATTGCACTCTATCTTTGTGGAAAGTATAGCCATTGTATCCAAGCCTGACGAGCAAAAACGATTTACAGTTTCACCTGGAATAGTATCAGGAAGTCCTGCTATCAATACTCCAATACGACCTACATTCATTCCCGCTTCAGCCTCAGGGAACGCACAGCCCACAATACAATCTTGAAATCGTTCCGCAGGAATACCTGACCGTTTTACGACTTCTTTCAGCACAGCCGCTAACAAATCATCCGGGCGAACATGTGCAATTGCACTTCCTTTTTTGGATTTCCCAATAGCAGTTCTGCATGCTGCTACAATATAAGCATTTTCCATATATTTAATCCTCCTTAAACTTTAAGGTTAATTGCGCAATGGTTTACCCGTTGTTAACATGTGTTGAATTCTTTGCTGTGTTTTCTCCGTTCCACAAAGACTGCAGAAGGCTTCACACTCCAAATCAAGTAGGTCTTGTTCCGTTATAGGTGTCCCCTCAATTCGGTCACCTCCTGTGATAATATAGGCTAATTTTGTAGCAATAAGCATATCATGTTCCGAAGCAAAACCTGCTTCTTTCATTCCCCAGACGGCCGCTTCAAATGCAGCCCTCGGTGTTTCACCCAACGCCCACAATCTTGGTGGCCGAGGTGTCCTATAACCTTCTTGTATCATGCCCAAGCAAACATTCTTGGCTCGACCTACCTGCAATTCAAAATTCGGTTCCACAATATCCGTGGGTTTCAGATAACCCAACTCAATAAACTCTACACCACTTGTGCTAACTTTAGCCATTGCAATATTTTCAAATACTCTACGAACATACGGAAATGGGTCTGCACTTACATTTTCTGGCACATACTCTAAGGCTCTCACTGTCAGTTCCTTCGTCCCACCACCTGCGGGAATGACGCCTACACCGGCTTCTACCAACCCTGCGTAGGTCTCACCCGCTACAACACATTTTGCCGCATGCAAGCAAATCTCTACCCCACCGCCAAAGGTATAATGATGTGGCGCTGCAACTACGGGTCGTGAACAATATTTCATGCGCATATTTACGCCCTGTAAGCCACGCACCATAAGTTCCAGTGCTTTCCAATCCTGTTGCATGATTTGTCCCAAAATTAAGAATAAATTGGCACCTGCACTAAAATGGGGCCCTTGATTTGCAACAATCATTCCTTCATACTTGCCTTCTTCAAGCAGGTCAACCCCTTTATTCAACATGGCTACGATATCCGCATCCACAGCATTCATCTTGCAATGAAACTCACAGCAAACAATTCCATCACCAACATCTATCAAACTTGCATTTTCATTGCTATCTATTTCCTTATTAGGTTGCTTCTTTACGACAGAAAGTCGAATCTCCTTCGGATTCTTCGGAACAGGTTTGTATGATTTTGAAGCAAGGTCAAAGAAATAATCTACACTATCTTCTGTCTTATAAAATGACTTTCCACCAGCCTTCTTTAACTCCTTTGCAATCGGTGGTAGTTCAATCCCTTCTTGCTCCATCCGCTTGCATACCTCTTCAAAACCTAATATATCCCAGGTCTCAAAAATACCGGCTTCCCAGGCAAATCCCCATTTCACTGCATTATCAATGTTCACAATATCATCAGAAATTTCAGGGATACGATTTCCTGCATATACTGCAACATTGGCAAACATCTTAAATACAAATTTAGAACCTTTATCCTCACTAAAGTGCATAATCTTCAATTTTTCTGCAAGGTCTTCTACATTACGAACTGCACCTGTGCATTCAAATTTTGCCTTAATAGGGTCACGATAATCTACGGTTGCCGGGTCAATTACTTGGATAATAGACTTACCCTTCTCATCTTTTCTGTCCGTCTTCTTATAGAACCCACCATTCGTCTTATTGCCCCACATTTTCTTCTCCACCATCTTATCTACCCAATCAGGCAACTTAAAGTAATCCCTGCACTCATCATTTGGGCAGCCGTCATAAACATTTCTCACTACCTTAACAAAAGTGTCCAGACCTACGAGGTCTGCTGTTCTGAAAGTTGCAGAACTCGCATGACCAATCGCCGGTCCTGTCAAAGCATCAATCTCTTCTACTGTCAAACCTTCTTTCGTCATCTCATGCAAAATCCAGGACAGTGTAAAGGTCAAGATGCGATTCGCAATGAAGTTAGGCGTATCCTTCGCATACACAATCCCTTTTCCCAGAACATTCTCTCCAAACGAAGCCATCGCTTTAATCACCTCAGGAAGCGTATCAGGTCCAGGAATAAATTCCAGTAGCCTCATGTATCGAGGTGGATTAAAAAAATGTGTGCCCATGAAATGCTGTCTCATTTCTTCTGGCATACCTTCTGTCATTGCTTTAATGGGAATACCGCTCGTATTAGAAGATACAACACAACCCGGTTTCCGATACCTGGCTACCTGCGAGAAAACCTGCTTCTTAATATCCAGATTTTCCATCACTACCTCAACAATCCAGTCGCAATCTGCTATCTTCTGCATATCATCCTCAAAGTTACCAGTATCTATCATATTAAGATAACTTTTACTGTAAAGGGGTGATGGTTTTGCTTTCAACAGATTGGCTTTGTTTCCCTCGACCAGCGCATTTCTTTTTTTAGGATTTTTCTTTTCATCCTCAGAGAGGTTTGGAGTTACAATATCCAGCATTACGCTGGGAACTCCGCAGTTGGCTAAATGAGCCGCTATTGCAGCACCCATTACACCAGAGCCTAACACTGCTGCTTTTCGAATTTCCCTCATGGATTTCATACTCCTATCACTGGGGTTAACTTTTTAACACAAAACGAATGAAATATATACTTACCGTTCGTTATACAATAGTTATAATACTATCTGCAAATCAAAATTGCAAATTAATTCCCCCTTATTATTAAATTATATTTATTTCTAATTTTATTGAAATCTATTAGTTAATATTTAGTAATATTATAACAATATTATAATTTAGAATATGGTTATGTGGCTTTTTCTAATTCATCAAAATAATTCTTCACAAAAAAGAAATTACCAATCAGACGGTTTTTCTTACAAGACTGTATTTGTAAGTGACTCCTATCATTTGATTAGTATATCAAGAATAAATTTTTTAACTACAAAGGATGCAAAGAAGCACCAAGACCACTATGATTTTTCTGTATCACTTAAGATTTTTTACCTTTTCATTACTATTTATTCTTAAATAAAAAATATCAAAAAACAATTTTCCCTTAAAGTTTATTTTTAATTACAAGCAAATACAACAAATATAAAAGGAAACTGTTATTTAGACATTTTTATCTGGGCAAGATTGTGTCTCACCTTTTTAGCAACCTTTGCAGTAAAAAAGCCTTCCTGATACCTTTATTGAAAAGTAGCAATCTACTTGAACAAAGAGCGAAAACGGTAATTCGTAGAGAGAATATATTTTTTGGTATAATATTTTTTATAAATTACAAAGAAATATTGAATTTATTCATTGTAAAACGAAATAAGAGATTTTATTAGTTAATATAGAGCAGCCATTTACCTTTTCAAATTAGGTATTATGCTCAACACGGATACTATGGTTTTACCTGGAATGAGTTGCAAAAATTTTTTCTCCAAAAGTTTATAACCATACTTGTCAGATATTAAATTCCAATATAAGTATGGTAAGAATTATGAATAAAACATAGATAGTGTGTAAGAATTGGATTTGTAATTGTCATAACAGAGAAATAGCGACTCTGATTCCACCGAATTTTTTACACTGCAAAGTTGTAATATAGAATAAAAACTCTTATTCAATTAACCTAAAATATTTTTGCTATGTCTCATAAAAATTATTTTTACATGCCCAAGCAACTGGAGATTATATTTCGTTCACTGCGATATAGAAACTACCGTCTTTACTTTTTTGGACAGAGTATTTCAGTAATTGGAATATGGATACAACGGATTGCAATGCCATGGCTGGTATATCGCATTACAGGTTCAGAATTTTTGTTAGGGTTAGTTAGTTTTACTGGTCAAATATGTACTTTTTTATTAGCCCCTTTTGCGGGTGTATGGTGCGAGCGATTAAATCTTCGTAATGTTCTGATTACTACCCAGGTTCTGTCTATTTTCTATCCTTTAGCCTTAGCAATTCTCTTTTTTACAGGAGATATTAGCGTATGGCATATTATGATGGCAAGCATATTTTTGGGTTGTGTCAATGCCTTTGACATGCCAGCACGCCATTCTTTTGTTATAGAAATGGTGGAGAACAGGGAAGATTTGGCGAATGCTATTGCCTTAAATTCTTCAATGGTGAATAGTGCAAGACTGTTAGGACCTTCTATTGCAGGTGTCTTAATTGCAGTCTCAAATGAAGGGGTATGCTTCCTTATCAATAGTTTAAGTTATATTTTTGTTATTACTTCGCTTTTATTAATGAAAGTTCCTCCGAAAGAAAAGAAAATTCAAGATACTCATATCCTGCATGACTTGAAGGAGGGATTGCTTTATGTCTTTGGTTTTCCGCCAATAAGAGCCGTTATATTACTACTTGCTTTAGTAAGTTTATTTAGTATGCCCTATTCCGTGCTTATGCCTGTTCTTGCAAAAGATATACTCCATGGAGACTCTTACACATTCGGTTTCTTAATGGCGGCATCAGGAGTAGGGGCTTTAGCAGGTGCACTTTATTTAGCATCCAGAAAAAGCGTTCTGGGTATAGGGAAAATCATTCCTTTATCTGCCGCTACCTTCGGATTAGGTGTTATTGCACTCTCTTTATCGCGGATATTTCTACTTTCCTTAATCCTTATGTTATTAGCAGGATTTGGAATGATTACGCAAATGGCTTCCAGTAATACAATGCTACAAACACTTACAGATGATGATAAGCGTGCCCGGGTAATGAGTTTCTATACAATGGCTTTTGTGGGAACCGCACCCTTTGGTAGTTTGTTAGCAGGAATATTAGCAGACACTATTGGTGTCCCAAATACACTGATGATAAGCGGCGTAGTTTGCCTTTTAGGTGCTATTGTATTCGCCCGCAAACTTCCTGAGTTAAGAAAACATATTCGTCCGATATATGTTAAATTGGGTATCATCCCTGAAATTGCCTCAGCAATCCAAACAACAACTGAACTAACAGACCCACCTGAAAGATAAGCAATTGGGAAAACTAATCTTCCAAGAAATAAGGCATATAGGTCCTATATGTCTTATACGACTTATATGACCTATATCACAATATTACTCCTGAGCCCAACCATATTTTGCTCTGGGCATAGGTTTACCTTCCCGCTGTAGATAACGCAATTCCTTATAACTAATCAGTTCTATACCCAAAGAACGAATATATTCCCTTGTCTCAGGTTTACAAAAGAAATCTGTATCTGCGGTTCTTCTTCCTGCGGAACCTGTGGTTGCTTTCATCTCCGGCGTCAGTTCACCACAGTGGATATATAACTCAGACACTTTTCCCGCAGGTATTTTAGCCAGTATTTCTTTCCACCAACTTTCCGTTTCTTCAATAGATGATGGACCATCCATATACAATTCCTCTGGATGCAAGACACCTAATTCATCTGCCTTATCAATAAGATACTCGGCTCCAAACTTTTTCATCAGTTCCCGACCCGCCATACGACAGGGCAAATTGTAATCCTTGGCAATCTTGATATATATCTCATGGTATCCGGGTGCATACTGCATCGCCCCCATGTGTGAATCAATGTGAGTTACATCAACCCCTGCCGCTATCACCTTGTCTATTTGTGCACGAACTTCTTTTTCTGCCTCTTCCGGTTTCGCATTCAAATAGACAAAAGGCGTATCCTCATAAAAATATCCCATGTCCGTACATAAACTTGGAACAGTTTTCCAGCCTAATACCGGTCCCCATTTATATTTACCCCATTCACTTGTCAGTGTTGTATGCACGCCAACCGTCATTTGTGGATTCTCTTTCGCTATATTTACTGCTTCCATAAGCCATGGACACGGTGCCATAACGGTCGTCGAAGTCACACCACCAACCCGCAATGCACGGAATGTAGCCATGTTCGTAGAATGATTCATCCCAAAATCATCTGCATTGATAATCAAAACCTTCGTGTCTGGTGGGAAGCCCAATCGTTCTACTAACGACATCTTCTTTGCCTCCTGAGCATTTCCCAAACTTGCAAACAAAAACGAAGCAGTAACTGCCACTGTAAAAACAAAACTACTTTTCATTCGGACTCTCCTTCTATACAATTTGAATTGAAATAGTTTATATTATATTTTCGTTAAAATAATAATTAGATAATTAAAAATTAGACTCTTCATTTTAATATTTTGTTGTGATAATTTACAAAATATTACAAAAGAACTTGTTAAATATAGTAATATATGTAAAGGAAATAACATGAAAAAAAGAAACTTATTTTTATTATATCTAACTCTTTTTATAACACTCTTTATATATGCAATTGCTACTCACGCCCAATTACAGACCTTATCAAAAGAACCCCAAATCAATTACACCGTTTCCTCTGAATATGAAACAGTAGTCCCTGATGTAGATGTTAAGTTAGCAATCCAATTTAAACTTGAACCAGAGTGGCATATCAACAGTAACACACCCCTTGACGAATTTCTTATACCAACTGAATTAAGTATTGAAAACAACCCTTATATACAGGTCAAAAAAGTTATTTACCCACCTTCTAAGCAAGTAAAACTCTCCTTTTCTGACGAGCCTCTATCTGTTTTTGAAAATGAATTTTACATTGGCATTGAGGTCATGCTTCTACCTGAAGCCAAAGCACAAAACGCAATTGAGTTAACCGGCTCTCTACGCTATCAGGCTTGCAATGACCGTCAATGCCTACCACCGACAAATCTACCTATAAAGGCGACCATAAACATTGGGAACAGTCCTGTCCCCGCAAATGAGGACACCCTCAACAAAATAAAGAGTATTGCGTGGGAACAAACGACTTCTGCACCTAATAAAAAAATTGCAGGGACAGAGGAACAACATGTGCAACCAGAAACCACATCTCCACCAGCACAAGGGAACTGGGAAGAACAAATAAAGGATTTTCAAATTGTAGGGCGTTTAGACGGTTATGCCTCTAAAAACGATTTTATCCAATTTATTGAAAGCACCGAGCAGACAACTACCGCTCTGCCGTCAAAAACAAACCGCACAATAATATCACTACTGTTCTTTATCCTCATTGGTGGCATTGCCTTAAATTTAACTCCTTGTGTTCTTCCTGTCATTCCGTTAAATTTAGCGATTATTGGAGCCGGTGCCCATGCAGGTTCACGCATTCGTGGCTTTCTATTAGGTTTAGCCTATGGATTGGGCATATCGCTTGTCTATGGAGGTTTAGGTATTGCAATTGTATTAGGTTTTTCCAAAACTTTCGGAACTATCAATTCTACTTACTGGTTCAACGGTCTTATTACTCTCCTATTCATCATTCTTGCGTTAGCCATGTTTGACCTCATTATCATTGATTTCTCCCGCTTCCAATCTTATATTGGTGTTCGCAGAAATATCAAAGGGAGTTTTGGAGTAGCCCTGTTCATGGGGGGAGTTTCTGCCCTATTAGCAGGTGCCTGTGTTGCTCCGGTGGTTATATCCACCATATTACAGGCACAAGACCTATATAGTCAGGGATACAAATCGGCTCTACTACTTCCTTTCCTATTGGGTGTGGGTATGGCATTGCCCTGGCCTATATTGGGCGCAGGGATGAGTCTCCTACCTAAACCCGGCAAATGGATGGAATATGTTAAATACGCTTTTGGAGTTTTCCTCCTTTGTCTGGCTGGATACTACGGCTACACTACTTACACCTTATTCAACGCTGAAAATATTGAAACAGAACAACTTGTTGAGGGCTGGCATACCTCATTAGCAGATGGATTGGCCGAGGCAAAATCAAAAAATCAACCTGTAATTATTGACTTCTGGGCTACCTGGTGCAAAAACTGCCTTGTTATGAATAAAACCGTTTTATCTGATGAAACTGTAAAAGAAAAACTTAAAAATTTTACAAAAATAAAATATCAAGCAGAAAATCCTGACGCTCCCGGGATACAAAAGGTCCTTGAACATTTTGAAGTATTAGGATTACCAACATTTGTTATATTAAAACCAAAAGAAAACAAACAATAAAAATAGCGATTTAACAAAACTACGATATGGGACATATTCTATACCAATTTTTAGTTGACTACATTTTTACAATTATCGGTTTTTCATTAGCCATTTTTCTTATGGTAAAGGTTATCAGGGAACACCATTGGCCTGGGGGTGCAATTGCATGGGTTTTAATAATTATATTTGCACCTTACATAGGCGTCCCTCTTTACTTCATTATCGGAAACAGGAAAATAGCAAGGGGAATAAATCGAAAGGAGCCTTTGTATACTGCACCTGACACAAAACCCAATCAGCCTATCAGAAATCCCGTTGAAAATGTCCTTCTCTCCTCAGGAATGCCACCCATACGACGCGCCTCTTCAATCGAGTTTTCCTTTGACGGCGTCGAGGCATACAATAAACTTATCAACATCATAAAAGAAGCCAGAGAATATATCTACTGCACTACCTTTATTCTTGGCAAGGGCGAAACAGGCTCAGGTATTATTAACGCATTGGCAGAAAAAGCAAAACAGGGGGTCCGTGTCTGTCTACTATTGGACAGTCTGGGATGTTTAACAATTACTAAAAAGAATCTTTCCCCATTAACTCAGGCAGGAGGTGAAGTTGGTTTTTTTCTACCTATGTTACCTTTCCGTCGTAAATGGTCAGCCAATTTGCGAAATCATCGGAAAATAGTGATTGTTGATGGAAAAACTGCCATGATAGGTGGTATGAACCTCTCCGACCATTTTATGGGACCTCGACCTTCTCCTACTCGATTTTTAGACAACGCCGTATTTCTTAAAGGGGAAGCCATCTACGATATTGAGCAAGTATTTTGCAATGATTGGTATTTTACCACTGAAAAGGAGTTACCCGAACCTGAATTTCTTTCATCCACAGATGAAACAACTTCTCATTCTCTTTCAAGCCTCGTTCAGGTGGTTGCCAGTGGACCTGATGTCCCGGAGGATACCCTTTACGACGCTATCCTGACTGCGTGCATGGAGTCACGCGAACGAATCTGGATTGTTACCCCCTACTTTGTGCCTGATGAGCCCATATTAAAAGCACTTACCTTGCAAGCGCGTACAGGGATAGATGTATCAATCGTTTTGCCCAGATACTCTAACCACCGAGTTGCTGACTTTGCTCGTGGCTCTGCCCTTCGCCAACTTATTAAAAGCGGAGCACATATCTGTTTCTATGAAAAGAGCATGGTTCATTCAAAACTGCTTGTGTTTGACCGTTCCCTGGCAGTTACTGGCTCTCCAAATCTTGACATACGCAGTATGTATCTGAATTTTGAAATTGCACTCTTCCATTACTCCCCAAACGAAATTGACTGCGTTGCTGGATGGATTTACCAACTGATAAACAACTCACGCATTATCAACTCACTTCCTGATACAAAATTACAAATCTGGCTGGAAGACCTCAGCCTACTTATTGCCCCATTGATTTAAAACATCTTATTTTTGGAACAGTAAAAAAATAAGACGGTGAGTTACCATATCTGGTATTTTTCACTCACCGTCTTTCTCAAAATTTTATCGCGATATTACACGATTAATTATTCTTGTTTATCTTCCACCAAAGAGATTGGCGAATGTACCTCTAATTCCATCATAAATTGTTTCGTGGAACTGCACAACAACATTATTTAAGTCACCATATTCTTTTACTACAGTAACTTTAACTTCTTTTGTCAGGTCATTTGTAGCCTTTACCTTAATTGATGCCTCTATAGAGTCTGTATTCGCTAAACCTTCAAGGACTGAAGTAGAAACCTTTACATCAATGCGGTCACGGTCCCATGGACCCACACTAGTTCCACTATTTGGGTCTACCAATACCCACGCTTCTGATGGTTCGACTGTAAATGCCAAATCTCCTGTAAATATGTCTCTGTCCCATACCCAAAATGGTTCAGACACACCGTCCTCTACCTCTTTTTGGGTAAATATTAGATTTTTGGGCTGAACACCCATCTGCAAATCAGCCAGCCGCTCACAGCCTTGTGCTAATAAAAGCACACTTACACACAAACCGACAAACACCATACTTCTTTTCATACTTTTCTCCTTCTGTTAATTGTTGTTTTTTACCTTTACTTACCACTAAATCTATATATAAAAATACAACAAGGAAAAAGAATCATTACATATTATTTTACAAAAATATACAAATTTTTCCAATATGTGGATGGTGAAATAGACAAAAAAACACTCATCTTAGAATAAAGCAAAAAAAATTAAAGGAAGAATTGAAAAAAGAAAGACTACTTATATGCCCAAACTTGCTTAAAAAATATACTGTCTTTTCTTCGGTTGAGGACAACTCATCAGAGGCTCTGAACGAAAATAGTTCATTTTATAAAAAATAAGTGAATATTTGTGGTTTTCAATAGCAAATAAAGGATAACTTAATGCCTTTTTGCGGAGGACATGGCATAGAAGGCGATACTGGCACTGACGCTGGCGTTAAGTTGATAAATTTTAGGTCCCGTAGGAATAGAGACAAGACAATCACACTCCCGTTTTAACAGGGAACGAATACCTTTCCCCTCACTGCCAATGATAAGAACACTTTTGTCTTGCCATATCAATTCGTTAATTTTTTTATCTCCCTGAGCGTCAAGAGCATATATTGAGTAACCAATTTCTTTCAATTTTCGGACACTCTGTAAAGTGCTATTGACCTGCACAATTTGTGCATACTCTATTGCACCCGCACTTGCTTTTACGGTTACAGGAGTAATGGGGGCACTCCCTTCATGCGGAATAACAATCGTGTCTACATTAAACGCCACTGCGGAACGGATAATTGCACCTAAATTCCGTGGGTCTTCAATATGGTCAAGAACGACAATTTGTTTTACTCCCTCTGCAAAATTTTGCAGCCATTTGTTCCAGGATAAGATATGCAAATCTTCAACTTCCGCAATAATACCTTGATGAACTGCATTTTTAGTTATGTGGTCTAAAAAACCTCGCGGCTTCATCTCAATAGGTATACGATTCTGACATTCTTTCAATTCGGGAATAGATACACCTTCCTGCAGATATATTTTGTAAACTGCACGATTCCCTGCTTTGAGACAGGTCAGGACAGGAATACGGCCATAAATGATATTTTCTTTTTCCATAAGAAAGATTATTTATTTCAATTCATATAATTCTTTAAGTTTTTGTGACCGCAGATTAAGATTGTCATACTCAGGAACGCGGTTGTCGTATTGATGTGCATTAATTTGAGCCAGGTCTCTGAGGATATTATATGCTTCTTGATAGCGTTCTAACTTCTCATAGCATCTGGCAAGACGATACAGATTATACCAATAATTAGCCCCCGAATCTCCATATCGGTTGATAGTAAGTTCAATCACATTCTTTGCACGCTCCCAGCGTAGAAGTGTTATAAGGTATCCCGCAATTCGTGATAATCCTGCTTCATCGGCTTTGTCGCGTTGAATATCCTGCCCCGGTGTTGCCTTCGTAAAATTTTTAATCATGTAGTTTACCCCACCACTGGAGGCAAGCCAGCCTATACCTATAATAACAAGTATAATTAAAGGCCATTTTAATCCACTTAAATCCATATATAACCCTCCTTAATTATATGTTTAAATGCCTAACCACGCTCTAATGTTAAAGATTAATTGCGATAATACAGGTATGTAAAACAAAGTCCCTATTACACCCAGAACAGCAAAAACCATAATAACTACTATGATAAAAGAAAAAAACTGTCTTAACTTGACCCCAATGTTCCACCGCGTTTGAGTTGTATTGCGTTCTAACTCCTGAGCTCGTTTTGCAAATGTTTCAAACTTTTCTCGACACACATCTGAACAAAATGAGCCAAAAGAAGAAGAGACCACACATGCCCCGCAGACGGGTTTTCCGCATTGCTTACATCTTGCTGTTGCCGCAACGGAAGGATGATTAATACATGAGGATAACCTACCATCTAACATATTAAACCCTTTTTTATTAATAAATTAAACTAAAAATACCTATTTTTATTATTATATCAGATATAATGGGTATCTACTAAAAAATCAGGAAGACAACTATTTATTATTTCATAACGGATTGAGTGAAAGTGAGAAGGAAAAATATTTTGCAGGCGAACTAAATAATTAACTTTTTAAAATAATTATTTTTGATTGAAAATATTCAGTGTTTGACCCCGATACCTTTATCCCATTTTTGAAAAGATTACAATAAGTATTCATTTTTTATCTCACATATATAGTAATATTGTAATTTTGGCTACTTACAATTTATTTAAAACCATTATTTAGAAATGGTAGAATGATAGCATTGAAAAAAGGAGATAGTTGAATATTTTTAACAATCCTAATAATTTGGGCTTTGTATTAATTTTGCAATTGATGTTAAGGATATAATAGAGTAGTAAATTGTTGACAAATGTTTGTAGGTAGATTTTGTATTGTAAAAAAAGTTAGTTAATTTATAGGTTAAAATCCGGATAGAGTAGGATGTCCGAACCAAAAGATACGGAACTGAGAATATATTGTATTTGTGGGCAGAAGATGCGCGTTCAACCGGATATGTATGGGAAACCGGGGCGATGTGTTGCTTGCCGACAGAAGATTCGAATACCTAATAAAGATGAGATACCACAAGGCGTTACTGAAATTTATCTCAAGGACCATCCCGAATATCTTCGGAAAAAATCAACCAAAGAAAAATTAGAGACGCCAAGTGACTCGGGTATAGAAGAAATAGAACATGTTTTATCTGACTTTGGGAATCCGTATTCGCTTCCTCTTGAACCACTTGAGTTTTTGCAAATTTTGATAAATGCTGAATATAAGGCACAAAAATATCTTCAAGCCTTTCGACATAAAAAGCCTCTGAGTAAAGAAACAAAAACCGATTTATTGGGAATCCTTTCTAAGATTCGTAGAATGAGGGCAAGTTTAGACGATAAAATCAAAATGCGTCTTGCAGAGGTATTGGAACAATCAAAACAGTTGGAACAAGAAATCGGGAAGATGCTTGTGTCTTTTCGAACGGGAGATGTAAATTTTGCTCATTATTGGAAAACGGTTGTTCTGCTGAGAATCAGGAGGGAACGGCTTGCTCGTCGAAGAAAGAACTTAGAAGGATGGCTTTCTGTCGTTAGTCCGGAATTAGCCGGGGGTTATATAGATGTAGATTTTTCAGAGTTGCCCGGAAAAGTCCCTGATATTGTTTTTCCACTGGAAGAGGAAGGGGAAACTTCAGTTTTAGCCGTATTAATAAAGGGACTTCAGGAAATTATTTCTTTAAGGGAAGATGCAGAGCATCAATTATCTGAATGGAAAAGAATAATTGAGTCAGGAAAGGTAAGTCCAGAAGCAGGAGAGAGGGGTCTTTCAGAATGCGAATCTCGGCTAAAAATAATACAAAGCGGGATTTCCTTCTACCGTGAACGGCTTGAGCAATTGGTTTTAGATTGCGATTTGGATTTGGAGTCTATTGAGAAAAATATAAATCGGATTGATAAACAAAAAGAGGCACACATCATTGACACGCAAACAGCCCGGCATTTAGAAGAGGAATTGTTCCAGGCCAGGTTAGATTTGAGTCGGACAAAGGATACTGCACGCAGAGCAATTAGTGCCAACTCCCATCTGGATATTCCCTCGCTTCAGGGAACCTTTGTAGCCCGAATTGGCCCGAGTAGAGGGGTAATGGAAATTGGGACAGATTCATGGATTGTGTGGTTCTGTTCTGCATTATTGATTATGTTAATTATGGTTCCAATGACTCAAACTCAAGGATTGGTTTCTCCAGGAGTTTTAATGATAATGGTCGCAAGTCTTTTTTGCTCTGCTATACTTCTGGCGCTTGTCGGCTCTATTCCGTATCGAAAATGGAGAGGGATAGGATTAAGTTTTTTATGGACAGTTTATGTCATTTCATATACCATTTTTCTTAATCTTACATGGTATAGTTTGACGCCTTATGGAGGAGTTTTAAGGCTTTCGCCCCATGGATTTCTCTCTTTTGGGGTTATCTCTGGATACCTTGTATTGATTTTGATTGGGGTGGCTATGTGGGTATCTCTCTATAAGGTAGGCTCCCTATGGATAGCCTGGATTACTACTATTGCAAACATTTTCTTTGTCATTGCAATTTTGTCTAATTTTTTTGGCACATTTCGAGGAGAGGCCGTATTAGGTGCTACGGAAAGAATGAATTATGTTCCCAGTTCTGCTAAATATCAAGTAGAGGTATCTATACATAATAGAGGAATGCGTTCAGTATGGTTAGGGAACAATTTGAATTATGTTCCTGCTCCTGTATTTGTTCGTGTCTTTCCGGAAGGGAACGAGGAACAATCACTGGACCCGTATGAAATAAAGACGGAAGAGAAAACAGTTGAACCCTTCCAATCCGTTTTTAACAAAGAAGGTGGAGAAATTGGTCCGAGGGAAACGATGATACTTTACTACCAACTTCCCCCAGGGGTTTATACCATTAAATTAGAAGGGAAAGGTAAGTATTATAAAGCAAAACAAATTCGTTTAGTTCTCCCTGAACAAAAAAAGGAGAATACCCCGAAAAATCAAAATGCAGGAACAAAATCTGAGACTGAAAATAAAACTGAAGGGGAAGACAAGGGAAACACGGAAGTAAATCAGACCCAGAAAGAAAATATAAAATTTGAAGAAATAGAGAACGGAGATAAAATTACATCTATACCCTTAAAAGAAGGGGAAGTGCTTGTTTACTTTCATGGGTTTGGGAATATCCGTGATGAAACAGAGGGAAATGCAACACCCAAATTTCGTATTACTTTACGGAGTCCCGACGACAAAGTGTTTGAACGATTTATTAATTTGGGTGAAAAAATTGTTGGGGACTGGGTCCTCGCTGAGTTTAGTCCGCAAAGAGAAACGATAACCTTAAAGTGTCAAGAAGAAATATATATTGCCCAGAGAGGAAAATACTATAAACTCAAAGTATAGAATCTCTCATTTCCATTCCTAAAATTACAGACGAATGAAATGAAACGCCAGGAAAGAGGGTAACCTTCAATTAATGTAAAAAGATATTTCTCAAAATAGAAAGAGTCTTGTTATTTCAGGTGTGTCCTATATCAATCTCAAGTCTATCTACAATATTCCAAATCTACTCTTTTGTTGTCCAAATGTCTTTCTTTGCCATTTCATCCTCTTTCTTATTTCACTCCCCCTGTCATTTCAACCCCCATTTCTGTCATTTCGAGCGTAGCAAGAAATCTTTCTCTTAATCTTCTATCGGACAGGAGTGGAATAAATATTTCAGGAGGCTCTTTCAGTAGTATTTTAAAAATACAATCTAACAAGTTGAAAGAGGAGCACATAAATCTCTATATTAGTTAGAAAATGTTCTTAACTTTAATATCATCACGGAGAGTTCAACCATGAAAAGGAAAATTTTATTTTTATTTCCTTTACTATCTTTACTTGTGCTTCTTTTTGTTAGTTGTGGAGGCTCACAACAAGACACTACCGCAAAGGGGTCTGTGTCCACAGGAGAAAAGCCTATTGAACTGACTTACAGTATTTTTTTCCCTGCTACGCATACACAATATAAGTTGGCTGAAAGTTGGGCAAAAGAAATTGAAAAGAGAACGAATGGTAAAGTGAAATTTATTATGTATCCGGGTGGTTCCTTAACAAAAGCGGAACAGTGCTTTGAAGGCGTAATAAATGGTGTGTCAGACCTTGGAATGAGTTGTTTCGCATATACCCGCGGCAGATTCCCGTTATTAGAAGTTTTAGATTTACCTCTGGGCTATCCCAATGGCAAAGTGGCTACCCGGGTCGCTATGGATATTATAAAAAAATATCAGCCTGCGGAATTAAAGGATGTTCAGGTTCTTTATGTCCATGCACACGGTCCCGGCGTTTTAGCCTGTAAAAAGCCTGTCCAAACTATAGACGAGTTAAAAGGAATGAAAATTCGTGCAACAGGTTTATGTACAAAGGTAGCCGAGAAATTAGGAACTCAACCGGTAGGTATGACTCAGTCCGAGACTTATGAATCATTGCAAAAAGGTGTGGTTGATGGCACTTTCTGTCCACTGGAAACGCTACAGGGATGGAAACAGGGAGAAGTGATAGAGGCCGTTGTGGATAGCCGTTGTATCGGATATACGACTGCTATGTTTGTTGTAATGAACAAGACAAAATGGCAACAGTTGCCTCAAGAGATTAAGGATGTAATTTTGAAGGTTAATGAAGAATGGGTTGACAAGCATGGTCAGGCGTGGGATGATGACGATAATAACGCAAGACAATATATTGAAGGCATGGGAAAGAAAATAATTTCCTTATCTCCTGAAGAACAAGAGCGATGGAAAAATGCGGTCCAACCTGTTATTCAAGATTATGTGTCCGTAAATGATGGTTTGCCCCGTGCTGAGGTTCTAGCCGATACGCAAAAACGAATTCAAGAACTCAGTCAAATTAGTCAATAAGGTCTTATCCCATTGAAAACAGATATTGTAAAATGGATAGAAAATTACGGGAAGGCTATTCGTGCCTTTGTATATATTATGGCTGCCCTATCTGCTGTGTCATTGCTTTTTATTGTTGTAATTGTCATGGTGGATGTTATCGGCAGATTTTTAGGAAGCGGAATTCAGGGCAGTGCTGATTATATTCGTTTAGCCGGTGCTGTAGTAATGGGTGGGGCACTCCCCTATACTACTGCGGTCAAAGGACATATCGCGGTTGAATTAATATTCCGACGGATAGGGAAATGGGGAAAATTGATTGTAGATACTATTTCCCGTATTTTAATGCTTTGCCTTTTTATCTTTATTGTTATTCATTTAGTAAAATATGGGCAATCCCTTTACCGTTCTGGCGAAGTAACACCCACAGTACAATTGCCAATTTATTGGGTTCCCTTCTGGCTCGCTGCCTCCTTCGGAGTTACTTCATTGGTAAAGATTTACCATATACTTCGCCCGGGAAAGGAACTAATTAAGCCATGAGTCTAACAGGTTACGGAATTGTCGGAATTATTGTTTTGCTTTTCTTGCTTCTGGCGAGTATGCCTGTGGCTTTTGCAATGCTGGGCGTAGGGTTAGTAGGCTTTGCAATGGTGGTGAACCAGGACGCAGCTTTTACCATGCTGGCAAGTGATTTAATTGATACATTCTCTTCTACAAGCCTGGTAGTAATCCCCTTATTTGTTTTAATGGGACAGGTAGCGTTTCATTCGGGAATTAGCAAACGATTGTTTAATTCGGCTTATCTCTGGGTGGGTTCTTTGCCCGGCGGATTGGCAATGGCGACCGTAGTTGCTTGTGCTTTCTTTGGTGCTATATGCGGTTCAGGTCCTGCGACAGCAGCAACCATGGCCGCTGTGGCTCTTCCCGAAATGAAACGATATAAATATGACGACGCTTTAGCCAGTGGAACAGTTGCTTCCGCAGGAAGTTTGGGCATGATGATACCGCCCAGTGTAGTATTTATTGTGTATGGCATATTAACACAACAATCTATAGGAAAACTCTTTATTGCAGGCATTTTGCCCGGCATTTTTATTGCTATCTTATTTTGCATAGATATATATATTCGTTGCTTGAAAAACCCAACATTGGGTCCCGCCGGGGCAAAGGCTACGATGAAAGAAAAGATTACCTCATTAACGGGTATTATAGAAACCCTCATATTATTCATTATTGTTATGGCAGGTATCTTTTTTGGACTTTTCACTCCAACTGAGGGTGCAGGAGTCGGAGCCGGTGGAACAATTCTTCTAGCTCTGCTGTTACGGCAGATAACATGGAAAAGTTTTGTCCGTGCACTAATGGAAACGCTACGAACATCGTGCATGATATTAATTGTTATCGGAGGTGCTGTAATTTTAGGGCGGTTCTTTGCAATTACACGGCTACCGATGACTATAGCTAATGGACTTATCACCTTGCCGATACCTAACTGGGCAATTTGCTTTTTAGTTATGGTGTTTTACATGGTAGGAGGTTGTTTCATTGATGCCCTAGCTCTCGTGCTTTTGACCGTACCTATTTTCTATCCTGTTATTCAGCAGTTAGGCTATGACCCCATCTGGTTCAGTGTAATGATAATCGTTCTAACTCAGATAGGTGTTATTTCACCCCCCGTGGGGATTAATGTTTATGTGGTCAGCGGAATGGAAAGAAATCTTTCTTTAGCCACAGTATTTCGTGGTTCCCTTCCTTTTTTATGGATTTTGGTGGGTGTAAGTATCTTCTTCCTTATTTTCCCCGATTTGGTTATCTGGTTACCAAATTGGATAGAAAACATATAATTTCGCGAAAAAGAGGGTTGGTCTATGAACGAACAGCAATGCAGTATCCCGGAAGCAAAAATATTATTTTGCACAGACTTTTCTGAGAATGCCGATATTGCGTTTCAGTATGCGTTAGGTATGGCTTTACGACGACCCGGTGCCGTTTTGATTATTTTACATGTGATTCCTGAACCTGAGGCACAATTCTGGAGAACTTACATTTACGAATTAGAAAATATTGATGAAAAGGCGAAACAGGATGTTGACCAGCAAATTGCACAATCCTATTTATCCAAAATTCCATCGGAAGTGTCAGTTCGCATCGAAATCAGAATAGGTAGGGATTATCAAACAATATTGGAGTTTGCACAAGAAGAAAAGGTAGGTGTTATTGTTCTGGGCAGACGAGGTCATAGCACATGGGAACGTCCCTTCTTTGGGAGTGTCGCTGAAAGAGTAGTTCGCCGTGCAGAATGTCCTGTATTGGTTGTCCCTCGCTCTGCTAAAAGGTAAAATTGTTTCTTTTGTTGGTTTGACTGAGAAATAGTTAAAAAATTACTATAAAGAAAGATTAAGTATAAACTCCAAAGTTAAGGAATTAGATGATGAAGAGTTGCTTTCTCATTCTGTTTATTATTTTAGCCGTATCTTTTACAGTAGTTGCACAAAATGTGGACACTGGAAATGCTTCGGAAACTGAATCACAAACCAACGAACCAGAATTGAAGATTGGATTGATTGGACTAGACACTTCGCATGTCATCGCCTTTACGCAACTGTTTAATGACCCTAAAAATCCTAATCATATACTAGGTGCTCGTGTGATAGCAGGCTATAAAGGTGGAAGTCCTGATGTTGAAGAAAGTTATTCACGCGTTGATGGTTATACTAAGCGGCTAAAAGAAGAATTTGGTGTAGAGATTGTAGATACAATAGAGGAACTTTGTTCGCGGGTTGATGCGGTGATGCTAACAAGTGTAGATGGTAGAGTCCATCTTGAACAGGTCAAGCCTGTATTCCAGGCAAAGAAACGAGTATTTATTGATAAACCATTAGCAGGTTCACTGGTTGATGCTCTGAAAATTGCAAAGTTAGCAAAAGAGAATGATGTCCCCTGGTTTTCAAGTTCCTCCTACCGTTTTTATACAAGTATGACTAAACTGTTAAAACAGGATATTGGAGCGGTGAATACAGCCATTTCTTATGGCCCCTGCCATATAGAACCTCATCATCCCGATTTGTTCTGGTATGGTGTTCATCCTACAGAAGCGCTATTTACCGTATTAGGGAAGGGCTGTGAAACGGTAACCCGAGTTAACACCCCCGACACAGATGTGGTTACCGGTGTCTGGAAAGATGGTCGCGTGGGGGTGCTTGTCGGATTGAGAAAAGGGACTCTACCCCATCAGGTAATAGCCTTTGGTGAAAAAGGAACAGCATATCAAGAAGACGAAAACGATTATGCTCCCTTAGCCAGGGAAGTCATTAAATTTTTTAGAACTGGAATTTCACCTATAAACCCGGAAGAAACTATAGAAATATTCGCGTTTATGGAATCCGCAGATGAAAGCAAACGACAGGGGGGTAAACCAATTCGGTTGGATGAAGTTATTGCTAATGCAGAAAAACAAATTACTGAAGGGAAATAGATAAAAACCCTTTTGAAGTTTTAGGTCACTTACTTTCTGAAAAATAGACAAGACGGCATAAACAAGGGATAATTTTTATTTAAAGTTAATATTTAAAAATGCTCTTAAATCGCCATTGGGTAGTTGCAGCAGTAGGACTGACACTGGGGATAGTATTAGCAAGAATGCAAGGGATAGTTCTCTATCTTTCCCCCGTTCTATTTGTCTTTGCAATTTATATATTTTTTGTAAGCAAGAGATTTAAGTTTTTTGAAGAGATACAAATTGCCCTCCTCTTCTTCTCGGTAGGTTCTATTATCTATTTAATACATCCCTTTCCCAGAGAAGGAGACCCATTTTTCCTCTGGCTCAGGGAATTACCGCCAAATGCCTATGTGGAAGTAGAAGGGTATGTGGTAGAAAATACTCTGTTTGACGCGTCAGAAAATTATCTTCAGTTTGTCCTTCATATTCTTCGTGTAAAAAACAATAACGAATGGATAAATATGGATGGGAAAACTCTTGTATATTACAAAGATGCCAAGTCCCCTGTTTATAGGCACACCCGAGTCCAATTGTTTGGTAAATCCTCTACTTATCTAAGTTCAAAAAATTCTTCCCTATGGAATTATGAAGATTATTTGCGTTCTCAAAGGATTTACACAAAAATTTATACCACGGATAAGCAAGTAAAAGTTGTTCATTCTTACTCATTCTCTCCCCTCTTCTGGATTTCTAAATTACAGCAATACTTCTATGAACGATTTATCCGATACTGTCCCGTATCTGTAAGAGATTTGGCTCAGGCGTTATGGTTAGGAGACCGAACTGAATTGAGTTATGAAGAAAAGCAGGACTTTATTCGGACGGGTACAGTGCATATTTTATCCATATCAGGTTTACATGTGGGATTGGTATTCTGGTTTGCCCGAAACATAGGTAAGGTATTATTCAAAACAGCAGAACTATTGCCCAGCGTTTTTGCTCTGTCTATTTGTGTCTTTTATACAATTGTTAGTGGTGCTTATGGGTCTTCTTTACGGGCACTCTTAATGCTTAGTATTTACATAATATATCTACATCGCAAAAGGAACGAAGACATCCTCTCCTGCCTTTCTCTGACCGCGATACTCCTGTTTACTTTCAACACAGATTGTGTATGGGACTTAGGAACACAAATGTCCATTATGAGTGTCGCTTCTATCATATTATTTGATAAGCCTATTTCAAAACTTTTCCGTTTTCTCCCGGAAGTTGTTCGTCCCTATTTATCTCTTACCCTGTCCACACAAATTCTATTACTTCCTCTTCTTGCTCTAACCAACTCACAAATAAACTCACTATCACCTCTGGTTAATACGATAGTTGTTCCACTGGTCGGTTTTTACTTAATGATAAGCATTTGTGGTTTAATGTTAATATTTATTCCTTATGTGCCCATTATCTTTTTCTATCCGAGTGGATTGTTTTTATTCCTTACACAACGGGTGTGTGCATTCTTTAGTTCTCTTTCTGGTGTTATCTTTCCTCTACCTCGACCTTCAATTACAGCTATAATCTTGTACTGTCTCGTTTGCTACTTTCTATATCAATATCTATATTCACGGAAACGAAAGGATTTATATCTGCTGATTGCGGGATGTGTAATCTTATCTTTTGTCGTGTTTAGCCTAAATTTCAAGCATGGAGGGCGTGTGGATGTCCTTGATGTAGGGCATGGAGACGCTATTGTGATTGCAACCCCAGAAGGTGAAAACATTTTAATTGATGGCGGGACAGAAAAGATGGGTAAACTTACAGTGGTTCCTTTTCTACGGGCTCGTGGTATTTCCGAACTGGACTACATCATTGTATCTCACGCAGACGAAGACCATATCGGCGGAATTTTTCCTGTTCTGGAAAATTTTAGAATTAAGAATTTTATATACGGTGAAGGGTTTGATAATTCTACTCTGGGGGAGGATATGTTAAAGAAAGTAGCATTAAAACATACGGCTGTTATAAAGATAAGAGATGGTCAAAAAATAAGTTTAAAAAAAGGAAAAATAAATGTGATTTATGCAGGTAGAACTTATTATTCCGAAACAAATCCCAATTCACTTGTCACAAAATTTTGCTATGATAATTTTTCTATATTACTCACAGGCGATTTTCCCTGTAATTTAGCCCGTCAGGAACTACCCCTTAAAGATTCTTCGGCTACCATACTAAAAATTCCCCACCATGGTCTAAAAAATTCAATAAATCAAGAGTTACTCGAAATAACACATCCCAAAGTGGCTGTGGTCTCTGTTAATGAATTTACCCGCAATTGGGGAGTGCGTAAGGAAACGAAAGAGTTATTAAATCAATTTCAGATACCCTTATGGCGAACCGATTATTACGGAGGTATTACAATAGAATATGAAAGCAACAAAATAAACCTGTTCGGTGCCAGACAGAGGAAAGGATACATCCTACGCGAGGATAAAGGAAGCATAAAACCATTTTAAGTACTAACCTCCTACGAATTAGGGAATATGATGAATAATGGAGATAAAAAATGAGGAATAAAATTCATAATGGAATAGAGAGAATGCGAGCAAATGGAAGGGGTTGATTTGAAAACAAAGATTTTTATTTTGTGCCAATGTTGTCTGTTAAATATAAAGAACCTTTATAGCCTATTTAAGTTCTTCTTTGCAATAAAAAGTAAACAATAAAATTATTAATATGCAGGTATTGGCTTGGATGGTATAAACTTATTATAAGGTTAAAAACATATAACTAGTATTTGAAATGTTGTATTTATAATCTTGAATAAAATAATTATAAAGATATCATTAAAAAACTTGACATT
>CAZJTZ010000031.1:0-14245 GCA_964549105.1 uncultured Nitrospirales bacterium
GCTGATTATCGTATGAAGTGTAATCAAAAAATGTTGGAACGATATTCGGTAGATGGAATGTATATTGATGATAATCTGGGATATGCAAACTGTAAGCGATGGAAAGAACATAATCACCCCCAGCAGGTTTACGATTGCTTGATTGAACTTCATGATGTCAATTGGCAGCGGAGACAATTATTTCATGAAAAATGTCCATACACATTTTTGGTAGACCATTGTTCCTATGCTTTTGTGCTTCCTATTATTGCTCCGTTTGATGGACATCTCTTTGGCGAAGGATATGATTTTTCATCTGTGGAAGAATATAAATCTAAATTCGGCTCTTTTGAAAATATGTATGCTCATGGCTTTTTGTATGCGGGTGATGATGAGTCTCAACGATGCCCTACGGAGTCGGCTTATGCCTTTGACCTGCTTACAGGAGGTGGACAGTATTGTTATCTGGATTGGCGACTGTGGAATGAAAAATTCCCTTATGCGAAAGGTGTCCATCCCCTCGAAAAAGTGCATATAAAAACATACAATTTAATGCAATATTATTTTGGCATGTATGAAACATCACCAGTAGAAGAATGGAAAACCTCTAAACCATTAGTTTATGGTGCAATTTATCATAATACAATCTGGGATAATTATCTTGCAGTGGTTGTAAATCGGAATAATGAGACGAAAACATGTTCTATGCTGGATGTAAAGAAAGTATTGCAAAATTTAATATCTAAAAATTGTCCAATTGTTTGCTACGACATTCTTCAACAAACTACCTCAGTGGTCTTGCCAGATGAGGTAAGCAATATGTTCACCAATCTCTCATTAGAATCGTACCAAATCCGTGCGTTCTATTTATGTGTCAAACCTGACCATTCTGTATTCCATCTCTGGGGTGGCGAACCAATCTCAGAAGATTGGGATGTATCTACACAGACATTGACGCTTAAATTGGATGCACCAGAAGGAGTTGAAGATACAATTGTTTTGTATGATAGCAAAGGTATAGTAAAGAATATTTCTGTGAATGACCAGACAGTAGAATTTTATTACGACCCTGATAAAAAAGTGGCATTTGCAAAAGTTAGATTTGCACACGAGCCAATTATCGTAAAAGTAAAGACTATTACTAATAGCAATTAAGCCTATTCAACAATGAATTTGAAAGAATCAAGTTTTCTGTCAGAAATCCTTTTTGAAGTATAAATTTTATAAGAAAGTTCTGTTCTAATTTTGATAGATGTATCTATTTTAGTTTTTCATCTGTGTTAGTATTGGGAGGATTACCTGACGGGCCTGGTCTGTGCGATATAGCATTAGGGAATCTTTCCAACGAATATTAGGTTTATCAGAGGTTGTGTCACAAACATATTCTGGCAAATCATGGAGCAAAGATTGAGCATATTTCCGTAATTCAGATGAACCCTTTCCATCTTTAATGGCTTTGTCAAGCATGAGTAGATATTCATAATCTTCGATGCCTTCACGCATCGCCTCTAAATGTTTACCTGGAACAACAGTATTTTCATCAATAAATAAAGGAGTGTAAGAAGTGCGAGGATGTGCATATTCGTTCCAGGACGAACCTCCTCCTCCATCTGCAAAAGCCCAGAAATTGGTAGATATAGCACCGTATCGCCAGCAATCCCATGCTTGCAGTCGGCAATAGATATACGGGTCTAAAAGCCGCATAGGACCACTGCAAGAGTAAAATTCAAGCACCTTTCCTTTATCCCGTTGGTCTATGAAAAACTTTTGATATGTTTCGCCACTTCTATAGAATGTGCTACGCTGTGGACAGAGTATATCGCATTCGGCAATCATTTCAGGGAGGGCTTTACTCATATCATTGTAGATAGGGTCTTCCCAAACCAAGAATCCTGCACCTGACGCATGAATTGCTTTTGCCCATGCCTTAATTATTACATCCATATCTTGATTATAAGGTTCGTCAACCAATAGCACAATTAATTGTGATGGTTCTAGCCCCGTTTGCCGCATATAGTTACCCCAAAACTTTGCCCAATCGCTTACTGCACGATTAAACTCAGGGGTTTCCATCTCCCATTCTTTAAATTTGTTACCCACAGCAACAAACACACAGTAGCGCCGTGCACCTTGCCAGAGTTGTCGCCACGCATCGAAATTAGATGTGTCGGGAGGTGCCGTCATAACGCCTGTCGCATCGTGGGTACCGAAAGGCATGGCACTGGAGGTTGCCCAGGGCGTATCTACAAAGTATTCTTGCAACATTTTTACCAATGCGTTGCGATTTGCTTCGGTTGCTTCGTAATGATGAGGTTCATTGGTATAGTCCCATCCTCCTGAATGTAGGGTAGGGCGGTCAGGAAAACGAATCGGATATACTTGCAAGGTAAAAAGTAAAAATTGGTCATTAATTTTAAGCGTAAAATTGTAATTACCTGGGTTTAATTCTTTTGAATTAACAGTTATCCAGATTTGTTGCTGTAATCCCCCACAAATTTGCAGATGGTATTTATTTTCAGTATCAACCAATGGCAACAATGCCGCTGCCACAGGAGTTCCTTGCTTTGTATCCGTCCATGGGACTTTATATAAATGTAAGCACGATTGCTTTACATTTTCAGGCAGTCCGAGAATTTCTATTTGAATTTCTGTGTCCTCTGGAGAAGCAATATTAAAGGCAACAGACCTGACTTCATTCTGCATCATATCAAGATACAATCGAGAGGCATCTGCACTATTGGGTCCCGGCAGTGCAGGACACAATTCTAAAAATGACCATGGATTCACAGACCATATCACAGGTTGTGTAATTCCATGTTCACGCCATATTTGAGCCAATGCTTTGAATACCTTTGCGTGTATGGAATTGAGTGGCAAAATGGTTTTAAAATCTGGTGGATATTCAATAGGTAAGGAGTCTATCTCTTTTAATAGATTATCCAGGTCCGTGTTGATTTGTCTCTGTAGTCCAGTATTATCCAGACTTTGGGTAACTTTTCTTACTGTATCTATATCGGCTGTAATTCGGCATTTTACCCTATCGTGGATGATAGACTGTTTAATATATGTTTGCAGATTGTCCAGTCCCTTGCCGGGTAGAGGCTGATTTACCCATTTATCTTCACCCTTACAGATTTGAATCTCATCACAGAATATATAGGGTTCACCAAAAACAACAAGTGCAACTTTTCTACCATGGGTTTGAAGAGCGTTAGTCTTATATTTATAAGTAGAATAACCTTTAATAGGCGGTTTTTCCTTCTGCTTATTGAGTTTAATAAGGTCTCCAATCTCATGAAAGACGCCATCTTCCCCTGCGGTGAAAATCATAATGGATTTAGGAAAATTTACATCGGCTGTGCCTGCAGCCGTATTAAAAGAAACACCTGAGATAGGCATATCAGAACCTAAATCAATTGTTATAATAACCGGACTTTTCCTGGTCCAACCTACCGTTTCTTGTTGTGTCCAGAAATATTCTTTAACATATTTACCATCAGTGAGTTGTTTTAAGTCATCTGCATCAGTGCAATGAGTATAATCGGGAATGGGTTCTAATGTGTATGCTTTACCTAATGCAATATTTTCAGCAGTTAAATTCAGACTAGTCGGTAGAACGAACCAAACAAATAAAAGTAATGGGTAAAAGTGTTTCATTATTCAATTCCTTATGTAACATATTAAATGTAAACTAGATGTTATTTTAATATAAAGAGGTGTTAAGAAAGAAGTAATTTTGACGAATAAATTTGTTCAACAATACAAATAAAAAAGACCTATAAAACTCATTATGAATCTTATAGGTCTTTATAACTTCATTGGTAGCGGGGGCAGGATTCGAACCTGCGGCCTTTGGGTTATGAGCCCAACGAGCTACCAGACTGCTCCACCCCGCGTTATATAACTATTTTTAAGTAAAGGAAGTATACTGAATAATCTGAATAGAAATCAAATATTAAACTTTTCAAATCTTTTTATAGTTAAAAATAGTTCAATTACTTAAAAAAGGATTAAAGCCGTTATCTGTTAATAACCGGATTAGTTGCTAAAATATTTTCGAAATATTTCTGGATTGTCAATGGAATCAATTTCAGATTCTTTGAAATTTAGGAGTTCTTCCTGTGTAATAGGATTCTTTTTTTTCGTTTTGTAGCGACTATACTCTTCAATCCTATGTTCTGACTTAAAAGATTCAAACCCGTTCTCAGATTCGGATATAGGTGTCTCTTCTTTTTTGGGATTAAAAAATTCTTCTAATTTATCTTCAATAAAAGAACTAAATACTTCAGCAATATGCTTTTTCTTTTCCTCGATAGTCCCCTCCAATATAACTTTGCTATCCAGGGGGAGAACCGTTCCATTAAATAAAGCAAGCATACCTTTGCATTCTGGACAAGGTCCAACAAGGATAGTCCCTAAGGGGGGCAATACAATCCTTCCCTGTGCACCACAGTGTGGGCAACGGACATCTACGAATGATAACATATAATAAACCTTTTAATTAAGTTTAATGAATACAATCACTATCATTGAAATTATAACATATTTTGCAAAAATTTGCCTATATTTCGGAATATAAATAATTTATTTATAAACGATAAAATTAAGGAATTTGCTTACAATGTAAACGGTATGGCATTAAATAAAAATTAAGTGGTTGATATATATGAATTTATAGAATGGTCTTCTGTAAATAATTTACTATAATCAATGCAATCTATTAGATAAATTGTATTGTTTTCCAGATTTTTTGTTTTTAAGTATAATTCGGCGGTTTTTGTTACTTCCGCATAGTTTCCCCAGAAGCATACATCTTTGCCCTCGATATTAAATGTCCATAATCCAATGGCTTTAGTCGGGGGTGTTTGTTGTGCCTTATACTTACTTAAATCTAACTGCATATTGATTCCTTCCTTTTTGACTCTATAAATAATTATACCATATCAGGTAATTTAGTTCTTTAATATTTGATTTTTTTGTGGATTTTATGGTATTACTATTAAATTGATTTAGAGTTTTTATTTTTATTAAAAATTAAATCGTTTTGTAATGGGTCACCCGGTAATAAAAGGGTGCGAAGAGGGAATCTGGTGTAAATCCGGAACTGCCCCGCAGCGGTAAGCAGGAACGAACAGCTCATTATAGCACTGGGCGTTTGCTTGGGAAGCTGAGCCAAGTAGGTTTGTGCCTGTAAGTCCGAAGACCTGCCCGTTACTGTCCGATTTATAAATGCACAGACAGAGGTCTCGCGGGAAGGCTGATGTCTGGTGACCCTTGTTTTTATTAAAGGGTTAAACAACCTTCCTTCCACTGCTTTTGCCTCGGTCTGTAGCCTTTACTTTAATTTTTGAAAAGGGCTATAGATGACATCATTATCTACAAAAAAATATATTAAATGTTTTTTCATTATTACTGTATTCAATACTTTTATCTGTATGTATTCTTTTGCAGAAGACGACCCATGGGCAGATGAAGTTATTGGATATTTTGGCAAAAATCAAAATGTAGGCTTTACTAATCCGTCGGAGGTTTTAGGTGCACCTCTGGGTTTTAGTGCAAGTTTGCCTGCACAGAGAGGAATCTATTCTATCGGGACACCAGGTACACCCCAAGAAAGTTATATCGTCGTTAAGTTTAATACACCAGTAAGAGATGACCCAGAAAATCCAATGGGGTTGGATTGTATTGTTTATTCTAATGCGTTTTGGGTGGGAGGGGATATGAAAAGGAAATTTGTGGAACCGGGACTGATTGAAATTTTGAGAGATGCCAATGGAAACGGTTTGCCTGATGATAAGTGGTATGTTATCCCCGGTAGCAGGAACTTGAATCGGGATATTTTCCCTCAGGGTTTGACCAGCAATAATCCACCATTCGCAGGAATTATAACTACTTCAACAAACGAGGAAGTCCTATGGGGGTATGTAGATGTGAATCCGACGATGCCACCATATAAGGATAATTATCTTAAACCCGATAATCCGTTCACGATAGGAATTGATTTAGGAACAGGGGGAGGAGATGTGTTTGATATTGCCTGGGCTGTGGATGAAAATGGAAACCTTGCAAATATAAATGAGTTTAATTTTTTGCGAATTTCTACCATCCCTAATATCCTTGACCCTGCGTATGGCTATTATACTACGGAGATTATGGCAGTGGCAGATGTTGCCCCGAATATAGATACGGATAATGACGGTGTGTTAGATGAGTATGAGACTCGTGTTGCAGGAACGGACCCGAGTAGACCCGAAAGCACTGTTTTACCTCTGGAAATACCAGTAGAGTGGGGAGGAAGTCCAGCAGGAACGAAATTAGAGATAGCATGTAATCATGAGGAAACTTTGTGTGTTGCATTATATTCATCAGGGAATAGAACAGGGGAACGGGTTTACAATTGTAATGTAGATTTGCAGGTTGTTCCTGACCCATCTCCATCAGCAGAGATAACAGGCATGTTAAAAGGAGACTTATTTGTTCGATTTACTTCTTCTACAAATGATTTCCAGAATGCACAGATTGCACCCGCAGAATTAAGAGTGCATTACACGGCAGAACAGATTGAAGGAATGGATGAAGCAAGTCTGAAAATGTATCGTTGGGATGGGGAACAGTGGACAGATATGGATATAGAAGTTATAGAACGAGACCTTTCTCTAAACAAAATTACCTTTCGCACGAGGTATTCCGGGATATTCGGTATCTTTTCCATAGCGGGTTCAGGAGATATGAACCCCGGACAGGGGAATATTCGTCTCATTGCAAATCCGACAGAAACAAAGGTGTATGGATATGGTGAAATTGTTAAAGTAATAGGTGATGAAATTCGAGATGTGGATAATGTGCCTGTGCCTGATGGGACACTATTTACGATTAATCCCTTTTTGCTAAATGCTCTAACCTCAGATGAAGACTTGAATATCCCCGGAATACAAGTTTCCGTAAAGAATAGTAAGTTAGAAATTGAATTAGAACCTACCACTGTTGCTGGAAAAGGAAGATTGAATATACAAAGTATGGACAATACAATTCGTGGAGAACTCACGATTGAAATACTTCCAGGACCACCCGGAACAACAGTAAACTTGCAGAAAATAGAAGGTGGACAATATTGTAATTTTATGTCCGATGAGTTGTTTGATATTTATGGAAATTTCGTCAGGGTAGGTGTGATGTCCATAGAGATAGAAGGTGGACAGATTATTACCCCTGATGTTTTGTCTGATATTCCAGGACATCAAATTAATATCTTTAATGGAAGAATTTTTATCATTATCAAACCTATACCGGTGAATAACCTTGCACAGTTGGAACTATGCGTTTATGATGATAAAAATTGTTCTAACCTCTTAAATTGTTCCTATTTTGAGTTTGAAGTTAAAAAACTTCCTCTTACGATATATGCAAAAAGTGCTCTTCTGATTATTTTTATTTGTTTGTTTTTCTTAATTAATAGGAGTAGAAAATTAGGCAAACGGAATGATTGTTCATTATAAAAAAAATATTGGTTTTACTCTGATAGAACTGCTTGTTGTAATAGCAATTATTAGTATTTTAATGATGATACTTCTTCCTGCATTATCGCGAGCCAGAGCACAGGCACGCAGCGTTCAGTGTGTAAACAACCTGAAACAACTATATCTGGCAAATACAATGTATGCAATGGAGTATAATGGGTATTATGTCCCTGCGGCGTCAGATATGTATGATTTTTTGTTGCCGGGGTCAGAGCCAGACTATTTTGGAGGAAGGTGTAGATGGCATGGAAAAAGAGATACACCCAATCCGACCACCCCTTTTGATTTTCGTAAAGGTCCACTATTTGAATATATTCCCGAGGGCAGAATTAAGGAGTGTCCTGAGTTTTTTGAATATCGGAGTTTGGGTGAGGTTGCAAACGCCTTTGAATCAGGTTCAGGTGGCTATGGATATAACATGGCTTATGTCGGTTCAATGTTAAGTCTGGAAAATGACCCAGTGGTGGCTTGCAAAACTGGCATGCACGAGCGGATGATTGAGAATCCATCAGAAACGATTATGTTCACGGATAGCGGTATGCCCCAGAACGGGTATATAGTGGAGTACAGTTTTGTCGAGCCGCCTTTACAGGTTTCTGTAAATTATCCGCGTGGACAGGAAGGGGTATTTATGTCTCCCTCTCTGCATTTTCGGCACTGGGGCAGAGCAAATGTATTGTGGTGCGATGGACATATTACATCCGAACCGTGGGAATGGGCTACGGAAGAGAATGTATACGGTGCTGTAAATCGAGCATGGAAAGTAGGCTGGTTCGGACCCCAAAACAATTACTATTTTGATTGGCATAAAACTGAACTAAACCATCAGTGAGTCAAATTAGACATCACCATCTGCTTAAGTGGCTGACCTATATGTTTTATATGTCCTATCTTCTCACCATTTTCCCGTTGTTTTTTTGTATTAACTTTGTGACGATTCAGGTTGAGTTCCGGGTAAGGTTGAAGTCAAAGATTCCTGTGATATTGCTTCCTTCAAGGCAATTTGTCCCTGCCGCAAATGGTCCATTGCACGGAATAATACCCGAGCCGCTTCTTGTGGAGCATGGAATCCTGTGGAATTTTCGGCTTCAACAAAATCAATCAGGAAAGAGGCTCGCCTCTGGCATAAGCGGGCTTCTTCTAATTTGTCATTTTGAATACCTTTCTCCATAACAGCCTTAATATCATCTATAAGGGATACCAATGCGTCCATAGCGATATTTTTCATTTCTGTAGTTTTATCTTGTATCCGTTCAACGCGTGATTTTAACTCTTCTTCGGAGAAATGATGGCATGTTTGACAGGCACGGTTGATATTTAGTAAGGGGCTACGGACATGATGGTCGCTTACTTTTAATGCACCTATACGGGTATAAGGCATGTGACAGTCTGCACAGGCAACACCTGATTTTGCATGAATACCCTGACTCCATAAATCAAATTCAGGATGTTGTGCTTTGAGCATAGGAGCCTTTGTTTCGGCATGTTCCCAATCTTTAAAATTAATTTCATCGTAATAAGCCAGGATATTATCTGCTTCTAACCCTTTGAACCAGGGATAGGTGAGTCGTTTTTCATCTCCCTTGAAGTAATATTCCACATGGCACTGACCACAAACAAAGGTTCGCATTTCTTGTCGGGTTGCCATCGTATTGGGGTTATAGTCTTTAATCCCCTGCGTCTCTTTGAGAACCTTGATACCTTCAAGAAAGCCAGGTCGAGTGATACGGAGTTGCATCGTTTTGGGGTCATGACAATCAATACATGATACAGGATGAGATACCAATTTTCTAGCCTCGTTGTATGGCATGGGATTCATTTTTTCGAAGCCTTTTATAATATCACCGTTCCCTAATTTTTTATAGGGCACATAAACAGAGGCGTGGCAATGGATACACACACCAAACTGGGGTTTTTGTTGTCTACCGGTGAAGGTCTGATCATCAAGCATATAGGCATGACCCCGTTCTTCACGAAAGTCAATGGCAAAGGCATAACCCGCCCACATGCGTTTTAATCTTGGGTCAAGTTCAATTTTAGACTGACTTACTACAAAACGAGGGTCATTTTCGGTTGGGGCATGGGGGAGAGCCTCACTGCCACCGTATCTCGTGCGAACCATATCCACAGTCCTTTTGTAGAGGTCATATTGAATAGGAAAATTCTTACCCCAAATCTCCGGGTCTTCAGTATCATCAGTAATGTCAACCACGCGGAAGAATGTGTTCTTGGCTTCTTGTTGTTTCTCAAAGATATTTATTAACAATGCTGTTATCGCTAATGTTGCAAGGGCTACTAAAACCACAATGATAAGACCTAATTTGTAGGGTATGCTTACATCTCGTTTTGTGATTTTTATCATGTTCTTCCTCCTATATTAGATTAATAGTTAAAATGTCCGACATTGAAGTGGCAATGGATACATTGTAGAGGTTCGCGA
This sequence comes from uncultured Nitrospirales bacterium, assembly GCA_964549105.1. GTDB lineage: Bacteria > Hydrogenedentota > Hydrogenedentia > Hydrogenedentales > Hydrogenedentaceae > Hydrogenedens. The sequence continues at coordinate 9,937 of CAZJTZ010000031.1, forward strand.
TGTGCGATGTCGGCATCTATGTTCTGGACAATTTCCTGATGACAATAACGGCAGTTGTTTTCTGCGACCTTTCGATTGAACTCGGTTATTTGTATAGGTTCGTGGAAACCTCCCAGGGTAAAGGCAATAGCGTGCCGAATACCATTGCGTCCTTTTGCATAGTATTTTGTAAATAAGGTATGTCCTGTATGGCAATCATTACAAACGGCAACGGCATGATGACTCGATTTTATCCACGAATCATAATAGTTATTCATTACATGACAGTTTGCACAAATCTCGGGGTCATTCAATAAATAGGAATAGCCGCGTGCATAGTAAAAAGTAAAAGCACCTATCCCTGAAAGTAATCCCAAACAAATACAAATAGGTATATAAAGTGAAAAACCTGACGCTTCATTATTAATTCCTCGCTCCATACAACCTTACCCATTAAGAATTTGTTTGCTTAAAATCTCTCCCTGAATTGATACAACTATTTTTTCTATTGGGATGTTTTTCCCTGTCTGTTGGAGTCCCAGGAGCACGATGTTCGGTAGTGCCTGGCAACAGGGAACCTCCATAACGGCAACGGTAACGCTTTGAATATCATTATCCATAAAAATTTGTGCAAATTTGTGGACATACTGTTCTTTAGGGTCAAATTTAGGGCATCCTAATAGGACAATTCTGTCTTTTAGTAGTTCTTTATGAAAGTTCGGGTAGGCTGCTGGAACGCAATCTGCCGACACTAATAGATTTGCATTTTTTAGGTATGGCGCAGTAGGAGGAACAAGTCGAATCTGTATAGGCCAATGAGTAAGTATATCTTTCCTTTCTGATTGCGGTTTAAACTGAATTGTTGGGCAGGCATATATAGGTTCTTTTGGTTCTTTAAAACTCTGTTGCAATTGGGTCAACTCTTCATCAAAAGGTTCTGCCTCTCTTTCTATGATGGAGAGAGCACCTGTGGGACAATGAGGAAGACATGCACCCAATCCATCACAGTATAGGTCAGAAACTAATACTGCTTTTCCATTAATAAGTTTAATAGCACCTTCCGAGCAAGCATTTACGCATAGTCCACAACCATTGCATTTCTCACTGTCAATTGAAATAATTTTTCTAATTAACATCAGACAACCCTTTTAGTATTTACTAAAATAGTATCTTATTTGATTTGTAAAGTCAAGAAAAAGCAAATAGATATAATAATAGTAATCCTATATCTTATTTTGATTTTGTTGCTATTATATTTTTATGAGATTTGGAATTATGCCAATACATTGGGCCGTGAGGTTTTAAATCTTACTATTCTTTCTGAAAGCCATTCTTTGGTTAGGTGAGGAGATAGATAAAATGATGGATAAAGTAAGTCGTCCTCTTGTTTAATAATACCCTGCTCTCTGGCAATTTCAGACAATTTTGTCTCGGGATAAATACGAATGCCTATTGTTATCTTTAAAAAGTCAAGTTTTAGCGAATCGGCAAATTCCAGACTCTCTTCAACAGTTTCTTGTGTTTCACCAGGTCCTCCCAGTAACAAAAAACCTGTTTGCTCAATTCCGTAATCGGCAAACATATTTGAAACGGTGCGGATGTCTTCCCGTGAAAATCGTTTGTTCAAATTTTTTAACACTTGTTCAGAACCGCTTTCAAAACCTAAACTAATTTGTTTACACCCCGATTTAGCCATAAGTTGGACCAACTCTACGTCTATAAATTTGGAATAAATAATGCACCGCCATTTTATATCTAATTCCTTTTTCAAAATCTCATTACATAAATCTTTTGCATAATGGGGAGGAAGATTAAAAGTGTTGTCAACAAAATAGAAATTTGTATATCCTGCTTCAACCCATTCTTTCAGGTAATTGGCAACATTTTCAGGGGAACGCTTACGAAGATTTGTTCCTTCAATACTTGGAGTAGAACAATAACTGCACATAAAAGGGCAACCGCGTCTGCTCTGGACGGGTATCCAGATGTCCTTATTTTCGTTTATCGAAGCAAAGAGAAGATGGGGGTCAGGTAGTGGAAAATTGTCCAGATTATTAGAAACCTTTTTCAGTGGTTGAAAACCATGACCCCGTATGTAAAGACCCGGTGTATTCTTTATCCCTTGTTTGCTTTCAATCTGAGATAATAAATCGAGAAAGACGGACTCCCCTTCGCCTTTGATTCCCATATCTGCATTAAGATATTCAAGTGCACTTTCTGGGAATATACTATATCCTGCACCACCTAAAACAATAGGTGCATCTGAAACAGAACGACAAGCCGAAATAATACTTCGCACCTTGTCAAGAAGGAATCGCGGTGCTTCTATATCTTGATTATCAATATTTCTTACCGTGATTCCAATACATTCGGGCTGAAATTCCGCTATAACCTGTCTCACACGATTTTCAGGATTGCTTTCAAACATCAGGTCTACAAAAAAAATCTCGTGCCCTGCCTTTTGTGTAGCCGTAGCAACACAACCCAGTCCAATAGGTATCACAGGCATATTAATTTGTTCTGTGTTAGCAGAAATGAACAGAACTTTCATTTTTCAGTTTTTTTATTCTTCTATGATTCTTTCTATGCGATAAACGACCTGATTTATCGGGTCGGAACACCCCACATGGGCTACATCGGGATTGCGTTCCCATGGAAAACTTCCACCATTTTTCATTACCATAATCGCAGGTAATAATGCAGAAAAAGCACCGAGACACATTCCTGCCGGTGTGGTATTTTCAACTATAAATGTATTACCAACTTTATTACCCGTAGGACACTCACCTTTAACAGATTCAACGGTTATTTTAATTGTTGTTTTTGCCATTATTGAATCTCCTTATATCATTGTGGAACCACCGTTTACATGAATATACTGACCCGTTACATAATCGGACAGAGAGGACGCTAAAAATACAGCCACACCAGCAATATCCTCAGGCATACCCACCCGTCTCAGTGGAGTTTGTGCGGCTATCTGTTTGTGTATTTCCGCAGGTTGATTGGCAGTAGCGTCTGTTTCCACAAGGCCCGGTCCAATAACATTAACCGTAATTCCACTTGGTCCGAGTTCAAGAGCCATTACTTTGGCAATGCCATCTACCGCCGATTTAGCCGCTGCATGTGCAGCAAAACCATAGCCCGGGCACCTCGACAATCCACTACTAATAAAAATCAGTTTGCCCGACTTATCTTTGAGCATATACTTTAATACTGCCTGTGAACAATTATAAAGGGCTTTCATCTCACCGAGAATTTTCGCCTGAATTTCTTCCCATGTAAGTTCAACGAACGGTTTAACAGGAAAATTAATATTAGCGTTATTTACCAGCACATCTATTCTCTTAAATTTATTATAAGCGGTATCTATCATTTCATTGACTTCGGTAGCATTTCGAACATCTGCCTTGTAAATCAAACCATCGCCACCATTCTTCTTTATTTCTTCTAAAACTCCCTTTGCCTTTTCCTCACTGTTGTTGTAATTGACAATTACATTTGCACCATACGACCCAAGAGCCTTTGCTATGCCTGCTCCTATCCCTCTACTCGCACCCGTAACCACAGCAACTTTGCCTTTGAGATTAATTTGCATAGTTTATTCTCCTATTACTTTTATAAAAGAATGCTTAAATAATTAAGGTGTTGAAAGTCGAAAATATAATTATAAAGGATAGAAATAAGTAGAATGAAATAGACAATAATCCTATACTAAAATTTTGTGATAGACAGCAAAATACCTTTATCTTTATAACAACATAATCACAATAAAATTTATTTCTTTGTATAAGTAGTCACTCCCGTCTACTAAAGAGTTTGGGCAAGGTCTTTACTCGTTACATATATAATAGAGGATAAAATATATATCTGACTTCACCATATCTCAATTAAGGTAGAGGTAAATATCTATTAAATTTACATTTTTTGTTCCTTTCGAAATTGATTATATTAAGATTTACATTGCCTATCTGATATATATTGTTAAATGCAGTTCAATTTAACATAGGAGAAAAATAAAAAACTCTCTCTTCTTGTGGAATAAGGAGTCCTTATAGGGGTGTCATACTAATATTTGACTCTCCCCCTTTGCGGAAGGGGGAGTCCTTATAGGGGTGTCATACTAATATTTGACTCTCCCCCTTTGCGGAAGGGGGAGTCCTTATAGGGGGTGTAACACAGATATTCAATTTTACTTCCTATTGTGAGTGAGTCCTTTTATAGGGGGTATTAAATTCATTTTGTTAAAGGAAAAAACCCCTCCGGGTCTGTCCAAAAAGTCTGAAAAAGTAGGGGCGTATGGCAATACGCCCCTACAAAAATGAATGGC
>CAZJTZ010000031.1:14345-38350 GCA_964549105.1 uncultured Nitrospirales bacterium
TGTCCAAAAGTCTGAAAAAGTAGGGGCGTATGGCAATACGCCCCTACAAAAATGAATGGCTATTCCTCTATATTTGGTTTTTTCGTAGACAGGGTGTTGCGATATCTTTTAAAACCTTGTCTAAACAACGGTTTCCCCTTTTGTTCTTTCGAGTAAAGCGAGAAATCTTTCTCTTAATTTTTTATCGGGCAGGAGTGATAGGTCATAGTAAATGAGACTTCTGATTTAGTTTGTGCAGGGATATTTAATTTGATTCGTGAAAGTTCACCTGAACGATGGTTCTCTTCACATTGTTTTTTTAGCGATTCTACTTCAAATTTCCCACTGTCAGATTTAATTGCAATTGAACCCTTTTGACCTCCAATGTTAGCAGTATTGTCTCTAATGGTAACAGGTAGCCATGAGATTAAAGCCTCTTCAATCTCTTCACCCTTGCCAGAAAATTCAAAACTGTCTGTCATTTTCAAACCGTTATTATCCAGAATAAATATCCTTTCCGCTTTTTTTAGTGAAGGGACACTATATGTTTTATAAAATGTAATAGTTACTTTATTGGGTGGTTCGTAGACTAATTCACCTTTAAATTTTTCACCTGCACTTTGTAGTTTTCCAGCAATAACAGGCAGGCTATGTCCATAGGAGTTTGTAAATATATTTTCGTATCTTTTGGGACTGAAATAGTCTTTGGAGTAAAGTCCAGCACCAGGGTCAGTAAGGAAAATATCATCATTGACTACATAAATAAAACTTCCTACATCATTGTGATTATGAGGCTCATTATTTGAACCTGCTTTGCATACTAAAATGTGGATATTGCCTCCGTTGTCCTTTACTACTAACTTTGCAATACCAGATTTCGGCAAATAGGCATTTTCAATAGGGATTTCAGGCGACTTTTGATTTGCATACGGATATGACCAGAGTATATTTCGGACAACATTTCCCCAAAGCCAGTCGGTTGGATTGGGATTGGCAAGTCCGTGGAGATAATCAATACTAAGTTGCTCCCCTAATCTGTGGTAAATAAAGGATTGATGTTTGGTTGACAACCTGTCATAAGCGGAAAAGCGTTCTGCAAGCCGGTGTGTAATAAACGACTCAGGATAAAATTTTGAAGGAGCATCTGAAAAACTTGCAAATTGCCCATTCCCTAAATAGACTACATACGGATATAATGCAATTTGATACATACGCGGATTACATATAAGATTTACCTTTCCATTAGTTGCTTCGTAAAGCAGTTCACTAAAACTAACATAATGCGTTAAGCCGTAATTCCAGTAAGAGATTCCTTCTAAACAGCCACCATCCTCAGCAAAGCCGTTATGTAAAAAACGGGCTAATTGATTTGTGACCATTGTGATTGCTTTTTGCAAGATTTTCTCATTATTTTCTAATATAAGGAAACATTCTCCAACGGAGCCTGCACATACGCCTGTCCAATTATTTCTACCCTGAACCCAACCATATTTCTCTTCTGCATAAAATAGATAAGGTTGCATAACCCTTTTTTTAACTTCATATCGGATTCTCTTTTGGATTTCTTCTGGTAATTTATCCTCTAAAAATAAAAGTGTATGTGCCAATTGTGTGGCGGTTTCTGCAGAAAATAAATCTACATAAGTATATTTTTCTGTCCTTTCGTGTGCAGGGAGAACCCAGGAGGATTCTTCACAAATTGACCAGATAAGGTCATTTGCCAGGGGAAGTAGAGAATCGTCTTTTTCAAAGTATATAAGCAAAGTTGCTGCGGTGAGCATAGACCTTTTCATGAAATATGGATTTTCATATTTTTTACGGTCACCTGTCCTCTGGAATTCCCTATATAAGGTGTAAGTTGTTAAGGGGATGGTCTTTTGTTCGTTAAGCAATCCTCTTGCCCACTGAATCGCTTGTTTAACCATATCCGTTTCTATAAGTAATTCGGGTTTTTGTGAAAATCTCTCCTTTAATAATTGCTCATGGCTATTATTAATTGATACAGAGTTTAGGTCTATATCTGAACCTAAAAATTTTTGATACTCTTCTTCAGGAAAAGCGTCCCAAAGGCAAAAAAGTATAAGGATTATGGGCAGACATTTTTGGAACATACTTTTTAATGATAGGTTTCTCATGATAGTTTCCTTTTTGTTTATTAATTAAATTGGTGATACAATATTATTCCAGATATTCGCTTTATATAAAAAAGTAGTTGGGTATTCGTTTGGGGAAAGCAAAACTTAATTATATAGGATAGATTATACATATAAATATTCTACATAACATAAGATTAGGAATTTTTAATTATGAAAATTATTATAGCGGGTGCTGGAAGGGCGGGTTCTCTTCTAACAGAGATGTTATACAAGGACAATGATGTTCTTGTGGTTGACCTGAACAAGGGTGTTTTAGATGAGTTATCTGTTAAGGTGGATGTTGGTATTCGCTGGGGGGATGCCCAAAATCCTTCTCTGTTACAAGAGGTTGTAAGTTTAGGTTGTGACCTTTTTGTGTCTGTATTGGGAGATGACCGGGCAAATCTTATTTCTTGCAGTTGTGCCAAGAATTTTGGAGCCACAAAGGTTGTAGCACTGGTTTCTGACCCTGTTTATATTGATAATTCTTTTTTGTATGAAAACATTCTCGGAATTGATTATTTCCTTTCACCTGACCAATTAGCAGCCACAGATATTGCCAGTTTTGTTGAGCATCCTGGATTATTAGTTTCAGAAGAATATGGAAATGACCGTATTCAATTTTATGAATTGAGGGTATGGAATCAGTTCAAGGATAATGGTAAATCGTTAAAAGAGATTATGGGCTCGGTAAAGGATTTATTTGTCATTGGCTATATCAAATCGGGGAAACAGGTGGATATACCTACGGGAGATACTATAATAAAGTCAGGTGATATTCTCGGAATTTTTGGGAAACGAGATAATATCATTCGAGCCACAAGAATATTTACAGGGGATTGGAACAAGAAAAAGCAGGTGGCAATTTTAGGTGGGACCAATATTAGCGTGCAGATTGTCCGTGCATTAAAAGATAAAGTTTCCATAATCAAGTTATTTGAAAAAGACAGAGATAGGGCAGAGGAATTATCTGAGATGCTTTCTCGGTATAAGGTTGAGATAATTAATGATGACCCACTGGTTAATCGTTCGCTTTGGGTCAGCATTAAAGATTTTGATGTGTTTGTCACACCTACGCACGATGACGAACGGAATGTAGTCGCCGCGTCCCTGGCAAAGGATATTGGCATTCCTTATGTTGCCAGCGTTATCTACAACAAATTATTCGGAGAGTTAATAGACCGTTTTAGTATTGATTTTTCTGTAATTCCATATTTCAGTTTTGTCAATCGTGTCCTACGCATTGTATACCAGAACACAGTAAAACATCTATTAAATATGCGAGGGATTGAAATAGCAGAATTTGAAATCACCAAATCATTCAAATACCTTGATAAAGAATTAAAAGACATCCGATTTGATATAGGTTGTGTGGTAGCAGGGATTATTAGGAACGAGCAACCTATTATACCCATCGGAACAGATGTAATTAAGGAAAAGGATAGGGTAATTATCGTCGCAAAAGCAGATAAATTTAATGAAGTGAGCAGAATTTTTTCAGGGGAATAGTCTTTTAAATTATAGAGGCATTATAATAAACTCCTATTGAAATTAAAAGGTATCGTGTTTATATGAACTACAAACAAGTAATCAATTATCTGGGTTGGTTTATTCTTTATTCTTCACTCGTTTTTCCGGTTTTGCTTATACCTGCCTTCTTTTATAAAGAATATAATTTAATACCAGCCATATTTGAAACCTTTTTTTGCACATTACTGTTAGGCAGTGTAGGAATTATATTAACCTATAAGAAAAACCCGGAGGAAGAGGAAAATTTTTTAATTCGTGAATCATTGGCATTTGTAGGATTAGGATGGATTATTATAACTATTTTGGGTGCCTTACCTTTTTATCTGTCGGAAAATCTTTCTCTGGTAGATTCAATTTTTGAGTCTATTTCAGGCTATACGACGACAGGAGCAACTACCGTTCATGATATAGAGGCTTTTCCAAAAACACTCCTTTTCTGGCGTGCCTTTACACACTTTTTAGGTGGTATAGGAGTTGTAGTAATCTTTGTTTCTATTTTGCCTTATATAGGGGCAGGAGGTCGCTTACTGTTAGAATCCGAATCCTTTGCACCAGATATAAGGTCAGTAAAACCACGAATAAAAGAATCTGTGAAGCAAATATTATTGGTATATCTTACATTTAACGCCGCTAATATTGTGCTTCTAATGATTTTCGGAATGAATTTTTTCGACGCAGTTTGCCATGCCTTTGCTACACTGGCAACAGGTGGCTTTTCCACAAGACAAATGAGCATTGGCTCGTATAATAGTCTACCCATAGAAATAATCACTATTTTCTTTATGTTCTGTGGAGCAACCAATTTTGGACTTCTTTATCAAATTTATCATGGAAATTTTAAAGTATTTATTAAAAATGTAGAATGGAAAGTTTATGTTTTAAAATGGTTTAGTTTAATAGTTTTAATAGCATTCTCATTGATAGGATTTCATGGAACATTTTCACAGGACCCAACCCAATTCCCGAGTTATTCCATTGGTAAAGCATTTCGCGATTCCGCATTTACAGTCACTTCACTAATGTCATGCACAGGTTTTGTAACCGCAGATTTTGATACCTGGCCCCATTTTGCAAAATGGATATTAATGATAATTGTAGTTATTGGAGGTTGTGCAGGTTCTACTACTGGTGGAATAAAAACAATAAGATTTACCATTGTTTGTAAACTTTTGTTTAATAGGATAACATCCATATTTCAACCCCGGACAATTAAAACAATACGGGTTGGAGAACAAGTCATCAGTGAGGAAACACAAAAAGCGGTTACAGTATTTGTTGTGTTATGGATTTTTATTATTGTTATAGGTAGTTTAGTAATGTCCTGGACCGGTTTACCTCTTGTATCTGCTATTTCCTCTGTTATAGTCTGCTTCTCAAATTGCGGTCCCGGATTGGAGTATGTAGGTGGGTATGAGGATTATTCATTTCTCTCACCTCTGGGTAAATCTGTATTAAGTTTTATTATGTTAACAGGTCGCGTTGAACTTTACTCTATCCTGGCTCTATTCCTTCCTTCCTTCTGGCGAGGTAAGTAAAGAATATCTCCCGATTTTGTCTCAAAATGACAATTTTTGTCACTGGTTTTAATGGCTTTTGGACAATTCGGGAAATAGAAATTATTCTGTATCTATCTATTCCATTGATATTATGTAACTTATAAGTCAAATCCCGTTTGTGTTCATTCCGTTTTTGTTTTGGCATAGGAATTGTTATTAAATAAATAATGAAAGTTTAATAAAGTGCCAGAAGATACCGGGTCTGACGGCAAAAGTTTAACCAAAAAAACAAAAAGAATAAGGAGATTAATTATGAGAAAAGGTTTTACGCTTATTGAATTGATGATTGTGGTTGCAATCATCGCTATCATTGCTGCAATAGCAATTCCCAACCTGCTTCGTTCAAGGATTCAATCAAATGAGTCTGCTGCTATTGGCAACTTAAAATCTATTATTGGGGCAGAAATAGCATATAACGCAGCAAATGGAACTTTTGGTGAGTTTGATGACCTGACAGGTGCTACACCCCCATTTTTAGATGGCAACTGGAGTGGTATAAAACAAGGATACACTTACACGATATCAAGTGCTACTGCTACTAATTTTGAAGCCAGAGCAACTCCAGAAGAGAATAGCGGTATTCGTCATTTTTATGCAGATGCAAGTGGCGTAATTCGCTATAACATAGGCGGAGACGCAAGTGCGACAAGTGATCCAATTGGTGAAACTAACTAAATACGCCAATAACCCGCAATTAAGTGGGTTGTGTTGATGCTGAGTGGTATGGTGGCGGAACCCGGTGAACCGCCACCATACCTTTTTTGTCCCTTCTTACAAATGAGGATTTAACCAATGAAAGAGTATGAGGGTAGTTGTGAAAAAATAAATAGAGGGTTTACTTTAATCGAGATTGCTATCGTATTAGTCATAATTTCTATTATTGCTGCAATTTCTATCCCTGCGTTGATTCGTTCAAGGATTCATGCAAACGAGGCATCTGCAATCTGGAATTTAAGGGCAGTCTGCACGGCTCAGGTATCATATCACTCCTCTAATAATACCTATGGCAATTTTGAGAGCCTTACAAGTTCTCAACCCAACCCAATGACAAGATATTTAGACGATATATGGAAAGAAGGCTGTATCCGTCAGGGATATGTCTACACCATGCCACAGATAGATACTGTGCGATTTGTATGCTATGCTTCACCCCAAACTTATGGCTATTCAGGCAATCGTTATTTCAGGGTAGACCAGACAGGAATTATCCGTTTCAATGATGACCAATTACCTTCCGAGACTGACCCTGTAATTAGCGACCCAGTCCATTAATTATTGCCTCACAACTCTCCAAAAAGATTTATAGTCCTCTATTTAAAGCCTTAAAAATAGTAAAATGTAGAAAAATAATTGGTTTTAAGATTTCTCGCTCTGCCTACAGAAAAACCAAATATAGAAAAATAGCCATTCATTTTTGTAGGGGCGTATTGCCATACGCCCCTCATAAACAGTATATTAGAGGTATTGTTTGTTTGCAGAGGTATCGTTCTTTAGGGGCTGTCTAAAAAGTCAATTTGAGCCGATTTGGGTGGTTCAAAAACCTACAAAAGCAGTTAAAGGCAATCATATATCAACACAAAAAGATACTGATTTCTCGCATAATTTTTTTAAAAAGGATTTTTTAGACAGCCCCCTACTTTTTCAGACTTTTTAAACAGACCCACCTTGAATATATAAATAGATATAAGTCAAAAGCTCCTCCACCTTACAAAGGGGAGGTGTCGCATTAGCGACGGAGGGGTCAATTCCCATCAAATATTTTCCTTACAAAATGTGATTATGTTGAACATATCCTAATTTTGAGGAGAATTAGAGATTAATTATTCAGAAGTTTTTAAAAGGGAATAGATTGTTTTTATAACCTGGTCTCGTGAAATTGTTACCTGGCTTACTGTTCCTGCTTCTCGATATTCTTCTCTGTCTTTAATGTGTTCGCGTGCTTTTTCGCCATAGTGTAGGTCTTTTACACAAACCTCGCCCCTTTTTAGTTCCTCTTCTCCTAAAATGACGGCAACAGGGATGTTGTAATGGTCTGCATGTGACAATTGTTCCCCAAGGTTTTCTTTTGCTTTTTTGCCAAGATATACATTAACGCGTAATCCTCCGTTTCTCAATTCTCTGGCGAGGGATAATGCTTCTGTGATGGGAACTTTTCCGACACGAGCAATCTGGACATCATATAAAGGCTTTGATGTTTGGATAAGACTTAACTCTTCCATCGCACTTATAAGTCTATCCATGCCGATAGACATACCTGTACAGGGGATAATCTTGTCCGTAAATCTTGATACCAATCCGTCATATCTGCCCCCACCCATAACAGAACCAATCTGTGGAGCGTCTTTTAATGTTACCTCAAAAACGGGACCAGAATAGTAGTCTAACCCACGCGTCAGAGAAGGCGAAAAGATGGCTTCTGTATCGGAAATATCAAGGGCAGTTAAATATTCATCTAATTCTTCCATTGTTGAGATGGCTTGCTGAAATTCTATATGTTCTCCTTGCAGTTGTTTAATGCTTTGAAGCACATCTTTTCGAGTTTGACCTGCAATACTAATGAAACTTACGATTTTTTCAATAATATCTTTTGATAAACCTACCCCTTTTATTGGGTCGCCAGATTCGTCAATTCTACCTTCACCTAATTCCTTTTGAATATTGTCAATTCCCACCTTTTGCAACTTGTCAATGACCCGTAATACATGCTTTTGGACATCTATATCGTTTATTCCGTTCACAATTAGTAGTGCATCAATAAGTTTTCTGTTATTGATTTGTGCGTGGAAATGTTTAAATCCCAGAATTCGCATGATTTCTACCATGATGGCTATAATTTCTGCGTCAGCAGCGATGTTGGGGGTTCCTGCTATGTCAATGTCCATCTGGACAAATTCACGATACCTTCCTATTCCGGGTTTATCTGCACGCCATACAGGACCTATGGTATATCTACGAAAGGGAATTTTTATCGTTTCGGGATATTGGGCAATAATGCGTGCAAAGGGGACAGTATGGTCAAATCGGAGACAGGCTTGCTCATTTTCAGGCGTTTCTAAAAAAAATATTTCCTTATTAATATTCTCACCACCAGGTCCCAGTAAAATTTCTTTTAATTCCATTGCAGGTGTTTCGATAAAAGAAAAACCATACTTTTCATATATGGAAATTATTTTTTCAGTTATTTCTTTTCGGATATAACTTTTTGGGGGTAAACGGTCTTGAAAGCCTTTTAATAGTCGGGGTTCTACATATTGTCTTGGCATTTTCATCTCCTTAGAATTTAGTAAAAAGGGAAAAAATAAATTAAGAGAGGTTTTTATTTATAAGTATATTTTAAATGTTTACTAACTTTTTTGTCCAATAATGAAACCAAATAACAAATTAGGAGTCTAATAATCAAATTCCTTTTTCTTCTGTTAATTGGGACTAACGCAGTTTTACATTTATTGCGTTAGTCCTTTTTTATTTGGGAGAAGATAGTTTTGAAGGGAAAGGATAATGTATTCCAAAGTTGACTAACTATTTTTCTGTTTTGTAATACATACCCCTTCTGGATAGCATTATAATGAGCAAATCCGTGGCGAAGAATCCCGGCGACAGTTGCAAATTCTGGGTCATTTACAGGTTGTGGAAGGTTGGGGAATCCCTGAGGTCGAGCAATACGAACAGGGGCATTAAAAATCTTTCCTGTAAGTATATCTATATTTTTTAATTTTGCCCCGCCACCTGCTAAAACAATTCCTCTAAGGAATGAACTTGTAAATTTTTTCTTTTCTATTTCCTCTTTTAAGGTAAGAATCATTTCTTGAGCCCGAGCAAAGATAACACCTTCTAATTCTATTCGGGGAATGTTCCTATTGAAGCCTTCCAGAGCACTTTGTAGGTAGATGGGGCTATTTTTCCCCTCGTTTGTAGAAGGATAGGGATAAGAGGAAATGGGGTTATTCGAGGATAAGTTTAACATAATGTTTTTTTTGATTAATTCTTCAGAGATTCCGTAGTCATGAATAAGTTTATTCGCTTCATCGAAGGTCACTTTAAACATAGCGGATATATCGCGAGACATAAAAATAGTTCCGAAGTCAAAAGTGGAGGCATATAAAAGTTTATGGTCTGAGAATAGGGTTAGGTTGGTTGTAGTTTTACCGATATCAATGATGAGGGTACCTAATTCCATGTCCTCAGAAGTTAGTGAACCCAGTGCTGTAGCGATGGGGTTATAAATGAAATGATATGGTACAGAATAATTGAGATATAGTTCATTTTCTATGCAGGAACGAAGGTTTTCAATGATGGCTCTGGGAACAAGTGTAATATGGACACGAATTTTGAGTTGATTTGCCTTCATTCCAAGAGGCTGTTGAACTCCAAGATTGTCAATATACCATTCATAAGAGGGGATAGAGGTTAACAACTCCTGTTCTGATTTGTTAATTTCTTGTTGGGCAATTTCGAGAACTTTGTATAGGTGTTCTTCTGTAATTTCTTCGTTCTTGAGTTTAAGGACACCTTCTTTCGTATATGTTTCAGTACGAGGGGTATTGAGACCTATTGCAATTAATCTTGGGGGAATTTGACTTGTTTTTTGGTGTGCCATTTCCAGTGCTTCGCGGAGTGCATGACGGGCAGCATCCATGTCTTGAATAACTCCTTTTGAGATGGCACCATCGGAGGAACTTGTTCCATATCCTATAATAGAACAATTGTTGTCTTTTGTCTGTTCACCCAGAAATACGCGTATACGACTTGAACCAAAATCAATTGCAATAATTCGTGCTGGCTTTTTAAACAAGGGACTATACCTTCTCGTTAAAGAGGTCTATTGTTTCTTTAGGATTGTTCCCATCATTCTGAATATTTATATCGTCTATACCTGGATTTTGCATATAATTGGTTAAAGGTTGTAATACCCTTAATGTCTGTTCCAAATGTTGGACAATATTCTCTTTCTCCTTAATCTGTTGCTGTAATTTTTTCAATTGAGAATTTTTCTCTGTCTTCATTAATTCAAGCAAATCCATTCTCTGGACTAAAGTTCTTGATTGATTTTCAATGTCCTGAATGGATTCTTTGAGAGAAAGGATACCACTATTAAATTCTTCTATTGTATTTTGAGTAGAAACCAGGTTCTCTTCATATTCTTTAAGACTTGTTAATTCCAGTTCTTTTTGCTTCTGAAGTTCCTGAATTTTTCTATCAATCTCTGCGATTTTATTGTTTGTATCTAAAATATTTTTCTCTAAAAGTTCCTTTTCTTTCCCTGTTCTTTCTACTGATGATTCTTGTTCCTTTAACTCTTCATTGAGGGTCTTTATTTCGGTCTGGCAGATTTGAAGTTGTTCTTCCACCTGGCTCACTTCTGAAGTTAAACTATCAATCTGAAATTCTACGCTTCTACGGTCTGTCTTGACCTTGTCCACTTCTAATTTTGCCATTTCTGTAGCAAGTTCTAATGCTTTTATTTTTGCTGTTTCAGGTGTTCCACTTGCTATTGCTTTTAATGTATCTAAAAGAATTTCTTTGACTTCGTCTTGAGGAATTTGATTAATGTATTGGAGATAGGAATTAATATCTATGTGAAACCTTTTTGTCGGAGGTTCTGAAGGAATTAGAGATATAGATTCTGATTCAGGAGCAGGTGATTCTATTGGTGAAGTTACAATCCTTTCCTCTGTTGTGTAATTTGTTAATTGCTCAGATTCTTCATTAAGTTTTTTGTCTTCAGGTGCTTCTAATTCTGCTGAATATTCAATCGTTTCTGTGGAAACCGCTTCCTCCGTAGGTCGAATTGCTTCTGATTTGTTTTCTTCCAGAAAAGATGACGCTGATTCTACAAAATTTTCTACTTCTTTTTCTTTCTGAAGAAAAACATCTGTTTGTGGGATTTCGATATTCTCGACATCAAATGGATTTGGGCTAAAATCAGTAGTTTCAGAAAGAACAGGTTCAGTCGGTTTTTCACTTAAATCTTGAGTAATAATTTTAGATGCAGTTTGCATCATAGTTTTATCGGTCTCTTTAATAGTTGTGGTAACAGGTTCTTCGTTGTCATCAACTAATCGGATGCCTGAATTATTAAGGTTATCTACAACCTTGTGATAAATTTTTGACCATTGTTCAAACATTGGTTTGTTTGGTTTTCCTCTTATGAAGTCCGCAACGATACAGCATAGGGGCGAATACAGTTCCAGAGCAGGGTCAATAGAAAGATTGGCTTTTCCCACGCGGTCAGAGGAATAAATGATTCGAGCCATATCTAAAAATAGTTTTTCTAAATCTTTTTGATTGTCGTTTGAGGCAATATCAACACACCTTCCCAAAATATGTAATGCAGAACCTACCCAATCACGAGAATTTGGAGAAAGCTTTCCCTCTTCTATAATTTTTCTAAGGTCTGTAAGGGAATGAGAAATTTTTCTTCCTAATTCTTTGATTTCTGCCCCAAATTCTATGTTTGTTGTTTGTTCTTGATTGCTGCCATTATCATTTGGATTCGTTTCTGACAATAAAGCATTTTTCTCTTCTATATTGAGGGAGTCATCAGGGTTTAAAGGATTGTCCTTTTTCCCAAATATGGACTTACCTTGTGTCCAAAAGAGCCTTGAATGATTTCCAATCCGCATTATGTATTCCTCCAAACAATAAAATCGTATTTTCCCAAACACATTATATAGTATTTATAAGTCAATATAATACTATATATAATAGAAAAATGAAAATAGATAATCAAGAGTAAATAAAAATTATTCTATAGTTTGGAGGACCTCTGAAAGTTTTTCTTTAGTAATAGTAAAGTGAGAGAAGTGGATTAAAACAGAACCATTTTTGATAATAAGAATTTGTGGAGATTGATGTTCTACTTTTAAGGTTTCAGTAATATGATTTGAAAGGGGGCGAGAGTCAATCACATTTATCAAATAAGAACAGTTTTTATATTCAGGATGGCTTTCTATAAATGAATCAACTTCCTTTTTCGCATTTCCCGAAATGGGGCAGCGTGTACTGTGTTTAAAGATAATTAGAGGTGTTTCCTTTTTATCTTTAATAATGTTATCAAACTCTTCTATTTGTGTTAGTTCTTCCATTTCGTAGCGTCCTTTTTAGAGCCTATGTTTTCGAGACAGCAGTTCAAGTTTTAATCCAATCCATGATGTTTTTAGTAGAGGGATAATTCCGCGTTTGAAAGCAGATTCAAATAATTGAGAGAACAATTCAAACTTTTGGTGAGAATAGGGGTGCCAGTAAGATTCGATTCGGTTTCCTTGTCGGTCTATCAAGATACTTTTTGTGTTGGAGAAAGCATATAACCCATGAGAACCACGATACCTTCCAAAACCACTATCTTTAATTCCGCCAAAAGGAAGGGCTGAATTGGCTTGAGTAGCGAGGACATTGTTGATGGAAACATTACCTGTTACAATTTTGTGTGCAACGCGTTCGGCTCGTTTCAGGTCGGCAGACCAAACACTGGCAGAAAGCCCAAAGGGTGAATCGTTGGCTAATAGGATTGCCTCTTCTTCTGTTTTGAAGGGAGTTATTGTAACGACAGGCCCGAAGGTTTCATGATACTGTATTCGGTAATCCCTTCCAACATTTGTAACAATTGTAGGTGGGAGGGCATGACTTCCCTTTTCTCTCTCACCGCCACATAAGATATTTGCCCCTTTTCGTTTTGCTTCTTCGAGTTGGGATTCAATCTCTTCAATTTGAAATTCGGCTGTCATGCAACCTACATCCAGTTCCTTTTCATCTGTTGGATTGGGAGTGTTTGCTAATGTTTTTAGGTTTTTGACTTTTTCAACCATAAGGTTTACAAATGGTTCAAAAATTTTCTCCTGAACAAAGATTCGTTCTACGGATGTGCATGTTTGTCCGCAATTAGCAAAACTACCCCAGATAGCGCCTGTAACGGTTCGTTCTAAATTTACATCTTCAAATACTACCATTGGGTCTTTGCCACCCAATTCTAACTCTACAGGAATAAGGTGTTCGGCGGCTTGTTTCATAATCGTTTTTCCAACATCAACACTGCCTGTAAAGTGAATTTTAGCAGGTTTCTTCTCAATTAATAGGTTGGCTGTTTTCCGGCTGGCGTAAGCAATTTGTAAAGCATTTTTCATAAAGCCTGACTCTTCAATAATTTTTTCATATAGCCCTTTCAAGGGTGTGATACGAGACGGCTTTATAATTACAGAGTTGCCCGCAATAAAGGCACAAACAAATGGAACAAAGGAAAGATGGAAAGGGTAGTTCCATGGTGAAATGATTAGAATAATTCCTAATGGTTCATATACAATTTTTGATTTTTTGCCTATCAGTATGATAGGTGTAGGTACTTTTTGGTCTTTGAGAATTTTTTCTGCATTCTTCTGGTAATAATCAATCTGGTCTGCTGCTGGGAATAATTCAAGGATAAGGGCATCTGTTATGCTCTTTCCTGTTTCTTTTGTGATAAAATGGGCAATTTCTTCGCGATGGTTAATTATGTATTGTTTAATCTTATCAATTTCATCTAACCGTTCACGCACGGACATAGAACTAATTATTTCAAATGCTTTTTGTGCATTATCATACATCTGTTTAACATCTGCTTCAGAAATTTCCAGGAATGAATAGAGCATCTCTCCTGTTCTTGGATTTCTTACTTCTACGGTTGGGGGAGTTGACATAGTTGTCTCCATACTTCTTCTCCTATTGTCGGTTAAGATAAAAAAACTTGATGTATTAGACTAAAAGTAAATCAAAATGTTTCTCTAAATGGATTACCCTAATTTGTCAATATGTGCCCACACTTTTTGGAACGCATGAATATATTGTTCTACAAGTTCTGGCTGTTCTGTTGTAAAGTAAGGCAGGGAGATAGCAGTACGGTTGGCTTCTTCACAGCCTTTGGGTGTGCCTTCCTTTGGAAGGACAGGCATATAATCCCACCACTTGTTTTCATTGAATATTGGATAAGTATGTAGCAATGTCCACTCATATTCAACGACATCTACTCCTTCGGCTTTTAATGCTTTAACAATGGCAGAACGAGAAGCACCTGCTTTTTTCTCGTCAATAAACATCAGATTTCGAGAATAATAAACCCTTTCTGCATCCTGACGAACATATTGAGCAGATAAGCCCGGAAGTTGAGTAATAGCGTCATTTAGTTTTTTCATCTGTGCTACGCCTTGGGTATTCCGTTCTGCTAAAGATTTCAGTTGGACATTTCCCAATATAGCCGCAATGGGGTGAATTCTTAATTTGCTGCCAAAGGCTGTTCCCTGGTATTTACGGTAGGGACTGTCCTCAGGAAAGGTTCTGGGCAAATCATAATTACCATAAGTTACTGAGCGTTCATAATCTCTTACATCTTTATACATAGCCATACCACCTTCAATAGCAGGCAAAGGCTTTGTCGTTTGTAAACTGAAACCCGCCATGCGTCCCCACTTGCCGATATATGTTCCTTTTAATTTTGCTCCGTGGGCATGACTGGCATCTTCAAGAACCTCCAAACCATTTTCTTTTGCAAAATCATTAATGAGGTCCATATCGCAAGGAACCCCGTACCAGTGCACAGGCAGTATGGCACGCGTTTTAGGAGAAAGCCGTTTTTTGCAATCCTCGACATCAATATTCATCGTTTTAGGGTTGACATCTACAAATACAGGGACATATTTCAAAAATCGCATAGGAACTACCGGAAACCAGGTGCTGTAATCTGGAACAAGCACCTCGCTACCAGGAGGCAATTCTAATGCAAATAAGGTAGAAGTCAAAGCATTTGTGCCGTTACAATGTGCCTTAGCAAACGGACAATCAAAATATTTTTTCCATGCTCCTTCAAATTCCTCGATTGGGGCATAACCCGGACTTTTTATTAATTCCGTTACCAACTTTATTTCTTCGTCGCCATATATAGGCCATTTCGTTGCGTCTCCTGATTGAGCGGTTACAGCAGGAGAACCTCCGTTAAGAGCCAGTGCCTCAGTCTTGAGGTTTTTTGAACTTGCTTGTGCCGAAGCCTTAACCTGGCTACCAAAATAAACTGTGGAGCCAAGTATACTCGTAGTCTTCAGAAATTCTCTACGGTTTTCTTTATACAATTTGTCTGACATGGATATTGCTCCTATTAAAGGCTAAATATAAAAGTATCTCGCTTTATTATCATAAATATAATCTATAAAGTCAATTTTAATTATAAATTAAATTAGACTAAAAAAAGAATATTTATGTAACTATAAGTATTATATAAGTTTAGTTATATTAATGAAATTTGTTCACGAATAATTTTTGAATTATTTTGTTGTGATTTGTTTAATCGAGTGACTTCTGTAATTCCCAAATCTATCAATGTTTGGCGAGCAAGTTGTAGCCTGTATCCTACTTGTTGAATGTTGTGTGAATCATCTCCAAAAGTGAAGGGTACTTTTAATTCATTAGATTTTTTTATAATAAATTTATCCGGGAAAATACGATTTATGGGCTTACGCAAGCCGCTGGTGTTAAGTTCAAGCAAACAGTTGTTGCTTTTTATTTCCTCTAATGCCTGTTCAATAGCATTGATTTGAGGATGCGTATAAGCGGGTACTTCTTCTGGCTCCAAGAAGCAGCTGATTAAATCGAAGTGGGCTACAATATCGGGTTTTATAGATTTGACCATATCTTTCAGGGTTTGATAGTAGGCAACAACCAGGTTCTCTAATCCATAGTGGGCTTTAACTGCTTCGTTAAATTTATCTCGAGAATAATCTATCATATAGCTGTTAACCCAATGGACAGAACCTATTATATATTCAATATTTCCTTTATGGACTAATTCCTGTGTGAAAGAGACATAGTCATCAGGGGGTACTACCTCGATTTCTAATCCTTTTAGTAATGTAATCTGGGACATATATTTATCTTGTAGTTTTTCGACAGTTTTGCAATAGGAATAGAATTTATTCATAAGCACTTCGGGGGTCCAGTTCATATCAATTTCTTCCGGGTAGAGGTATTTTGTATGATTGCGAGGGGCATGTTCGGAAATACCATAGACAGGCATGCCTAATTCAATGGCTCGATGGATAATTTCTTCAATAAAACTATCAGCATGGTCACAAAATTCTTTACTATGTCCTCCATGAACAGAGAATAACCAGGGTATTATTGTCTGCATAAATGAAACCGCCTCCATATATTTTATTATAAGAACTTTTATAATGGATTTTATTATGATATCCTAATAAATAGAGAAACAAAAAAATAAAAAAATAAATGGAGAAAGAAAATGAGTCTTTTCCTTTCTGCTTTTAGCATGATGCTTCTGTCCTCTTTATTAGTAGATGAGAATTCTGTAATGGAAGTATGTGGCTTTCAGTTCACAGAGGGTCCGTTATGGATTGAGAAGGAGGGATGGATTTTCAGTGATATACCTGCAAATACTGTTTATAGATTGGACCATACCCCTTTTCTCAGTCCCAGCAGTAATTCCAATGGCTTATCCCTTGATAAAGGAGGGAAGATTCTTCTTGCAGAACAGGGAAAACGAAGGATTTCAAGATTAAATGAAAAGGGCACTATCGAGGTTGTTGCAGATAAATATGAAGGAAAGCGATTTAATAGCCCGAATGATTTAACTGTTCGTTCAGATGGAACTATATTTTTTACAGACCCAACCTTCGGCTTACCAGGTGGTTTAGAAGGACCTAATGCAGAACTTAATTTTTGTGGTGTGTATTCAATATCGTCTGAGGGAAAAGTCTCGCTAATTAGTAAAGATTTGAAACTTCCCAATGGAATTGCTTTATCTTGCGATGAGAAGATACTGTATGTGGCAGATACGGCACAGAATGCTATTTATAAGTTTTCAAATCTTAATGGAGATTATCCATTAGAGGCTGTGAAATTTTGTGATGTTCCGTCGCCAGACGGAATAAAGGTAGATAAGCAAGACCATATCTGGGTTGCGTCCTCAGATGGGATTGTGGTGTTTAATAAAAATTCAAAGAGAATAGAAACAATAAAAATGCCTAAACAACCCTCTAATTGTGCCTTTGGTGGGAAGGAAGGGAATGAGTTTTTTGTGACGGCTCGTGAGTGTGTCTATAAATACTCGTTGAAAAAGTTAGATAATAAATAGTTAACTTTATAAAAAAAGAAATCTATGAATTGAAACCTTATTTATGAATAATGTTATGATAATATTCCTTTCTAATAAATAAAAATCAATGGTAAAATAAGATGTTTTATTTTAAACTCGAAAAGAAGGTAAGAATTTATGATAGATTTGAAGAAGATAAAGACAGCCGAAGACTGGCGAGATAAAAGAGAAGAACTGAAAAAACAGTTTTTACATTATCTTGGTGAAGAATTGTTGATATTGAGTGACCCTCTTTATGATGATATTGAGGAAGACCGTTCTGGTATATTTGTTCCACATACGAAAATTATAGATGAGAATCCAGAAGATGATGTGATACGGTATAAGATAGAATATTCTGTTGAAGAGGATGAGAGAGTTACTGCATGGGTGTTTACGCCTGAACGCAGTAAAAAGGAGGCGACCCCAGCAATTTTGTGTTGTCATGATGCCATACCTCAGGGGAAAGATGAATTTGCGGGTGTAGAAGGAGACCCTGAATATGCGTTAGCAAAGGAACTTGCTAATTCAGGATATATAACCATGGTTCCTGATTGTTTGCATTTTGGAGAGAGAGAAAAACGCGGTAAAGTAAAGACAGAATCAAAGGGACATAATCATAAATTTTCAAAAATTACCTATCAGGGAAAGATATTGATGGATTATCTGGCAGGATTGCGTGTGTTCGGGACATGGTTTACTGCGGATATTACCAGTATAGGAGTCCTTGGAAAAGGATTCGGTGCATTACAGGCAATTCTTCTTACAGCCATTGAACCATCTATTCAGGCGTGTGTGGCAATAGGTCCGTTAAGTTCATGGAAAGACAAACGGAGTAAAAATAATTGGATTTTCCACAATGAAAATGATTTGATACCTGAACTTCGCAAGGAAATAGAGCAAGAGAAAGAAACTTTTGATATAGAACATATCCTTGCACTTTGTGCAACGAGTGCTGTTTTAATTATTAATCCTTTGGAGCAAGATGATACAGCATCCAGGAAAAAATCCGGAATTCCATATATTAAAAATTCTGAAAAGATTTATGATTTGCTTGGAATGCCTGAGGCTCTGCGAGTTATTCAGAAGAAAACGCAATCTTTTAGTAGTACTTACCTGCCTGTTATCGAAGATTGGTTTGCAGAATGGTTGTAAATTAAAGAAGTATTATTTTATATTGGGAATGAATATTTTTTAAGGATTGTTTTGATTACCATGATTGAAGAATATAAAAAGAAAATAGACACTTTAATCAACAATGTGGAGCGAGTATTTTTAGGTAAGACTTATGCAATAAAGTTGTGTGTCGTAGGCGTATTGGCACGTGGGCATATACTTATAGAGGATGTACCAGGAATGGGGAAAACGACTCTGGCTCAAGTATTAGCCCGTTCTATGAATTGCAAGTTCCATCGTATTCAGTTTACCAGCGATATGCTGCCTTCGGATATATTGGGAGTTTCCATATTAAATCCGAAAACAACAGAATTTGATTTTCGGCGAGGGCCCATTTTCGCAAATATTGTTTTGGCAGATGAAATTAATCGCACTCCTCCAAAAACACAGAGTGCCTTATTAGAAGCCATGAGTGAATATCAGGTTTCAACAGATGGGATGACTTATCTATTACCTCAGCCTTTTATTGTCATTGCCACACAAAATCCAATTGAATATGAAGGAACCTATAGCCTGCCTGAATCACAGTTGGATAGGTTTTTAATTCGTCTTGAGATAGGATACCCTCCAGCAGAGGAAGAACTCGTAATAATGAAAAAACGAGATGTCGTTAAAGAAATTAGCGAATTGCCTCCAGTTCTGACTTCAGAAGAGGTTACGGATTTGCAGGAACGGACAAAAAATATATTCGTAGATGACTCCATAACTCGATATATTCTTTCTATCGTTGAACAAACAAGACTACATGAACAGATTGAGTTGGGCATAAGCCCACGAGGGACGCAAAGTCTATATGTAGCCGCCCAGGCATGGGCTTTATTGAATGGTAGAGAATTTGTTACTCCACAGGATGTTCGTGAAGTAGCGGAACCTGTGTTGTCACATCGCCTTATTCCCAAGTCAAAATCTTTTAACCTTGTCCATGTCGCAGAAGAACGGAAAAAGATAATTCAGGATATTTTACAAACTGTCCCGATTCCTCGTTAATTATGATTTCAGGAACACCCATACGAAAAAAGACGATACGGACTTACTGGATTGGGGAGGTTTTTTTTACCGGGCTTTTGTTACTCTCGGCATGGAATAGCGGTAATAATATTCTTTATCTGGCATTTGCAATATGCTTTGCGATAGCGGTATGTGCAGAAGTCTTTTCAAAATGGAATTTTAAACCGCCCCGTTTAGATATATTGTTACCAGAGCAAGTTATACGAGGAGATGTGGCAAATATCTGGATTCAATTGGAAAATTTAAAAAAGTATTTTCCTCTATTTGGGATTTCTGTAGAGGCGATTATCGAAGACACACAAGGTAAAAAGATTAGAGTATTCTGGAAAAAAATACCATTATTGTCTGTTAATAGATACTTTGAGTTTTCATTTGAGCAAGTATTTCAAAGGCGTGGACTGGTACGGATTTCAGACATTATCCTTAAATCGGAATTTCCATTTGGAATTGTTGAAAGGGAAGCATGGTATAAAGTAAATGCAGAGGTGCTGGTAGTTCCCAAAATGCAGTTTTTGAGGGTTCAGGCTCTGGGAAATTTTGCAGGTGGAAGTCGTGTGCCTACTCGAACGCTTATTTCTGAATCAGGCGATTTTTACTCTATTCGTGAATATCAGCCCGGCGATGATTTAAGGTATATTGCCTGGAAAATCAGTGCACGGCTTGGCGTATGGGTTGTTCGAGAATGGGCGTTAAGTTTGCCCAACCAATATTTGATTTATTTGGATTTGCGGAAACCTTCTACTGACAATGATGAAGAATTGTTCGAGACTATGATGGATTTTGTCGCTTCATTGTCATTCTCTCTAATCATGAAGCAATTTCGTGTGGGACTCTGGACAAACCATGATAAGATACCCATCGGACATGGAGTAGGGCAACTTAATTTGATATTAAGGAAACTGGCTCTGCTTCAACCCGAAAAGGATGGGAAAACAGATGAAAATATGTGGAACAGATTTATTCAGGAAGGAAGAAATTCAAGATTGTTGCTTGTGTCTGTTAATCCTGAGTTATGGGGTAAAACAATTTCAACCGGAATGAAGGTGGTAAATCCTGATGTCATTTCCGCAGGAAGATAAATATGGTCTGATGTTAAAGATTTCCATAGTAATTGTTGTAATGTCATCATATCTGGCATTGACAGCAGTTCGGGCTTATGGAATTGTAGTTTTGTTCATTCCCATTTTACCATTACTACTGAATTTTTTTGTTGAGAAGATTGTAAAAAAATATCCACGATACCCGTTCTTTATACAAATTCCCCTCTGGATGGTCAGTCTCTCTTTGCCTGTATTAATTATGTTAATCGGCATTCTGGATACCGTGCTTCTTTTGACCATATTTATTCAACTGACTCTACTGGCTCGTCCAAAAGGATTAAAGGAATATCTATATATAATATTAATGAGTTTCTTCCTATTATTAGGTGCAGGGGTTCAGGCACCTGAATTCGTAGTAGGGGTTTCATTAATATTTTTTATTTGTTTCGTGTTTATTCTCTTGCCGATTGTAACAATGGTTCATGGCAAAGATGAAAAAGGAGGAAATGTATCGGTTCCTCTATCAAGCGTAAAGCGTTCCTTCCCAAAATATAAGTTATATTTAACAATTGCTATTTTGCTTAATGTTTTGGCGGGTTGGTTTTTAATCATTTTAAGTTTCCTGTTCATACCCCGCCTGGAAGCAGGTATTTTTGGACACGATGTGGGAAATTTGACACGAACAGGCATTACGACCACTGTTTCGTTAAAAGGTGGTCAGTCCATTGAAGTTTCTTATACTCCTGTGATGAGTGTTTATATCCCTACGGCGGGGACAGCACCACCGATACAAGAAAGGCAACTGTATTGGCGTATTACAAGTTTACCCACATATCTCGGAATTCAATGGCGAAGATGGCCTCTTGAAGAATCCTATGAATCGGTAGCGGATTCATTTACTATGTTAAACATGTTAAAGGCTATTGAGGAACGGAAAAAAGGTTCAAATAGGAAGGTTATATTCGAAATGAAGAGAGATTTCCCTTCCACAACAGTGACTCAAGAAATCTATCTAGACAGTATTCCTGAGGATGGGGTTCCTGTGTTAGACCGAGTTAGAGAGTTCAGGACACAGGAATCGGGGGCGCGTATCTCTCTGAGTTGGGATATGACCAAAGACTATACCGTAGCGGCTTCTACAAATAATGCTCGCAGATTGGTATATACGGCAGTTTCTGAACTTATCACCTGGGATAGAGAAAAATTAATGCAAGCAGCAGGAAATTATAGAGACTTCATGTCTCCCCGTGATTATGATGTATTAACTCAACATGATTTATCACCAGAGGTCCAATCGCAGATACAAAGGGTCGTAGAAGGTAAAGGAACAATTTATGAAAAAGTAGAAGCCATTGAAAAGTGGTTATCCGGTCCTGAATTCCAATATACATTAGATATCCCCCCATTGCCGGGAGACCACCCTATGAATGCTTTTTTTACTGAAGTTCGTAGGGGACATTGCGAATTGTTTGCAAGTGCTATGGCTCTTGCTGTCCGAAGTCTGGGAATACCTGCCCGTGTAGTTACGGGATATTTAGGAGGAGAATGGGACCCACAAAATCATTCTTACCTTGTTCGTGAGGGTATGGCTCATTTGTGGGTCGAAGTGCTATTTCCTCAATATGGTTGGGTTCCCTTCGACCCTTCTCCAATGCCTGACCCTAATTATCTTATGAAAAACCTATTGATAGCGAGACTTTCTCGGTGGATGTTACAAACAAGGATGTTCTGGTACCAGAGAGTCATAGGTTTTGAACAGGGTTTTCAACTCCCAAATTTTGGAACTAAATCTATCGGCTTTATTAGAGGATTAGATGATTATATTAATCCGGGGAGAAATCTCGCTATCCCTTCTGTAGGGATAATTTTCGTTATTGCAATGCTTATCTTTTTATTATTCCTTGCTGGATTACTATGGCAAGTGTCGAAAAAAGCATTTAATCATCAGCGAGTTGAGATAAAAAAATTGCAATTAACAAAAGACCAGATGGAAGCGAGAAAATTATTTAAAAAACTGGAATCTGTTTTTGCAAGAAACAATTGGAAAATTCAAAATTTAACTGCGGAAGAAATTAAAAAAGAATTACCCGATAAAGTGCCTTTACTATGCTCAGACATTCAACCCTTCTTAGAAGAATACAACCTAATCCGATTTGGACTAAAACCCTGGGATGATACAAGAAGAAAATTCTGGCGACGAAAGATTAGAGAATGGAGAAATAAAAAACTCTGGAAAACAACCCCCGAAAATAAAACTTATGAGGACACAACTGCTGTCCGCTAAAAGATTTGAATAAATATTATTAGTTTTTTTAATAAATTTGACCAAAAAAGGAATGTTAATTTTTATTGATTTATGATTGTTTATGTATGTATATATTTGTTTTTGTAATGGCGAAATTGCCTCAAATTGACTTTTTAGACAGCCCCACCCCTCTCTAGAATGTATATTCTTGTCTACATTTTTATAGAAGTTTAATCCAGAATATTTACTGCATGTGGTTCAATTCATAGCCAGTGTGGACAGTTTGTTTAACAAAGTTAGGTTGTAGGGGCGTATTGCCATACGCCCTCCCATAGACGGTGCTATAGAGGTACCATTTGTTTGCGGAGGTATCGGTTTTGGGCGTATCGCCATACGCCCCTACAAATACATCTGTTTGGGATATAAAAATTGGGAGATTAAATAAAAGACTCCTCACCTTGCGAAGGGGAGGTGTCGCGTTAGCGACAGAGGGGTCTGTTCAAACTAAACACCTCTATAATAACTTCACACAGCAGAAGAGAAATTTGAATATCTGTGTTATACCCCCTATAAGGACTCCCCCTTCCGCCAAGGGGGAGAGTTTATTAATTCACACCTTGCTATTATCAACGACTCCTTACCTTGCGAAGGGGAGGTGTCGCGTTAGCGACAGAGGGGTCTGTTCAAACTAAACACTTCTATAATAACTCCACACAGCAGAAGAGAAATTTGAATATCTGTGTTATACCCCCTATAAGGACTCCCCCTTCTGCCAAGGGGGAGAGTTTTTTATCTCCTCGTATTTGAATTTTGGCGTTTTATTTTGAGTTATGTAGGGCTTTATCCAGAATATATTACTGTATGTTGTTAAATCCATCATCACTGCAAATGATATGTTCAACATAACTGCATTTCGTAGGGGCGTATTGCATACGCCCCCCATAGATGGTGCTACGGAGACATCATTTCTTTGCGGAGGTATCTTGTTTGTGGACGCATTGGGCATACACTACGGAGACATCGTTTGTTTGTGGAGACATTATTTTAAGGCATATCGCCTTATGCCCGCATAGACAGACTACGGAGGTATTGTTTGTTTGCGTAGATATTGTTTTTTAGGGCGTATGCTATACGCCCCTACACTTCAGAACTTTTAGATTGACCCAAAAAACTATCAAATTTAGACATGTTACAACTTTTTAAGAAACAGACAGGAATACCTGTTCT
>CAZJTZ010000032.1:0-37325 GCA_964549105.1 uncultured Nitrospirales bacterium
CATTGAATTCAGGCTCTATGTTCGTGCCTGTGAGGGAAGAATTTACCCGTATCATAGGCGCAAGTTTGGGTTCAGATGCAATCCATAAAAGTGTGGTATCTGCCGTTCTGGCGTTATTAATTGTAAGTGGATTCATGGTGATTTACTACATGTATGCAGGCTTTGTGGCTCTTGTCGGTTTGTTCGTGAACTTCCTGATTATCCTGGCACTCATGGCATACTTCGAGATGACACTCACTTTACCAGGCGTGGCAGGACTTATCCTTACTATCGGTATGGCAGTAGACGCCAATGTGCTTATATATGAGCGTATCCGAGAAGAGTTACGATTGGGGCACACCCTGGCAACAGCCATTAGCAGCGGTTTCAATCGTGCTGCTGTTACCATCTGGGATTCAAATCTAACGACACTTATCGCCGCTGCTGTGCTATTGCAATTTGGAACAGGTCCCATACAGGGTTTTGCCATAACTCTCAGTATCGGCGTATGTGCAAGTATATTCGTTGCCCTGGTCGTTTGCCGTTCATTATTTGACTTTATGTTAGAACATAAATTGATTAAATCTTTACCCATGCTCAGTGTTGTTCCTATGAAACCCAAAATCCCATTTATGCAATACAGGTATCATGCCTTTACTCTTAGTGGTATATTAATTGTAATTGGTATGGCAATGTTTATATGGAGAGGAAGCGAAAACTTAGGGGTAGACTTTGTCCAGGGAACAAATATTAATGTGCAAATAGCAAGCCCTCAACCTGTTCAGCCGGGTGCAGTCCGTGAAGCATTGGCAAAGATTGGATATAAAAATGCAATCGTTCAATTGATGTCTGAGGAAAGTAATAATGTGGAATCTGGAAATCGTTTCCTGATTCGTATTGCAGAAACGGATATAAAGGGAGCAAATGTTACAGGTTCACCTGATAAAACTGAAATACAAAATAATGCCAATACAGCACCTATGTCTGCTTCCACTTCAGGCGGAGCAGGTGGTGGGGACATAGGGGAATCTATTCAGAAAGCACTTGCGTCCTTCACACAGTCAGGTAAATCAGAGGATGTGGTCATAGAAGACCAGCAAACCGTAGGACCCGCAGTTGGTGCACAATTACGAATGGATGCTATTAAATGTATATTCTGGGCGTTTGTGTTCATTGTTATATATGTTTGGTTCCGATTCGAATTAAAATTTGGTGTTGCCGCAGTGCTTGCAGTAGTCCATGATACCTTAATTACATTAGGTATATTTGCTATATTGCGTAGACCTATTGACATGACTGTGGTTGCAGCAATATTAACTATTATAGGTTATTCCATTAACGATACCATTGTTATATTTGACCGTATCCGCGAGAACTTAAAACTGTATCGTGGTAAGGGTTATAAATATATAGATATTCTCAATATTTCAATTAATGAAACATTAAGTCGAACACTACTTACTGTACTTACGACTTTGTTCAGTGTAGTAGTTCTGTTCTTCTTTGGTGGTATTTCCATTCGTGATTTTGCACTGGCACTGCTTGTAGGAATTACTATCGGAACTTATTCTTCCGTTTTCGTGGCTTCACCCATTGTGCTTATATGGCAGAATATAAGTGAACGCAGACAATTACGCTTAGCCACTCAAACAAAAACGGGTAGTAAAAAAACATCCCAGACAAAAGCAGGAGCAAAAATATAGATTAACTGGTGAAAATCTACCCAATAGGTTAGAAATTTTTTCGGGGAGAGATTTTTCTCCCCGATTTGTTTTTGTTAAATAAAATACAAGAATAAGGGAAATAATGGGTTCTTCTATCCTTATATATCTAAGTATACTCTTTGGTACGGCACTGGTAATTGCACTTCTATTCCGAACAATAAAATTTCCTTCCATTATTGGTTTTATTCTTGCCGGAATTATATTGGGACCTTCAGGGCTTGGATTGTTTCCTGAAACATGGGTCTCTTATTTTATTGATTGGGGTGCCGTTTTATTGCTGTTTGTTGTGGGACTCGAATTAAGTAATTCATTATTTTTGAAGACCTTGTATCTTTCCGTAAAATCAGGGGGCTTACTGGTTCTATATCTGGTAATTGCATTTACCGTTCTTTGCTATTTCTTTGTTGATATAAATAGCATGCTGGAACTTATAGTTTTAGTTGCTGTCCTATCCTCAAGTAGCACAGCAGTTGTCTTGAACTATCTACACGACCACAGTGAAATAGAGACTCCATACGGATTACTATCTACAACAGTAACAATTATTCAAGACCTTACGACACTTGCCTTTCTTGTTATTATTTCATTTTTATCTGTTTCCACAACTTCTGCTCAGGAAGGATGGATTGGCAGAATAGCAAGTCTAATTTTAGGTCTGATTGTCCTTTCTATTTTTATCTGTGGAAAAAAGATAGTTCCTTCTATAGTGGCATATATTGCCTATCAGGGAGGTCAGGACTTACTAACTCTGTTTGCATTGTTTTGTGCAATTGTTGGTGCATTGCTTGCTTATTATTTAGGTTGGTCAGCAGGATTGGGAGCATGTTTTGCAGGAGTCTTAGTCGGACAATCAGATGAACGGCACCAATTGGCTGCCGAAATACAACCTTTCCATGATGTTATATATGCGTTATTTTTTATTTCACTCGGTATGTCATTCCCATTAGAATGGTCAATAACACATATTCAGATCCTATCGCTGATTGTAATCGGAGTGCTACTTGCCCGATTTATTTTAAACCTTCTGGCTCTAAAAACCACAGGAGTATCTACTCGAATCGCTATACTCGTTTCTATTTTCCTTTTGCCGTTAAGCGAAATTAGTTTTATTATCTGTCGCGAATTTTCCAAATGGGATTATGTCTCACTGGACATTTTGTATGGGGTTACTGCAATTACAACCGCAACGATGGTAATCAGCAGTATCCTCTTACTCTATATCAAACCGTTAAACAAAAAATTAATAGAAATTTTATCCACAGAGGAGGATGAAGATTTTCTGGAAGGGACTCAAATTGGTCCACATGTAGTTATTATCGGTTTTGGGTTAACGGGAGAAAACCTGGCGAAAGTTTTAAAATCAACAGGGATCCCATTTGTTGTAATTGAAATGAATCAAGAGTTAGCACAAAAAGCAAAAGATATGGAACCTGCTAAGTTAATTGTTGGAGATGCTACCCAAAGAGTAATTTTAAATCAAGCAGAACTTCATACCGCTCAAGCAGTAGTTATATCCTTGAATGACCCTATCGCATGCCGTAAAATTGTGGGACAGATTGTCGTGCACCATTCACATTTATATATCCTGGTAAAAACACGATTTGCCCATGAGATTGAAGTATTAAAAAAATTGGGAGCAAAACAGGTAATTTTTGAAGACTTTGAAACTTCTATAGAAGTAGTTGCCCATGTCTTGAAACATTGTGGGGTACCGGATAATATTGTAGAGGCGGAAACAATAGCCATTCGTTCGGATGGCTATGCCATGCTTCGAGGAAAGGCAAGTTCCCGTGCAGGCATTGAAGAAATAATAAGAATTTTGGAAAGGACTACAACCCAAACCTATTATCTGGGAGAAAAAAGTTTTGCTAATGGAAAAACCCTTGCAGAAGTAGACCTTCGAAAACGCACCGGTTGTTCTGTTATTGCCGTTGTTCGTGCAGGTATCCCTACAACCAGTCCCCCAAGTGATTTTGTCCTACAGGCAAATGATGTACTTGTCCTTGTTGGTGCTCACCAACAAATAGATGCAGCCCGAAAACTTCTAGAAGAACCTGCCTTGTAACTCTTTACCCTTCCTTTCTCTTCTTCCATTTTATAAAGGGGTAAAAAAAGTATCTGCTAAAAATTTTAAGGAAGTTTCTATCCATTGCAATAGGGGTAAATATCTCTATCGGAGTCATATTTTTTGTTTCTTCTAAATGGATTATATTAATCTCTAACTTTCTATAAATTAAGCAATATGCAAAGAAATCTTAAGAATATTTTTTAGATATTACGATGACAATTTAACATAGAAGAACAGTAAAACTTTTTATTTATTTTTTAAAAACTGGGTATTAATAGACTCTCTCCCTTTGCAGAAGGGGAAGTCCAGGGGGTATCATGCTAATATTTGACTCTCCCTCTTCGTGAAAGGGAGAGTCCTTATAGGGGGTATTCAATTCACTTTGTTAAAAAAAATCCCTCCGTCGCTAGTGCGACACCTCCCCTTCGTAAGGTGAGGAGTTTTTGGTTTATATCTATTTATATATTCGAGATGGGGGGTTATCTAAAAAGTTCTGAGAATGTAGGGGCGTATTGCATACGCCTTAAAAACCATGCCTCCGCAAATAAACAGTACCTCTTCTAATATACCGTCTATGAGGTTTGGCTTTACATAGAATTCACTATCGTTTTTCCACGAGCGTGGACGCTCGTGGAAGTTGCCACTCGGGCAAAATTTTAAAGGTATGACAACATGCTGATTGTGATACCCGATATCTCCCTACATGATTTATCCCGAGTCCATCGTTAAATGGGGCTCAATTCAACATTCAAAAAAATTAAAACCTGGGTCTGTTTAATTCTGTATACAAAAAAGTTGGATTTAATTGTGCAGAGATACAGAAATGTAATTTATTTACTTTGAATTAGCAACCTCATCTTTCCTTGTAATTTATAAGTATATGTATATCAATTACTTATTTATAGTTTTTTAAGTAGGCATAAAAATTGTTATACACAAACAAACCATTATATATTTTAAAAATATACAAAAGTAAAAATTTTTAAATAAGGAGTTAATTTAATGAGAATGAGGAAGACTTATTATGCCTGTTTACTGTTTATATTTGTTCTTTTTATTTATTCTTGTTCTGGTTATTCGGAAGATGGGAAGCAATTTAGTAGTAATGAGATAACTCAAAAGGTAATTTTAGATACTATATGGGTTTTAATTACAGCATTTTTTATATTCTGGATGAATGCAGGTTTTGCATGTTTAGAAGCAGGTTTTTGTAGGGCTAAAAATGCTGTAAATATTCTCACAAAAAACTTTATTGTATTTGGTATAACTTTAATTTGTTTTTGGGCTATAGGTTTTGCCGTTATGTTTAGCGATGGTAATCCCATAGTAGGGACAAAGGGATTTTTGTTATTGGGTTCGGACAATAGTCCAGCGGTGGGAAACCTTTATAGGGGAGTATATGGCTCATTAAATTGGGCAGGTGTTCCACTGGAAGCAAAATTTTTCTTTCAGGTAGTTTTTGCAGGGACAGCAGCGACTATTGTATCGGGTGCTGTTGCAGAAAGGATATGTCTTTCTGCATTTCTACTTTTCTCAGTAGTAATTTCATCTATTATCTACCCTGTGGTAGGGCATTGGATATGGGGTGGAGGCTGGCTTAGTTCCTTTTTAGGTGTTGGTTTTAAGGATTTTGCAGGTTCTACGGTAGTTCATTCTGTAGGGGGCTGGTCTGCTTTGGTAGGGGCATGGTTGCTGGGACCGCGTCTTGGCAAATATGGTAAAAAGGGTGAAATATTACCTATCCCCGGGCATAATATGGCATTAGCAACATTGGGTGCTTTAATCTTGTGGTTAGGATGGTTTGGTTTCAATCCGGGAAGCACAATGGAAGCCAATCCTATGAAAATAGCCCATATTGCTTTGACGACAGCCATGGCAGCGAGTGTGGGGACGGTTGTATCCTGTCTATATGCTTGGTTACGGGTGGGTAAACCTGACCTGACTATGATAATTAATGGTTCTCTGGCAGGTCTGGTATCCATTACAGCACCTTGTGATAATGTAAGTATTTTGGGTAGTGTTATCATTGGTGGGATTGCGGGTTTTATTGTTGTAGAAGGTGTCCTGTTTTTTGACCATATAAGGATAGACGACCCCGTAGGTGCTACTTCTGTGCATTTAGTTAATGGGGTTTGGGGAACTTTAGCCGTTGGACTATTTGATGTCAATAAGGGATTTTTCTATGGAGGAGGAACAAAATCATTATTGGTTCAGTTCGTTGGTATCGTGGCAGTAGGTTTATTTGTTTTATGTAGTGCTGGGATTACCTGGCTTGCTATAAGGTCTTTGTTAGGGCTACGAGTGGATGCAAATGAGGAATATCTTGGACTGGATAAAAGTGAGATGGGTTTGGAAGCGTATCCTGAAGAAAGGGTTATTCCAGAATATACTATGGCACAAGACGCATAATTCTATTTTATATCCTTTGCGGTAAAAAATCTTTCCTTATAGATAATTCAAGACGACTCGATAGAAAGGAAAGGGTATAAACATGGTAGGTGAATTTTGAGATTTATCACCAGCGAGCGTGGTGTTCTTCTGCCCAACCTAAAAGGGAGTTTATTTCTATTACTTCATTTTCCGATTTAACAATTCCCGTGAAGTCCCCAAAACATTGAACAGTTTGAGATTTTAATGCTAGTAAATTTGTGGAATCGGAACGGGTGTAAAAAGGTTTTAAGGTTAAATCAATATTATCAGAAGTCTTTGTTTTAATGTTCCAATTATTCAGTGGATTTTTATGGTCCCACAAGAATGTAACTTCCTCATGTATCTTACAAAATTTATTTTCAATCCAGAAGCCATTTTCATTTTGGCCTGTTCCGTCTGTCCATAGACCACCTAAATTTATTGCTATTTTTCTACCCATTGTGTCATTTCCATAACCCGCAGCCCAGTTCCAATCCGTTTTATATTTCCATTTCCCTGAGCCGTAATCAAGACATGCAAAAGTTTCCTTCTCATTAAATTCAAATATTTCATTTTTGTATTGAATTCTTCCTTTTGCTGGAAAGGGTATCTGTTTTGATGTAAATTGGAATCGTTTTGCGGTCCATGGGATTACAACATTCAAAGTGGGGAAATCTTTGTCTCTATATATCTCTATTTCTGCTGTGAAAGGGCTATTTTCAATAACAGTCTTTGTCTTTAATATGGTTTTATCTTTATAAACAATATATTCAAGATTCATAGCGTTATTTTTGAAATAGGCATTTTGATAAGGAGAAGGTGGCACATGTAAATTATTTTTAGAAAATTGAATTTTTGCTTTTTCAACATGGGAAGATTCATCAAATTTGGTAAAAAATACTGACCCTAATTTTATATAGTCAACATTGGCTATTACGGTTGAAAAGACTCCTTTTGGACATAGGACAGCCCAATACATCCATTGTTTTTTTCGTCCCCAATGCTTGTGCAATTCGGCATGAACAAAGGGATAACTATCCCAGCGGATTGCTTTGGGATTGAGAGTGCCATCGGGAAAGCAGAGAGGAATAATCTCTGTTGAAGGATTCATTTTCCTTCTCCTTTGAGGTTATTTGTTATCGTTTTGATGAAAGTATTTGAACCTTGTTGCCTTCAACTTTGAGACGATTTTCGGCAAATAATTGAATGGCAAGGGGGTATAATTTCCGTTCCATTGCTTGTACCCGTTCTGCTAATGTTTCAGGTGTATCCTCATCAAGGACAGGCACAGCCTCTTGAAGAATGATGGGACCATGGTCATAATGTTCGTCAACAAAGTGAACGGTACAACCTGTAATTTTGACACCTGATTTTATAACGGCTTCGTGGACATGATGTCCATACATCCCTTTGCCACAAAAGGCAGGCACTAAAGCAGGGTGAATGTTCATGATTCGATTGTGAAATTCCGGAGGGACTTCAATAAGGGATAGGTAGCCTGCAAGAACAACAAGGTCTATCGGATATTCTCGAATTTTGTTCCAGAGTGCTTGATTAAATGATTGAAAGTCAGGAAAATCTTTGGGACGAATGACAGCCGTGGGAATTTGGTTTTGCTGGGCTCGTTGTAAGCCATACGCCGTTGATTTAGAAGAAATGACAAGTTGTATTCTGGCGTCCAATGTCCCTTCTTTAATACGGTCAATTAAGTTCTGTAAAGTCGTGCCACTGCCAGATAATAAAACAGCAAGATTGATAGGCATAAAAAACTCCTTATTTATATATCGAAAATCGTGTTCTATTATATAGAAATATTTACATAAATTCGATATATGTTTATAAGGGATAAAATCTTTCCGATACTAAATAAATTTTTATTATGGTTCTTGACCATTTGAGGTGTCTACTTCTGTTTCGATATTTTGTGGATTCATCTCGTCAGAAGGTAGATTTTCTTCGATATTTGGTGAGGTGGTTTGTGTAGCAGAATTATCTTCTTGCTGTGGTATAGGTTGTATTTCCTCAATATTTGGCATTATCGGTTGTGGAATGCTTTGATTCTGGGGTAACTGGATAATACCTTTTCGGATGCTTGCTACTAATAAGTTTGCGGCTCTACCATAATCCTTTACCCCTTCTTTGACACCTTGCGATTTTAAATATTTGTCGTATACTTTCCACGATATTTTGGAAAACCATTTTACGCGATATTTGGTGACAATTTCCTGTTCTTCTTTCAGGTCCTGTTGTGCTTCAGTAGGGAGTTGCTCCATTGCTTTCTTGCGTTCTTCAGGAGGAAGGAAAGAGGCAAACCGTTGGTATATGTCCAGAGCAACGGAATAACGGGCAAAGGGGTCATCGGTTTTTAATGCACTTACATAGCCTACAAAACTTGCTTCGGCTTCTCCGCAAAACCCTGCAATATGGGCTAACTCATGTGCCGCAGTAGATACAAGGGCAAAGGGAGGAAGAGCACCGTCCACATGCGGTTCTAATGTAAACGGGAAACACATACCCGATGTGCTATTGAACAG
The DNA here is from genome assembly GCA_964549105.1 of uncultured Nitrospirales bacterium. Taxonomy (GTDB): domain Bacteria; phylum Hydrogenedentota; class Hydrogenedentia; order Hydrogenedentales; family Hydrogenedentaceae; genus Hydrogenedens. The sequence continues at coordinate 8,715 of CAZJTZ010000032.1, forward strand.
AAGAAGTCCGCGGGGAGTTTTACGAATATGCGGAGGAAGGTAGATAGGCACCTTATCCCACTCAGACACAATTTTTCCCATCGTTTTGGATATTTCTTGAATGCTCTGGTCTGGATTTCTTTTTTCACGAGGGATATTGTTCTCTTTAATTATGATAAGAAGTTGTTCCATGATTTGTTTTATTTCGACTTCTTCTGGATTTACAATCTCAAGGTTTAGTTTTGCTTCAACAGGTTTTCGGTGGTATCCTGCTCCCCAGAGGAATAGGTATATTACAAGTAAAAATCCGCTAAGAATGAATGTCCATTTGATTAGCCAGAAGATTCCCCAGAAATGCGATTTGTGCAATTTTTTTCGGATATAAATCCAGTTGGCAACCCATATTAATAAGAACAGTATGATACAGGGAGGAACAATCCACAGAGCAAAAGAATGCGTTGTGATTTGTTGAATGAGAGTAAGTATTAATGTGTTGGCACGGTATAGTCCACAGGAATAAAAAAACTCAATAGTGTCCTGACTGGGAGTATAGCGATACCATAATACAAAAATACACCAGAAAAGAATACCCACAAGCCAGGGAAGGAAGCTTCTTTTCTTAATCCTTTTTTTCTGTCCTTGTTGAGGTGCTGGGTTATAACTCATGATTTATTTTATCCTGTTTTTTATATTTTCAATAATTCAATTTATGTATATTTATCATGAAATAGGGGTTAATCGTTCCCCTATTTCTTTGAAAAACTCATAACGCTCTTTGGGATTTACAAAATAATTTTGTGCCCAGGGGCTTGTAAAACCCATTCCCACCATTTTTTCAAGAACAGTATGAGCATAGGCGATATGAACACCTTCTAAAAATGTTTGATAGAAAGGCAGCAATTCAGGGGTGTCAAAGCCATCAACAAATTTTTGTCCCGGTGCATTCAGTTCGGTGCCGACAAATATTGGCAGATACAACTCACGGGCAAGAGAAACAAATTGATTTAAGTTTTTTAATAATGTCTCCTTTCTCTCTGGGTTTTTTATGTTCCAATTGCGGTCGGGTATGATGTTGACAGCACATACGCCTGAACACATCATTATATTTAGAAGTTCTTCAATATTTTGTTCGCCGGAACTGGTGCCATCAAGCCAGGCGAAGGTAGGTATGGCGTGATTAGAAAGTATAAATTCATTGACTTCATTAAGGGTTGGGAAATTTTCGGCTTTGGGTCGAACATAGCCCGGTCCACCAGATTTCATAAGTTTGGCTCGTATAATATTTTGAAATTCGACAGAATTCTGAAATGTGTTTTCAATTTCATTAATAGGTAATTTTAGTTTTTCAGACCAAAAATTTAATATATCCTTTTCATTAGAAAATATTTTTTTACTCTTTGTGTAATAGGCTATACATAAGTGTCTTTCGGTAGGATTACCAGAAGGAGTGAGCGGTAGCACTTCTGTCTCATAATTAATGGTGAGGGGGGACAAGTAATTATTCACTAACTCAATTATGGTCTGCACTCTGCCCTGTGCTATTTTTTTTAATTTTTTTAATACCTCTGGTCTTTTAATTTTCTGTGAGGTGAAGCCCATTCCTATGTGATAACTGATGCCTGGTTCTCCCGGAGAATTGATTTCATATCTGGCAAATTGTGGAACGGCTATACGCGTTTCAAATCCTGCACAGCCTTTTATCTTGCAGAGGTTGCAAGTCTCAAAAAATTCATCAATGCCATCTAATACATCAAAATCAACCAAACCCACCGCATAAAAATTATTTTGTAATGCTTTCCATACTAAAGCCGTCGGAGAAAGTCCATAACCGTTATAAGAAAAGAAACTATGACAATGGAGATTGAATAATTGGATAGACTTATCAGATATTTTTGGTTGAGATTGTTTTAGTAATGCGTTTATCGTTTCCTTACGAATCGAAAAATCAAAATGATTTAAGTTTGTTTCTTCAGAATTTATATTCAAATCTATTTTCATTAGAGTTCCCTTTTTTTGATATATTATAAAAGATTTTGTGATTTAAAAATAAAAGATGTAATTATTTTTAATTTACCAAATAAAATATTGACAAAACATAATATTTTGTTAAATAATGAACAAATAGAATAAAGTTAAATGGTTAATTGAAATGATATATTTTTTTAGAATAAACTTTATATACTATAAAAAAGTTTCTTAAAAATAAGATGGAGTTTTTTTCGTGATGAAAAAAAGATTGTTCATATTTTTATTGACAGGTATTTTATATTTGACTTCTAATGTGTATGCCCAGACTGATAATGCAGTATTAATAGTAACTCTCTATCCTGAAGAGATAAATCGTTTGGGTGCTTTATGGAAAGTTAGTGAATTGGGGGAGTCATGGTATTCCTCCGGGAATATGTTAACCTTATCGGAGGGGATTTATACGATTGAATTTAAGGGAGGTATAAAAGGTTGGAAAGCGCCTTCCAGTGCTGAGGTAACACTTATTAAAGGAAAAACAGTGAAGTATGCAGGTATTTACGAAAGATTGAAGGGTTCATTACGAGTAAATTTGTTTCCTCCTGAAGTGATAGCCGCTAATGATACGGAGGAAGGGGAGAAAGAAGAAGGGGGTGCAAAATGGCGTAGAGTAGGACAGGAAGTTTGGCTGGATAGTGGGGCAATAGAAGAGAATGTGCCTGTGGATGTATATGAGATTGAATTTAAACAGGTATCGGGTTGGAATGTGCCAGAGAAAACATTAATTGATTTGAAAGAAGGGATTATTAATGAGGTATCTGCAACATATACACGCCAGCAAGGGAAGTTAGTTGTGAATATTTTACCTGAAGAAGTAGTTCAAGCTGGGGCAAGGTGGAAACTTGCAGACGAGACCTTTTACCGTCAAAGCGGTATAATAGTCACCAAAGATATTGGGGAATATACAATTGAGTTTAATGATGTGCCTAACTGGACAAAGCCTTCTTCGATAAAAGTCAATATAGTCTCTAATGATAAAGTAGAGGTAAATGCTGAGTATACTCCCGTTTCTGTCCAGGAAGGGGTATTAGAGGGCGAAGGTGAAGGTAATGGAGAAGGTGAAGGAGAGAATCCGTCTATGTGTGGTTGTAATGATAAAGCGGGTACGAACCAATTAAAACAATTTTTAAATAATTTATTTGTAGTCGGCATGACTTTAGGAATTTTATGTATGTGGATGGGAGTTAAAAAGGAAGATAAGTAATCCATGAGGGAAATATTTCTTGACAATTTTGTTAAAATTTGTTAGACTATTTATAATTAGTGGTAATAAAATAAAAATTTAGTGGAGATATAAAGATGTGTAGAAAGGTGATTTTAACTCTTATAATGTTGTCTTTGTTTATTCATCCAGTCCTTGTTCTGGCTCAAGAATATAATCCGGATGAGGATTTGCCTAAACCAACTCGTTTTGAAAAGTCTTTGACCAAATTAGGACGAGGTTTATCCAATGTTATGTTTGGTTGGGCAGAGTTGCCATTAACCTTTGACAAGAAAATGAAAGAAGGTAAACCTTTTGGCTATTTGTTTGGAGTAGTTCCAGTTCTTGGAACGGCTCGTGCAGTTATGAGAACGGGGACAGGAGTCTTTGAGACCGTAACTTTCCCTGTGACGGATAAAGAAGTAAATTTCCAGCCTGTTTTAGAACCTGAATTCCTGTTTTAATCTGATGGAATGGCGTAGACAGGGACCCGCTATACTTAAGACAGTCCAATTAAAAGATGGGCGCAGGGGTGTTGTCGTTCTTATAGGAAATTGCGAAAAAGAAAAAAATGCAGTTATAGTGTTTCAAAAAGGAGAGGAGCGAGAAATTATTTCCATCCAAAATCTTTTGGATTTTATAAAACCTGAAGATTTGGTAGATATTCTTTGTGTTCAGGAGCGTTTTTTTGGAGATAGGGCTTTGGTTCCTATTGAAATAAAGTGACAAAGCCTGTTGAATAAGTCATTAAAATAATCATCTTATTATCTTTATACCACTATGGAAGAACTAACTAAATATACGATTAATAGTCTTTTGTCCGAGACAGTAACCCTTCCCAGCCTTCCTACCTCTGTGCAACATATATTTTCACTTATTAACAACCCCAACACACGGCTTTCAGAATTATCTCATGCTATATCGTTAGACCCCTCTATTTCATTTAAGTTATTAAGGCTGGTTAATTCAGCGTATTATGGATTAGGACAAACAGTAACCTCGATTGAGCATGCCACAGTTTTACTGGGGACAGAGGTAATTCGGAACATGGTGTTTACAGCAAGTGTTTTTTCACAAATGGGTAAGATGGCACAGGATTTAGTGAGGCATAATGTTGCGGTAGGGATTGCAATGGATGCTGTAGTATCTATAGGACCTTTAAAAAAACTATATGCAAAAGGGGATACAGGATTCGTCTTCGGTTTACTACATGATGTAGGTAAGATGATTTTAGGTGAGTTCTTACCGAAACACTGGGCAGGGGTATGCAAATGGGCAAAGGAAGGTGGACATGGTTCCTGGATTGCTATTGAACGGGAATTAATAGGAGTTGACCATGCACAGATAGGGGCTCGAATTGCAGAAGAATGGAAATTATCAAAGGATTTATGTGGAGCTATTCTATGGCATCATGAGCCCTGGAACGCGGAAGACGAACAGTTGAAGAGACTCTCTGCATCTTTAAGTGTAGCGGATTATATCGTTCGTGTATCGGGTTTGTCTGCTTATGAGCATGAATTGTATCCATTACGAGAAGATGTATGGGCTATGGCAGGTTTAAATAATTCTATGATTATTGATATTATTAATTTTTATTTTAATAAACACGGATTTATTGAAGAATTAATGAATTATAGTGGCTCGTGAATATTTTAATCTTTTTGTAAATTATTGTAAATTAATTTGTAAATTAACCAGATAAGGAGAATTGAAATGAGTGAACAAAATACTATGACGCAAAAGCGATGGACAGAAGGTTTAACAGGTTATCATTATTTGGTTCTGGTGATGGCGATTATGGGATGGATGTTTGATACGATGGACCAGTGGCTGTTTGTATTTGTAAAACAACCTGCTATTCGGGCTCTGGTACCTGGAGCAAGTGAAGCGGAATTAAATTCATATATTGGTATTGCTACAATGTGTATGATGTTAGGTTGGGCAACAGGAGGCTTGTTCTTTGGCATTGTGGGAGACCGATTAGGACGAACGAAAACAATGGCAATAACAATTTTGATGTATGCAGGTTTTACAGGGTTAAGTGGTTTTGCCCATAATTGGATTGAATTTTCTTTTTATAGGTTTCTTACAGGATTAGGGATAGGTGGTGAATTTGCAGCAGGAACGGCATTGGTTGCAGAGACTTTTCCTGACCATGCAAGGTCTACGGCTCTGGCTCTCGTGCAGTCCATGTCAGCAATTGGCAATGTCCTGTCAGGGGTTATTAACATTACATTAAGCACTATGCTTACCTCTGTTGACTCAGTTTGGCGCTATGTTTTTGCCATAGGTGTTTTACCTGGTCTTCTGGTTTTTATAATTTTGCTATATGTTAAGGAACCACAGGCATGGAAGGATGCAAAAGAACGGGCAAAGAAAGGTGAAGAGGGGTTGGGCTCAATAAAAGAAATGTTCAGCCATCCACGTTGGCGAAAGAATACGATTATTGGCGTAATATTAGCAACGGTAGGTGTAGTCGGTTTCTGGGGAATAAGTGTATGGTCAGCAGAACTTCTAAGAGGAGTATTAAATCCTGATAATCTTCCTGAACTAAGAAGGTCAACAGAAGTAAAGGTTAGTCTGGCAGTAATTGCACAAAATTTAGGATGTTTCTTTGGTGCTCTGGCTTATGGTGCTGTAGCAAAACAATATGGACGAAGGATAGGTTTCGCTATTGCCTTACTTGGTTGTCTGATTGTAATTCCTATAACTTTCTTATTTACAAATTCTTTCCCGGTCGCCGTGGTTCTATTTTTCTCTATGGGATTTATGTTATTGGCAATTTTCTCGGGTTATGCCATTTACTTCCCAGAGTTATATCCTACAAGATTAAGGTCAACAGGTGTTGGATTTAACTATAATGTTGCAAGATTTATCTCTGCTTTTGGTCCTTATATCTTTGGAAGCCTTGCACAACGGGTCGGCATTAGATATGCTGGAGTCATAATCTCGTCTGTATTCGTTATTGGATTAGCCGTATTACCGTTTGCTCCAGAGACAAAGGATAAACCACTTCCTGAATAAGAAACACAATAGAGATAACAAAAAAACGATTTATTTTTTATTTGTTAAATAATTTGCTACAAATGAAATTGCTATTCGAGCAAAACATATTTGTTTAGGAAGAATTATATCCACTGTTCATTTTTGATAGGAATAGAACAGTTTCTCCACAGGAGAGGAGTTTTAAGTGCAAAAAAGACGCAACCGTACGCAAAAGAAAGATAAAACAAAACTTTTTTAGGCTACCCCTAAAAAAATGATTTACCCGAGACTCTGTCTTCTATTATTATGTAATATGAGAGAGGGACAAAACTTTTCCCTCTGCAAAGAAGAACTCCTCTTAGTGGGTATCAAGTTGTTGTAGGGGGCATTTGAATTGCCATGGGTCATTCCCAAAGTCTGATCTTTAAGATATTCTGGGAAAAATCACTATTTATTTGTGTTAATATGAAATTGTTTGTATTTTCATTTGCTTGTTTCTAAATTACCCAGAAGTAATAAAAAGAGAGGGTGTACCACTATATACCCCTACCTTTTATTCTATCTTTTTCGGTAGGAACTTGTTTAAAAATGGGTAATTTTCTATTGTTATGAAAAAACCTCCTATTTCATCCCATCCTTGTTATTTTAAACCTCTTCCTTTTATTTGAACGAAACGAAAAATCTTTTTCTTAATCTTTTTAGCGGATACTAATTAGTTAAAATATTAGGGAGGAGTAATTTTCCCTAACACAACGGGATGGGAAGCCCCAGTAACCTGCGGAATGTTCGCAGGCGTTCCGCATATTGTTTCGTTTCCAAGGATAGCGAAGGAAAGGGCTTCGCGACAGGAATTAGGTATTCCATACTGGTCGCTTGTAAAGACAGGGATAGGAGCAAAACTTCGTGCCAGCCATTTATGAATGGTTCTGTTCTTTGCACCCCCTCCTCCGATAATTATATGTTCTACAGTATATTGAGGTTTTACAAATCTTTCATAAGCGTCAGTAATACTTCGTACCACAAGTGTAGTAACAGTTGCCACAAGGTCTTCTATGGGATATTCTCTACGACTGGCAAGGGCATCGCGTAGATAGGCTTCTTCTCCAAACTCTTCCCGACTGGCTGTTTTCGGGGGCACTTTAACAAAGAAGGGGTGTCCCAATAGATATTCGAGGAACTCATCAATGACTTTTCCGTGTCTTGCCATGCGTCCATCGCGGTCCATATTTTCAGCACCACGCGTAAGAAGGCGAACGGTTGCGTCAATAACCATATTTCCTGGACCTGTATCGAATGCAAATATTTTGTCAAAATCCGGGTCAATGACAGCCATGTTTGATATTCCTCCAATGTTGATACAAAGGATAGAACGGTTAGAACGACGGAAAAGTATCCAATCCGCATAAGGCATTAACGGAGCCCCCTGTCCACCTGCTGCCATATCACGAGCCTTGAAATCGGAAACGACGGGAAGTCCTGTGCGTTCGACTATTACCGCAGGCTCACCAATTTGCAGGGTTCCAATCTTTGAAAAGGTCGGAGGTGCAAAATGAGCAATGGTATGCCCATGAGAAGCAATTAAATCTACTTCAATATTCTGTTCTTTAGCAATTTTTATCATCTCCGATGCTGCTTGAGCCAACAATTCCCCTAATTGAAAATTTAATTGACAAACTTCACGGTCCGTTTTGTGTTCCGATAATAAAGTTAATCGGAAATCTTCATTGTAAGGGAAAGTGTTTGAAGCGAGAAGTCTCATAGCCATTTCCGGACCTGTACCTTTGAGCCGAACTAGAACAGCATCAATACCATCACAGGAAGTACCAGAAGTAAGGCCAATAATGTAACGAGGGATTTTTTGTTGAAGCGTTGTTAAGTCAAACATAAATCAATTTACCTTATATAAATTCAACTAATTCTTTACTATATAATATTATATAATTTGTTGACATCTTTATCAATAATAAACATTTTTATTCAATAATTCAAAATTTAAATTTAGGTTTTGAAACATTATTAAAATATTTTACAATGATTTACAGTTCTTTCTCTTCTGTTAAAACTGCAAAAATGGTAACCGTATTTTGTCTGGCTCTTTTATTAAAGACAGACCAATCATGGAAAAAGTTGCATTTATTGCTCTCTCAGGGTGAAAAGAAAATATTAGATATAATCAGCAAAATAAGGGATATGCCTAAGTCTGAATGGGATAAGGATAGAGGGGATATATTATTAGAGATAGAACAATTAAGGTTTAGTAATCAAGATATTCTGGATGCGGAAAGGATGTTGGAAAGGATATTGCAGGAGGGATGGAATATTTCTTTTTTGGGAGCAGAGCACTATCCACAGAATTGGCTACTACTAAGAAGCCAGATACCGCCTATAATTTTTTTTAAGGGTTTATCAACTAATAATACAAATTTAAATTCAAGTGTGGCGGTTGTGGGAACAACGAAACCCAACAATATTTGCAAAAAAATTGTTTCCGAATTGGTTTCTCTTATTGTTTGGTCAGGCTGTAGTCATGTTTCTGGGGGTGCGGATGGGATTGACAGAATAGGGCATGATGCTACAATTCGGTTTGGAGGATTTACACGAGCCATTTTACCCTGTGGTATCTTTCATTATCTTTTACCTGCAAACTGGAAAGAGGCAATTGAAAAAAATTCCATGCAGGTAATAAGTCCCTGGCTACCTACGGCACGCTGGACAAATTCACAAGCTGTGCGAAGAAACCAATTGATTGCTTCTATCTCACAGATGGCTTGCATTATCCAACCTTCACATAAAGGGGGTAGTTTGAAAGTTGCCCAAAACTTGCTTTCACAAAACATGCCTGTTTTTGCTTATAATCCTCAATCTTATGCAAAGGTCTTGACATACCTGCCTGATGTATTACCTCTGACTCTGCCTGATGGCAATTTAAATTATTCCTCATTAGAAGAATATTTACACAAAATTAAAAATTTTAAAAATAATCACGGTAACACATTTTTAATTTGTGAAACTTCTAAAAAACGATAATTCAATAGATTTATATTTTATATACCGAGTCGTTGTTTTAGAAGTTGCTCTGTGCGTTGGAATACTTCTTCAGGTGTTCCATCTGCAGAAATGGTGATAAGTAATCCTTCTTTTTCATAATAATCTGCTAATGGAGCCGTGCTTTCCTCATAAGTCTTTAATCGCACACGAATGGCTTCAGGACGGTCATCTTCACGCTGGAAAAGTTCACCACCGCATTTATCGCAGACACCTTCTACCTTAGGTGGATTGAAAATAACATGAGCCGTGCTTTTGCATTGTTTGCAGGTGCGACGACCGCTTAACCGTTTCACAACTTCTTCTATGTCCAGAGTGTAGTTTAATACAGCGTCTAATTTAATATTCAATTCCGATAGCAATGCTTTCAGTGCTTCTGCCTGATGAACAGTTCTTGGAAAGCCGTCTAACAAAAAGCCATATCCACTGCTTAAACAATTTTTCCGTTCTCGCACAAGATTGATGACGGTATCATCTGAGACAAGTTTGCCTGCCTTCATGGCTATCATTGCTTCCTTCATTGCAGGACTAAGTGATTCTTCAGGCGTATTTTTTGCTGCACGAAAAACATCACCTGTAGACAGTTGAACGGCACTATATTTTTTGCTGAGGAATTCTGCCTGTGTTCCTTTGCCTATACCCGGTGCACCTAAAAGGATAAGATGCAGGGGTCGGGCAGGTTTCGGAAGTTCACTTTTGCATTCAGTTCCATAGAGCCATGCACTAATCACGCCATCATTTGCCATAAGGAGACCTCCCTAATCTTCATTATTTTAAGGTTAATTTTTAATTTAATAAATTGATAAAATTATGGAAAGTAGTATAACATAAATGACACTTTTCTTTGTTTTTGGGAGTCTACCATGTATGCATTGGGAATTTTTTTTAATTGGGAGATAATGAAAAGTGAATAAAAAGGAACGGTGTAAGATGTTTTTGAAAAAATTGTTATTTATGTTTTTCTTTTTTGCAGTGATGGTGTCAGCGGAAAGTTTTGCTGAGGTCTTGCCTATAGAACAAAATTGGCAAGTGCAGACTTCAAAAGATTTAGGGAAAGAAGGTGATTCTTTATCCCTACCGGGTAGCACCATAGAAAAGGGGTATACAACAAAAGTGCCCAATACTGTGCTCGCTGTTCTTGAAGATGCAGGGGTTTACCCAGATTTATATTACGGCACAAACTTAAAGAAAGTGCCAGGTTTTCAGGAAGATTTCTGGCTAATCATGCCAGAGAATAGTCCGTTCCGTGACCCCTGGTGGTACCGAACAGAATTTGATGTCCCTAATAAATGGTCTGGAACAGAATGCACGCTACATCTGGACGGGATTAATTACGAGGCAGAAATCTGGCTGAACGGGGAGAAGATTGCAGAGCGTTCAGAAGTTCGTGGGATGTTCCGTCGCTTTGAATTTCTCGTTACGAATAAACTGAAATATGGTGCTCGAAATGCGTTAGCCGTGAAAATTTATCCACCGGGTCTTTTACCTGCAAAGGATTATGATACAAAGCAAATAGAAGCAACCACAGGCTGGGATGACCATAATCCTCAACCACCTGATTTGAATATGGGAATATGGCAACCTGTGTATCTTAAATCACAGGGTTCTGTTGCTTTGAGAAATCCCTATGTCGAGACACAATTGAGTTTACCTGCAATGGACAGTGCCGATTTGACGGTTTCTGTCTGGGCAAACAATCTTACTGGGCAAGATGTAGAAGTCACAATAAAAGGGGCAATTGAAAATATTGCCATTGAGCAGAAGGTTCAATTGAAAGCCGGGGAGAAGAAAGAAATTATTTTTAAACCTGAAAATTATCCTGCTTTGCATATTGTATCACCTCGTATCTGGTGGCCCTATCCTTTGGGTGAGCAGAATTTGTATTCACTTTTATTAGAAGCCAAAGTAAATGAGAAGGTCTCTGACACAGCCCAGACGCGATTTGGTATTCGTGAGGCTCATACAGAACTGAACTCAGAGGATTGGCGTGTTTATTATGTGAATGGAGAAAAGATTCTAATTCGAGGTGGTGCATGGATGACCTCCGATATGCTTTTGCGTCTGACGAAGACAAGGTATGAAGCGTTAGTCCGATATGCACGCGAAGCAGGATTGAATATGCTCCGTTCTGAAGGTTTCTCTGTTCGCGAAACTGATATGTTCTATGACCTGTGTGATGAATATGGCGTAATGGTGACGCAACAAATTTTTGGTAGAACTATTTTGGACGAGGACCTCGCAATACAATGTGCAGAAGACACCATGCTGCGTATCCGTAATCACCCGAGCTTAGTGCACTTTTTAGGTCATGATGAAACCTTTCCATCAGATAAATTGGATAAAGCATATCAGGATTTAATTGCAAAGCACCGTGTAAATCGAACCTACCAGCCCCACTCAGGCACCTTTGTGGTTACAATGCGACGCTCCACTGGTGGGACACGAACAGGGACACGAGAACTGTGGACCTATGCAGGTCCATCACATTATTACCTACGCAAGTATGATGGTGCATGGGGATTTGCACAATCAGGCGGAATTGGTGGAGTGATTGCATGCCCTACCAGTCTGCAAGAGATGCTTCCTGCGGAACAGTTATGGCCCGCGTTAGATACAGAAGCATGGTCCTTCCACACCGTTACTCAGGGAGGCAGTTATTTCTATGCAATTCGCGATGCTATGAATGACTGTTATGGTCCCGCAAACAATATAAATGAATTCTCAAAAAAAGTAGAGACCATGAATTTCAATAGTGCACGCGGTATGTTCGAGGCGTATGCACGCAATAAATATGATGCCACGGGTATTACAACCTGGAAATACGATACGGCATGGCCAGCTGCGCTTACCTGGCAATATGTAGATTGGTATCTACGACCGACCTCTGCCTACTATGGTGCAAAAAAGGCATGCGAGCCCATTCATGTCTTGTTTGCGTATGATGATGAGAGTGTATGGCTCGTGAACAGTTATAGAAAAAATTACTCAAACCTTCATGTCACTGCGGAAGCCTTTAATCTCAATAATGAAACTTTATGGTCTAAAACACTGGAAGATATCATTGTTGATAAAGACGCTAAGACAAAAATCTTTAAAGTAGATATTCCAGAAGAACAGAGGAAACCCATGTTCTTTTTACATCTCCAGTTATTTGATGAGACAAACAAATTGATTTCGAGGAATACATATTGGCTGTCTGCAAGTCCGGATATTCCCGGCGTTAGTGGACATAATCTGCAAGGTATTTTTTATACAAAGCCAAAATCGAAAGCAGATTTTACAAAGTTGAATGACCTGGAAAAGACGCAAGTTAGAATATCAGGTAAAGAAGTTTCAAAAAATAGCAGCGAGCGATTGTTTGAAGTGCGTATAAAAAATGAAGGGAAGAGTATAGCATTTATGCTTATTCCTGAACTGTATTCACCTGACAAACCGGGCTACGAACTGCCTCGAATCTACTGGTCGGAAGGAGGCATTATCTTACGCCCAGCAGAAGAGATAACCATTCAGGCAAAAGTGCCTCTGGATATAGTTCCTGAAAAAGTTCAACCCCAATTGGGTGCTCGTGGCTGGAATATCGAGGTCGTGAAATAATCACTCACTCTACTTCATTCCAGTCATTAAAATTAAATTTCAATCTCCTCATCATTTCAAACAAATTACACCACTTAATATCGAATTTCTTACACACATTAGGTATAGGTATTTCTATTTTTTTGTCTTGATTGTATTTTTCAAATGTTACAATTTCAGGATATGGCTGTTTTGTTAATGCGAATGCAATTAACCATGGGTCAGCGTTATCTTCTTTCATAAACTCATCAATAGCCTGCCTATTATAATGGTCTTTCATTGATTCAGACCATTTTACTACTTCAGCATATTTATCAAATACTTCTACATTTTTTGTTGAGAAAAAATATTCCTTAAACTGTTTATTAGCCCATATTTTTAATTCATCATCACCCTTATTTATTTCATCCAACACCTTGTCAATGCTCGCTACTCTCTCCTCTTCTGCTTTTTTGACTAAAAAATTCCAGAATCGTGTTCCGAACTCAAACGAGTAGTAACTCCTTGCTGATGTCATAAAAGTATTTGGAAAATGTGGGATATAGTCAATTCTTATAGTAATGGCAATTATTTAAATTTTTGCCTCATTAATAATTTTTAAAAGTTACCTTTTTCCACAAAATATAAGAAAGTATAGACAATTATTACTTGACTTTTACTATATATTGTGGTATTGTAATAATTTATACTCAATATAATGTGATTTATGATATGATATGTATGGAAAGGTTTGTATTATGTCAACAGATATTCTTGTTGAAGTTGGGAAAAGAGCCATCTTTGTTACTTTGTTGGTGTCTGCACCCATGTTGCTAACGGGAATGATAGTTGGTCTGGTTATTAGCGTTTTACAGTCGGTTACGCAGATACAAGAAATTACTTTGACCTTTGTTCCAAAGATTTTAGCCGTGTTTCTTGTGTTCTTGATTGCTCTGCCCTGGATTTCAAGTGTGCTGATTGTTTTTACTCAGGACTTGCTTAATCAAATGGTAGAATTTTCACGCCAATGAAGGGTTGATTATGGATGGATGAATTTTTTCCGACACGAATTTTTGAGGTTGATACTTTTCTATTTTTTGTACTTATTTTAATGAGAGTGTCGGGGCTTTTTGTCTCTATGCCAATAATAGGTTCGCTTAATGTTCCCATGATGGTCAAAACAGGTTTATCTGGATTAATAGCCATGCTTCTTGTTGCTGTAATGCCTCCCCTTTCTCAGGGTATTCCTCATTCTTTGGGTCCTTTTTTAGTCATTGGTGCTTATGAATTGTTGATTGGTATTGGGATGGGTTTTATTGTAAGTTTGATGTTCTCTGCTATCCAGATTGCAGGCGAATTAATGGACTTACAAAGTGGGTTTGGAATGATGAATATTTTTAACCCTGCAATGGAAACTCAATTCCCTATCTTTGGGTTCTACTTATTTATTCTCTGGTCAATGTTTTTCTTATGGGTTAATGGACATCTTGTTGTTCTGCAAGTATTGGGTGATAGTTATAAATCTTTGCCAATAGGTATCCTTGGTTCTATGGATAAAAATTTTGGCTGGGAGATTGCAAAGTTGGGACAAATAGCGTTTGTTTTTGGTGTTCGTCTTGCAGGACCTATCATTGTAACCATGATATTGGCTTATGCTGTAATGGGAGTACTTGGCAGAGCCATACCCCAGATTCACTTATTAGTGATTGGTTTCCCTATAACGATAGGCTTAGGTATGACAGTTATAGGGCTCTCGTTAAACATTTATGTGGGTGTGTTTGATGAAATGGCACGAGAGATGGTCCGTGAAGTTCAACTGTTTATACGAGGATTAGGATAATTCTATATGCCGGAAAATATCGGTGGTGAAAAGGTATTACCTCCAAGTCCGCGAAAGAAAGAACGGGCTCGGGAGGAGGGAAATGTTGCACGAAGTCAAGACTTGACTTCTGCGGTGGCTCTGGCTTCAGCAATGATAGCCCTCTGGTTCGTTGCCCCTCTGACTTTTCAGCATCTACTTCGTGTAATGAGACATTATTTTGAAGAACCTTGGATGCCTATAGACGACCATTTGCAACTTCAATCGTTTATGATAGAAGTGGGAATTTATGTGGCGATAGGTTGCTTACCTTATGTTCTGATTATGATGTTAGCAGGAGTATCTATAGCCTGTGCCCAGGTAGGTTTACTCTGGACAGGCAAGCCTCTTATCCCCAAACTGAATCGAATTAACCCTATCGCTGGATTTAATCGTTTCTTTTCAGTAAGGGCGTTATATGAGTTAGGGAAAAACATTGCAAAGTTGGCTTTTTTGCTGGTTATGGTCTATTATGCACTTCGTAGTCGCTGGATAGAATTGATAGTGCTTCCCGATTATTCCATTGAAGATATGTTGTATATATGTGGAGGATTATTTATTGCGGTCTGGTGGCGTATTGTGCTTGTTATGTTTATATTAGGCATTGCAGATTATGGTTTTCAGTGGTGGCAGCGTGAGCAGGATTTACGCATGACCATTCAAGAGGCACGCGAAGAGATGAAAGAAATTGAAGGGGACCCTGCCATTAAAAGACGAGTCAGGCAAATGCAGAGGCAACTTGCATATCAGCGTATGCTTCGTGAAGTGCCCAAAGCAGATGTTGTAATCACGAACCCTACTGAATTTGCCGTGGCATTAAAATATGATGTAAGTACCATGCCTGCGCCCATAGTAATTGCTAAAGGTGCCCGTATTATTGCAAGCAAAATTCGTGAGATTGCGGCACAGCACCAGGTCCCGATAGTGCAAAAACCTGAACTTGCCCGAACTTTATATAAGACAGTAGAAGTTGGGCAGATGATTCCAGAAAATTTATTTCGTGCCGTGGCAGAGGTCTTAGCCTTTATATATCATATTGACCGTAGAGAAGAAAAGATACGCGAGCGACAGGAATTATTGAAAGAAAACCGTAAAACAGCATAGGATTAAATTATGGCAGTAGCCCCAGCAACACGAGTTCAACCAGGCAACATCTGGAGTTTAATGAGGAGTCCAGATATTGCTATGGCAATTTGTGTGGTGGGTATATTGTTGGTGCTTATTATTCCCATACCCAAAGTTTTGATGGATTTGTTCCTTACCTTGAACATATCCCTTTCGGTGGTGGTGCTTTTGTCCTCTATGTATCTACGACGGGCTGTAGACTTCTCCATTTTCCCATCATTACTTCTCATTCTTACCTTGTTCCGATTAAGTTTAAATGTAGCCTCTACTCGCTTAATCCTGGCACAAGCGGATGCAGGTGCTGTTATTCGTGCCTTTGGGACTTTTGTTACCTACGGAAACATTTTTGTTGGGATTGTCATTTTCATCATACTTATAGTTATCCAATTTGTCGTCATCACACGGGGTGCTACTCGTATATCAGAAGTAGCGGCACGGTTTACATTAGACGCTATGCCGGGCAAACAAATGGGAGTAGATTCCGACTTGAATGCAGGACTTATTACTGAAGAACAAGCAAGACAACGCAGACACGATATTGAACGGGAAGCAGACTTCTATGGTGCGATGGACGGTGCTACCAAATTTGTTCGTGGTGATGCTATTGCAGGTCTAATTATTACGATAGTAAACATATCTGTTGGATTGGTGATTGGCGTGCTTATGAACGGCATGTCATTAGCAGATGCCGCACGCATATACACCCAATTGACCATAGGCGATGGGCTGGTTTCTCAAATCCCTGCATTGATGGTCTCTACCGCCGCAGGTCTGGTTGTGACACGAACCGTTTCGGAAGAGACGAGTCTGGGTGCAGATATAACCCTACAATTTAGCCGCTATCCCCGGGCAATGGGTGTGGCTGCGGTGCTTTTAGGACTTTTTGGAATTGTTCCCGGTATGCCATTGGCTCCCTTCTCCGTTATTGCATTAGTTATGGGTTTCATCGCCTATATGTCTTCACAGGTGCAAAAAGAGAAAGAAATCAAAACAAAGCAAGAGGAGGAACTTTCGCAGCGTGCCAGAGAAAAACCGGAGAGTCTAACAGAACGGGCAGAATCTTTGTTGACAGTTGACCCGATTAAAGTAGAATTAGGTTTTGCCCTTATCAAACTTGCAGACCGTTCACAAGGTGGTGATTTGTTGGTGCGTGTCCAGAAGATTCGTGAGCAGATGGCAGTGCAAATGGGCTTTGTTGTTCCTGTAGTCCGAATTGTGGACAACCTTTTATTGAAACCCAATCAATACAGCATTAAAATCAGAGAGGCGACTGTAGGCTCTTTTGAATTATTACCTGACCATTATCTTGCAATGAATCCGGGGATTGTTGAAGAGGGTATAGAAGGGATTGAAACTACAGAACCTGCTTTTGGATTGCCCGCCTTATGGATACATGCAAGCCAGAAGGAACAAGCAGAAAGAGCCGGTTATACGGTGGTTGAACCTTCTGCCGTATTAGCAACGCACCTTTCTGAAATTCTGTCAACATACGCAGGCGAATTATTGACGCGAGAAGAGGTGCAACGATTACTAAAAAGATTAAAACAGACATCGCCTACGGTGGTTGATGAATTAATACCCAACATTCTCTCTTATGGCGAGGTTCAAAAAGTATTGCAAAACTTACTTAGGGAACGCGTTTCTATTCGTAATTTGGAAGTGATATGTGAAGTGTTATGTGATTACGGTCCGCGGACAAAAGATACCGATGTCTTAACTGAATATGTTCGACATGCCCTGGCACGGAGTATTTGTGTGTCCCTTGTAGATGAGCATAATACCCTTCGTATTGTTACATTATCACCCGCGTTAGAACAGGAAATATTAGAAGCGATAAAGAGAAGTGAAGGAAGTGACTATATCCCTGTGCCACCGCAACGAGCCCAACAAATTTGTGAAAACACAGCACAAGCCATTCAGCGTCTTGTGCTGGAAGGCTATGAGCCTATTGTAGTTTGCACTGCCAATGTGCGAAGATTTTTCCATCGCATTATTGAACGGAAATTACCAAAAGTCCGCGTGCTTTCTTATAATGAGATAGATAGTTCCGTTAAGGTAGAGATTGAAGGACAGGTAGAGGCTTAATGGCAAATAGATTTTTCAAAATAAGATATAAACATTTGAGTGAGGTTGCGAACAAGGTTCAAGAACTTTTTGGACCTCAAGCAATTATTATAGGAACGCAAGAAGTGCGTGAGAAAGGCATACGAGGTTGGTTCGGACAAAAAACTTACGAGGTTACTGTCTCTGTGCCAGAACAAGGATTGTCCGAAGAACGGAAAAAATCTATTGCAGAAAAAAAATATCTTGAAAACTCTGCGACTGTAAATACTGAAGATGAATCGAAAAAGAAGAAGATAGAAGAATTTGAACGCATTATTCGTGAAGCACAACAGCGATTGAAACAGCGTTCTATTCCTGAACCTGAGGATACCCTCCCCCAAAAGGCAATGGTCTCCGGTGCGGCTACTGAAACCCCTGTTGTTCCTTTCCCTAAGGAGAAAGTGCGGGAATCTCGTTCACGCGAAGAAATAAACAATACCTTGCGAGAAATTCGTGAACTATTACAAGTTATGGCTGTAGAAACCGTGCCTCAGGGTATACCTCCTGAAATCGTATCTTTTTATAAAGACCTTGTTCAACAGGGAATGTCAAAACGACTTTCTGCAGATTTGATACATACCGTTTTACAGAACATGACACCGGAACATGCAAGCGACCCAAGGATATTTATTGAACGATTGGCTCTGGAACTGCGTAAACGAATTACAACAACAAACGGCATTCCTGTATGCAGTGGGGTGCCGAGATGGATTGCTTTTTGTGGTCCTACGGGAGTAGGGAAAACCACATCGCTGGCAAAAATTGCTGCTCACTATGCTGTCCACGAGAAGGTGCGTGTTGCGTTGGCTTCAACGGATACCTATCGCGTCGGCGCCGCAGAGCAATTAAAAATCTATGCACAAATCATTGGAATCCCGCTCAAAATTATAGATGACAAAAAAACGGCAGGTGAAATCCTGCAAGAATATTCAAACTATGATTTGGTATTTATGGATACCGCAGGGAACAGTCCGTTCAATACACAGCAAATAAAAGAACTCAAAGGAATCCTTCAAATTGTCAAGCCGTATGAAACGACTTTGGTGCTGAGTGCCCATACCCCATTAGAAGATTTGCGATATAGTGTTGCTGGATTCTCTTCACTAAACCCAACAAGTTTGCTCTTTACGAAATTAGACGAAACGCGTCGTTTCGGTTCTATGTTAAGTCTTATATTAGAAATCGGTCTACCAGTGAGTTATTTAACCCATGGACAAAATGTCCCTGATGATTTTTCCATTGCGTCACCGGGTAGCATCGTTCAACTGTTAATAGAAGGGAAGAAAAAAAGTGGCTGACCAGGCAGAAAAATTAAGAAAATTAGTGGGTCAAACAAAAAAACAGTGTAGGGTTATTGCCATTACAAGCGGTAAAGGAGGAGTAGGTAAGACCAGTGTGAGTGTCAACCTTGCTCTGGCTTTAGCCACTCGGGGTGCACGCGTCATGCTTATTGATATGGATTTGGGACTGGGCAATGTAGAAGTATTAATGGGTTTGCACTCCTTTTACAATCTGGCACATGTAATTGACGGAACTAAAAAATTAGACGAGGTTATCATAAAAGCGCCGTTAGGTCTGGAAGTAGTCCCTGGCTCTTCAGGTCTGTCCCGCATTGCAGACCTTGTTGACCGCGACCGCGAAAGATTAATAGAGGTGTTGTTAGCCTTGTGTGAACAGAGCGATTTTCTTATTTTAGATACGATGGCAGGTATTGGCAAAAACACCGTTTCATTCTGCAATTCTGCCGATGAAGTGTTGTTAGTAACTACACCTGAACCCTCTGCTATTATAGATGCTTATGCCATGCTGAAAACAATTCATTATCAAAGAAGTGATGTTGCAATAAAGTTAATTGTAAATATGGTGGTCAATTCTGCTCAAGCCCGAGCCGTTGCCACCAAACTGGCAAATGTAGCCCAACAATACCTGGGTCGTAATCTTATATACCTGGGTCATATCGTCCGAGATGTGCATGTGAATCAGTCCGTTATGCAAAGCCAGCCCCTATTTACGACCTTCCCCAATGCACCGGCAACTCACTGTATTGAAGCCCTATCTCAACGGCTGTTTTATCAAACCCCAATTATCGAGCCAAAAAAGAAAACTGGTTTCATGAAGCGATTAGCCCAAAATTTCGGCTGGGCTATCGGCGATATTTAATTAAGCATACTCCACTCCTGTCCACTAAAAAATTAAAGAAAAGATTTTTCGCTACGCTCGAAACGAAGAGGATTTTTAAACAAGTATATATTGAAAAAGTAAGATATAATATAGGTTAAAATTAACTTTTAGATAGCCCTCTATAAAATACAATTTTTGTGAACACACCATTTATAATAATGTTAAATTACATGAAGTGATGTATTTTGAATAACCCTTCCAAACGAGAGACAATGCTTCTAATATACCGTTTATGGGCGTATTGTGCCCTATCCCTATATTATAGAAGATATTGTATCGGCTATTTGCAAAGATTAGAAACCTTTTCTAAAACTTTTTGCGGACAGGGAACGATTCAGGGATATAAGATGCTGTAGAGGTGTGGAGGTTATACTCTTATTTGGAAAGAGTTTCTACAAGTTTTTTCTCAAAAGTTTGTATCATTATTTTGTTTCCATCCGCATTTAAGTGGCAATGGTCGCTGAATAAAGTCTCACCCGGGATATGGTGGGGTTCTGCCAACTCTACATTGGATAACACATCTGCTAATGGAACATTGTATTTTTCTGCTATCTCTCGTATAATAGAATTTTCAATTTCTGACGCTTGATGACGGGGGGAAGTGTTACTCAATATTTTTTTGCCTAATGAATAAGCCTCTTCATATTTTCCATCCTGTATTAGTTTCAATACTTCTTGATATTCCTCTGCACTTTTCCCTATCAGGCTGGGTCGAACATAATTTGAAGGCACTGTTGCGATAACGACTTTAACATTTCTCTCCTGGCATAGGCTTATAATTTCTGTTAGATTTTGTTTATATTTATTCATTCGCTCTGCAATCTCTTCTGGGGTAAACACATGCCCCCAGGCTTTACCTGCGTCGGGGAAAGATTGTGCCAGAAGTCTGCGATTATGTTCTGCTTCAAGTTGTGATATTTGATACTCCGCGATACGGTCACGAGCAAATCGCATCATAGCCGATGAATATAAAATTCGCTGTAACCAGCCCGTTTGAATGCGTGCTAAATGAAGTTGTTCAATTTCTTCAAACTCATTGTGCCCTGAATATATCATTACAAGGTCAGGGTCATAATTTATAATCTCGCGTGCAATCAATACGAGGCGATGTGTCCCATGAGAAAGCCCACCACAATTGATAATCTCTACTTTTTTGTATTTGGGTGCGAGTTGTGTTTTTAACCGTTTACAAAGCCAGGGCAATTCATAATCCACATAATTTACAGATGAACCCCCAAGGAAGAAAATACGCAAAGTATCCTCAGGTTTGTTTCGTAAAAATCGTTGTTTCCTAAAAGCAATTGTTTTGTCCGGGTGAGTTATCAGGTATCGGTTATCCTGTGGGTCAGGGATAAACAATTTAGAATCCTCTGTAAAGCCCAGTCCTATATCCATCACCATAGGTGGATGCCAGATTTCAACAACTCGTGCAGTTATCTCAAGGATAGACAACAGGATGAATAGCGGAAGAAAGGTAAAAATTAGGATTTTCTTTTTACTTAGATTAAGATTGTTTTTTTCTTTCCGAAGAACTTCACTCATTGTTCTAATAACCACTTTGTTAATTGGGGTGATAATGTTTCTGCTAACAATTTATGTCCCTCTGTGGTCAAATGTCCATCAAGAGTAAAAAACAAATTTGGGTCTTGCTTTCGTTGACGAAAGGCATTGGAGACTGTAAAACAAGTGACACCTGCCTCTTCACATGCAAGTTGTATTACCCTATCCGGCGCATCGGAAGTAAGCATCTCTGGGAGTGCATCAAAACCTACTCGTTGGATGTTTTTCCATGCCACCTCATTCACATACGGTCCATCTGGAATAGACACGACGGCTACTTTTGCTCCTGAACTTATAGCCACCTCTTTAATAATTTGAAGGGCTTTTGCCATATTACCAATACACTGTTTTATCCATGGGTCTTCTGGCTGTAAAGTTAGCGTATAGATGTGTTTGTTTTTTAGTGCCAGGTCAATCATATAGGGATTAAGTAAACCATCGAAATAGGCTTTCTTTACTTCGGCATCCAAACTTTCAAATCGTTGTTTTTCCTCTGGCGACATTTTCTCATAAAATTCCTTAGCAGTATTTGCTGACCAGTGAGCATTATCCTCTGCTGTGGTCTTTTCAGGAGGACGCTCTTGTGTCCGTGTTTCAAGCGAACGGGCTAACCGCATCATCTCCACAGTGCGAACAAAGTTGGGATATAAAAATCTTGTCCAGCGAATTAGTTTTGAGCCCAATTGTTCCAGCCCTTCCGAACCCGATGAAGCAATATCATTCCCTTGCAAAATTCCTACCAGTATCAAATCTGGCTCAAGCAAGGGGACTACCGTTTGAGTTATTTCTGCATAAAAAGGTGGACCTGTTCCCGGTTTCCCCAAATTTATGGTCTCTGTTTGTCTCCCTGGCAAAGAAACCATTTGCTCTAATCTTCGCAACCAGGTTTCCTCTATATTTACACCCCAACCATAGGTATAGGAGTCACCCACAGCCACGATACGATAATTCCCTGTCACTTTTGGTCTTTGTATTTCACGGTCTCGTATTCCTAACGAGTTTGTCTCTACCACATACTTAAAATCAATTGATGCAAATTCCTGTCTTGACAGAGGTGGGAAAATAAGGTCGTGTGTGCCTTCAGGAAAAGGTTTGGGCAAGGTCTTACCCACAACACGGTCTATGATGATGGTCGCGGTAAGAACGACCAGAACTGAACCTATTACCAATATTCCATTTTTAACAAAAGATTTCACTGAACACTCCATTAGCATATACGACTATTGATTTGATTGGTAAATTTAGAGAAGGATAACACAAATAATGGCCCTTAATAACAATACAAATATCATATCCCTCCATTCAATTTGTCCTTCTCCTTGTATAATTGGTCACATAACCTAATCAAACAGTTTCAATATGCTTATTTAAAACTCAATCCTTATTTTGGTATGTTAATATAAAATAAGTTGTTTAGACAAATATAATCTACTACTTTAAGAATAAGAAATATGAATTCTAAAACTTTTTTGTGTTTATTTCTCATTTTACTTACAGGCTATCTTTATCGTTCTGTGGGTTTAAGTTATGAGTCTATCTGGTGGGATGAGTTTAGCAGTGTAGTGCATTTGAAGCCATTATCAGAATATGAGACCTCTCCCGACTTTACTCGTTGGGCTCAGGGTGTTCATTATGAGCCTTCTGCAAACTTACTTCATTTTCTTATTAAAAACCGTTCTATGGACCCGGCTACTATGCCATTGTATTATTCTATTGAATACTTATGGCATACTTATATTGATGAATCCTACTATTCGCTCCGACTTCTTTCCATCTTTATTGGTTTAATTGTAATTTACTGCACTTATGTTTTGGGAAATACAAGTTTTAATGCCTCTGTGGGTTTAGTATCTGCACTTTTAGTGGCTCTGTCACCTATTCACCGACAATTTTCACAAGAAATTCGCATGTATAGCCTGTTCACGCTATTAGTTATTCTTTCCATGCTCCTATTTGTTTTATGGTATCGTGAGCAAAGACGGAGTACATTTATTTATTATCTCCTTATTACCTTCTTGTTGCTCTGGACACATCCTTTTGCAATTATGATAATTGCAGTTCAAGGAGCATACATTTTCCTTGATAGATTAATAATTCAACCCTGGCAAATCCATGCTGAAAACAATCCAACCGAAACATGGAAAACATCTTTTAAACAGGGTTTATATTTCCTTATCCGATGGACAATTATCCTTCTACTTATTTCTCTTCCATCTATTCTATATACACTGACTATCCAATTTTGGTCACCGGACATGACCTCTTCATGGATGAAAATACCTACCCTCCGTGAATTTATAGGAGACCTACTTGCCGATGACTGTGTCGGTTGGACATATCAACTCCGGGCAGAACCTAACTTCTGGGTGGGTATATTTAGTAAAGATATTGCACGCAGAATTGTCTCACAGAGATACCTTGTTGGTGGATGTATCGTTATTCTATATCTCTTCTGTTTCGTCTGGGCTATCATCACCTATTTCCGACCCAAAAACTCAGAAAGCAAGCCGCAGAGGAACAACCCACAGAAATATTCCGATTCCCTTATTCTCCTTTTCTGTATATGGTGGTTGCTTCCTCCCATCTTCTTATACACTGTTTCACATCTCTGGCGACCGTGCATTATGCCCCGATACACCCTTCACAGTTCAATTGCCCTGTATCTAATCATCGGCTATGTCATTGGAAATACTAATTTAAAAAAATGGGCACGACGATTTTTGTTTGTTGCATTTATCCTCGCCTACTTATACCAGGCAAGTCTGATTCTTGGAAAACCGCAACATACCGATTGGAAAAGTGCGGGTATCTTCATCAAACAAAACTCAAAATCTGAGGATATTATCCTTGTAAACAACGAACTATGGAAACGAGTATTTTTTTATAATTTAGGACCTGTTCCCAATATTGTGGCTTATGGTTCCCAATTTGAGAACACTGCTGAAATTGCCGATTTCCTTCTGGCAAAACTTATTCCTCAACACCGTCCAAACGCTAAATTATGGATAGTTGTTCAAGGTGATTATTTTGAATCGGCACCTCTGAATCACTTTGAAAAATATTTAAAGGAAAAGAATATTATTTATGAGTTTAAAGAATTCTCTGGAATTCAAAGGGTAGTTGTTTATTACAATCTAATTATGCCCGCTGTTTCTGACAGGACTTTTAGCTTGAACACGACATCTCTACTGGAAGACCTTTGTGCATTGGCATTGGAATTTTGGCGTGTTCATGATTATTCCTCTGCGGTAACAACCTGTAAACATGTGCTTACCCTTAACCCGGGTTATGCACAAGCCTATTCCTACTTAGGCATGTCCTATAAAGAACTTCAGGAATGGGAACCTGCCTTAGATGCCTTTCTTAAAGCAGTTCAATTAAAGCCAGAGTCTTATCCATGGAATTGGGTCAATGCCGCGGACATATTGATTATGAAAGGTCGTTATGAAGAAGCCATTTCCGCCTTAAATGAAGCGTTCAAATCTTTACCAAATGATTCATTTGCTCATACCTGTATGGGGCGAGCCTATTTAGGATTGAACAACCGAGAAAAGGCTATGGAGTATTTTCAGAAAGCCATAGAACTTGACCCCTCTGACCGTAGACCCATAGATGAATTAGAACGATTGAAAAATAAATCGCAATAAAGTTTAGAATCGCGAGATGACAAATCTTTTCAGAATAACCAAATTGTTTGCACTTGTTTTTTTCTTTATATTGTGGTTCTTTGTCGTTGTTTTGGTTATTGAATCTGGATTGCGAGGATATGAATACATCGTTTCAAAAACAAACCCTTTGATTTTATCCTTAAACAATTCACCTCCCTGGTCAGATAGTAAACAGATACAGCTTCCCGCAGAACCCCATTCAAAACCATTACCTCCTCCCAATGAATTAGAATGGCAAACAAATCGCGCCAAATTTTTTATGCAACTGGATGAAAAAGACAGAAAATTATTTGCTGATTTTAATAATTTAATGATATTTATACACGATGACCAAGAGTCTCAATACAAAACTTACTTGTCCGATACAATAGAAAAGAACTTTAATATAGATGAGCAGACCCTCCTCCATCTTTTTGATTCTATACCTCTGTTAGACAATTCCCAATCGTCTGAAAATTGTTATAGCCAGTTCCTACCTTCTTTTAATGTTGAAAATAATGTATTTCAAAATTGTCTGCTTTTTAGTCAAAAGGTAAGTTCATCTCAATATATAAAATTAATGTGGTTTCAAAAGAGAGATATTAGCCATCCAACTCAAAATGAAGACACCAATAATATATGGAAAATACCTTTTTATGAATATCAATTTCATGCACAACGGTTAAACTCAGAATTTCACACAAATAACTTTGGATTTCGTGATGAGGAGATAGAAATTCCCAAGCCAACAAATGTTTTTCGTGTTATCTGTATGGGTGGCTCAACCACAGAAGAAGGTCCCATCGAACAGGAAACTTATCCCAATTACTTAGAAAAAATGCTAATGGAACGCGTAAAAGAATTTTCTAAAATAGAGGTTATTAATGCAGGAATACCCGGAATTACTATCAATAAACTGTGGTTTCGCATTCCGGACTTATTGCTGATGCAGCCCGACCTTATCATATTTTGCGAAGGAACAAATGATATAACGCATATTTTCCTTCCTTACTGGATAAAGCAGTTAGATGGTTATAAAAAATGGCTATTAAACTCTGTTCTGGCGAGGGACCTTTTTCCTCTCTTTTTCTTGCCATCGGACAAACAAATACGCACAGACCTGCAGAATGATGTTTTACCTTATGTGGATAAAATAATCAACTACTTAAAAAATAAAAATATACCCCTTATCATTATGAGCGTTCCCATTCCGGATTATAATGCTATGACCTGGCAGGAAAAATCTTACTTTCAGTATGTTACGCGAAAATGGTGGGGAGGCCATTCTTTAAATTTCCGCATGTATACCTATATTCTCAACATATACAATCAACTATTACGAGAGAAAACGCAGGATAAGGGTATATTTTATGTCCCTCTTTACGAAAAGTTTATGAACGAATCCCCTTCACAATTTAACGATTTGTGCCACTTGAAACTAAAAGGAATACAAAAAAAAGCAGAAATAGTCTCTTCTTATGTAGCCGAAAAAATACAACAAATCCAATCAGAAAATAAATAGTTATATCACTGTCCGATTAAGATAGTTTTAATTAGGTATTGGGCTTTCTAAATAGATTTGTTTGCGTGAGAGATAGGATAAAAATTTTTATTATGTTTGTATATCTTTTAAATTTATTTGATGTCAAGGGTATGATAAAATTCAATTGCTGATACATAGACGAAAATAAAAACGGATGGAAAGAAAGATTTATATGTCTGTTATTTCTTCACGGAAAAATACTTATGTGGTTCGTGTGCGGAATTGTGTTATTGGCGGTTTGTCGCCCGTTGTTGTGCAAGCGATGACGAATACGAACACGGAGGACGCCGAAGCGACGGCAAAGCAGGTAGCCGCGTTGTTTGAGGCAGGTGCAGAGATAGTGCGTATCACCGTGAATACGCCAAAGGCTGCACAAAGTATCCCAGAGATACGGGAAAGACTTGAAGATATGGGGTTGGATGTTCCACTGGTTGGAGACTTTCATTATAACGGTCATATCCTTTTGTCGAAATACCCGCAATGTGCAGAAACATTGGATAAGTATCGTATCAATCCGGGGAATGTAGGGCAGAAGGACAACAAAGGTCTCCATTTCGCTCAAATATGCAAGATTGCGTGTGATTTGAATAAGCCAATTCGTATCGGTGTCAACATTGGTTCTCTGGATTCGGAACTGGTTATGAACAAAATGGAGGAAAATGCAAAGTCAGAACGACCCAAAAGTAGCATGGAAATTTATGATGAGTGTATGGTGTTATCCGCGTTGCAATCGGTGGAAATGGCTTTGACTATTGGACTGAAACCTGAACAGATAGTAATATCTTGCAAGAGTAGTTCACCCTTGCAGTTGATTCGTGTATATCGTTCACTTTCGGAACGGACACAGCAGCCTCTTCATTTGGGATTGACAGAAGCAGGTTTAGGTATGCGTGGGATTGTCTGGTCAGCAACGGCTATGGGAGTGCTCCTTTCCGAAGGTATTGGTGATACGATACGCGTCAGTCTGACTCCAAAACCCGGCAGCAATCGTGAGGAGGAAGTATATGCGGCTCAGGAGATTTTACAATCATTAGCAATTCGCCAGTTTGCACCTCAGGTCGTCTCCTGTCCGGGATGTGGTCGGACATCCAACACGACCTTTCAGGAAATAGCGGAATGGGTTCAGGAGCATATTCGTAAACATTTACCGCAATGGCGAAAACAGTTTCCCGGTGTAGAAGCAATGAGCATTGCAGTTATGGGTTGTATTGTCAATGGTCCGGGTGAATCACAGTTTGCCAATATTGGTATCAGTTTGCCGGGTAATGGAGAACATCCTCAATGCCCTGTATTTATAGATGGAGAAAAGGTTATATCTCTATCTGGAAATGCAGAAGAAATTGCACAAAAGTTTATCGAACTAATTGAGAAATATATCAAGGAAAGGTTTTCTAAATAAAATTTATTATGGCGGAAATGTTGAAGGCTAAACAATTTTTTTTAATAGGATATATCCTGTTTTTAATCTCCTCTGCGTATAGTGATGATGGAAGGCTTACCTATTACACAAAGGATTTGATACCTTTATGGACAGTTTCGGCTGGATATGCACCGTTGGTTAATCAGGATACTTTGCAATTGCTCTCTTGGGAAAATTATATATCTTATGCCTTTCCAGCGATGGGTGAGTTGGTAGACACTTTATCGTGGGAAACAAAATTGCAGGTTCAAAATAAAAATAAAGACAGTTTTCGCACAGGTCTTGCACTGGTATCTATTTCCTTGAATGTGCCTCACCCATTTATTGAGGTTAGAATTACCAAAGACAATACTATTGAGGTTTTCCCCAATGAATATACACCATCTA
>CAZJTZ010000033.1:0-37318 GCA_964549105.1 uncultured Nitrospirales bacterium
ACGACACAGTGGTATTATATTGTTCATATTCGGATGTGTAGTGTTTACTCTACTTGCTATGTTTATTACAAGACGATACTCTGTCTGGGGAGCATGATAAACAAGAATTTTTATTTGGCAATTGGTGCAAGTTACTTTATATTGGCTGGATAATGGATAGATTGGGTGCAAACCCCGAAAAAGTGTCTGTGCTTAACCAATTGCCTGAAATTAGTATGCTGATAGATTATTTACATATAAGTTCATACGCGGAAGATACCTTTCCCATCCAGTTTGCAATAGGAGCATATCAATTGGTATCGAACAATCTGGAAGCAGTGGCAGGTTTACTTGAACCCTCTAATACCACGGATACACAGCGACAAGCCATATTAAAGGCTCTTGAACAGGATATTACAGGTCCCTCTGTTCAGTATTATCGTTGTGGAAATGGGGGAGGAAACACGATATATCGGCTTCGTGAAGGGATTGAATGATTTATGATTTCGGATATAAACAATCCCGGTGCAAGTGCTGTATCGCAAAGTGAGATTATTGTCATGTTTTACCAGATGGGTCACGGTCGAGGGATGTCAATTTACAATCATGCACCTCAAGTCTGCAATACGCTATACATGGATGGACATGTAGAATTTGTCCACTATCAATCCAAGCCTCCTGCTATTGAACCTGCTGTAAATACTTTAATGGTGCTATTCTATCGTTATGGAAAATAATAGATAGGACAATAGTAGCAGGCCACAAAATATTTACTATAATGTCACTAAAAGGGGCATTTCACTCTTTATTCGTTTCTATTTTTTTACCTGAGAGGAGAATTCCTTAACCACAGAGGCTACAAAGAAACACAAAAAAACACTATTAATTTGTTTTCTTCATTATAGAAATTGCAAGTTTTTCCCTAATATTTTTAGCAAGAACTTTTTATTTAACTGTAAGCGTGGAATATAATTTGATAAAATAAGTTCTATTCAAGTATAATTTCACTTACAAATTTGAGTATATAAAATTGTGAAATAAAGGAGAACTACTATAACTAAAGCAGCAGCAGAAGACTCAGTGCGTGTAAATGATGAAATCAAGGCTACGCAGTTAAGAGTCATAGATGATAAAGGGGCCCAGTTAGGGATAATGAGCAAATGGGACGCTCTCAAAGAGGCTGAATTGAGAGGGCTTGACCTTGTTGAAGTTGCTCCTAATGCAACACCACCTGTTTGCCGAATAATGGATTACGGAAAATACCGTTATGAACAAAAACGAAGGGCCCGGGAAGCAAAAAAGAAACAACATGTTATAGTGGTTAAAGAAATAAAGTTAAGACCTAAAACAGATAAACATGATTTTGAGTATAAGTTAAAACATATACGCGAGTTCCTTACAGAGGGAGACAAGGTAAAGGTTTCCGTAGTGTTCAGGGGTCGTGAATATGAACACCCTGAATTCGCTTATGAAATGTTAAAAAATATTATTGAATCTACGAAAGACCTTTGTGCTGAAAATTATTCAGTAGAAAATTGTCGTTCTGAAGATAAATCGCTAACAATTACTTTAAGTCCGGGCAAAGTTAGTTAAACAACGACAGTCTTTCAAGGAACTTTTCAAGTCGGGATAATATTAAATAATAAAATACTAAAATTTGTGTTTTAATGAGGAGTTGAGTTCATGAAAGCAAAGACAAGCCGTAGTGCTTACAAAAGATTTAAGGTTACCAAAAATGGGAAAGTCCTAAGGCGAAAGGCATATAATCGTCACTTAAAAACTACAAAACCAGCAAAGAAAAAGAGACATTTCAGAAAGCCCGCCTTAGTTTCATCAACTGAAGTGAAAAAAATAAGAATGTTGCTTCCTTACGCATAAGGACATTTTATTTTATTAATAAAACTTGTTTATGTCTCCGGAAACATGCCTCCGGAACATACATTTAACATTTCAAAATAGGAGAAAGAGCAATGCCACGAGCGACAAATAAGCCTGCATCCCGAGACCGCAGACGCAAGGTATTAAAACTTGCTGAAGGCTATCGTGGAAGTCATCATCGGTTGTTCAAAACAGCAAAACAAGCAGTAGACCACGCGGGACAATATGCTTATCGCGACCGTAGAACAAAGAAAAGAGATATTCGTGCTTTATGGATTGCGCGTATCAATGCCGCAGCAAGAAACTATGGTTTAAGTTATAATCGCATGGTATTCGGTCTACATAAGGCTCAGATGGATGTAAACCGAAAAACATTAGCCGACCTTGCAGTAAACGATGAAGAGGCATTTGCAAAACTTGTTGAAATTGCTAAATCCGCTATTGCAAATGGACCTGAATCTTCAGAACAAGAAATATCTGAACCAGAATCCATGGATAATTCTGATACAGAAACCTCCTCATAAACCAGGCGTATTTATTCATGCGTATTGTGCCTGCTATTGATATTCGAGGAGGAAGGTGTGTTAATTTGGTCCAGGGGGACTATGGTAAAGAGACGGTTTTCTCTGAGAACCCCCTTACACAGGCTCAAATCTGGTGGAACGAACTTCAAGAAGGGGTAATTCATATCGTTGATTTAGACGGGGCAAAATCTGGAAAATGTGAAATACTTCCTTTTCTCGAAGAACTTGGTAAATTACACATTCCTTATGAAGTTGGCGGTGGCATTCGACATGTGGATACCATTGAGAAAATTATCGCCGCCAATGCAACACGAGTTATTCTTGGGACAGCAGCCATCAGAAACCCAGAATTATTACAAACAGCAGTAAAAACATGGGGCAACAAGATTGCTGTTGCGATTGACGCAAAAAATGGGAAATTAGCCCTTGAAGGATGGACACATGAGACAGACCTCTCTGCAATGGATATGGCACAAAATGTTCAAAAGTGGGGTGTTTCTCGTGTCATTTATACCGATATCTTGTCTGATGGTATGATGAAAGGTCCTAATTTCGAAACAACACAAAAAATAGCCGAATCACTCCATATTCCTGTGACAATGTCTGGTGGAATATCTTCTCTTGAAGACATCCGTAAAGCCAAAGTATTAGAGCCCTTCGGTGTAGATGAGATTATAGTCGGAAGAGCGTTATACTTAAAAAGATTTACTATTACTGAGGCAAAAGCAATACTCAGTAGCCTCGATTAATCGGAGATTATAAAGTGGAATTTCATCTGGGAAAAGTAACCATTGTTGGAGTAGGGCTTTTAGGTGCTTCTCTGGGAATGGCTATTCGCCAGAAAAAACTATCCGACGAGGTTATTGGAATAGGAAGGAACATATCCACTCTGGAAAAGGCAATGGAAAGAGGTGCTATTGATACTATCTCTACCGACTTAATCTCTGCAACAAAAAAATCCAATTTTTTGATTCTCTGTACCCCTGTCCAATCTGCCATTACCCTGCTTAAAACAATAGCGGAACATATCCTCCCCACAGCCACCATAACTGATGTCTGTAGCACAAAAAGAGAAATATGCCAGACAGCCCAGAATATATGGGAAAAAGATAGTCCGTTTATTGGCAGTCATCCCCTTGCAGGCTCAGAGAAGTATGGACCCGAGCATGGTAAACCTGATTTCTACGAAAATACGGTTTGCCTTATAGAAAAAGGCAAAAATACCCGGGCAGAATCAAAAAAACTTGTCTGGGATTTCTGGAAAATTATGGGAACAAATATAATCGAGGTAGACGCAGAGGAACATGACTATTTTTTGGCATATACAAGCCACCTGCCCCATGTTCTTGCTTCTGTTTTAGCCCAGGTCACTGGTGAAACAGGAGTACAAAGGCATTTTATTGGTAGTGGTTTTATAGATACTACCCGTATCGCAGAAAGTCGCCCCGAAATTTGGAGCGAGATTTCAACGACCAACAAAAATAATATCCTATCCAGTATTGAAGCCGTTCAAACAAGGCTTAACAACTTCAAGACTATTCTCGAAAGTGATAATTCAGAACAAATAATTGAATTCTTCAAACGAGGCAATGAATCCCGAAAACGGCTATTGAACAAATGAACAGTCATTTTATAACTTTTGAAGGAATAGAAGGCTCAGGGAAAAGCACCCAGGCTAAAAGAACAGAAGAGTATCTTAAGCAATTAGGGTATCCTGTCCTGCTAACTTATGAGCCCGGTGGCACATTCATAGGGGAAAAAATACGAGATATGTTATTGAATAAAAATGACCTTTCCTCTTCCCTGCATTCCATTACGGAATTACTCCTATTCTCTGCTGACCGAACTCAACATTTACACGAAGCCATTCTACCTGCATTAAAGAAAAAGATTACTGTCATCTGCGATAGGTACATTGATTCAACCACAGCCTATCAAGGAGGGGGACGCGGTCTTAACTTGGAATTGATACACCAGGTTCATAAAATTGCCACACTGGGAGTGTATCCTACAAGGACTTACTTATTGGATTTACCTGTTGAAGTAGGTTTAAGTAGAATTAGTAAACGTGGAAACTCTCTCGACCGTTTAGAAACTGAAAGCATTGAATTTCATCAAAATATTCGAGATTGTTACCTACACATTGCAAAAGAGAACCCTCACAGAATTATGGTTATTGACGCGACCCAATCGGAAGATGTCATCTCTGCTATAATTCAAAAAGATTTGAGGCAAATATGTTCCAGACTTTAGAACATACAGAGGACAAAATACCAACGGTATTCAAAAAAATACTTGACCAAAATACCGCCATACGAATTTTAACCAACTCTATCAGAAACAATCGTATATCCCATGCCTACTTGTTTTGGGGTCCGGAGGGTGTAGGGAAAAAATTTACTGCTAAAGCCTATGCACAAACAGTTCTATGTGAAAATCAAAATGACAGGGGTTGCGAAGTATGCTCTACTTGCACGCGTATTGCAAAAGAAATATACCCTGATGTAACAATAATCAAACCTATGGGTAAAACACGCCTTATTAGTGTTGAAACGATAGAAGAAGTCAACAAAACAGCACAATATAGACCTTATGAAAGCGAACGAAGATTTATTATCTTTGAAGATGCCGAACGAATAGGTATTCCCGCACAAAACCACTTTTTGAAAACTCTGGAAGAACCTGTATCTGAAACTACCTTTATCCTGCTCAGTTCCAACCCGGGCATGATATTGCCTACTATTCGTTCTCGTTGTCAACCGATTCTTTTTCAAAGGCTTCGTTTTACTACCATAGCACAAATCCTTATACAAATCAAAGAAATATCTGAAGAAAATGCAAAACTTATTGCACCATTATCACAAGGACAAATTTCTAAAGCATTAGAAATTTTAGATTCTAACAAACGCACCTTAATAATGGGGCTTTTTGAACAGTTAGCCGAAGGGCGAGACCCCCTGGCGTTGACAGGCGAATTTGAACAATTTCTTGGAACAATTCGGAAAAAGATAGAAACTGAAATAACGAAGTCGGAAAACATCAACAAAAAAGAATTAACCCCAGCCGAGCAAAATGCAATTCAGCAACAAATAAATGCTGAAATCGAGGCACAGGTTGCAAACGAGTTTGACTCCTGTTTATATTTAATTACATGTTTTCTGAGGGACATTCTTGTCTACATGAATACACAGAAACCTGATATACTTTACTTTCCCGAAATGATTTCACTTTTTTCATCATGGACTCAAAGTAAGGTTGAAGCAGGACTTGACTTCGTTGAAAAAGTTAGGTCATATCTTGCACGGAATGTTAGCCATGAAAAAACAGTTAGAGATTTGTTTTTTGCACTATCACCTAAAATCAATTGAAGAAGGTAAACATATACTATGATGAACATGGCAAAAATAAGGCTAAGAAAACCCAGAAGAGTATTGCAGGTTCTTTGCTCCGAGCAAATTATCATCAAGAGAGATGAACCTTGCATCGTCCAGACAGACCGGGGACAGGAATGGGGCATTTGCATATTACCTCCAGAACCCTGTTCCTCTGAGATGGAAAAGCAATGTCCTCACAAGATTATCCGTCGGGCACACAATAATGACCAAAAAAACTTACAAGAACTGCTACTGGAGGAAGAGAAAGCACTCGGAACATGCAAAAAATATATCACCAAGCACCAACTACCTATGCGATTGGTTGATGCTGAATATACTTTTGACAAACATAGACTTACCTTCTTTTTCACCGCAGACCGCCGAGTAGATTTTCGTGAACTGGTAAAAGATTTAGCACAGGAATTTCGAACCCGAATTGAATTGCGTCATATCCCTATTCGGGACCAGGCAAAACTTGTCGGTGGTATAGGCACTTGCGGATTACAACTGTGCTGTGCACGGTGTCTGGAACAGTTTATGCCCATATCCATGCGTATGGCAAAACGACAAAATATATCATTAAACCCATCAAAGATAAGCGGTCAATGCGGCAAACTACTCTGTTGTTTATCCTATGAAAACGAAATGTATCCGCCACTAAAACTGCATAAAGGAGAAATCGTCGCAGAAGAGGAATTAGCCCAGGAAGATATAGAACTCTTAAAAAAGATGGAAGAAGATACCTCTTTTGGACAAAACAATGATCTCTAACCTTTAATTTGGCCGGATTATGTCGTTACTATTAAAACTTATAGATAGCCATTGCCATCTCTTTGATGAAGAATTTAATTCCGACAGACAGGAAATAATTCAGTCCTCACTGGAAAAATTAGATGAACTCATTATCATCATTGAAGACCCTATAAATGTTCCACCAAATTACTTGATAAAACATGAACAAATAAAGTATGCCGTGGGCTTCCACCCTTATTATTCAGAACAAGTAACTGCCGAGAATTTAGAAAAATTGAATGAATTCTTTGGAGTAGATTTTGTCTGTGCAATAGGCGAAATTGGGTTAGATTATTATCACTGTAAGGTTCCAAAAGAAATCCAGAAAAAGGCAATGATAAAACAAATCGAATTTGCTATTACACACAAACTCCCTATTATCATTCATTGCAGAAATGCAGAACAGGATGCCTACGAGATACTCAACGACTATTATCAAACCCTTCCCGCCATTGTCCTCCATTGTTACGGAGGTAATGTGGACATGGTTGAACCTTTTTTAAGTCTTAACTGTATCATTTCATTTGCAGGGAATATTACATATCCCAAAGCCGTAGACCTTCAAAAAAGTGCTGAACTTGTGCCTCTGGAATCTTTACTCGTTGAAACAGATTCTCCTTATTTAGCACCTCAACCTGTCCGTGGAAAACGATGTATACCCGAGTATGTAATGTATACCGCCCAAAAAATCGCAGAGATAAAAAACACTGACATATCAACGATAATCAATGTAACAAATCAAAACACCAGAAAAGTTTTTTCTCTTTAAATGCTATCCACTAAACGACTTTGAAATAATATTAGATATACCTTTGTTCCTTAATAAAATGAAGGATAATTATGAAATCTAAACATTCTATTCTGCACTGGGGTATTGAGTATCTTTACGATATTTTGCAACGATTATATAGTTCCATCCCTTATCACTTTTCCAAAAACGGATATGCTTTTCCTGCATGGCATTACTACATAGAACTTACACGCCGTTGCAATCTACGCTGCAAAATGTGCCAATACATAGATTGGTTAGAAAATGTACCCGTAAAAGAACAAATGGAAGGTGAATTATCCACAGAAGAGTGGAAAAATGTTATTTCACAAATACCTTCATGGAGTTTAATCACCTTTACTGGAGGAGAACCTCTTATTCGCAAAGATTTCATGGAATTGTTTGGATATGCAAGCCAACATGCACGGACACATCTTATCTCTAACGGAACCATGATTACAGAAGAGGTTGCAGAAGAATTAGTAAAATTGGCTCCAAAAAGATTAGGAGGCAAAGGATTCAATGTTATAGGAACTTCAATTGAAGCACCCGGCGAAAAACATGATGAAATACGCAAAATGAAAGGAGCATTTGAAAGAACTACTAAAGGTATAAAACTAATCCAGGAATATCGGGAGAAAGCAAATAAAAAATGCCCGTTAATACATATTACCACAGTTATACAACAGGATAATGTAGATATCCTATCTCAAATGCCTGCGTTAGTTAAAGAATTAGGAGCAGATGTATTAAATTTAGTAACTGAGATTCGAGCACTGGAACTTCCCGGACTTGGCGAAGTAGACCCTTCTGTGTATAAACCTGAGCAAATTAACTATCCAAAAATTGATAAAGATGCACTTGCCCAATCTCTCACAAAAACCATAGAAGAATCTGCAAAATTGGGTATCCAACTGCGGCTTCCGCGAATGCCTTTGTCATCTGTTGTTGACTATTACACCGCAGGAATTGATTTATCCAATTTCGAGTGCCGAAACGCATGGAACACACTTTTTATGGGCCGAACAGGTGATGTTTATCCTTGCTGGATACGCAAAGTTGGAAATGTCAAAGATTCAACACTCAAACAACTCTGGAACAATCCGACTATGCGTCAGTTTCGACAATCTTGTAAAAAACATCTATTTGCACCCTGTCCTGGCTGCTGTTTTATTGAACACAAAATCCAGAAAAAATAAATGACACTATCTCCCCCTCTTACAGTTCACCTACAATCACCAATTTTAAACAGTTATTCTTATCTCTTCTCTAATACATACACAGGGCCTATATTGGTGCCTAATCTTTCCTTATCTGGATAATTACCTTCCTCTGATTCTGCAACTGAAAGATAAAGAGTATTCCCAAAAATTGGGAATGAAAAACGGTATATGCCTTTTCTAACATATATAACATTATCATTTATTATATTAATGTTAAACAAAATTTGAGAAGGAAATTTAAAGGTGTCAGTAGTATATGTCCCTTGATAAATAAAGGACAATGGACCTACTGTGCGAGATACTTTTACTATTCCATTATTAAAATCAAATGTTATAGCGGAGTTTTCAACTTCTCCACCATTTTCCCATAAAGTCCCTTCCCATATCCCGTTCAATCTGGAATCTGGATTACAGCCTGAAAGAGCAAGTATCGCGACCACAAACAATGAATAAACTATTACCTTTTTCATTTTAGCACCCTTTCTTTAATCGGTTCTTTTACTTCACAACGAACACACAGTTACGAACATGATTTAATGATAGGACAATTGATATAGAGAAATCCATTTTAATTTTCATTCTCTATTATTAAACCATGATAATAATAAAAACATATACAATCAATTAATCTGATGTGTTACAAAATTTAATGATTAAGAAAGTATAGTGATTTAAAATAAGAAGGAGAGCCGACCATCCGACTCTCCTCTGTCTTGCTTGATGACTTAACAATGGTTATTCAGTGAAAATCCCTTAATCTACGGGAATAATGACATAAAATTCAGAGCCCTTTTCGTTTTTAACCTTGAGAAGGACATTGCCTTTACCCTTATTGTTCTTTAAGGCTTCTTCAAAGTCTCTTATATTTTTCACGGGGATACGGTTAACTTCTTTTATTAATGCTCCTTCTTGTATCCCTTTCAGTTGAGCAGGAGAACCCGGTTCTACACTTGTAACAAGTACCCCTTCTTCGCCTTCATATCCAAATTGTTTTGCAAGGTCAGGAGTTAAGTTCTGCACGGACATCCCTAATTCTAAGCGTTTTCCTTCTTCGGTTGTCACAGAGACTGAGCCTTCGGTAGGTTTTTTAGCAACCTCCACTTCAAGATCTATTCTTTCTCCGTTTCTAATGATACCCACTTTGGCTTTTGTTCCTGGCTTTGTTGCCGCAACTTTGTTTCTTAACGAGGGTGCATCTGCAATAGGATTTCCATTAAATTCCACAATCACATCATCTTTCTTAATTCCTGCTTTTTCTGCTGGTGAATCTTTTTGAACCTCAGTTACAACGGCACCCTGATTCTCTTTTATATTGAGCCATTCACTAAGTTCAGGCACAAGATTCTGTATCCCTACACCTAAGAATCCACGCTCAACACCATTACCCGTCCTGAGTTGGTTTACAACATATTGAACCATATTTACTGGAATAGCAAATCCAATACCCATAAAGCCAGGAGACATAGCATTAGTTGAAAAGATTGCGGTATTCATACCAATAACTTCACCATTCAGATTGAGTAGGGGACCACCGGAATTTCCAGGATTAATAGCCGCATCCGTTTGAATAAAATCTGCATAGTCTACAATATTAAGGTTACCTCTTCCTTTAGCACTAACAATTCCAGCCGTAACAGTGTGTTCTAATCCAAATGGATTTCCAATAGCAACTACCCATTCGCCTACTTTGATATTGTCCGAATTTCCAAGAGTCAATTTCTGTAAACCTGTAGCCTCTATTTTAATCAATGCCACATCTGTTTCTGGGTCTGTGCCTATAACCTTTGCAAGAAATTCTCTCTTATCGTTTAACTTAACCCGAATCTTATCTGCTTTCTCAACTACATGATTATTGGTAACGATATACCCATCTTCAGAAATAATGAACCCAGAACCTGCTCCAAAAGGAACTATCCTCTTTTTCTGTGTATCAGGTTTTTGAGGTTCCCTTCTTCTCGGCTGCCGTCCCTGCATATTTTCATCATCGAAGAAACGGAAGAAAAAATCAAAGGGAGAGTCGAAAGGTGAACCAAAGGGAGAAGTAGGAGTGACTTCTTTTTCCGTAGAGATGGAAACAACACCGTTAGATGTCCTATCTGCGATTTGTGAAAAGACCTCTCCTAAACCTCTCGCTGCTTCTATCCCGGGTGTTGTATTCGTTTGAGCAGACACTCGGGGAAGACTGAATAGAGTTTCATTCTTTGAAGAATTACTACCTCTATAATAACCCAACAAAAAACCTACAAATACCAGTGCAGCAACAAAAAAAATTGTGACTTTTCTTCTACAAAACATAATTATTCTCCTTTTTTAATACTTCGTTTTTTAGAATTATTAACCCATTTTTCAAAAATCAATAACTAAAACGAAGTATATTTAAAAAGAGTTTACTTAGAAAAATCTCAGTTTTATTTAATTATCCATAAATAATACCTAAGGGTGGATATTCCTTCCATCTGCCACGCGTAAAGTCCGGGAAGTCCTGAGGTGCTCCTCTTTGTGCTACGGAGCGTTCTGTTAATTCTGATACAGCACTCCAGGCCGCTGCGTCATAGACATTCTGGTCTGTGGGTAGACCATTACGCAGGCATTCAATCAGCCGATAATCTTCTATAAAATCCATACCTCCGTGTCCTGCACCTTTTGCTGATTCTTGTAATTTTTTCCATAAAGGATGTTCCCATTGCTCTGCATACTTCTCTAACGGCTCAAATCCCTCCTCTTCCTTTGACAAACCTTCTACAAAAATACGCGGTGGATAGTCCATGATTATACCTTTTGTCCCCTGAATGGTGTTGATTCTGCTATAAGGTCGAGGCAAATTGGTATCATGCACTAAATAAATTGTGCAACCGTTATATGTCTTGATGATACTTACATTAACATCACCCAGAGCGAATTGTTCCTTTCTCCTGGGGTCATTTTCGGGCATTGTCTTTTGATATTCTTGTAGTCCTCTTGATTTGCTACTTACAGACACCAGATACTCAAATTGGTCTCCACGATTTATGTTCATATATTGTGCCACAGGGCCTAAACCATGAGTTGGATATAAATTCCCATTCCGTTTTATTGCATGTGCTCTACGCCATAGACCTTCTCCACTATTACTAAACTTTAAACTCCTCAAATCATGTAAATATCCACATTCTCCATGTATCACCTCGCCTAACAGTCCTTTACGAATCATGTGTAACATCATCAATTCATTGCGGTTATAACAGCAATTTTCCATCATGAGGCAATGCTTTTTAAGTTTTTCTGATGTTTCTACTAACTGCCAGCACTCTTCTAATGTAACTGCTGCGGGCACTTCAGCCGCCGCGTGCTTTCCGTCTTCCCTCGCTGCGACACACCCACGCCTATGCCACTCCCAGGGGGTTGCCGTATAGACCAGATCTAAATCTTCTTCCTGACACATCCGCTTAAAATCCCATTCACCATTTGTATAACCCTTAGGTTCAGGTTGTCCTGCCTCTACTACCATTTTCTTTGCTCGCTCAACCTTTTCGGGAACAATATCACATATCGCTTTTATCTGCACACCCTCAATTTGTAATAAGTTTTTGACATGATTCGTTCCCATACCACCAACTCCAACATAGCCAATTCGAACTGTTTCAATTGGTGGAGTCGAAAAGAATTCTGCGGGTGCAGGGCTGTTCCGTAGTAACGATGAAACAGGCTCATTTTGTGCATAACCTTTTACAGCAAACATCAATGATGCTGCACCTGAAAGCGACAGAAATGACCTTCGTGAAAAACCTGGATTTTTGTTTTCTTCTTGATGCTCTTTTTCCATACCCTTTTCCTTTACTCTGTTTAAAGTTCTATGTTAATACTTTATACCCTTGTCTATTCTTAAATCAAAAATTTATGTAATTATATATATGAAAAATTTCATTTGAGGTTATGAAAAAATCTGCACTTTAGGAACAGATTAAAAAATCAAAAAGGTATAAAATGGAAATCTCATAATAATTTTAGTCAAAAGGATATATGAATTTTATATCTTACTCTATTTTGTCTTTATCATTGCTTGGTTTGTTTGAGGATAAGGTTCAGGAGGTTCAGATGTATTTATAGGACTGTTAAGAGGATTCCATCGCACAGTTGAACCATCAGGAAAGGCTGCAAAATAGCCTGTTTCTATACGCATCTCTCCCGGTGGATTGTCCGTAGATATAATCTGTGCACCGCAGGAAAAGGCTTTATCGTCTTTTTCTTTTACCCCATCAATCTTTTGATGTTTAGGGTTTCCTCCCAAAACTCTGACAATATATCCCTTTAACACCCATTCGGGTATTTCTTCTCTATATGGATTATCTACTATTACTGTTGCAGCAAAAGGTTCCCCGGGTACTGAATTTACAAACATTGCTCTATCTTCTAAATTGGGATGGCCTTCTAAATACATTTGTCTTAACTCTCTTTTATTATGGAAAATAAATAACACTTTCCCTCTCACTTCATCTAATATAGGCCAGCCCTTAGTCAACACTGCTTCTTCCAGCGTCTTACAATTTCCACGCACCAAATCCGGTGTTATAATCCTATCCCTTTGCCAGACAGAAAGGATGTCCTCATCTAACCGTTCTATATCCTGTTTTTGAGGATATGTAATGCTTTTATCTATAACAGGACCTTCTGATTTCCATTCAATCATAATTATTATAGGCACATGTTTAGGGTTTCTATCTGACCACTCAAGAACTGCACCCAAACATTCTCGAAGGTTAGAGCAAGTGGATTCTTTATCAAAATGAGGCACATGCATCACTTCCCAGCCATTTGCAGTATTATGGATATCTATCTCTAAACTACGCACACCATTTTCCAATTGCACATCTAACGGCAAATGTCCATAATCCCAATCTGAGACCTCCTTCACATAATTCATCGCCCATGTAATATATTCGGGTCTCTTATGATAACTATTATGTGTCCCTATTACCTGTATTTGATTCATACGAGGCAAATTTATGTCTTCCGCAAACATACCTATTGAGAATAGAAAAATACCACAAAAAATGATTATTTTAATTCTCATAATTCTTTTTACCCTTATTAACAATTTAGCAGTAAATCTTATTACCTGCTATTTTGACTTCATTAAGGGTAAAAAGTTTCCCCTATTGCAAGCAGATTATCACATCATTTTTCCGTTCATTGGGAGTGATTTCAAGCAATTTTACCTCGCCCTTCTCTAAAATGCAATGAACTACTGTGTTTTGTGGTGCATGTAACTTAAAATCTACATCCCAGGATTTGTCCCATGCAGGAAATAGATAAATCTTCTCATTATCCCATTGTAAAAGCATAAATTGAAGAGTGCTCATCAAGTTTCCTCCATGACATTGGTCTGGAATCCACTCATAATTCGGACCCCAAAACGCAGGAAAGCGTGAACCATCATGTTTTCGTTTAGAGTTACTGATTAACATTCTTTTTGCTTCATCTGTTAAACCTAAAAAGGCTGCCTGTATTGCGTCTTGCTGCCAGCCGTAAAACTCATTAGATTTCCGTTCCTTATATGTATTAATTGCCACATCTATATCTGGTTTGTTAAGCATAAATAAGCGATATGGGAAAATTGTATAAAGTTCTGGGTCTTCAACATTTCCCCGTTCTGGATTAAATAATCGTGCAGGCTGAATCAACTTGACACCGTGTTCTTCCTTTATAGGCACAGGCACAATTGAATTCAATAAACCTTTCCAATTTTTCCGTTCTTCTTCTGGCACTACATCTGACTTTAATGCTATTAACCGTCCCAAAACTGCATGAAGTCCCGATACAGTTGGTGTATCATCTGTAACATCTTTTTGATAAGTCTCTATTGCTTGTGTAGGGTGTATTACTAACATTCCTTTTTCATCTCTCGCGAATCGTGTCTCAAAATATCGAATTGTTTCACGGACATACGGCAACAGTATTTTTTCTAAAAAGTTGTTATCTCCTGTAAACTCATAATAATCTAACATCATCATTGTCAGTTCTAATCCACTTGACCAAATCCAGCGGATATATGTATTTGTAACCTCCCCGACCTTCAATCCTTCCCTATCAAAGCCATAATCCCTATTTCTGTGTAGACCCCAGAAATATATTGTTTCAGGCATATAAATCCCTTCACACCCCCACCAGACCTTATTCCGCACTTTACTAATTTCAACCACACCTGTATAAAAGTCCCACAGCGGTTTCATCAAATCGAAATCGCCTGATGACAACAATGGCCAATATGGCAATCTTGTATTCTGCCACCAATAACCTCCACCCCAGCGCCGATAATCAGGGTCTGAACGCAGTTGGTCACCTTCACGCCACTCCACTGTAAAAATGGAACCATTAAATTTCACAGGATACGCACCTCGACTACCGCATGCAGTAACCCATCTCTGCAAAGCATACATATTGCTTACCCATTCCCCATCCTTATCTTCATGGACTTGTACCCAACTCCTCTGCCAGAAATCGTTCCACCACGACTTATGTTGTGCCGACATATTTTCTTGTTCTACGCTTTTTATCTTTTCATAATCAATTGTTACCTTTTTAATCCAGTCTTCTGGCGTTGATGGAGACAATGTTTTAGCCAGAATATATAATTTGCCTCCCTTAATTTTCCCTGTGCTCTCCAGAGTAAACTTATCAACTTTTTTGAACCCATCACCCCAGATTGTTCCTCCAAAAATTCGATTCGTTAATGGGTCAGCAAACTTACTCTTATAATCTCCCAGCCCTTGCAAATCCATACTATATGGAAAGATGGAGTGCTGATTGTAGTGATACCACATAAGCCCATCAAAAGGTGTGGATTCGAGAACGACATCTGGA
This sequence comes from uncultured Nitrospirales bacterium, assembly GCA_964549105.1. GTDB lineage: Bacteria > Hydrogenedentota > Hydrogenedentia > Hydrogenedentales > Hydrogenedentaceae > Hydrogenedens. Next base: position 15,380 of record CAZJTZ010000033.1, read on the forward strand.
TAGATAATCCCTTCCTCTGGCTTCTGAATGAGACTACTTTGCACCACCTCATCTTCCGTATAGTTCCTCTCTTGTGTTCTCCATATCTCTAACGACGCTTTTACGGCAACCTCATCTTTTGATTGCATATCAACCACAATCACAGGATAGTTCACATCAACACGCAAATTAACCTCTATCTTTTCGCCACTGGCAATCTGGATAATCCCATCTTCCAAATGTAACCTTTGGCAAAATTTCTCACCTGTCTGAACCAATGAAGGGGTAAACTGAACGCGAGCCCTGCCTATCTTTAACAATTGTCCATTTTCATCCCACGAATCTGTCTTACTGATAAGAATGAGTAAATCTCCATTCTCTTCTACCCAGACATTTGCACCTATATCACCGTTACCTATAGGCATTGAGTCTGATGAATTCTTGCCCGGTGTGTCCCAGACCAGGTCATAGCAGGAAGGATATACAATACCTTCCCCATACATGCCAGACATCACAAAAAGGCATAACAAACATGTTAAACGATAAACCCTTTTCATACCTTTTCCTCCATACCTGCCGAATCAGGTTCAGAATTAATATTATTCTTTCGCCATTTCCAATACCCTGCAAGCAACGAGGCTGTAATGATACACCATGTTGCAAACAAAGCGTTGGGCAATGCACTCTGTGCTGAAAAATGTTTTAATGATAGCACTGCACCTAACCCTGCGTTCTGCATGCCTACTTCAAACGCTAATGTTCTCCGACGCTTTACATCAAAACGGAACAAAATCCCAGCAGCATAACCTAAAATCAGTCCAAAAAAATTATGTAGAAATACTGCAACAAAAATAATAAGCGATACCTGTTTTAATGAACCTGCATTCAACGCAACAACAAGCCCACATATAAATGCAATACATAAAGCAGAAAGAGCAGGGAAAATATCTACAACGACATCAACCCGCTTCTTCAATAAATACCTCAACGCAAATCCAATCAGCAATGGCAAAATAACCATTTTAATAATACTCCACAACATAGGGAAAAAAGGCACAGAGACATAAACACTACCCAGAATATAAGTGCACAACGGAGTGAGTATAGGAGAAAGTAAAGTAGATATTGTGGTCAGAGCAACGGAATATGCTACATCTGCCTCTGCAATATATGAGATTACATTTGACGCCATAGCACCCGGTACAGCCCCAACCATAATTACACCTATTGCCAGGTCCGGTGGCAATTGTAATCCCTTTGCTATCAAAAACCCCAATAAAGGCATGATAACAAATTGTGCCATAGTCCCCATCACAACCCAATGTGGTGCTTTCAAGATTGGCAAAAAATCTTCTGACTTCAAAACAATTCCTATACCTAACATTGTGAATGCAAACAGCCAGTCTTTAATCGGCTCAAAAATAGTCAGTACCGGTGGACACAAATACCCGACCACTCCCGCCAATACAACCCATACTGGCATCAAACGCGTTATCCATTGAAAAAAATTAACCATTTTAAATTTGCCTTCTAAAACTTTTCAGTTGAAGTAATTAAGATACCTTATTACCATAAATTATGATAAATATACAGAATAACATGCTAATAATTTCTTTGCAAAAATAATTTGTCTTTTTTTACAAAAAAACTATATTTATTCGGAAACACCAGAAATAATCTTTAAATAATTTTTTCAAATATAAAAAATATTTAAAAATCTCTACATACAATCAATAGTTATCATTTATAATGTTTTAAATTTTTAGTCTACACCTTTCAAAAATTAGGAACTTAAATATGAAAATATGTGTTCTGGGTGGATGTGGAGACATGGCAAGAGTTGCACTCCAATTACTCTCCATTGAAGAAGAGGTTTCTATGGTTACAGTGGCTGATATTAACCTACAAAAGGCAAAGAAGATTTCAGAGGAGTTTGGGAGCAAGTTCTCTGCAGAGTTCGTCAATGCTAAAGATAAATCCTCGCTCATCGAAACGGTCAAAGAGCACGATGTTGCCCTTGGTTTTATTGGTCCCTTCTACATGTTTGAAAAGGACATCATTGCTGCATGTATTGAGGCTAAGGTCAATTATGTAAGTATCTGTGATGACTACGACGCTTATCTTCAAGCAGTTTCGCTATATGAAAATGCAAAAACGGCAGGTATCACAGTTGTCGCTGGATTGGGAAATTCGCCGGGTATTACGAATTTACTTGCGAAGAAGGGTTACCTCTCTATGGATAAACCTGAGCGTATTGAGATTAACTGGGCTGGTGGCTCGGATGAAGACATTGGACCTGCCAATGTGAAGCATGTGCTACATATCTTCAGCGGATATACTTTGCAATGGCGAGATGGTAAAGAGGTCCGCATCAAAACAGGAACTGAACGGAAAATCGTTGAATTTCCAGAACCTATTGGCAAATTACCTGTATATATCACAGGACACGCGGAATCTGTTTCTGTGCCTCGAAATCTGCCTAATCTAAAATATGTTTCCTTACACGGAGGGATACATCCATCCTACATAGCCCGTTTAGCCACTTTTTTGGGTCGGCTCAGATTGACAAATACTTCCAGAAAACGGGAAATTTTAACCTCACTCCTACTACCTTTCTTGAACGCGGGCATCTTTTCTAAAGGTGGAGTCAATCAATCAGTTTTTCGAATTGATGTATATGGTGAAAAATCTGGTAAACCTGCACATCATTATTACATGGGTGCAGGACACATTGCCGATATAACAAGCATTCCTGCCGTAGAAGGGGCTCTCATGATTGCCCGGGGAGAACTACACAAGCCCGGCGTCCATGCTGCTGAATCTGCCATAGACAATGTCAATGATTTCTTAAACCGACTACAAAATCGTGGAATAAATTTGACATTCGTTGAAAAATAATCCAAACAGACTAAAATCACTACTCCTTTTAGAAACATTCAAAAGAAATTTATCTTATTTTCTTCTGGTCTTTTAGTGTATTCCGTTCCCAGAATACCCCATCCGCATATCCTTGAATGTTTTTATCCTTTTCTGCCAATTCCAATCGTTTCTCCGCAAGACAACAATAAGTTTTATCCACTTCTATTCCACAATAATGTCTACCCAATTTTTTTGCAACTACCGAAGTTGTTCCTGAACCCAAAAATGGGTCAAACACAAAATCTCCCTCTTCAGAACTTGCAAGGATTATCTTTGCCAACAACTTTTCTGGCTTTTGCGTGGGATGGTCAGTATTCTCTGGCATAGACCAGAACGGCACAGTAATATCCGTCCAGAGGTTTGACGGATAGGTCAAACGATAGTTTCCGTTCTCCTCAACTATCCAGTCCTTGGGCTTTCCCGTACCATCTCGATACGGGGCTATAACCCGACGCTTCAACATTACCGCTTTACTATTAAAATAAAACTGATTCGACACTGTCCCGAACCATATATCTTCTGAACAATTCTTCCAATTCGTTATTGCACCCCGTCCCTTCTCCCTCTCCCATGTAATCCTATTCCGCACCCTTAAATGCTTTGACATCACTCGGAAAATGGCACTCGAAGACTTCCAATCACCACAAATATAAACCGACGCAGTAGGTTTCAATATTTTTAGCAACGGAGCCAACCACGAGTCAAGCCACACCTCATACTTCTCTGAAGACATTTCCTTAAAATTGTTTGAGTTAAACGCCTTATCCAGATTATAAGGTGGGTCAACAAACAATAAATCTACAAACTTTTCTGGCAAATACCTGACTGTTCCGAACAAATCCTGATGTATGGTTCTATTTGCAATTTCCTCCACAGACACCTTTCTATTTAACTGAATCAACCGTTTTCTGTAACGGTCAAATTCACTCTTTGTCAAAGATACAGTTCTATTCCGTTTTGCTCTATTCTTACCATTATCTATCATAACCTAACAATTCCCCAAAATTTGATACCCATATCGTAATAAAATACACACCCCTTTTAAAAATTAAGACACTACACATAGACAAAGCACTGTTAATTCTATCTAAAACTTCTGAAAAATTAATTTGTAAAAACTAAGAAATAAAGAGAAATTATACTTTTTTCCTTATTTTTACTACAACACTAAAACCCTAATTCTGTCATTTTACTCCCCCTCTGTCATTCCGAGCGGAGCGAGAAATCTTAAACCCTGACTTCCCATAAATTAAGTATTGAGACATCTGAAAAATACCTTCTTTGTGTTGATATCTTCATATTGTTGTAGGAGTAGAAGACATAAAAAGGGGTGTCTCTACACTATTTACATTCTTAAATAAGTGTTCCTATTCCTTCGCCAAAAGGGTATATAACGCTCCGCCTTTGAATAGTTACTTCATATATCGAGTAGGTTTTTTGCGGGCAAAATGTTGAAAAGTCTTTTAATTTATTCATGGGATTCCACTCTGGTCAGGTTTCAAAAGGTATAACAACATCTTTATATGCGATACTCTACAACCTTCGACATGGTTTTATTTAAAAAACATTCTTAAATACAGTTCAACTCAACATAAAAGAAAAACCAAAAAACTCCTCACCTTGCGAAGGGGAGGTGTCGCGTTAGCGACGGAGGGGTTTTTCTTTTAACAAAGTGAATTGAATACCCACTATTACGACTTACTCACAGTAGGAAGTAAAATTGAATATCTGTGTTACACCCCCTATAACGACTCCCCCTTCCGCAAAGGGGGAGAGTCTAACTATTCGCACCCTTTCTAATATCTTCTCCAATATGGAAATTCCAAAACCGAAAAAAAGAGATTCGCTATGTAGGGTATTTTTGTAGGGGTGTATTGCTATGCAACTTCATCTACCTATACAAAACAAATGATTGCATCATCTGTCACAATATCTTAAAATTCCTCCAATGCTTTTAGCGGACGCATGTTATATCATTATATTTAAATATTATGTAAAATAATTACAATTTTATTTGATTATACTTTGGTTGACCATTGTTGTTGGCTATTTAGAAAATCCTTCCCTGCTTTTGTTATTTCCCATACACCCCAGGATGATTTATCTGATAAAAGACCTTTAGTTACCATTGTATATCTTGCCCATTGAACTGTATTTTCCCATCGTTTCTTTTTTGGGTCAGAAGGTAGTGTCTGCATATCATATTCATTTAATATATTTTTTACTCTCTTATATACCTTTTCAAATACTTCTGATAATTCTCCTTTACCTCCAAGTTCAACTAATGATTCTAATATAGGAATATAGTACTTGTCTTCTGGCGTCTTCAGTCCTTTTTTTAGTTTTCTCCGAACTTTTATTCTCTGAGCATCCCTAACCATTTTGTTAGCAAAAATATTCTGCCATTCTTCCTGAAGAGTTTTCACCTTTTGTCTAAAATTTTTCAAATTTTCACCATTTCTGCTTAATTCTGTTGCCTTTTCAAAGTCCTTTTCCTTAAAAGCCTTCTCACCCTCTTTAGTTAAGATATTAAAAACCTCTTCTATTTCTTCGAGTAGTATCTCAAACGCAATATTAACCTCATTTTTATCCATACACTTACCTCCTACATAAGTTTTTATAATTTTATCTATTTTATTGTAATATTATTATGCAAATCATACAAATTACAATACAATTAAAAGAATATTTCTTTTTGTGACTAATTATCTCAAGAAATCAAAAAAACAATTTATCGGATGTTTTTAAAATTCGAGTTTGAAGGTCCAGGCATGCTGGCAGGGGATATTTGCTGGGGAGAGGCATGGTGTTGTGATAACCCATTCTGTTCCTCCATCTGCAACGGGAACCTCAACGGAACTGCCTAATAAACTAACCTTTGGCTGGCTCTGATAGTCGGCTGGTTTGGGGATTGACCACTTATCAGGTGGCCATTGTAAGGCTATCGCATAGATGGCATTCCCTTTGCGTGTGAAACGGAAATTATCTACCTTCGGTGCGTCTTTCCAGACATCTGTTCCATAGATTGCATCACCATTCACATTCAGCCATTTGCCCATTTCTAATAATCGCTCCTGCATTATCTCCGGGATACGCCCATCAGCAGATGGACCTATGTCCAACAACAGATTACCACCACGCGAAACATTGTCAATCAACAGGTGCAGTAGTTCCGTTGTGCTACGGTAACATTCAGCGTCTTCATTACGATTATATCCAAATGATTTGCCCATGCCTTGACACTCTTCAAATCTTCCTTTTTCTATTAATGGACCTTCTGGAATGTGTCCATATTCTGGTGTGGCAAAACCGCCATGCACATTTCGACATTCCTTTCCCCAGCGGTCATTAATGACAATATCTTTGGGTGCAGGGGATTCGTTAAACAGCCATGCAATAAATTCTGTGCTACGCCAGACGGAACTTGGATGGTCCCATTCACCATCAGGCCAGAAAACATCGGGTTGAAAGCGAATGACTAAATCTTTCATCTGTGGCAGCATATATTCATCAACATATTTATTTACATCAGAGTTATACAATGGATTGAACCATTCATACATACAATAATAAAAACCTGCTTTTAAGCCTGTTTTCTTCACTGCATTGATTAAATCTCCTGCCAGGTCTCGATGTGGTCCTATATCCACAGAATTCCAATTCCAACTATGAGGTGCAGACCAGAGGCAAAAACCTTCCACATGTTTGGAAGTTAAAACAACATATTTCGCACCAGAACGCTTGAATATATCTGCCCATTGGTCGGGGTCAAATAATTCTGCCTTAAACATGGGTGCAAAATCTTGATACTTAAACTTTTCACCATATTTCTCTTTGTGAAATTGCCATGTAGGACTGTTCTTATCCTCCATGAAATACCAATACCATTCAGCATATTGGTCTTTAGGTCCCCATGATGGAACAGAATACACGCCCCAATGAACAAAGATACCAAATTTGGCGTCTTCAAACCACTGCGGATTAGGACGCTGGTCAATTGATTCCCAGGTCGGCTCATAGCCCGCCAGCATACTCGACATTACCATAATAGTTGTCCACAACATAACCTTTACCTCCAAAAGTGTAAATATGTTTAGTTCTCTCTATCTTTTCCTTTAATATATAATGAAAAATGCTATTACAAATTAATTCCCTCTCTAACTGCTGTCCAGATAATACTACCTATCACTTCTTTTCTTTGAACCTTCCTAATACCTTTTGTGATTATCATCTAAATGTTTTAGGTGATTTAATTATATAATTACCAAATCAAATTTATTTGTACTGTTTAATTTTTCTTTAATGTTCCCCTTATTTTCAAAGGCAATGCACAATAAATGGGTTGGTCTGGAAAAAGCCACATGGGCAATTTTTAATGCCTGTTGTTGTGTTTTATTATTTTTATTTTGTCTACCTAAAATATAATTTACTAAATATTCGCTGCAAGTTTTACCACGATATTCTGTTTCCAGATATAATGTAGCCGTATGAGTTTCACCTTTAACAGAATGAACTGTCCCAACCTCTATATTAATATCGGGATTTTGTTGAATATTTATATTAGTAAGCGGAGAATGAACTGTCCCAACCTCTATATTAATATCGGGGTTGTTATTTGATATGTATATATTTTTATTGTTTGTCTGTTCGTTTGACTCTTCAGGTAACTTATTATTAGTTAAATATTCTTTAGAGTCAATGTTAATAGAAATTGACAATTTATTAAATAAACATTCCAAATATTGTTTTATATCATTCAACACACTATTTATGTCTTCGTTTTTTAGTGACAAATACCATTCAGCAATTTTGGAGTTTAATCCTATTAGAAGTTTTTCATCTTTACTTTTTATAAATTTAGTAAAAGACGATTTTGAAAAATATTTATCAATATCTTCATCTTTAATCTGATTTAAATATAAGACTTCTAAAATACAGTTTAATAAATTGTTTTTAAATTCCTTTGGGGTCATCCGAGAAGCCATATATAACATTGTATAAAGATTTTCAAAATACTGCTTTCTCTTTATTGATGCTACTTTGTTATATCCGGGAAAGTAATCTCTAATAGATAATGCCTTTTCTTTTTTCTTCTTTTTTGCTTTTTTTTCCTCTTTTGCTCTCCAACCAACAGCCTTTATTGGATTACCAGTTGTTTCAGAGATTTTTATCAAATCATGTTCCTTAATAATCTCCACAAATTTTTCTAAAACACTTTTTATATTATCTTTGTTGTAAAGAATTATGGTAGGTTTTATCTTTATCTCTGTCCCTTTTAATTCTTCGTAAGGCTTATCTGCAACCGTTTTAATTAAATCGGCTATAGGCTGAGAAATTCTTTTAGAATCTGTAATTTCGTAAACCTTATATCTTTCATTTTTTTCGGGGTTCCAGCCAGATATATTGTTAAAATCATAATTAAATATTGTCTGGTTTACATCGCCAATCCATTGAACAACCACTCTCTCGTCAAATAAAGCATTTATAATATCAATTTGAACTTTAGAAGTATCCTGTGCCTCATCTATAAAAACATACTTAAATCGAGATGAAAAAAGATTCTTTAAATCTGGACATTTTTCTAAATAGCGTGATGCAAAGTCGTATGTATCATAAAATGATAATACTTTATCATCTCTAAGAACTTTAAGTTTTAACTCACAAGCAGCCTTTTTAATTTCTTCCTTTTCCGTATTATTCCAATCTTTATTTTTTCCTGGCTTTTTAAAATCTATCGGTTCACCTTTTTGATAATTTAAAATTTCATTCCCCTCTTTACAAATATAATAACCAAATATATTTTTTCTATGATTATAATATAGTAATTTCTTGAAAACCTCTTGTTTAACTCCCTTCAAGCAAGGAGTATTTTCCATCCTTTCTTTTTGAAGAATAGTATCTATATACAATGGTCTATAGCCAAACATTTTAATATATGCTGGTATGGCTAAGTATCTATCCACAAAGGACTGGATGGTACCGAAAAAATTTGGATACCTAAAAAGATGGTCTGCTTTATCTCCCAATCTTTTTTTGATAATATCTATTGCCACATTAGTATGAGTTAAACAGCAAATCCCCCGATTATTCTCAAAAGGCATTTTTTCAGAGAGCAAATAAATTTTGGCAAGTAGTGTAGTAGTTTTACCACTACCAGGACAGGCTTGTAGATGAATGGACTTGTCTATACATTTTATAAAATTATATCTTTCATTGTTATCATCTTTAAAAGTCCCACCATTGGAGAAAAATAAATTTTCAACTCTTTCAATATCTCTATCACTTATCTGGATGTTCTTCATTTGTAACATGTTCTATTGCGTCTATTATATATTTTATTCCCTTTCTATCTTCTTTGTCTTGATTTATACAATTCATTGTATTTTCTTTATTTTCCAATAATAATTTTACAAACCATTGAGCAGTAATAGTTTTTGATACTCCGCTTTGTAATAATGGTTTATAAACATCATAGGCTCGTTTTCTCTCATTATCTTCTTCTAACACTTTATCCCAAGTATATAATATTTCATTAACCCTGTCATTTGTTATCCAGGTCCCTGTTGATTTGATTTCTTCAGCAATCTGGATTGCTCTGTGCATAGAACAAATTAAATTCCCACAGGCAATATCATATTCAAGAGTATATAATGGAGAACAAAATGCTTTTATCATACCGTCATTAGAATTATATTTATCTTCTATTTCTTTACGCTTTTTCTCAATATTCTCTTCGCTTTCAGTAATATTACCACTTTCATCAACTTTTATATCTAAATCTGTGACAACTGCCACCTTAATAGGTAAAGCGTTTTTATCTTTTCTCATAAATATCTTTGCATACCGTAATAACGCCTTACTGCCAACATTTACTATTGAAATACCATATTTATACAAAGGCTTTCCAATAAGTTCAGCAATAGCAGGAATAATTATATTTTCTGAGTAACCTTCGACAATAATAACACCTTTTGCAAAGAATAAATTGGCTTTAGTATCGTCTAAAAATCTTTCTAAAAACTGATAACCTTCTTCTTCAAGTTCTGTGCTATTTTTATCCAGAGAATAGACTTGACCATTATTACATAATTTTATATATTCCAGAGGAATACTGGCACCTATAGAGGTGCTATGTGTGGTAAGAATATATTGAATATCGCTATTTTCTTCGTTTAACAAAGATTTTAATACTCTCAATTGAGCCTGAGGATGTAAATGAGCCTCCAATTCTTCAATTAATGCTAATCGCAATCCATTATAATCTTCTCTTTTCAAAAAAATTAATTCAGTTGCCATATATAACTGATTAAGAGTCCCAAGCCCGGATTTATTGTTTTCTAATGCTAATTCTAACTTTCTCAATATTGCACTTAACTCTGTATTAGTCATTTTTATAGATGGTTTGCGACTATCACCCTGTTCTAAAAATGATTTTGTTTGTTCTTCAATTCTTTCTTTTATTTCTTCGCCTCCCCTTTCACCTTTCTCAATCCCTATATCCTTATCTTCTTCTAATTCTCTTTTTTCAAAATAATCTTCTACCTTTTTATTTGCAATTTTAAAATATTTTTCAAGAGGATGTTCTTTCTCTTTTCCATCCAAATCTTTTTCTTTAATAAAAACTGGATGACTACTTAGAATTTGTGCCAATCTTGAACGATAACCCGGAGACAATTCATTTTCAGCATCTCTCAAAGGTTTTAGGTAGGTTGCTCTCAATAAATCTTTTGCCCCACCATCAATAAAAGAACCTTCATCGTCATTTCCAGCCCTTATGTTGGATATTATTCTGTTGTCTTTTTGTGTAGCAGATAACCATATTCTTAACTCATAATTATTTCCTTCTTTTATAGATATCCATTCTAAAAACTGTCCCGCCTCTGTATTATTAAAATTAGAAAAGATACATTCTATTCTCAGTTCCGTAGCTCTCTCCCTATTATTATTCTGGTAAAAATCCTCTTCTGTTAGTCGCATCGTATCATAAGTTTGTGTGCCTAATATATATTTAATTGCGTCAATAATTGCAGTTTTTCCTGAATCATTTGCACCAATTAAAACATTTACTTTTGGATTTAATTGCAGGTCAATTCCGGGATTATCATTTTTAATAGATAGCAAATTATCTTTTGTACCTATACACCTAAAATTCCATATTCTAATTCTCTCTAATATCATAATTACTGCCGCTTTATTACTTTATGTATTTTTTTATTTATAGCAATTATACAAATTATGACATCTGAAAAAGAATAATTGTATCGTCTTTTTAGTTTAATTCCTATAATTTATCACAGAAAAGAATATCTCTTTTTGTGACTAATTATCTCAAGAAATCAAAAAAACAATTTATCGGATGTTTTTAAAATTCGAGTTTGAAGGTCCAGGCATGCTGGCAGGGGATATTTGCTGGGGAGAGGCATGGTGTTGTGATAACCCATTCTGTTCCTCCATCTGCAACGGGAACCTCAACGGAACTGCCTAATAAACTAACCTTTGGCTGGCTCTGATAGTCGGCTGGTTTGGGGATTGACCACTTATCAGGTGGCCATTGTAAGGCTATCGCATAGATGGCATTCCCTTTGCGTGTGAAACGGAAATTATCTACCTTCGGTGCGTCTTTCCAGACATCTGTTCCATAGATTGCATCACCATTCACATTCAGCCATTTGCCCATTTCTAATAATCGCTCCTGCATTATCTCCGGGATACGCCCATCAGCAGATGGACCTATGTCCAACAACAGATTACCACCACGCGAAACATTGTCAATCAACAGGTGCAGTAGTTCCGTTGTGCTACGGTAACATTCAGCGTCTTCATTACGATTATATCCAAATGATTTGCCCATGCCTTGACACTCTTCAAATCTTCCTTTTTCTATTAATGGACCTTCTGGAATGTGTCCATATTCTGGTGTGGCAAAACCGCCATGCACATTTCGACATTCCTTTCCCCAGCGGTCATTAATGACAATATCTTTGGGTGCAGGGGATTCGTTAAACAGCCATGCAATAAATTCTGTGCTACGCCAGACGGAACTTGGATGGTCCCATTCACCATCAGGCCAGAATATATCGGGTTGATAACGGATAACCAAATCTTTCATCTGCGGCAGCATGTGTTGCTCTACATATTTATTAACATCTTCTTTATACAGCGGGTTATACCATTCATATATGGAGTAGTAAAAACCTGCCCTTAATCCTACTTTCTTCACTGCATTGATTAAATCCCCTGCCAGGTCTCGGTGCGGTCCTATGTCCACTGCATTCCAGTTCCAACTCTGCATGCTTTGCCACATGCAGAAGCCGTCGTGATGTTTCGAGGTCAGCACGATATATTTAGCACCAGAACGCTTGAATGTATCTGCCCATTGGTCAGGGTCAAACAATTCCGCCTTGAACATGGGTGCAAAATCTTGATACTTAAACTTTTCACCATATTTCTCCACATGGAATTTCCATGTTGCACCATTTTTATCCTGTAAATGATTCCAATACCATTCTGAATATGTATCTTTTGGAGCCCATGATGGGACAGAATACACGCCCCAATGGATAAAAATACCGAATTTGGCGTCTTCAAACCACTGCGGATTAGGACGCTGGTCCAACGATTCCCAGGTCGGCTCATAAGCAGTAGTGATAGATGACACAATGATGAAAGTAGTCAAGAACATAATCAAATCTCCTATTGTTTATTTCTACTGATTTACTTTAAGTTCTATCATAAATACACTAATTGGTGGAATAACTATTTTGGGAAATTCAGATGTATTTATCTGTGCCTCTGCTAACCACACATCGGGCTCTTTACCAGGCTGAATGATGGACATAGGCTCTTTGCCTGTAATCATCCACGCATGTTCAGGGGTCAATACCTTTTGGTCCATCATATCTACATGCACAGCAAGTTCACGACTTAATGGATTCACAATGGATAAGACCAATATCCCAGAGGCTTCATCTTTCCATGAGCAGAAAACATCAATGGGTGCGGCAGTAGCAGGCTGTTGAGCCGTTTGGCTGGACGCGTCTGAAACAGGTTTTAGTTCAACTGATACAGGCACAGTACCAAAACATTGGCGATACAGTTTTAATGTCAATCCAGTGGTATCAAAGAATGCGGTTGTCTTTGTGGTTTTAATTGCACCTATTACATTTACCGTTTGGGCGTAGTTTGCCATTGTAATAACATCGCTATTGCGGAAAAATTCATGTAAGCCGATGGCAACACCTAACGCATCCTTCAAACGATAGGCACAACCAATTTCCCCATACACAGGTTCACCATACCAATAGTTCCATTCGTCCAGTGCAATAGGGATAAATTTGTCTTTCAAAGAAGGTAAGGTTTCATGATATTTTTTATGTTCCTGCACTTTCCTTTTGATTTGTTCTGCTATTTGACGGACATGTTCCAGAACATCTTTCTTCTCACTGCAATAAAAATGCTCGCTTAGTAAATCCATGTTTTGTGCACAGTTTTCGAGCATGCCCTTGCTCCATGGGCTTGAACTATCGCCAACAGCCACAATCTTGATGTTAGGGTCAACTTTACGCATGGCTTCGGCAAATTCATTATGCTTATTTATGTAATCTTTCAATGGAAGGTAGCCCAATTGCCACTGACCATACATCTCATTTCCAATACCCCAGTAAACTACTTTATATGGTTCTGGATACCCATTATTTGCACGCCACTTGCCCATAGGTGTTTCGGTTGAACCATTTGCATATTCCAGCATTTCCGTAGCAAGTTGGACATCACCCAAACCACTGTTGACTACCATATATGGCTCTGCGTTTATCTCTCGGCAGAATTGCATAAACTCGTCCATACCGAAATCGTTAGTGTCAATACCACCCCAGGCAGGATTTTTCCGTGTAGGACGCTTATCAGGGTCGCCAATGCCATCTTTCCAATTATAGCCACTTACGAAATTTCCTCCGGGCCAACGATAAATAGGAGAGTTCAACTCCTTTATCAGTGCAAGCGTATCGGCTCGCATTCCCTTTACATTATCCCCTGGCATAAGTGATACTGCACCTATAAATAGGTTGCCTATCCCTTGCGTAAGGATATAGAACTGTGCTGAATCTGCACCTTGTTTGGCTGTAAACCTGAACTGAAATTTTTGGTATTCTGTCGTTATCCCTGTAATCTTTACATCATCTATTAGTGGAGTATCACCAGAACGCAGGGATAGCGTTACTGCAAGGTCAGGATGGGTCGCTTTCAAGATAACCCTGCCTACATATTCCTTACCTGCTACAATTGACAAACCGTCCTGAACCAATCCACGCTGTTCTTTCTCATTGGCTAAAATATATGGAGAATACCAACCCGTGTATGGTTTTATCTGGTCAATAAACACAGGCAGTGATGAAGGGTATACCTTCCACGGAGAATCTGGTGTATTAATTAGATAGAAGAATTTGCGGTCTTCAAGCATTTCCGCCCAGATACCGCCATAGATACATTTACCTAAATGTTCAATGAACTGCCCATAGATAAATGGATTTATCGGAGTGCCCTTCTTTGTCGAGTCAATGGTTATTTGTGTATCGCTTATTGCCATTTCCGATATTTTTTCCAGTGTAATATCATCGTAAATTGCTTCACCCTTTGCCAGACCCCAACCACCTAATAAACAATTTATCATGATTTGTGTTCGTTCGCCGGTATTAAAGGTGGTTTCCAGATATTTCCAGTCATTTGTGCCGACCAATGCCTCGGTGCGTGCACCATCAATCCCGTGGACATTCAACAATGCACCAGCACCATTATCAATCTGGACATCGTTCGTTTTGACCCAGCCTGACAGTTTATATTGAGCAAAGGGAGTTACTTCTATCTCTTTGAACCAGGACAAATCGCCACCATCGGTAGAATTAATCTGGACACCTTGACCGCTTCTGCCTGATACGGGGAATTTGAACTCACCATTCCCACCCCAGACCCTGGTATTCCAGCCATCGGGAGCAGTTGTGCCTGTCTCAAAGTGCTCTTCAAATACCACCTGAGCAAAGCATCCAATAGATATGAGGAAAAAACATATCAGAAACATAACAAGCCTATTCATACTTATCTCCTTACATTTAATTTTTGCTTGTTTGATATTACTATAATTCAAACCAATTTCAAAAAAACAAAAAGAAATAAAAATACAAAATAATGATTTTACATCATCCTTCTTTTTATATCTTAATCGAAACATCAAAAGTTATAGAAATAGAGACATTTGAAATTTGTTATATAAGTTATCACAAATTGCTAAATAACACAGAAAAGTTTTATAATCTACCCCATAAACGATGGATTTCGGGGCGTAGCGCAGTCCGGCTAGCGCACTTGGTTTGGGTCCAAGGGGTCGCCGGTTCAAATCCGGCCGCCCCGACCATTTTAGTATGGGATAGAGTCACTCATATAAAAATTGGATATTCAAATCTAAAAAGGCATTATTAATATCCATCTCACGGCGTTTCTCTGCCGTTAAGAATGTAAGATGTAAAGGAAATCAGAGGCGTTAGACCTTAAAGATATTTTTTAAAATTGTCATATAATATTTCACGAAATATCGTATAATATAAGTAGTTATTTATTAAAATTGAATATTGTAGTATTAATGGGGGCGAAAAGGTTTCGACGGGGGTGGATGAGGTGTGGAATGCATGCCGAGGTTGACCGGTTGGCCTCGTTAAAAGCCGGTTAAAACACAACTGCCAACCAAGAATTGGCTCTCGCTGCCTAATTCTGAGCAGCGCGTCCCACCCGTGATTGCCTGCTAGCGGACTGGGGCGTCAACCAGCGGGTCTGTCCTTTCGGGAGAGGCGAAGACCGAAAGGCAGTAATTTATTCGCCTAGCGTCTGCGGAGAGCTAGCCCTGAGGCACTTCGCAGTGGCGAATCCATAAACGATGGGCTAAGCATGTAGTAGGTCTACACTGAAACGCCTTCGGACGCGGGTTCGATTCCCGCCGCCTCCACCATATTTTTTCTTTCTTGCAGGGTATTTCACTCCTCACTTGGGATAGCCGATAGAGTGATATAAGTAATTGACTTTTTTTATAAAAGGGGTCGGTCCTTTTCTATCCTATATTCTCACAAACAACAGGACAGTCCTTTATTTTATAAACTAAAAAAAATCGTATATTCTTTGCTACTTATCTGTTCTGTCAAATAAGTTATAAACATATATATTTCATTAAATTTAGCAACTCAAAAAAAGTAACATGTTGTATAAGTAAGAGACATATACTTCGGTTGAAATTGGCGTGATGAGTTGGTATAATACATTCTGGTTGCCGAGGTAGCTCAGTCGGTAGAGCAGCGGACTGAAAATCCGCGTGTCGGCGGTTCGATTCCGCCCCTTGGCACCATTTTTATTCAAAGGATTTAACGGGAATTGACAAACAAGAAAAGGTAAGATTTTCTTTGTTATATGCTGGAATAGCTCAGTCGGTAGAGCGGGTCACTCGTAATGACCAGGTCCGGGGTTCGATTCCCCGTTCCAGCTCCACCTCAGATGCCTACCTTCATTTTTCTATAATATAACTAATTATTCAAATATCTATAAAAAGATTTTTTCAAAAGTTTAAAAGTTGAAAAAAGTAATACCATATAAGTATAATTTAATATTCAATAAAATCAATCAAACCAAAGGTTAGGATAAAAATATGGAAACGAGGCTTTCATTTAGTACATCTGAAGTTGCAAAGTATTGTCATGTAACCGCAGATACGATTCGTAAGTGGGCAGAAGCAGATAAAATACGGGTGTTTAAGACGCCTGGTGGACATCGTAGAATTCGTCGAGAAGATTTGTTGCGGTTTTTGCGGGAGAATAATATGCCTATTCACGAGGATTTGGGAAATTCGGGAATAAAGATATTAGTAGTAGATGATGAAAAGGCAGTTATTTCTGTTATTCGTAGATTTCTGGAAAGAGCCCAAACTCCCTTTCAGATTGAGATGGCTATGGATGGTTTTGATGCAGGACAACTAGTAGCCACATTCCAGCCAGATATTATTTTCCTTGATTTGCGGTTGCCAGGTCTAGATGGATTTGAGGTTACTCGTAGAATTAAGTCAAATCCAGAAACATCCCATATTCAGATTATAGCGATGACAGGATATTATCAAGGTGAAGTAGCAAACCGTGTATTAGAATTGGGAGCGGTTCTTCTGTTGCAGAAACCTTTCACTCCGGACGACTTACGGAAGGCTCTTGCAAAGGTTGGGGTAGAAATTCATTAATTAAATATCCTTTTATAAGTATATTATCTTCTTTTACATTCATATTTTTAGAATTTTTTTGGTTTTAATAATGTTTTACTTGAAAAAAAGGGTTTTATTATGTATATAAAGGGTTTAGAACAATTAGATAATTTTTCGCCATACCCGGGACCGCTTGTATTGGTAATTATGGATGGGATTGGCATTGGCAAACGAGATGAAAGTGATGGTGTGTTTCTGGCAAATACGCCTATGCTTGACCAGTTATTTGAGGAACCGTTATTTACGAAATTAAAGGCACATGGCACAGCGGTAGGTTTACCCAGTGATGACGATATGGGTAATTCGGAAGTGGGTCATAATGCGTTGGGAGCAGGCAGGGTATTTGCCCAGGGGGCACAGTTAGTTAACGAGGCAATAGCATCAGGCAAAATTTTTGAGGGTAAAGCATGGCTTAAAATTATGGAGCAGGTACGGAATGGCGGCACATTACATTTTATTGGACTGTTGTCAGATGGTAATGTGCATAGTCATATAAATCAATTACTATCAATTATACGCCATTGTGCTAAGGAACGAGTGCCCAAGGTGCGGGTCCATATTTTGGCAGATGGTAGAGATGTAGCAGAACGAAGTGCACTTATTTATATTGACCAGCTTGAACAGGTGCTGGCAGAGTGTAATCAAAATGGATTGGATTATCGTATTGCTTCGGGTGGTGGAAGAATGCTTGTAACGATGGACAGGTATGAAGCGGATTGGCGAATTGTGGAACGAGGCTGGAAGGCACATGTGCTTGGCGAAGGCAGAACCTTTTCTTCGGCAAAAGAAGCCGTTGAATTTTATTATCAAGACCCGAATGTGAACGACCAATTTTTAGGCGAGTTTGTAATTGTAGAAAACGGTAAACCTGTGGGAACAATTGAAGACGGAGACGCCGTTATATTTTTTAATTTCCGTGGAGACCGAGCCATAGAAATTTCGCGGGCATTTGAAGAAGAGAATTTTCCTTATTTCGACCGTAAGCGAGTACCAAAAGTATTTTATGCGGGTATGATGCAGTATGACGGTGATAAATTTATTCCCAAAAACTTTCTGGTTGAACCGCCACAAATTGAAGGGACTATCAGTGAATATCTCTGTGCTTCGGGAGTTAAATCTTATGCTATTTCAGAGACTCAGAAATTTGGGCATGTAACCTATTTCTGGAATGGGAATAAGTCGGGCTATGTAAACCCAGAGTTGGAACTGTTTGAGGAGATTCCCTCCGACCGAGTGCCATTCCAACAGAAGCCCTGGATGAAGGCAGGAGAAATTACAGACGCTGTATTAAAGCAAATTGAAGAGGGAACTTATAAGTTTATACGACTCAACTTTCCAAATGGAGATATGGTCGGTCATACGGGAATAGAGCCTGCTGTGCGTATTGCTGTGGAATCCGTAGACCTTTGTTTGACCCGAATATATCAAAGTGTAAAGTCGGCAGAAGGTATTTTAGTGGTTACTGCGGACCATGGAAACGCTGACCTTTTGTTTACCATGAAGAATGGAAAACGCGAACCGCATGTAGCACATACATTAAATCCTGTGCCCTTCATTGTTAAGGATTTTTCACAGAGGAATCAGTTCAAATTAAGTTCAGTGGCTAAACCAGGTTTGAGCAATGTTGCCAGCACATTATCGAATCTTCTGGGGTTCAAAGCACCTGCTGAATATGACCCCTCTTTGATTGAACTTGTCTAACAGAGAATCTTTACTTTTCTGTTTGAGAATCACTGAAAAGTTGGGCTAATAGTTTTCGTGAAGCCTGAACAATTTTAATGCCTGCATTAGGCTCCATAAAACTACTGCGTGCAGTGAGGATTTCATACCCACCTTCATCAAACGCCTCAGGAGTGGGACAATAACCTGCATATCCATTGCTCAATTCGGAAATAATTGTATACTTTGCAGGTGACGAGTTTTTTATATTCAGTCCTAATTGACAAAACAGTTCTGTGGGATTACATATAATTGCAACATCACCGATACGAACAGCACTGATTTCTAATTCCTGTTTTCCATTCTGTTTCTCCTTTATTTCTTTTAATAGTTGCCGTTCATGTTCATAAATTTTTCCCTGGCTTGAACCTAATCCTACTTTTGCTTGATATTGAAGGTTATCCAGGTCGCGGAAATTTACAGTTATTATTTCACTGGCGGTATTGATGGGAACAGAGTCGGCATAGTCTGTCCATAGAGACAATTTATACACTTTGCATGCGAGAGTCTCTCCTATCCGTTTTGCCCAGACTTCGCCGAATTCACCCTGCGTGCCTTCGCCCAAATTGTTCACCTGTGTTACATCTCCACAGGCACCATTCAGAAAAACTATAGGCACAGGGCTATCCCATTGTTTGCGGAGAAAAGCACGCAAGTAATGGATATAATCGGCAGAATAGGAATTGCCACTAAAGACAGTGCCATGAAGAGCATAATTTACGACAGCAGATAGAAGAGAGCCATCTTCCTTAATGAGAAACATTGTAATAAGTTGCGGGTCAACAGGTCCCGCAGGGGCAATAATATCTGGATTTTTCCTGCCCGGATGTGTAACCACAGTTCCATCTTTCATATAAAACCTTCGGTTGAAAGCGATACCTTCTTGTTCACCTGCATTTACACCCAGTTTGGCTTTTGTCATGTTACTCCATGCCGTATTGATGCTTTCACAAATTTTTTCATCAACAAAGGAACAATATTCCGGGTCATGTTCAGAAGATAAAACATCAATGATAGGACCTCCATGATGTGTATGAGACGCAGCAAAAATGATATTTTGTGGAGGGATAGGTAGTGATTTTGAAACTTTTTCACGAACAGACGCCACAAGTTCGTCTGGTATCATCAAGGCGTCTATTGAAACAAGGGCAACTACTTGTTCACCAGATTTTAATACGATGGCATTCACTTCTAATGGGTCATGAATACCTTGTGCTAATGACTTTTCAAAACCTCCGGGCATCTCTTTTCCCACAGGAGGGGTTATGTCAGCCGTAGCAGAACCAGCAAGTATACCCTCTTCAGCGTAAACGGTAATGGGACAGAATAACAATGAGGTAAATAAGAAGATATGATAAAAGAGTTTCATTGTTACATCTCCTTCTAATTAGTCTGCATGTTGATTCGGGAAAAGTCTTAATAAAGGATAACACGCTAATAGAGGATAATTCCATCAGATAAAGAGAAAAACCTTTATTCTAAAAAGGACTCTGAATAATTAAATTAATTGATACAATAAGGGTTATAATAACCTTAATCTTACAAGCCATTTGTCTCGATAGATGAAGAATAATCCTAAAAGGCTTAATGGGATTATCAGTAATGCCAAAAATTGCATCAGGTCAAGTCCAAAATATACTTTTGAATAGTCCGCACGAACAAAGTCCTGAACCAAGCGATTGAAGAAGTAGAGGAGTAAAAATACAAGGGTAATAACTCCTTTTCGCGGATTCCGATGCCGAAGCGGAATAAGTATTAATGCAATGATTATCCAGATGCCTATTTCATACAATTGGGTTGGATGGACAGGAAGCGAGAAAAATTGGTCCGCAGAGATAAGTCCTTTTGAGGCTTGTTCTACCCAGGCAGGACTTCCCTTCGGAAATCGCAAAGCAAATAAGGTATTATTCGACATTGTTCCATAACAGCAACCTTCACAAAAGCAACCCAGCCTTCCAAAAATTCCTCCAATAGGAATGTAAGGGAGAAATATCTCCAATCCTTGAAGTAGTGGAATTCTTTTTAGTTCAAAATAAAGTAAAGCACCAAAAAGCCCACCAGTAAAGGCTCCGAGAAACATACTTCCACCCCGCTCCGGGTTAAAAAACTGCATTTTAGAGCCAGGACAGGCAAGAAAGATGTAGAAGAATATCCTACCAAGAAGAAATGCCAGTGGAGCCATAAAAAAGACGATACCCAGTCCCACAGGGTATTTAGGACCATATTTATAATTCCAGCGAATACCAAGAACAACCACCATGAAGACCGCAAGGAAGTTGAGGATGTTATACAGTTCAATCTCATATCCCAGAATGTAGACATAAGGAAACATATCCTCTTCCCTCACTTTCTATTGCAAATCATAGTCCCCAGCCAAAATATCGCCTTGTAATAAACATGGCAATAAGAGTAAATAAAACACAACCTGTAATAAAGATAATCGCCTTATGTTTATAACTCTCCTTGTCTTTTGTTTCTCTTTCTATGGAAGGCATTTCATCTTCTCTAATTGTCAATTCAGGTGCGATGAAGGTATTTTCGGGTATGGGTTGATTGACTTTTAATGTATCTGGATTAATTTCTAAAGAAACTACAGAAAAATAGTCTTCCTGACTGGAAAAACAGTTAGACATAATTCTATATGCTAAAGCATTGATTTTGTCGTTTTTGTCATTGAGAGCAGTGGAAATGTTACTTTTAAGTTCATTGCTAATAACAATAGAGTTTTTTACAGTTGTAATAGTTCCTTTGAGGGGGATTCTTATCCCACCAGAAAATTCTTTAATTTTTTCAAATTTGAAAATTCTGCGGACTTCGTAGGGATAAAAAAGTCCCTGGTCGTATCCACATAATTCTTTGACAAATTCTTTGCCATATAATAAGGGAAAGTAGTCAACCTCTCTAATTTGCACAATGTTGTCCTGGTCGTCAATCCATATCTCGAAACAGAAGAATTTTATGTATTCATCTATAATTTTTGAAAACCAGGGTTCTACCCCAAACAATGTAGTAGGCTTGAACCATGGGTTTTTTGTTTTATG
>CAZJTZ010000034.1:0-34948 GCA_964549105.1 uncultured Nitrospirales bacterium
CAATTTATGATAAAACAACCCTGTAAGAGGAGTTCGGACTATGGAACCCGAAAATGAAGTTCAATCTAACACTCTGACAAAGAGAGACCTTGTGAACCAAATTTCTGAAGAGTTGGGATTCACACAAAATGATGTAGCCAAAACTATCGAAAAAGCATTGGAAATCGTGTCAAAGAAACTTGGAGAAGGCAAACGATGGGAAATTCGGAATTTTGGCGTTTTTGAAGTAAAAAAGCGTGCCCCCAGAAAGGGAAGAAACCCCAAAACAGGCGTAGTTGTGAATGTTCCCTATCGCTATGCCGTAACATTCAAGGCAGGCAAAGAACTCAAAAAGATGTTAGCGGACCTGTCAAATAATATTAGAAACTCAAGTTCCCCTTCCGCTGGACAATAATCTTTACGAGTAAAAAGTTAAAGAACAAATCATTTTCTAATAGTGGGGTTTTCTTTTTATTATGTTTTTACTGTCTACAGATACAAGCACAGATATAATTACAATTGCCATATTACAAGACAGGAAACTATTGGCAGAGGTCTCCATTAACGCAGGGAAGAGACATTCCGAACGACTGGTACCATTAATTAATATTCTCCTTGATGAAGTCCGACTCTCTATGGATGATATAAATTTATTAGCCATTTCATTAGGACCGGGTTCTTTTACAGGTTTGCGAGTTGGTCTTGCAACATGGAAAGGGCTTGCCCTTGCAAAAGATTTGCCTCTTATCGGCGTTTCTACTCTGGATGCCATGACAGGATTAGCCCCTTTCGATAATGCTATTGTATGTCCTATATTAGATGCACGGATGAAAGAAGTATATGCCGGTATTTACCGATTCCAGAATAAGAAACGAGAAACTCTTCATGAAAATTTTTTAGGGGGTATACAAGACTTTTTATCTCTATTAAAACAATATGCAGAAAATTTACCTATCATAGTTTTTGGCGAAGGGGCACTACTATATCAGCAATTCATCATGGAAACTTTTCCTCATGTTATTTTAGGAGAATCGTGGTGGAGTCATCCTCGCGCTTCTTCTGTTGGAATTGAAGCATTGCATCTCTGGGAACAGGGTTATAAAAAAGAAATAGATGATATTCTTCCAATATATCTTCGATTGTCTCAACCTGAAGAAAGAAAGAGAAAATGTCAGAGCCCTTTGAAATAATTATCGGTCCACAAAATACCCAGATAAAAGTCTTTCTATTACAAAGAGAGCATATTGACCGTGTTCATGCGTTAGAACTTGCATCCTATCCAGATGCCTGGTCAAAAGAACTATTTTTGCCTGAAATAAATAACAAGACGGGAAAATTTTTTGTATTTTTTATAAATGAGGAACTGATGGGTTACGCAGGATATTGGATAGGTGGTGAAGAAGCACACATCACAAAATTTACAGTAGCCCCAGAGTATAGAAGAAAAGGGCTCGGAACTCTGTTTATGAACTTTATTTTTGAACAGGTGCGAAAAGAACATGCACAAAAAATTGTATTGGAAGTCCGTGAAATGAACTATCCTGCCCGTCGTCTTTATGAAAAGATGGGTTTTCAATCTATTGGTATCCGATTCGGTTATTATGCAAAAACCCGTGAAAATGCTGTCGTAATGATGCTCCCCCTCGATAACCCTTCCGAACAAGAAATGTAAACATAGATTAAGAAATCCCTGGTGTACAATAATAAATTGGGGAGTCTCTTGAGTTATTGCTATAGGCAATAAAATATTTTTTCTTTTATAGATAATAGATAGAGGTATATAGTAATTTGACTTGTATTCTTCCTTTTTATATAAGAAATAGCAGTAATGGAAATATCTATGTAATTTACTTTTTTCGTTTCTCTGAATATCTATTTTTCCCTTGCAGACACGACATTTCTTTTGCACTTTTTGCGGTTAGAAAAACAACCGTAACTTGACATACAAAAAAAATAAAAATGATTTTTGGGACAGTTCTATATCTCGTTTACAGGGAAATTGTAGTGTCTATATTTTTTGACGGACATCAATATTAACAAAGACGAACATCTAAATCTTTACTTACAATTCCACGGTTTTTGGCTTGTTCGACTAGCCAGTAAAATCCTTCAAATTCTAATGAAGCAAGGTTGTAATATATATCTCCTAAACCATTTATTTGATTAATTTTTCCTTTTAATGGTTCTTCAACATCATCAAATAGCCCTTCTTGAAATCTTGATAGGTTCTCTTTCGCATTTTCCCAGGTATATCCCAGTATACTTCTTATCTGTTTATAATCGGAATCACCTCGACATAACCATACCCAACAGACCATAGGATAGGCACTGACCTTCT
Source organism: uncultured Nitrospirales bacterium (assembly GCA_964549105.1). Taxonomy (GTDB): domain Bacteria; phylum Hydrogenedentota; class Hydrogenedentia; order Hydrogenedentales; family Hydrogenedentaceae; genus Hydrogenedens. Next base: position 2,318 of record CAZJTZ010000034.1, read on the forward strand.
TCCATAATTCTCCTAAATTGTATTCATGCACATATTTCTTTTTTTGCTTTGCTTCAATAAGGTTGGTTAAATAAGCATCTTCATCTTCCCCGTCTTCTTCACTCACTCGTAATTCTATAGTATTGGGACTTAGAAGTTGAAGCACAAGATTTAGCCAGTCGTTCCAGTGCTCAGAATCTTTACTCACAGCCACAGTTTTTATTTCGTTACAAGTTTTGTTTGAGTATAAGATAGGCGATGGAATATTCCCCGTAGAAGCGATTCCTACGCCAGGGACAATAAGAGTTTCCGAAAACTGGGCTACCATCAAAGGGGGACATAAAATTCCATCTATTTCGCCACGAATAAATCGCTCCTGTAAAATAGGCAGAGTTAGCCATTCAAAATGAATAGCAGAGTGCTTTTGAATCGCTTGAACAAGAGGAAGGGCTTCATAAGAAAATAAAGCAGATAAATTTATCACAAAAAAATCCTTTGCATCTTGATTTATTTTATTATACCTGTATTTAATCTTTTGTGTATATTAAATCACCAATTAAAAGTAATTTATGATATTCTATAAAAAGGTGTTTATTATGAAAATTATTGGACTAACAGGTGGCATAGCCAGTGGTAAAACAGAGGTGGCAAATATTCTTAAAAAACATGGATTTTATGTAATAAACTCAGATGAGATAGGGCATGAGGTCCTGTTAAAAGAAAAAGTAAAAGAAAAGATTATTGATATGTTTGGCATAAAGATTCTTACATGCGGGCAAATTGACCGAAAAAAATTAGGTGAAATCGTATTTTCAAATACTGAAAAAAGGCAACTTATTAATGAACTTATACATCCGCTCATAATTGCCGAAATAATAAATAGGGTTCAGAAAGCAGAGGAGGAAGGTTATAATGTTGTTATAGTGGAATCAGCGATTATAGGAGAAAATGAGAATGATATACCTCCCTGGTTAAATGGTCTAATACTTGTTACTTGTTCCGAAAAATTAAGAATTCAGAGGCTGATGAATTCCCGAAATCTCTCTTATGATGAAGCCTTATCCCGAATACATTCTCAAAGAGACCCAGAAGAAAAAAAGATTTTTGCCAATTGGATAATTTACAATAATGATGACATAACCACATTAGAAGAAAATGTAAAAAGAGTGATTGAGGAAATCAAAAGTGCAATTTGAAGATTCTAATCTAACCCGATGTGAAAAGTGTGGTAGATTGATACCCAAAAAAGAAGGGCACAATCTATGTTCTCATTGCATTGAGGAAGAGAAAAGGGGGAAGAAGCATATTTCTGTTGAAGAATATACACCGCCACAAACAGAAGAACAGATTCTCTCGAACGAAAATGAAGTTCAGATTTCTCAACCACAGGAAGCCAATGTAGAAGAAAAATTACGATTCCGTATCTGTTCCATGTGTAAAGAAAGGCCATCTCTTCCTAATCGTGAACTATGTTTAAAATGTATGACAGAGATGTACCGTGGTTTCAAAACTGCAAAGGAAGAAATCTTATCGGAAGGAAAGAAAGTCCCGTCTACAGAAACGATTAGTTGGGTCCGCGAAACTTATGATGTAGCACAACGAATGGAACCTTACAGACGGCTTCGAACACAAGGAATGACATGGATTAAACGATACAACTTACATTAACTATAATATCTAAAATTTTATTAATGAAAATAAATTAAAATATGCGTAAAATATTCCGTTTTCTGATTGCTACAGGTATTGGCATTTTTTTGCTCTGGCTTGTTTTTAGAAACACCAATTTTTCTGAGTTATGGATTGCCATCAAGAAGTGTAACCTCTGGGGACTTTTATTATGTATCCTGACAATTCTTATAGGTTTTGTTACCCGAGTGATTCGATGGCACTTTATTGTAAACAGCAACGAAAAAGTATCTTTTAAGCATTTATTTACCTCTACACAAATCGGTTTCCTGGCGAATTTCTTGTTCCCTGGAAGGATTGGAGAGGCAGTCCGAGCCGGAATGCTTACAAAACTGACACAAATCCCATTGTCAAAGAGCCTTACCTATGTCGTATTGGACCGAACTTTTGATTTGATTGGACTGATAGTAATTTTGACCTTTGCCCTTATTGGTTTTCATCCACAAAAAGACATTGTCCTCCCTCCTGAAATTCTTAACATTAATATTCCTGCTGATTTAATTCCCAAAGCAGCGTTCCTAACTTTAGTCTTGATTTTTCTAATTATTTTGTTCTGTATTTTCTTTTATCTGTATTCCCGACGATTTCTTCAGTTGATAAAAATTAGTGAAAAGATACTTGGCGAAAGAATTGTTCGTTTTATAACACGAGTTACCGAAAACATACGCGAGGCTATCAGTATGATAAAAAGCCCAAAAGCCATTCTGGGTGCAGGATTTTTTTCCTGCCTTACATGGGGCACATTTTGGTTATCTTATATATGTCTATTTAAAGCATTTAATATACAGTATCCGTGGTATACCCCGCCCGTAAATGTTTCCTTATTATCCATAGTCATTAGCGTTCCAGGGGCACCTGGATTCATAGGTCAATTTCATGCAGGAGTGATGGGAGGACTTCTACTAACAGTCCCTCAAATTGACCTGAATATAGCCCGAGCCATTGCCATACTTGCGCATGGTGCAAATTTTATAAGTGTCATTTGTGTCGGGCTAATTTGTATCTATATTGAGCAATTTTCTGTTCGTTCCTCTCCAGAAAAATAGGAACAAGCAAAAAGTGGTCATCGAAAAAAGAAGAACCATGATTCCCGATGACCTTAGGAGGGTAAAAAACTGGAATTGCTTCCAGTAATTCGATTATACCTGCTTACCTTTTTTTATTTTCAACTTTTTGTATATGTCTAAAAATTATGTAGCATTCGTCTTAAAAAGACGAATCATCGGGGAGTTGCTTCATCCTCGATGATTCGTTATCAATAGATAAAGGTTTAATTTAGGATAGGAATTGTCTTACCTTTGATGAGGGGGAATATCTTCCTCTGTAATAAAACTATCACTGTTCCTATCCAACCATTCAAAACGCTCTTGTGTTATATGGGGACGGACGGCTTTCATTTCATCAAAAGATACTTTTCCATCATTATCTCTATCCGCCTCTTTTATCAGTTTATTAATTCCCGGTACTCCAGGTGCTTGGGGCCCTGGTCCACCGGTTTCAGGAGGCATCTGTCTGCGTGGAGGTCTAATAGCCTTAAACTCTTCAAGGGTTAATTTCCCATCACCGTCTTTATCCGCCGAATTAAAAATTTCTTCTTCCCTTTGTCTTAAACCTTCTTGCCGAGGTCTATCACCTCTCATACGGTTTGGTCTGCCTTCGGGAGGGTTCCCTCTTCCACCTGGTCCCTGGGGCTGAAGTCCCTCTTTTTCTTCTGGAACATTAGGACACTGTCCTGCTTGTTTTCTGGGAGACATAGGGGGACGGTTCTGACGCATGTTTTGAAACTCTTCCCAACTAATATTTCCATCTCCATTTGCGTCCGCTTTCTTAAACATTTCTTGCATTCCCAGACGGGGTGGCTGCATACCTTGTGGTGGCGATGCTGGTGCTGGACTGTTTTGAGTTGTTGGTTCTGACGGAGGGGGTCCGGGTGCTTCGGGAGGCTGAGCAATTGCCCAATGTGTCAAAAAAATAACACAAGTTCCAACCATTGCAAAAAGAAACATCTTTTTTCTCATTGTTCTAACTCCTTTTGTTTTTATGTTTATCTTTTTTATCGTCTCTTCACGAGACTTCATAATTGTAAACACCACTTTACCTCGAAAGTTCCCTTTCTCTAATCGGTTGAAACTTATATTTAATTTATTGCAGAATATTGCAATTAGAACTTGTGGTCTTATAATGATTAAAATATTATCAGTGTTAACAATATATTTCCTTCGCAGGAGTAAACTCGTTGATATACGCCATTATTTCCGATATACATGCAAATGCAGAGGCACTTAAAGCCGTATTAGATGTAATAGACAGAGAAAAAATTGAACAGATTGTATGTTTAGGGGATGTAGTAGGTTATAATACCGAACCCAACGAGTGTGTAGAAATTCTTAAACAAAGGTCTATTCCCACCATTTTAGGTAACCATGATGCCGTCGCATGTGATTTAGAAGAGCCCTGGGGGTTTAATGCCGTAGCCTTACCCGCAATTCTATGGACAAAGCAACAACTCACTGAGGAGAATAAAGAATGGTTACAACGATTACCCGATACTCTTACCTTCGGAGATTTTACTGCGGTCCATGGGGCACCTAAAAACCACAATACATATATATTTACATGGGAAGATGCTTCTCCTTTCTTATATTTTTTTGAAGAACAAAATACCAATTTATGCTTTCATGGTCACACTCATATACCTGTAATTATCTCGTCTGACGGTTCTTACTGCACTGACGAAGAAGGAATATTCAAAATAAAAAAAGGAAAGGTTTACTTTATTAATCCTGGGTCGGTGGGACAACCCCGTGACTCGGATTCTCGTGCTGCCTTTGGGATATTAGATACAGAAACAAATATATACAGACAAATCCGTGTCGAGTATAATATAGAAGAGGTAGCTAAAAAAGTCCTTGAAGCAAATTTACATCCCTTCCTTGCAGAACGATTACGGCATGGAAGATAGATGTTAACGATTTTGTTATAAAATAGAAAAAGGACCCGTTGATATGCCTGAAACTAAAGTTCACCGTAAATCAAAAGAAACAGACATAGACCTGTTACTCCGTTTCCCCACCACAGGAGAAACTAAAATAAATACAGGGGTTGGTTTTTTGGACCACATGTTAACCCTTTTTTCAAAGCATGCAGGTATAGATATAGAATTAGAAGCCAAAGGCGACCTTGAAATAGATGCCCATCACACGGTAGAAGATGTTGCCATTTGTTTGGGAAAAGCATTTGCACAACTATTTACAGATATTCAGAAAAGAAACCGTTTTGGATATGCAGTTATACCTATGGACGAGGCATTAGCCGAGGTAATAATAGACCTCAGCGGAAGACCTTATCTTTATTTCTCAGCAGATTTACCTCAGACAAAACTTGGAACATTCGATATAGAACTTACTGAAGAGTTTTTCAGAGCCTTCTCCAATCACTTCAAAATTACTTTACATGTCATACTACGATACGGCAAAAATACACATCATTGCATTGAAGCCATTTATAAAGCATTTGCAAAAGCACTTGCTCTTGCTCTGGAAGAAAATCCAACTTATGCTCGTTATGGTTCTTCTACAAAGGGAATAATTGATACATGATTGCTATTATTGATTACGGAATGGGAAATCTTAGAAGTGCACAGAAAGCCCTCGAGAAAGTTGGCTGTGAAACTATTATTACTGACAATCCAGACAATTTAGAAATGGCAGAAGCGGCTATACTTCCCGGAGTAGGGGCTTTTCCAGATTGCTATAAAGGGCTTAAACAAAAGGGATTTGTTGAAGCGATTAAAGAATTTGTTCATACAGGAAAGCCTTTACTTGGTATCTGTATTGGGATGCAACTTCTTTTTGAATATGGCGAAGAAAGTGGGGGTTCTGAAGGTTTAGGGATTTTTAAAGGACGAGTAGTTCGTTTTCCCTCCACCGAATCCACAGGGTTAAAAGTGCCTCATATTGGTTGGAATTTTGTTCAACCTGTAAACGATAAACTAAATCCCTTGCTTCCAAATCATAAAGGAGGGTATGCCTATTTTGTTCACAGTTATTATGCACAACCTGTAGATAAAAATACTGTTCTTGCTACATGCCAATACGGAATTGACTTTCCCTGTATGGTGGGAAAAGATTCAGTATTGGGTGTGCAATTTCATCCAGAAAAAAGCCAACAGTTTGGATTAGAAATTTTAAAGAATTTTGGAGAATTTACCAAAAGGAATAATATCTAATGTTCCGAAGAATATTAGTTCCTACAGATGGGAGTGAACAGGCTTTTAAGAGTTTAAAATATGCTATCGGTTGGGCAAAAGAAACGCAGGGCGTAGTTGTTTCTCTTTATGTCATAGACATTAAATTACTTGAAGGTCCCCTCTTTCGTGATGTAGGAAACATACTTGAAATAGCCCCTCTGACGAATTATCAAAACCAGATACAATCTTTACTGGAAGAGCGAGGGAAAAAGGCACTAAACATAAGTGAAGCCGAGTGCATAAAAAACAATATACCATGTGAAAAAATATTACAGATTGGAATTGTCTCTACAACCATATTAGAACAAAGCGAATTATGTGATATTGTAATCATGGGTAAATCGGGTGAACATGCTCGTTGGTCAGAAGGCTTTTTAGGAGGAACTACACAAGCAGTTATACGCCGTTCAAAACGCCCGATAATCATTACAAATCAATCTGAATTTAGACGGGGACCCTTCTTGCTTGCTTATGATGCTTCCTCTTCCGCAAGAGAGGCTCTCCGCATTTCCGCGGAATTAGCTAAATTATGGGAAACACCCTGTCATATTGTTTATGTCTCAAATCCACCTGAAGAAGAAATCCTTAACGAAGCAATTAATTGTTTAAAAACAAAACAAGTCCCCTTCTTTTCACATCTTGTGCAAGATAGTTTTCCTGTATCTGGCATATTAAATACAGCAAAAGAAATTAAGGCAGAACTTATCGTCATGGGCGCTTTTGGAAAAAATCGCTTGTATGAATGGTTATTGGGGAGCAACACTCGTTCGGTAATACATGAATCAACATACCCAGTATTACTAACACGACTAAATTAAAAGTCAATTCTTATGGAAACGAATAGTAATCTATTAAAAGCAGAAGAAATGATTGGGAAACTTAAGGGACTTCCTCCGTTACCTACTGTGTTATCCGAGGCACTTCGCCTCACAGCAGACTCTTCTGTAAGTTATGAGAAAGTAATAAGAATTGTATCCCAGGACCCCAGTTTATCCAGCCGTCTTTTAAGAATTGCAAACTCTCCCTATTATGGATTAAAACAACGCGTTACTACTCTTCAACTTGCTTTGGTTATACTTGGTCTTCGCGAATTTCGATGTATACTTATCGGCTCTGCTCTACTTGACCAGATGAAGTCTAAAAACCCACAATATCAAGAACTCTATAAAAAATTGTGGAGAGAAAGTATATATATGGCTTCTTTTTCCCGTGAATTCTCCACAAAATTAAACTTTGAATATAAAGGTGAAGATTTCCTTATAGGATTACTTGCCAACATGGGAACATTGCTCCTACTCAATGAAATGCCTTTTGAATATTTTGAACTTATTAACGAATCACAGAACAACCATCAGAAACAATTATCTCTCGAACAAAAGCGATTTGGTTTTATTCATACTGATTTGGCTACTGCACTTTTAAGACGATGGGACATTCCACTTGTGCTTAGCGATTCTATTTGGAGACAATATCACTTTGAACAACTATCGCTCGACAATGCTATAGACCCAAAATTATCTGCAATCCTCAGGATTGCCCGTTATGCCTTGCTCGAAATTAATGAGAAAAAAGAATACGCAGATGTTCTACAAACCTCATTTGAAATCCTTGGAAATGAACTTGAAGATACTAAAAATGTATGGCAAGAAATCAAACAATCTAAAATGTCAATACTCACTCAAAGTAAAATCAATTTCGAAAACATATAAAAGGCTTCCGTTATGAGTAAGAAGAAAAACATAAAACTTAATAAAGATGAAACACTGGAATCTATTGAGCAAGAACTCAATAACGCCATACAGTTTCTTGATACTGTTAATCAAAAAGTATTTGAAACATTAAAAGAATCTCAAACAGAAAATACAACAAACAACAGCACAGAACCCCCTTCTGAGAATCAGACCGATTCCACTTCTAATTAGTTATATTCAGATGTAAATTGATATAAGTTTGGAAACATTATAGACATGTCCAATAACTTAACATTGAAGGTAGTCATTACGGACCCTCACATTAAAGGCGGAGGACAAATTACTTATGTTTGTCGGCTGGCACAGGGACTTAAACAACTTGGACATAAGGTCTATGTCGGCTGTAGGGAAAACAGTGTATTTGTTGAAAATGCACCAACATTTCAATATACCCCGCTAGATGTATTTCACTTTACGGGTGGACTACATCTCCAAAATTGGATAAAAGATATAAAATCCTTAAAAAAAATACTTCAAGAAATAGAACCTGATATTATTCATGTTAACGGTTCTCAAGACCACTGGACAGCCGCGATTACAAATGAATTACTGCACCATCGTTTTTGCCTCGTTCGAACCCGTCACAATACCTATCCCCTACAAAATCATCTTTTCAATAAATGGCTAAACTTAAAATCTACCGATTACCATATTGCCGTATGTGAAATGGTTCGTCAAAATCTAATCCATCACAATTATTTTCCTGAAAATAGAATATCTTCTATTCATAATGGAGTAAACATCACTGAATTTCAATACGACGAGGAACAGAGGGAAAAAGCCCGTACTGAATTTGGTTTTAGTAAAACAGATATAGTCTGTGGAATTGCCGCAAGGTTATCCCCTGCAAAAGGGCATGTATTTTTATTAAAAGCATTAAAAAATATTTCTAAAGAATGTCCACAGGTAAAAGTTCTCATATTAGGAGCCGGTGCCCTTGAGACAGAATTAAAAAATCTTACAGCAGAGTTAGAACTTTCTGACAGGGTTGTTTTTGCTGGATACCGAAAAGATATGGCTTATTGCACACAAGCCTTTGATATGGCTGTTCTACCCTCTATTGATTGTGATACTTCATCATTTAGTCTAAAAGAAGCCATGGCAGAGGGAAAACCTGTGATTGCCTCTGATTACGGAGGACTACCTGAAATTATAAGCGATGGTGTAGAAGGGAGAATTGTTCCCGCTGGAACAGTAGAGCCGTTAGCTGCGGCAATAAAGGAATTAGCCATAAATTCGGAACTACGAAAAGAAATGGGAAAAAACGCAAAAAAACGGGCTATAAATATGTTCAGTACTGAACAATTTGTGAATAAAACAGTGGAAGCATACTATCAAGCATTGGAATTTCATCATGAAAATATTACACATTGATGAACAAACCCCATGGAGAGGTGGTGAACAACAAGCCTGCTGGCTTATTCAAGGGCTCTGTTCTTATGGATTTGAAGTATATGCTGTCGGGAAAAAAGAGAGCGCATTCATCAATCAATTAAGAAAAGATTCTAATGTAAAAACACTTGCTTTGCCGCTTTGTTCTGAATTTGACTTATATTCCGCATGGAAAATAGCCCAAATATCGAAAGCAGAAAAAATTGATATTCTTCATGCCCATACAAGTCATGCCCACACTCTGGCAATGATGTCCACATGGTTTTATGCAGCACCTAAAATTGTCGTCTCACGCCGCGTAAGTTTCCCTCCTAATAAAAATATCTTCTCAAAATGGAAATACAACCATATTGACCTTATTCTTGCTGTATCCTATTATGTTGCAAAGATATTAAAGGAACACGGTATTCCTGAAAATAAGATTCAAGTGGTTCGAAGTTCCATAAATCTATCTCATATCGAAGTACCTCCCTATACAAAGAGTGAACTGGGAATAGAAGAGGACAAAAAAATCCTTATAAATGCAGGAGCCCTTGTCCCCCATAAAGACCACTTCACCTTATTAAATGCCTTTGCAAAGGTGTTGGAGACCTTCCCTAATGTAATTTTACTGATAGCGGGTTCAGGTCCTCTTCAAAAATCTATTCAGGACAAAATAGATGAGTTAAGATTAAACCCGCATGTTCAACTGTTAGGGTATAGAAACGATGTCCCACGCCTTATTAAAACTGCGGATATTTATGTATCTTCAAGTTGGTCTGAAGGATTGGGTACATCTGTGCTTGAAGCGTTAGCATGTGAGAAACCTGTCGTCGCTACTGAAGCAGGTGGCGTATCTGAAATGGTCATTGACCATAACACCGGGCTATTAGTTCCAAACCGTAATCCAGAAGCACTTGCAAAAGCGATTCATTACATTTTAAACAATCTGGAAGAAGCAAAAAAGATGGCAAAGCAAGGTCGATTACACATTGAAAAACATTTTACCGTTGAAAGAATGGTAGACGAAACCGTATCTGTATATAAAAAATTGTTAAAATAAGTATCTAAAAAAACAAACATTACAGATAGTTAATATAAATATGAAACACGACATAACTGTTTTAACTCTTATTCCAAACGCAGGAGACCGTCTTCCCCGTTGCCTTGAAAGCGTATCCTGGGCTGATGATATTTTCTGCGTAGTTGACCCGAAAACCAATGATGGCTCTGAGAAGTTGGTATACAAATATACAAATCATGTAGCCGTGCATGAGTATACAAATGCTGCGGACCAGAGAAACTGGGCAATACCCCAAATTGCAACCGAGTGGACTCTCGTATTGGATGCAGATGAATGGGTTTCTCCTGAACTTGCAAAAAAAATTCAGGAAACAATTCAAAACCCAGACAGTTTCGATGGGTATAAGATTCGAAGAATGTCTTATTTTTTTGGAAAACTGATTAAACATTGTGGCTGGCATAAAGATTACAACTTGCGTTTATTCCGAACCCAAAAGGGAAGATATAAGAAACAGCGTGTCCACAGTTCTATTGTTGTAACTGGTGATGTGGGCTATATCCACGAGGTAATGTATCACGATACTTACCGCAATTTTGATGAGTATTTGACCACAGCACATCGTTTTACTACCTGGGGTGCTGAAGACGCTTACGAACGAGGAAAACGTACTCACTGGACAGACTTAACATTTAGACCCTTTTTACGATTTATCAAAATGTATTTGTTACGACACGGTTTTCTTGATGGTTATCATGGGTTGGTCCTTTGTGGACTATCTGCCTTTTCTGTATATCTTAAATATGCAAAGTTATGGGATTTACAACAAAAAAAAGAGTCATCTACAAATTCTTCAATGGAATAGATAGAAGCCATGAGTTTAATCCGCTTTGAAAATATTTATAAGTCCTACCCGGGTAAAATAGTTTTAGAGGGGGTAAGTTTCCAGGTAGAGGAAGGGGAACATATTGCCATTGTCGGTAGAAACGGTAGCGGAAAAACGACCCTTTTCCAATTAATTGTAAATCGAATGGAACCTGACCGGGGAACTATAGAAAAACAAAGGAAAATACGCATTTCCTATCTCGAACAAATCCCCCAATTTCCTCCCGAAATGTCTTTACTTGAAATTGCAGAAACTGCTTTTGATGAATTAAAAAAAATTGAACGACAAATAAATGAAATTGAACAACGAATATCCTATGGACATACAGAACTCCTTAATGAATATTCCAAACTCCAATCCTTTTTTCAGGTTCACGGAGGTTATCATTATTCCTCGCTCACAAAAAAGGTTTTATCTGGTCTGGGTTTTTCCCATGAAAGTTGGTCAAAAAAGTTTAATGAACTTAGCGGTGGACAACAAACGCGTCTTCTCCTTGTCCTGTCGCTACTTCAAGATGCTGATGTATTGCTATTGGATGAGCCTGACAACTATCTTGACCTGGAAGGAAAAGAATATCTTGAAGAATTCCTCTCTTCATCGTCTAAAACCATCTTAATTATTTCACATGACCAACGGTTACTCACGAAATTCCCAAATCGTATTCTCGAATTAGAAAATGGAAAAATAACCTCTTATCTAGGTTCTTATCAAAGTTATCGAGAAACCAAAGAACAACTATTTCTCAAACAGCAAGAATTGTTTAAACAACAAGAAAAGGAACTTAAAAAACAAGAAGAATGGATTGAAAGGTTTCGATATAAAAAAACCCGTGCGAAACAAGTCCAAAGTCGAATAAAAAAAATTAGTAAAATTGCTTTGGTAGATGACCCCAAAAGATATAACTCGAAGCCGCATTTTGTTATTGAATCTGAAATTCAAAGCGGTTCTCTCATAATTCATGCTGAGAATTTAAGTATGCAATATGGGAATAAAGTACTTTATAAAAATTTATCGTTTCAACTGTATCGAGGCGAAAGAATAGGTATCATAGGTCCCAATGGCTCAGGAAAAACGACTCTTCTAAAACATTTATTAGGAACCATTAAAGGAACGGATGGTGATGTCCGATTTGGGCATAATGTAAAAATAGCCTATTATGACCAACACCACAATGACCTGAATTTGGAAAATGAAGTAATTCAAGAACTTCAATCTATAAACCCGGAAATATCCATTCTAACCTTACGCAATTTCCTGGGTTCTTTTCTCTTTCATGGAGACGATGTTTTTAAAAAAGTAAGTACATTAAGCGGCGGAGAACGAAGCCGACTTGCATTAGCAAAACTTATTTTGCAAAAGCCCAACCTACTCTTGCTGGATGAACCTACTAACCATGCAGACCTCGCCTCACGAGAAGCCCTGGAAGAAGCACTTCTTTCCTTTGATGGCTCTATTATTTTGGTAACACATGACCGTGAACTTTTAGACCAAATTGTAGAACGACTTATCGTGTTAAAAGAAGACACAGCCGAACTAATTTGGGGAAATTATTCACACTATTTATGGAAAGAAAAAAATGAAATAGGAAACAAGGAAGTTATCGAAAATCCAAAACAACAAAAGACAAAAGTAGACCCATACAACCAGGCAAAACAAATCAGACGAGAGCAAAAGAAAAAAGAACGGCAGATTGAGGAAATTGAAAAACAAATTGAAACTATTGAAATTGAAATAGAACAGCTGGAATTATGTTTTTCAAATATTGACCCCAAAAACTTCCAAGAAATTCATGCTCTTTCTTATGAATTAAAAAATAAAAAAAATTTACTTAATTCACTTTACTCTCAATGGGAAATATTGGTAGAATAATAAAAGTCTGTTGACTCAAATAAAAACTTGACATTATTGTAATATTTTGATAAAAATATTAGTATTATTATTAAAACATATAGGAGCCAACTTAAAATGAAACATGTGCGTTTATTAACCAAGAAACCTTCAAAGATGCAGGTTGTTAGTAATTTCCAGGCATGGAAAGATTTTTTAGTAAACCTTACAGACCAGATAATAGAGTTTGTTTTTATTAAAACCTCTTAATAAATTAAGGATTAAAGATATGAAAAAGGATAAGCACATTAAACGGATAACCGTTACTCCTTCTTTAGCACAAATCAGTAATTTTCAGATTAAGTTACAAGCCACCACTGATATTATTGACAGATTGCTTCTTGCACCCCGTCAGGCACCATGGAAAGCTACGGGACCCACAGGAGAAACAACAGACACAACCACTACAGAAGGTGAGACGAATACTGGGGACATGGGATACCTTTAATTTTTAAATTCTGCTCTGGGTTACCTTCTTTAAAGCAATACGCAATTCGTCGCAATCTCGAAATCGGGCTTCGGGTTTTTTGGTAAGAAGTTTCATGATTAAATCACCCAGGGCAAGAGGACACTTGGGGTTTACTGTGGTAGGATGTTCGGGTAATAAATTTAAGTGGCAATAATATAACTGTTGGAGATTATCCACAGGGAAAGGTAATTTTTCTGTAAATAATATATACATTGTTACCCCTAATGAATATAAATCCGATTTGGGAGTTACTTTCTCCCCTCTAATTACCTCTGGAGCAACGAACATAGGTGTAATTTGTTGACTAATATTTCTATCCAATAATTCCAGAATAAAATTATTTCCAAATAATGAATAATCTGCAATCTTCACTATACCTCTACGAGTAAACAGGACATTTGCAGGCTTAAAATCATGATGGATAAAACCGTTATCATGTAAGAACTGCAAACCAACGCATATCTGAGTAACAATATTTACCCGCTCTTGTAAATTCCACGGTCGGTTAGCAAGATACCAACGCAAATTAGGTCCATCAACGAGTTCCATAAGCATACACCGACCTTCATCACCGTCAATAAAATCAAATATTTGTACAAGATTTAGGTGTTTCAATTTTTTAAACTTCTTAACATTTTGGACAAGGTCTAATAGATGAAGCCTATTCCTAAAAAAATTTTCTCTAAATAATTTAACTGCAATGGCTTCCCCTTTTTTCGTATCTATCCCTTGATACACAATACCTGTTCCCCCCTGCCCTAAAACTTTAATGAGCCGAATGTGATATAAGGTAGAACGGTCTGGAACATAGGAAGAATCTGACATATCTTTCAATCCTTATACTTTATTATTCTTCCTCTTTGTCATTTTCTTTTAATTTTAATTCAATAGATGGGGCATCTCCCCACATACTATCGAGGTCATAGTAATCTCGTGCTTTTTGTCTAAAAAGATGAAACACTACTGAGCCATAGTCCATTACCATCCAATTGTCCTGAAAACTTCCTTCTGTGGACAAAGGAACAATCCCTTTTGTTTTCAATTCTTCATAAACCGCATCAAATACAGCCTTCTGTTGCGGCTTGCTTGTCACAGTGCAAAGGATAAAACTATCTGCAATAAGGGTTAACCCCTCTAAATTGTATGCCCTAATATCTTTTGCTTTCTTCTCGGAAGCAATTCGGGCAATATCCCGGGCTATCGTAAGAGATGAACGGCGAGTTTTTTTAACACTGGATATTGTGGATGTTTTTTTTCTCAATCTTTCTACACTCCTTATTTATCAAGTTCTTCTTTCAACATATCATTCACCACTTTGGGATTGGCTTTCCCCTGTGTATGTTGCATAATTTGACCTACAAAAAATCCAAATAGTTTACTTTTTCCACTGCGATATTGTTCTACCTGAGATGGATTCTTTTCAATTATCTCCTTCACCACTTTTCGTATCGCATTAGTATCTGTAATCTGTATTAAACCCTCTTCTTTAATAATCGTTTCAGGTGCTTTCCCTGTATTAAAAACTTTTCGTAGCACTTCCTTGGCTATCTTACCACTAATCACCTCATCTCGCACCAAATTTATCAACTGTGCAATATGCTCGGGCTTTACAGGAGAGTGTTCTATAGAGGTGTTTTCATAGGCAAGCACCGATTGTAATTCTACTTGAATCCAGTTCGCTGCTTGTTTTGGTTCTACACCTAATTTAACGGTTTTTTCATAGTAATCTGCCATTGTTTTTGTTGAGGTCAACACAGAAGCATCATACAAAGACAGTCCATATTCTTCCTGAAATCGTTTTCGCCGCATTTGAGGCAGTTCAGGCATATCTTTCTGAATACGGTTTACCCATTCTTTAGAAACAGCGAGGGGTACAAGGTCTGGTTCTGGAAAATAGCGATAATCATGTGCTGACTCTTTACTTCTCTGGGAAAAGGTTATTCCTCGGTCGGGGTCCCATCCTCGCGTCTCCTGGACAATTTTTTCACCCGACTGAATAACATTAATTTGCCTGTCTACTTCATATTCAATTGCCTTAACCACACCACTAAAAGAAGCTACATTTTTTATCTCTGTCTTTACTCCCAATTGCTCAGAGCCTTTTTCTCGAACACTTATATTGGCTTCTGCTCTTAATGAACCTTCCTCCATATTACAGTCGCTTACCCCGAGATACTCGAGAAGTAATTTCAATTCACTTAAAAAGACAAAAACCTCCTCCGAAGACCTTAAATCAGGGTAAGTTACAATTTCCAGCAAGGGCACTCCGCTTCGATTAAAATCAACACCACTATATCCTCCTCCCAGGTCATGAGTGTTTCGGGCTGTATCTTCTTCAAGATGTGCCCTTAATATCTTTACCTTTTTTGTCTTTCCATTCACCTCAATATCTAAATACCCATCACGACACAGGGGCAAGTCATATTGGCTAATTTGATAGTTTTTGGCTAAATCGGGGTAGAAATAATTCTTCCTATCCATCTTTGACCATTCTGCAATGGAACAATTTAATGCGAGTCCGACTGCAATGGCTTTATCCACAAACTCTTTATTTAATACGGGCAAAACTCCGGGCATACCCAAACAAACAGGACATACCTGTGTATTGGGCGGAGCATGAAAATCGGTACTACAAGCACAAAAGGCTTTCGACTGTGTATTAATCTCTATATGAACTTCCATACCTATTACTGATTCGTATTCCATACTCTCATCCTATCCCTCTTACTTCAAAGGAGGGGTGCCTAAATCATGTTCTCTATTCATTTCAAAAAGATGTGCTACCGATAATAAATATTCTTCGTCAAAATGTTTTCCGATAAGTTGCAAGCCCACAGGTAAACCGTCCTGAGCCAATCCACAGGGGACAGATATCGCAGGCAACGCAGCCAAATTTACTGATATAGTGTATATGTCACTCAAATACATTTCCAATGGATTTTGCGTTTTCTCACCAAATTGAAAAGCAGGTGTCGGTGAAGTAGGCCCTACAATAACATCACATTTTTGAAAAGCATTTTCAAAATCTTGTGTAATAAGTCTACGGACTTTCTGTGCCTTTAGATAATACGCGTCATAAT
The DNA here is from genome assembly GCA_964549105.1 of uncultured Nitrospirales bacterium. Lineage (GTDB taxonomy): Bacteria > Hydrogenedentota > Hydrogenedentia > Hydrogenedentales > Hydrogenedentaceae > Hydrogenedens. Next base: position 18,700 of record CAZJTZ010000034.1, read on the forward strand.
AGCCACTGGACAAAACATAAGTTCCCAACAAAATTCTTCTCTGAACTTCTGGTCCAAAACCTTCACTACGAGTTCGTTTATACATTTCAATAATATTACTTGTATCCGGATGACGAAAGCCATAACGGACTCCATCAAACCGAGCCAGATTTGCACTTGCTTCTGCTGTGCAAATAATGTAATAGGTTGCAATTGCAAATTCTGTATGAGGAAGAGAAACCTCTACAATTTCCGCTCCCTGTTTCTCAAGAGTTTGAACTGCTGACATTACTCGTTCTTTAACTTCCTTATTCAAATCTTCTGTAAAATATTCCTTAGGTAATCCGATTCGAATTGGAGAAGGCTTTTTGCCTTTCTTTATTTTCTCTGTATAATCAACTTGGGGTAACTCAATTGAAGTGGTATCGCGTAGGTCTTTTCCACAAATAACGGAAAAAGTCAGGGCACTATCTAACACATTCTTGGTCAACGGTCCTATCTGGTCTAACGATGAGGCAAATGCAACTAATCCATAGCGAGACACCCTGCCATAAGTAGGTTTTAGTCCAACACAGCCACAAAAAGCAGCAGGTTGACGAATTGAGCCACCGGTATCACTTCCTAAAGATATTACACACTCTTCCGCAGACACAGACGCTGCTGAGCCTCCACTGGAACCGCCAGGAACATATTTAAGATTCCACGGATTCCGAGTCAATTTTAATGAACTGTTTTCCGTAGATGAGCCCATTGCAAACTCATCCATATTAACCTTACCGATGAAGATAGCATCTGCTTGTCGCAATTTCTCCACTACAGTAGCATCATAAGGACTACGATAACCTGCCAGAATTTTAGAAGCACAAGTAGTAAAGCCTTCCCGTGTACAGATTACTTCCTTGATGGATACAGGCACACCTGCAAGTGCTCCTACTGAGGAATTGTCCTCAATCACTTTCTTCTCCAACAATTTCGCCTGCTGAATTGCGTAATCACTCCAGACCTGAGTAAAAGCATCTATCTTGCTTTCTACGGCGTTGATATGTTCTAAAAAACTTTGGACAACTTCAACAGGAGAAACTTCCTTATCCCTTACCAATGCACTTATTTCAGAAGCATTTTTTTGCCACAATTGTTCAGCCATCTCTTAATCCACCTCCAAAATCTTTGGCACTAAAAAATACTTTCCATCATGTAGAGGTGCACCTTGTAAAACCTCTTCCTGAGTAAGAGATGACTTTACTTCATCCTCTCTTAAAACATTTTTCATAGGAACAGCGTGCATCATTGGCTCTACATTTTCAGTAGAAAGTTCATCCAATTTTTCTACATATCCAATAATTTCTGATAAGTCTGATGCCAATTTTTCTGCTTGTTCATCATTCAGATATAAATAAGCCAAATCAGCAATGTGATATATATCATCACGACTAATTTTACCTTTACTCATACTACTTCCTCTCGCATATTATATAATTGTTTATTAATAGGATACCATACCTGACATTTCCCATTCTATAAGAGAGTCTTTTCCCCAGAGGCGAGAGGTAAAAAGGAAGGAAGGAAACGGCTTAACTTCTAAAAAAATAAAAAAGGGAGACTTTTGCTTCCATGCCTAGTCTCCCCTCAGAAAAGGAAAGGTGTTGTGTTAAGCCAGCACATCGAGGTCGTGCCCCTTCGTCTCGTTGAGTGACAGAGTCCGAAGTATAAGTTCCAGAGTCACTGACCCCAAATCTGTTGAAGGGGACTGTTGCTCCATCAACATTCCCCGTTCCGCTGATTGAGGTTGCACTCGAAACTGGCTTAGTTCGGCCCCGACGATGCCAACTTGCGTTATTGAATCTGTGTTCATCGTAAGTCTCCTTTTTCGTCGGGTTCCTTTTCTAACAGCGATTACATTATTTATTTTCGGCAAAAAGGACAAAATACTTTAATAAAGGAAGGACTTCAAACGACCCCACAAATTACTCTATTACATATCTATTTTTGATGAGAAATATTTTCTTCTGAGCGTTTTAGGAACAGGTCTTTGAAAACCATTGCTATCCAGAGCATAAATGGCATAGTAAGATAAAACTGGATTACTGCCACAGGCAACTCATTATATTCCTTTAATATTTCCTGGTAGCGAAGCACAATTACTATGAATAAAATATGCCCCAGAATAATTATCCCTGACCCCCATATTATTTTCTTTAGCCTGCTTAACCATGACATTCGGGTAATCAACATCAACGAGATGAAAGGAGGTAAGTTTGTTATTAATAGAGCAACAGGTGAGGCTTTTTCAAACTCATAGCCCTGAATAACAAAATAAATTGTAGAGGCAGTATTTAAAAATCCGGAGGGACGAATCCCACCTGCCAGGATAGGAATTCCCATCATAGTTCTTAAGATAAAACCCGATATTTGCACAAGTATCCAACCATAAATCGGAATAAGCCACCACCAGATACATACCAGAGGCACTACAACAACAATGAACTTAGCACAAAAAGCAAGAGTGCGAACCAGGGGTAATAATGTTTTTCTCTGGAAGATTAGTAATATACGCTCGCGGAAAGATACCCCTTTCTTTTCCTCGGCATACACGACAAACTCAATCCACACAAGCCAAACGGCTACTACAAAAACAATATAAATGGCTTGCCACACATAATAATGCAAAAATTCAAACCATTTCCCACCTGCATTCAAAGCCCCTACTACACCAAGAAAACTTAATCTGAATATGTTGACAAGATACATCAACGGAATTCCGACAATAACACCTAACAGTTTTTTTCTCAACAGAGTGGGAAAGGCTATTACGGCTGCAAAAAAAATAGCCATAATCTCAATAGCACCGCATTCAGAAATAATTACAAAGGGGAAAACATAACCGCTTATTTTTTGTCTTTCCTCTGGATTTTTCTGTGCTTCTTCATATTGTAATCGTAATGATTGTAATTCGTCATTATACTTTGCGAACAAACTTGCTTTCTCAGGTTCAGATAAATTGTGATTATTTTTTAATTCAGTAATCTTCTCCTCAAGATTTGTTATTTTCTGAGTTAGTCCTTCTCTTAAAACAAACACCACTCGAGGACCCAACTTCGTCTGTGTTCCTTGCTTCCTCGCTTTCTGTGCACGATAAGACCACTGTTCCCATGGTGTTAATGGACCCTTTTCTACATTGATATAATCCTCTGATGATGGTTGCGTTGCACCTCTTGCCCAGGCGGCTAACCATGCTCGACATTCTTCTGGCGATTTATCCAGAGGCAAGCCTTCTAATGTTGAACTCTCTCCTATCTTATTCAATACCCAGGAAGTATTCACTGCTAATGTAAATAAATAACGGTCATTCAAAGTTGTCGGTATTAAATAACGATACGCCGTCAAAAAACTTATTACAACAATTATAAAAACTACAACAAATTGTAAAGCCTGATTTCTATACCATGGAATTTTTGGAGTCGAAACTTTTTTATTTTCATTCTCTCCCTTATTTTCAGACATATACTATCACCTTAAAAAACTTTCTATAACCATTATTAAATTAAGAGAATTTATTGCCTTTGAGAAAATTAATTAGATGTTTGATAACACTTGTTTGGAAGTATTATAATAACATAACCTCATTTTATTTCCATAAAACAATGTCAAAATATTTCTTGTGGCTCCCACAATAAGGGGGTTTTTAATCTTTGAGAAACATTTTATATGCGAAAATGTTTCTCAAAACACCAAAACATAAATAAAGGAGAAATTTATGGGTAAAAAGTATGTGTATTTCTTTGGCGGTGGTAAGGCAGAAGGCAGAGCAGAGATGAAAGAAATTCTCGGTGGAAAAGGTGCCAACCTCGCTGAAATGGCAAACTTAGGTATACCCGTTCCTGCAGGGTTTACAATCTCAACAGAAATGTGCACAGAATACTACGCAAATAAAGGGAAACTTCCCTCCTCTCTTGTTGATGATGTAAAGAAAGCCATGCAAAGAGTAGAAAAAATTATGGGCAAAAAATTTGGCGACCCTAAAAATCCGTTGTTGGTATCTGTCCGCTCCGGTGCTCGCATTTCCATGCCTGGAATGATGGAAACTGTGCTCAATGTAGGTCTTTGTTCTAAAACTATTCCAGGCCTTATTGAAAAGACAAAGAATGAACGATTTGTATATGACTCCTATCGGCGGTTGATTATGATGTATGCTGATGTCGTAATGGAAAAAGCAGCAGGTATTGAACCTGAAAAAGAAGAGATGGCTGTCCGTAGACAAATGGACGCTGCGATGGAGGAAATGAAAAATCAACGGGGCGTAAAACTGGATACGGAACTCACTACCGATGACCTCAAAGAATTAAGCGAAAAGTTTAAGCAAATTATAAAAAATACTTTAAAGAAAGAATTTCCCGATGACCCCAATGAACAATTGTGGGGCGCCATAAAAGCAGTGTTCCAATCCTGGAATGGAAAACGAGCCATTGCTTATCGCCGTATTGAAAAAATTCCCGATGATTGGGGAACAGCCGTAAATGTCCAATCTATGGTGTTTGGGAACTTAGGTGACACTTCTGCAACGGGTGTCGCCTTCACCCGTAACCCTGCCACAGGTGAGAATAAGTTTTATGGCGAATGGCTTATTAATGCACAGGGTGAAGATGTGGTCGCTGGAATTCGCACTCCTTATCCTTTGAACGAAGCCACAAAAACTCAAGAAAATCAACATCTCCCCTCTCTAGAAAAACTTATGCCCAAAACTTACAAAGATTTAGTGGGCATTCGAAATAAATTAGAGAAGCATTTTAAAGATATGCAAGACATTGAATTCACTATTGAAGAGAGTAAGTTATACATGCTGCAAACACGCACGGGGAAACGGACTGGTATAGCAGCAGTGCGGATAGCAGTAGATATGGTGAACGAAAAGTTGATTGATAAAAAAACTGCGATTATGCGTGTCAAACCCACTCAATTAGATGAATTTTTACACCCTATGCTTGACCCTGAAGGAGAAAGAAAGGCAAAATTGCTTGCTAAAGGTTTACCTGCAGGTCCTGGGGGTGCAGTAGGAAAAGTTGTGTTGACAGCAGACGATGCGGAAGCCTGGGCAAAGAAAGGTGAAAAGGTCATTCTCGTTAGAGAAGAAACTTCTCCTGAAGATGTCCATGGTATGCACGCCGCAGAAGCCATTCTCACCGCAAGAGGAGGTATGACCTCACACGCTGCATTAGTCGCCAGAGGCTGGGGCAAATGCTGTATCGTGGGTTGTGGAAACTTACATATTGATATTGATAAGAAAGAAATTCATGTGGCTGGCGAAACCTTAAAAGAGGGCGATTGGATTTCTATGAACGGTAGTTCAGGAAAAGTTTACAAAGACTCTCTCAATGTTATTCCGGCACAACCTGAAAAAAATAAATGGTTTGCTACTATAATGAAATGGGCTGATGAAATTCGTGAATTAAAAATCCGCACCAATGCAGAACGCCCAGATGATGCTGCCAAAGCACTCGAATTTGGTGCAGAAGGTATTGGTCTTGCTCGAACCGAGCACATGTTCTTTCAACCGGAAAGAATTATACACATGCGTGAAATGATTCTTGCAAAGAATCAGGAAGAACGCCGTGCCGCTGTAATGAAACTTTTACCTTTTCAGAAAGAAGATTTTATCGGCATATTCAAAGCTATGAATGGTAAACCTGTTACGGTTCGTTTGCTCGACCCGCCTTTGCATGAATTCGTTGGTAGTTTATTAGACGACCCCGAAGAATTACAAAATCTGGCAAAACTTTGCAAAGTGAGTGCAGAAGAGATTAAAGCACGCGTGGAAAAACTCCACGAGTTAAATCCAATGTTAGGTCATCGCGGTTGTCGTTTAGGTATTACCTATCCCGAAATAACTGAAATGCAAGCGCGTGCTATCCTTGAAGCCGCAGGAACATTGATGAAACAAAAAGTCAAGGTGCTACCGGAAATCATGGTTCCCCTTGTTGGAACGAAACAAGAGCTAGACCATCAAGTTGCCATAATTCATCAAGTTGCTAAAGATGTTATGAAAGAAATGGGTATTAAAATTAGTTATATGGTAGGAACCATGATTGAAGTTCCTCGAGCCGCTTTAACTGCGGATAAAATTGCAGAAACGGCAGAGTTCTTTAGTTTTGGAACAAATGACCTTACCCAAATGGGATTTGGCTTCTCACGCGACGACATCGGTAGTTTCTTGCCTATTTATTTGGAAAATAAAATCCTGCCTGCCGACCCATTTGAAATTTTAGACCAGGAAGGAATTGGACAACTTATAAAAATGGCAGTTGAAAAAGGAAGAACTACGCGGTCTGACCTAAAATGTGGTATTTGTGGTGAGCATGGTGGTGAACCTTCTTCTGTAAAATTCTGTCATCGTGTTGGTTTGAATTATGTCAGTTGTAGTCCTTATCGCGTTCCTATTGCAAGGTTTGCCGCAGCACAAGCAGCAATTGAAACCCCAAGAAACAAACAAGCAAAACCTGCAAACAAAGAGAAACAAAAGAAAACATCAAAGAAAAAGTAGTCTTTAAGTAATCTTTGAACCACAGCACAAACTAAAAAACCGTTTCTGAAAATTTTCAGAAACGGTTTTTTTTATATGAACCCTCTCACTTTTATTTTTTATCTTGTGCCTTTAATTCTTCAACAAGGTTAACATACAATTGCATGGCTTGTTCCTTTGAAGTGCCTTCCAGTGCCTTCCATGTATCATATTTTGCTCTGCCTACAAAGTCCATCATACCCGGACGAGACCCTTTACAATCGCCTTCCGTTGCCTGCTTATAAAACCCATATAATCGTAATTTTGTCTGAGCATCTGGCGCTTCAGATAATTGAGTAACATCTTTTGCTGCCTGCTCAAATTTTTCTTTCAATTCTTCTGACATAATCTATTCCTTTCATTTCTTAACATGTTTATAATTTTGTTTATACTTACCATTAAGTATAACTATGGTAAAATATAAATATACCCTTTGTCAACTTAAATCATACATCATTTAATATATTTTATTATTATCATAATCCAGTCTATAACAAAAAACACTGCTATTTGCTAAAAGCTTGTGAATATTGGCTGTTCTGGTATTTGAATTAATACCACTCTAATTTATGAAATGTATAAGAAGACAACCCCAAAAAGGAATTGTTATCATGTGCATTGGCAGGTAAGATAGACACCAGAGAACTTTTTGAAACTGAATAAAAATGCGCAGCAAAATCTAATATTTGTTAAGAACAAGGGATTAGAATCTATCCCTTATTAGCAATAAGAGGTGAAATCACTGTCAACACACCAGCAACTGCGGTAAGCACTGTTGCTATAACAGAAATAATTGTGCTTGCGGATGCACTTTCAAGAGCAATGTTTTTTTGAGTCATTATTTTTGTGTGTTTCATCACTATCTCCTTAGTTTAGTTACTTATAAAATGCCTCTTAATTAGCATCTATTATACAATTTTTGTAAAATAATATCACATTCATTTTTAAAATAATAAGCAAATAAGCAACGATTTAATTATTATTTTTTTGAAAATATTCAAAGGAGATTTCACTAATTTGTAGACTTTACCTCTTCTGATGGTATAGATGCCCCTTCCTCACTCCCATGATTCAGTGCTTCTTTTACAAGGGGTATAATTTGCTCCGCAGGTAAAACGATAACCAGAGAATTACTTTCTACTTCATCTTTCCATTCCTGGGCTACTCGTAAAGTGCCCATACCCACAAACTTCCCGTCCATTGCAAATAGAGGCGAACTCAAAATATCAAAAGAACGACCTTGATTTAATGTATAAAATAAAAAAGGTTTCTCTATAACACTTTCGACCCTTAAAATCGTTGCACTATGAGAACGCCGGGCTACTTTTCCATGTTGCATAATTAATAATAACGGGTCTAACACCTGTGGAACAGCGAGATTCTCTTTTTCCAATGAAATCTTCGCAACATCCTCTGGTATCTTTTCCTTAGCACGAATTACCATTATATCCCTATCCTTATCCTGTAAAAGCACTTCCGCAGCAATTTCTTTTTCATCTTTAAAAATCATTTTTATTGAAGCGATACTAATGTTAATCGAATTTCTAACTTCCTGGTCAATAAGAATAGAAGGGTCAAGGGCTGAAAGGGTAAGTATCGCGACCCCTGGTGGTGAAACTAAAACAGCCGTACATTGTCCAACAGATTCCTCCTCACTATCCGATGTAGTAATTAATAAGTTTGCACGCACTGTGATTACAGAAGAAGCAACCTGTTGAAAAACCTTTCTCCCCGACTCGGCTATCTCATCTGAAAACACAAGGCAAGAACAAAGAAAGATAAAACTTACCAAAAAGATAAAACTAAATTTTTTAAACCACATAAAGACCTTTTACCTGCCTCCTCGTTGTTATAAAATAAATTAAAAACTTCATCTAATAATATAACTTATTATACCTCTTATACCTCAATTTGCAAAATTACTATTATTAATGTCTTAAAAACCATTCCAAATGCTTATATAATACGATATTTACAAGAAATTTATGGTATCATATATATGTTTAGTAAATAAACATTTATTTTGTGAAAGTTATAAATATGGCTTTACTCGAGAATATTAATTCTCCTCAAGACATAAAGACATTATCCATAGAACAGTTAGAAGAACTGGCAAAAGAAATTCGAGAAAAAATTATTACCACTGTTCTAAATAATGGTGGGCATCTTGCCTCCCCTCTCGGAGTTGTTGAATTAACTATTGCCCTACATTATGTTTTTGATATTGGAAAAGATGTTCTTATATGGGATGTAGGACATCAAGCATATACGCATAAGATATTAACGGGCAGAAATCACAATTTTGAAACGCTACGCCAAAAAGGAGGTATTAGCGGTTATCCACGTCTGGAAGAAAGCCCTCTGGATTTTTTTGGAACAGGTCACAGTTCAACCTCTATTTCTGCTGCCCTGGGTATGGCTATTGCCCGTGATATACGAGGTGAAGATTCTCATGTCATTGCTGTTATTGGTGATGGTGCAATGACAGGCGGTATGGCAATGGAAGCATTAAGCCATGCCGGACACCTTGGAAAAAATCTGCTTGTAATATTAAACGATAATGAAATGTCCATAGCCCCAAATATAGGTGCTCTGGCTCGATATTTCAATCGGCTCATTATGGCTTACCCTTATAAGAGAGCCAAAGAAGATGTGGGTAGTTTTGTAAAAAAAATTGTTGGAGAACGAGTAACACGAACTATTCAAGATTTAGAAAAATCTGTAAAAGGGTTCATCACCAAAGGTATGCTATTTCAGGAATTAGGTTTTAATTATATTGGTCCTGCAGATGGTCATGACTTACCTTTACTAATTGAATGTTTCAAGAACCTAAAATTTTTTACGGGTCCCGTGCTATTTCATTGCAAAACAGAAAAAGGCAAAGGATTTAAAGAAGCAGAAGAAGACCCACAAAAGTACCATGGCGTTAAACCAAAAAAGATATTTAAATCGGATGAAGAAGGAGATGGAGTTCCTTTAATTCAATCAGTAGAAGAACCAACAAAAAGTTTTACAGAACATTTTGGTGAAACAATATGCAAACTTGCGGAAACAGATAATAGAATCATCGCCATAACTGCTGCAATGCCTGCAGGCACAGGTCTGGCTGAGTTTGCTCAAAAGTTTCCTGAACGATTTTTTGATGTAGGGATATGCGAACAACATGCAGTAACCCTTGCTGCTGGATTAGCAGCCCGTGGACTTCGACCCATTGTAGCCATATATTCTACTTTTATTCAACGGGCTTATGACCAGATTATTCACGATGTATGTCTACAAAATTTACCAGTAACCTTTGCTATTGACCGAGCAGGACTCGTAGGTGAAGATGGAGCAACTCATGTAGGCACTTTTGACCTTTCCTTCTTAAGACTCATACCCAACTTAAAGATATGTTCTCCCCGCGATGGATATGACCTTGAAAAACTCCTTGAAATTGCAATCCTTCAGGAAAGGCCCATTGTTATCCGTTATCCTAAAGCACAGGCAATTTCTACAGGCCCCATTAATGACCGAAATTATATGGGAGCAGATATACTCCTTACAGGAACTGACGGTTACTTTATCGCAATAGGTTCTAAAGTAAATACCTGTATAAAAGTAGCAAAGAACCTCCAAAACATAGGTATATCCATAGGGGTCATTGATATAAGGTGGATAAAACCATTAGATACTCAAGTACTCAATAATCTCTCCACACCAAGACTATTTACGGTGGAAGAAAATACTTTAATTGGTGGTTTGGGTAGTGCCATTCTTGAACATTTCAACGATAATCTACTTACGGAAGACACAAAAATATTTCGATTAGGCATTCCAGATGTTTTCGCCCAGCATGCTTCACGAGAAGAACAATTAGAAATGTTCAGTCTTTCTGTTGATGAACTTACACAAAAAGTTATTGATATTTTTGAACAAACACAACAAATACCCAGAAATATAACGAATCTATCCCATTTTTAAATACTTGCCAACCTTAAAAGTTGTAAAAAAATGTGGATTTATGATAATCTTTAAACCCGAATGTTTTTTAAGCATGAGGGGCGAGTGGCGGAATTGGCAGACGCGCTGGACTTAGGATCCAGTACCGCGAGGTGTGCGGGTTCAACTCCCGCCTCGCCCACATTGAAAGAATAAACAACAATTAACTAAATATAACTTCAAAATAGGTTTTTTTCTTATGTCAGAACAAACAGAAAACAATGAAAACAAAACTCTATCTTCTGAAAATGGAACACAAGAAGAAGAGAAATCTACAAATGATACCTTGTCAGAAAATCCGACTACACAGGAAGTTACTGTGCACAAACATCATCACACTCATGATGAAGCAGAGGAAGAATTCAAATTTGAAAAAGACCCTGAATTCGAAATTGATTATAAAGGAGACTGCTTATACTCTGTCAAGATTACTGTTCCCGCAGTAAACATTAAATCCCAGACTTCTAAAAATTTAGAAGAGCTAAAAGAACATGCCGAAGTCCCAGGATTCCGTAAAGGCAAAGCCCCGATATGGCTGGTGGAAAATAAATTTGGGAAAGCCGCTCGAAACGAAGCCAAAGAAAAAGTCATTTCAGAAGCAGTAAAAAAACTGATGGAAGATAATAAGTTCAGAGTATTCTCCGAACCTCACCTTGAAGGATTGGAAGAACTGGATAAACTCCCCGATGATGCCGATATTGCTTTCCAGGTTTCGTTCGAAGTAGCACCCAAATGTGAATTGGGCAAATACCGTGAAATTGAGTTGGAGCGAAAAATATTTGTCCCAGATGACAACATGGTGTCAGAACGATTGGAAATGATGAGGAACCGCTTTGCAATTTATCAATCCGTTCCAGATGCTGAAATTGCGGAAGGGGACCAGGCTATCATAGATTTTAATGGCACTATTGACGGTCAAAGTTTTGCTGGTGGAAGTGCAACAAATTATCCTTATATTGTAGGCTCAAAAAGATTTTTTGGCAAGTTTGAAGAAGCACTGATAGGAGCAAAAGTCGGCGATACAAAAAATTGTGAAGTAGAATTTCCACAAGATTATCCAAACCAAAATCTTGCAGGGAAAAAAGCACTTTTTGAAATCAAAGTCAAAGACATCAAACGGAAAGAACTACCTCAGTTAGATGATGAATTTGCAAAGCAATCAGGAGCAGAAAACCTTGAAGACCTAAAACAGAAAATAAGAGAAGAATTGGAAGAAGCAATTGCGAAAGAATCCGATAATGGACTTGAACTGCAAGCCATTGACCAGATTATTTCAAACAGCACCTTTGAAATTCCTAAATCGCTTATTGAAGAAGCGACAAAAGACCAGATAGAGAATGATATTCAGCAAATGATAAAGATGAGACTCCCTATGTCAGAGATTGAAAAACAACGGGAACTGAGAGAAAGTACTGCAAGAAAAACTGTGGAAAGAACGATTAAATGGTATACTGCCGTTAACGAGATAGCCGAAGCAGAAGGAATAGAAGTAGCCGATGAAGATTATGAAAACGAAGCACAAAATCTTCAGGGAAGAACAGGTATGGATATAGAAACTATCCGTTCCTTTGTCCAGGGCCAGGGGAAAGACGAAATTACAGATGCAATCATCCGCAAAAAAGTATTAAAACTGGTCATTGATAATGCAAAGATAGTAGACAAGACTGTTTCCCGTGAAGAATGGGAAAATACAAATGAACAAACAACCTAAATTGGGTAAATATACATGCAAGACCCCTTAGAACCTTTATTAAAACATGGAATTAACCCTTTCTCCGTCAATCCGATTCAACCGGAAGCTGTAACTATATATCAGCAGACAAGTCGGGGTGAAAGAGCCTATGATATATATTCCCGTTTACTTGAAGACCGAATTGTCTTTCTTGGTATGCCCATTGATGACTATGTTGCAAATTACATTATCGCCCAGTTACTTTACCTCGAAGCAGAAGACCCCGATAAAGAGATAAACCTTTACATAAATAGCCCCGGAGGCAGTGTCACAGCAGGTTTAGCCATCTACGACACCATGCAATTCATTCGCCCTGAAATCATAACCATTTGTCTCGGTCAAGCAGCCAGTATGGCAGCAGTTTTGATGTCCGCAGGAACTACAGGGAAAAGGTATGCTCTACCCTTTTCACGATTTCTACTTCATCAACTTATGGGCGGTGTGCAAGGACAAGCCACAGATATAGCAATCCAGGCACAAGAAATTGTCCGCATTGGCGAAACCATTGACCAAATCCTTGCCAAACACACGGGACAGCCTATTGAAGTCATCCGTAAAGATACTGACCGTGACCATTTCCTCAGTGCCGAAGAAGCCAAAAATTACGGGCTTATTGATGAAGTGCTACAGAGACAAAAGACTTCAAAAAAATAATACTCTCATAAATATCGGAATAAATACATTAAAAGCATGAATCAAACAGTTGCTATCATAGGTGCTTCGAGTAACCGTAATAAATACAGCAACAAAGCAGTTCGTGCATACATAGAAAAAGGCTGGATTGTTTATCCTGTCAATCCCAACCTACAAGAAGTTGAAGGTATTCCCTGTTATAAATCTATCGAAGATGTCCCCGAACCCATAGACCGCATTAGTATTTATGTCCCTCCCTCTATCGGTATAAACCTACTCCCAGCCATTGCCAGAAAAAAGTATAATGAACTTTATATCAATCCCGGTGCCGAAGACGATAAATTCATGCAAAAAGCCAAGGAACTCGCTTTATCCCCCATCTACGCTTGCAGCATCATTGCCGTCGGCTCACACCCTTCTTTCTTCCCTGACAATTAGGCCCTTTTTTATTCCAAAAAACATTAAAAAAATATCTTTTTATCCTATTATATTCTCGCTTTTTATGTTTTTAAGTATTGTGTTCGAGTCCTACTCTTAGAATATTAACCTTTTAGAGAACCCTAATTTTATCTGTTTTCTCCTCTTATATATTTGCGGTTTTAAAAGGTACTGTAAGCGTCCACGCTCGCAGAAAAAGACACCAAATATGAGAGATAAACATTCAAGGAAGTTTTGTAGGCATTATTCCTCCTAATATACACCTATTTTCAAAACTCCATCATTTCATTCCTATCTTTATCATTTCTAGGTCTCCTCGTCATTTTGAGCGATGCAAAGAATGACAGGTAAGAAAAAAAGAACCATGTTTTTTTATTATCTTTTTTGTTTTTTGTGTTAATATAAATATAGAAATTCTAAAGATAGGAGATAAGGGTATGGATAAAGATTTTACTCTTGCGTTGATTGTTCCCGGTATCTGGCTTGGTGATGTGCTTTTTTTGGTTTTATACACATTGGTATCACCTATTTTATTTATTGCTGCTCTATTTGTTCCCTATTCACCCCAGGAAATCATCAACAGTATTTTTGGTGGGGGTAGCGAAACTACAGAATGAGTGCAAATAGCATTAGCAGTAAAATTAACCGAAAACAATTTGAAAGAAAAGAGATGTTATGGAAAAAGATTTAAATAACGCTATTTTGGTATTAACAGGTTGGATAGACGCCGTTGTGGGTTTACCTTTATATTTTCTCCATCTTATTATTAGGACAATTCTATTACCTTTGGACTTTGTAGAGGCACTCTTTACTAATAGCAACCAGTAAAATAAAAATAAATAATTTTGCATTTTCTGTAATTTTTTGAAAAACAGAATAAACTTGTAATATATATCGCGGATCCTTTTTATAAACAATTATTGTAATTAATTAAAAAAATATTTTTAAAGGTTTCATATTATTACCTTGTTGGTGGTAAGTCAATTTGAAAAGATTAGCCCTCTGTATTTTGGTACAGAGGGCTTTTTGTCTTTTGCTAAGAAAATTGTATTTCTAAAAAAATCTATGTTTTAGTTTATGGACTGTTTAACCTTTCGAGTTTTGATAAGGAGCAATCCAGAGATTATTCCTAATGTCAGTATATCGCTTACATTGGAACTGTTTGAAGAACTGCCAGGTCCACAAGATATGATGAAACGCCGCTTTTTACCCTGGCTGATAATTAAATTCACAGGGGTATCTTTTGGAACATTAGAGCCTGACTCAGGGGATTGACTAATAACTTTTCCTTCTGGAACAGTATCGCTATATTCCTGAGTTATTGTTCCGACAGTAAGACCTGACATGATTATTCTTGTCCTTGCATCTTGTTCTGTCATCCCCACTAGATTTGGCACGGTAATCGGGCATGGTCCTGAGGAGACCGTCAGATTTACCGCTGTCCCTTTGTTAACCAATTGTGCGGGCAATGGATTTTGACTAATCACATTTTCTTCTGGAACTATATTACTGCATTGTTCCGTTATACTGCCTACGACCAGCCCCACAGATGTTATCTGACTTATCGCTATTGTCTCTGAACTTCCAATAACATACGGAACAGTAACTTTCTCTACCTCACCTTCGGGTGTTCCCTCTGGCGTACCCTCTGGTGTACCTTCAACTGCACCTTCGCCTTCGGGCGTTCCCTCTGGCGTGCCTTCAACTACGCCTTCACCTTCAGGGGTTCCCTCTGGTGTACCTTCAACTACGCCTTCACCTTCGGGGGTTCCCTCTGGCGTGCCTTCAACTATGCCTTCGCCTTCAGGCGTTCCCTCTGGCGTCCCTTCAACTACACCTTCGCCTTCAGGGGTACCTTCTGGCGTCCCTTCAACTACACCCTCTCCCTCGGGGGTACCTTCTGGCGTGCCTTCGACTACGCCTTCTCCTTCAGGGGTACCTTCTGGCGTACCTTCGACTACGCCTTCTCCTTCGGGGGTACCTTCGACTGCTCCTTCACCTTCAGGGGTACCTTCGACTACACCTTCGCCTTCGGGTGTTCCCTCTGGTGTACCTTCAACTATACCTTCGCCTTCAGGTGTTCCCTCTGGTGTACCTTCAACTATACCTTCGCCTTCAGGTGTTCCCTCTGGCGTCCCTTCAACTACGCCTTCGCCTTCAGGCGTTCCCTCTGGCGTCCCTTCTGGTGTTCCTTCAACTACACCTTCGCCTTCAGGGGTACCTTCGACTACACCTTCTCCTTCGGGGGTACCTTCGACTGCTCCTTCGCCTTCGGGTGTTCCCTCTGGTGTACCTTCAACTATACCTTCGCCTTCAGGTGTTCCCTCTGGTGTACCTTCAACTATACCTTCGCCTTCAGGGGTACCTTCTGGCGTCCCTTCAACTACACCTTCTCCTTCGGGGGTACCTTCGACTGCTCCTTCACCTTCAGGGGTACCTTCAACTACGCCTTCGCCTTCAGGTGTTCCCTCTGGCGTACCTTCAACTACGCCTTCGCCTTCGGGAGTACCTTCTCCTTCGGGGCAAGGGCCTAAAGAAACCTTTAGAGCCACTGTTGAACCTTCAACGACTACTTCACCACTAATAGGATATTGTTCGAAAACAACTCCTAAAGGATATGCATTACATTCCTCTACTACACTGCCCACTGTTAGATTTGCTGAATTGATTTCGTTGATAGCGTCCACAAGGGTATCTCCTACCACATCTGGAACTGTGGTGCAAAGTCCTAAGGAGACAACAAAATCAATATTTGTGAATATAGGGATATTTAATCCTATGAATGAATTTTCCACAACTAATCCAGCGTCATAAACCCAGTCGCATCTCTTTTCACTAGTAGTAAACATTCCTAAGTTTTCAAGGAATGTGCTAATAGTATTATAAGACTGGCCTTTATAATCTTCAATAAACAAATAATTATTGTTATGGAG
>CAZJTZ010000035.1:0-29274 GCA_964549105.1 uncultured Nitrospirales bacterium
GACAGTTCGGTCCCTATCCATCGCGGGCGTAGGAGACTTGAGAAAATCTGCCCCTAGTACGAGAGGACCGGGGTGGACGGATTTAGGGTGTTCCAGTTGTCACGCCAGTGGCATCGCTGGGTAGCCATGTCCGGACGGGATAAGCGCTGAAAGCATCTAAGCACGAAACCCTTTTCAAGATGAGGTCTCCCTTAGCCGAGAGGCTACTAAAGAGCCCTGGAAGACTACCAGGTTGATAGGCTGGAGGTATAAGCATGGCAACATGTTCAGCCGACCAGTACTAATCGTTCGTGAGGCTTGGTCTTATGTTCTCATAAGACAGTGATATTCGCCTACGAGCCCATGAAAGTCTACTTGAATTCCTTGCATTCACTGTCCATTTTTTATAAAATTTCATATCATAAAAGTTTGCCGGTGACAATAGCGGTAGGGAAACACCCGTTCCCATTCCGAACACGGAAGTTAAGCCTACCAGCACTTATGGTACTGCGGGGTTTCCCCCGTGGGAGAGTAAGCCGTCGCCGGCATTTTTTTTGCCTGCCTGACATAAAACCCCTATCCAAAAGCATTCAACCAATATCAAAAAACTATCACCTTTTCACTAAAAAAATTGGGGGAAAACTTAGTCTTTCTGAAAGGGATAATGCTGTTAAAAAAAATCCTAAAACAGCAAAAGAACAAAATCACACGAAAATCAATAGATATAAAAATAAAGACGAGATTATTATATACTCTTTTATTTCTTTTGGGGGTAAACCATACTTCGTAAAGATACCCTTTAAATTGACTTTTTTCAGTAACGCCACTTATGATTTAACTCTTATAGTTTAATTACCTTTTCTTTCAATTGTTCACGGATATTTCTTGTTGCGTTTCGTGTGTCTAAAACGAGTTGAGAACTTTCCACTATTGCCTCATAGTCATAACTTGAATGTTCGGTAATAATTGTTACAAGGTCAAATTGAGATAAACCTTTTTTTAGTGGGTAGCAATAGAAATTTTCTCCCTCTACATCTATCTGTTCCACATAAGGGTCAGAAAAAAACACCTCTGCCCCTTTTTTCGTTAAAAGCGAAATAATATCCAGTGCTGGTGATTCCCGTAAATCAGAAACATCTTTTTTATAGGTTACACCTAAAAGCAAAATTTTACTTCCTTGAATACTCTTCTTCTTTTCATTCAACACATCTGCCATTTTTTCCACAACATATCTGGGCATAGACGAATTAACGGCACGCGCCAACTCAATGAAGCGTGCAGTATAATCCAATGTTTTCATTTTCCAGGAAAGGTAGACTGGGTCAATAGGAATACAATGCCCACCAAGTCCCGGTCCGGGATAGAACGGCATAAAACCGAACGGCTTTGTTTTTGCAGCATCTACTACCTCCCATATATCTACCCCTAATTGTTCACACATCATTGCCATCTCATTGACCAGTGCAATATTTACTGCACGAAAAGTATTTTCCAGCAGTTTGACCATTTCTGCGGTTCGTGCGTCTGAGACAGGAACAACCTCAGAAACTATATGCTTATAAAGTTCTATTGTCTTTTGCATACATCCAGGGGTAATACCCCCAATCACTTTGGGTGTATTTCTTATATTAAACTGCTTATTTCCGGGGTCAACCCGTTCAGGAGAAAATGACAGATAGAAATCTTTGCCCACGCATAGTCCCCGTTTTGATAGACGAGGCAAAACTACTTCTTCCGTGGTACCGGGATAGGTCGTGCTTTCAAGCACAACAAGCATACCCTTATGTAGATGGGGTTCAATTGCATCTACCGCCTGAACGATAAACGATATATCTGGCTCCTGTAATTTATTTAATGGCGTAGGCACACAAATACAAACCGCATCTGACTGTTCCAGCACATCATAATTATCTGTAATAGAAAAACGGTTGGTTTCCAGTGCTTCTTTAATTCGATGTGAAGGAACATCATCAAGATATGAAACGCCCGACTGAAGTTTCTTTACCTTCTCCTTATCTGTCTCAATACCCCAGACCTGCAATCCACCGTCATAGAATCCCAACGCAAGGGGAAGCCCTACATACCCCAAACCTACCACTGCTACCTTTTGAATTGAACTATTTTCCATGAAATTTATCCTTACCGACAGTTAATCTTTTCAAATGTATCATATATGATTCTGTCCTTTAGCCCCAACATGCCCGTCTGACACAGCGAAAAATCATATCGCAACGGGTCATCAGGACATATTTGTCCAAAAGCCTCTGTTATTAACATTGCAGTTTTCGCATTTATAGAACGGGGTGGAATAAGACGAAGCATCATAGCCCATTGATAAATATGCGTATCCAGAGGTACTATTAATTGCTTCGGCTCGATAAAATCCCAGCAGCCTGCATCAATTTCATCTTTCCGAACCATCCAGCGAAGGTACAGACAAAGCCGTTTGCAGGCACTATCTCTATCTGGATTAGGAACTAAAAAAGGCAACGGGTCATCTGCAAATTTACGCAACTCATCAGTAAAAGACTGAAAAGTAAACCATAAGTTTCCCGAACTCCTCTTATAGTACCTTGAAAAACAGGAACCGATAGAGGAATATTCCTTTACCAGTCTCTGAAGTCCATAAAGAAAATTTGCAACCGTTTCACCTGAAACAAAACGATAACGAAATGCCATCAGGGCAGTAATAAACTCATCATGACCCCATTGTAGAAGTTCCTGTGAAGGTGATTGCCACAAAGACAGTATTTCCTTTATCTTTCGATTAAAAACCGGAGCACTGCCAAAGGCAAACAGTGCAGAAATAAGTCCTACTATTTCCCTATCTTCTACCGAATGATAAGAATACAACCAATGCACAGGGTCGTTCATCGTAAACGCGGGAGAATGATAGTTGTTATATATCTCTTCAAGAATTGTTCTAACCGTTTTTATTTCATTTTTTGTCAGCATAGCGTAAGTTGCAATGTTAAAAACATAGTTATAAATATTATGAAGTGTGATATGATAATTAAAAGTATTTACCTGGCTTTGTATTGAACAGGAGTTTCATTATGACACTTTCAAGCAATTTGGGTCAACACATTGCCCATCTCCGAGAGAAGAAGGGAATCTCAAGGGAAGAATTAGCAAAACAGAGCAGGTGTAAGGTAGAGGTTATTGAGGCATTAGAAGAAGGCAGGCTTTCACCTTCATTAGCCCCATTACTTCAGATTGCTCGTGGTCTGGGTGTCCATCTTGGAACACTTTTAGATGATAAACCACATGAAGGTCCCGTTATTACCAGAGACGCAAACAAAGAAAGTCCTATTGTCCGATTCTCTGGAATTCGTATTGCATCGGATTCCAGCACTCTTGAATTTCATCCCTTAGCATACAACAAAGCAGGACGGCATATAGAGCCTTTTGTGATTGATGTTCATCCAACGGTTTCAGAAGATTGTATGTTTTCTGTTCACGAGGGAGAGGAATTTATTTATGTCCTCAAAGGCAAAATCCAGATTTCTTACGGTCCTGATGTTTACATTTTAAGTCCCGGCGATAGCATTTATTACGATTCTACCACGCCGCATGAAGTTCGTGCTGCTGGTGAAGAGAATGGACGCATCATAGCCGTAATTTATACCCCAGAATAGAATATTGCAATGTTGAAAAGGGAATACTTATCCCCAAACCATCATGAGATTCTCTGTGTTTTGGACGGGATATAAGAAAGTTTGACTACCAGCAATTCTAAAGCCAATCTTTCATCCATTCCTGTCTGACGCATAGCGTAGGTAACCTCATTACAGAGATTCATGGCAGTAACCAACCTTTTCAAGCCAAACCGTTTAGCAAGAGGAGTCACCTTTTTCATTACAAAACTGCTTTTAGGCTTTTCTTCCGCAAGTTCTGTAGTCCGATACGCATTCTCAAGTAGCCAGTGAATTACCCCAATAATTTCAGGGGGCTCTTTCCCTTGATTAAATAAATCATTAAGCACAAGCCATGCCCCTTTCATATCTCCCCGGGCAATAGCATCGGTTAGACTCCACACAGACTCCTCTGCCACATCTGCACATGACGCAATAACATCTTCTATCGTTATAGCACCTTTATCCCCTACATAACCGAGTAAAAGGGCTAACGCATTCTGAACATCGCTTAACCGTGTGCCACACCTTGCTACAAATTCTTCCAGTGCCCCAGGCGATATTTTCTTATTTCTTTCCTTCAAATATTGTTTTATCCATTCCCTTAATTCGCTTATAGATAGGGCAGGACATTCCACCAATCCGTTTATTTTGGAAAAGGCTTTATATAGTGGTTTCCTCGCATCTACGGATTCTGCCACACATATAAGTAGGGTAGCGTCTATCGGATTTTGCAAATATTCAAGCATGGCTTGTATTGGTTTTGCATCACTCTTCTCGCTACGGTCTAAAACCTCAAATTTACGGACTACAACCACTTTTTTGGGAGAGAAAAAGGGAAGGGTTCGGCACTCCATTACAATCTCGTTCAGATTGGTTTCATCGCCATAAAAAGTGCTCAGGCTCATAGATTCCGTTCCTTCCGGGATAAAATCTTTTATCAATTGTTCAATTACCTCTTCGGCAAGAACAGGCTCGTAACTTTCTTTACCCCCAGAACTGGAAGGACAGAATAACAAACAATTTGTAGGTAATTTATTTTTTAAAATTATTTTCTTTAATTCGGATATGTTCATAAGATTTTTAAAACAATAACCCTTTATAAAAACCTTTTCAAGGGAATGAAAACATTATTCATCAAAATTCCATTACCAGGGCTCAATCGTGCGATAAAAGATATCCGAAGCCAACTGCTCCAATGCTTCTGAAACTGCGCGATTTTCTTCATCGCTTGCAAAGGAACGAACAGGTACTAAAAATGTTTCCACATTTCCTCGAAGTCTATCAGAAGATTGTCCTGCGGCATGCGTAAAAAAAGTGCTTTCTCCCACCATCATTGGCTCTTGCCATAAAACTTTACCTGTCTGTTGGTCGGTTACTTGAACCCCTGCCGTAACAGCGATGAGAAACTGTGTTGTCTCGTCGTTTCTATCGTAAGTCAATCCTTTCCGTGTGTAATCCAGGATAACCCCTTCTATCAACAAATCTGCTTCTTCTTGTTTTACTACTTTCAGCCGTCCATCATTAATAAACTTTCGAATTAGAGCATTTGTCAACGGTGCTTGAAAATCATACTCAGAAGACTTGTTGTAAAATCCAGAAACGGCTACGGTTTGATAACGCGGGTCTAAAGAAACTTTGGTCGTATAAGCACAACTTAAATCAAGTATAGACAGAAAAGCAACTAATCCAAAATATAACAAAGATTGACCTGTCCAAAAGAACAAAATCTGTCTTTTATCCTTCACAAATCTCATTATTTCTTTATCCCTTGTTCAAATTGGGTCTTCAAGTCACTCATTTTCACAGGATTTTCCTGAAGCCAATGATTGGCTTCCTCTGCAAAAGGTGTATCATTATATTGTGTGGCTACCAACTGATAATATATCCGGGCCGAATCAAACTTTCTCTGTTTCTCATAAAAGCGAGCCACCATCAATTTTTGTTCTGATATGTTTTTCCGCATCTGTTGTCGCCATCCCTTCACTTCCTCGCATCTGCTATCCTCTGGAAACTTTCTCAAAAAATCATCAATAGCCTCAATAGCCAATTCTGCCCTGCTCTGGTCATAAGCAGGTGGTAAGGAGGACTCATAATAACAACGGGCTAACCCATAACGAGCATCGTCTACCCAATCGGATTGAGAATAATTTTCTATCACTCGCCGATACTCATAAGCCGCTTCAATATATTCCTTGCGAGCATGGTGGCATAATCCAATCTTATATTGTGCCTCGGCTGAACCTGGCATAAAAGGTTGGTTGCTAACTACCATCCCATAAACTTCAATCGCATGCTTCATCGGTTTCCCTTTGAAAAAAGACAAAAACTTACTCCTTTTTTGCTTCCCTTTTTCATATAATTTGTCCCCTATTTCAAACTGTTTCCGTATGGCTTGCTCATAAAGTTTTGAGTCCGGATAACTGGATATTAACTTCTGAAATTCTTTTGCTGCCTCTAACCATTTACCCATTGCCATCTTAATTTCACCCCGTAGAAATAGGTTCTGGTCTGCCAATGGGTCCTGTCCATAAAAATCAAAAAACTTCTCCGTCTCTTTAAGCGCCTTCTTCAATTCTCCCTGCATATACAGACTTCGAGCATACTCTATCTGCAATTCTGCTGTTTCCTTGGGCATCCGCTTTACATTAATAAACCTACCTGTCTGCGGCGTCCAGGTCCACTGCCCATAACTATTCCAAACTAATAAAAAACTCATTATTACAAACACAAAAACGAACCGCTTTTTCATTTAAATTCTCCACATTCCAAAATTCTTATCATTAATTTTCTATCTGCCCAAAACTTCACGACACAAGTTTATCTTAAAAGTCCATATTTGAATATAATAATAACATAAATAAGCAAAAGTTTAAAACAGACTTTTCTCAAAGACTTTCATAATTTAACTTAAAAATACTAATACTTTTAAGGAACACTTTACAAACTATTGACAGAAGAATTAAAACGATATGAAAAAACCCGAGTTAAATTTACAAACCACTACTTTATGGGATTATCCCTCTCAACATTATGGAGAGCGAATGCAGGGAGACCAAAATTATCCCGGTGCAACTCCTTCTTATGTAATATGGAACTTACTTCAACGCTATACCCATGAAAAGGATTTAATTGTAGACCCCATGTGCGGAAGCGGCACAACCCTGGATGTATGTAGAGATCTTAATCGAAAGGTTATCGGCTTCGATTTAAGCCCTTATCGAAACGACATTATCCCTGCTGACGCACGCCATTTGCCTTTGCGAAATGAATGTGCCGACTTTGTGTTTGTTGACCCTCCTTATGGAAACCATATCCACTATTCGGACGACCCTCGCTGTATCGGACTCTTTAACGCCAACGACGAAGCCTATTACCAATCTATGGAAGCCTGTATCCAGGAAATGTATCGTATCCTAAAACCCCAACGGTTTGCAGCACTTTATTGCTGCGATTCGTTCCAGAAAAAAAAGCCATTTGCCCCAATTGGTTTTCGATTATTCTCTATTATGCTAAAATGGTTCACCCCCATTGACATTATTTCTGTGGTTCGACATAACCGCACACTGAAACGAAGACACTATCATACCGAAACTATTCGAGGTAATTATTTTCTCCGTGGATTTAATTATTTGTTTATAATGAAAAAGGAAACAATAAAAAATAAAAACAAATAGAAGGAAAACCTGAATGTTTAATATCCCCAAAAATAGTTTTTTATTATATTTCTGCCTTAAAATCGTTCTTATCTTTACCCTGCTTTTCTATATTGCAGGAAAACAATGTTATGCCGATGATAAAACACAGGGACAGGTTTTACCTATAAAAAATTCTTCCGATGACTATACCGTTGTGTGTTTTTATTTTCCCAATTATCATGTTGACCCGCGAAATGAAAAGGTTCATGGAAAGAACTGGACTGAATGGGAATTAGTAAAAAATGCAAAACCCCGTTTTGAAGGACATCAGCAACCAAAAGTTCCACTCTGGGGATATGTAGATGAAGCCGACCCCAAAGTGATGAGTATGAAGATAGACACTGCTGCAAAGCATGGTATTGATGTATTTCTATTTGATTGGTATTGGTATAACGACGGACCTTTCTTACAGCGATGTTTAGAAGAAGGTTACTTAAAAGCCCCCAATCATGAACAGGTGCGGTTTGCAATTATGTGGGCAGACCATACCTGGCTGAACATCCATCCTATCTCCCTGGAAAAGGTTCAATCCCCTGATGTCTTGTATCCTGGTGAAGTGACTTTTGAAACCTTCGAGCGTATGACTGACCATATAGTTGACAAATACTTTTCTGACCCGGCTTATTGGACTATACAGGGAAAACCCTTCTTTTCTATCTATGAAATTCATACCTTTGTAGATGGTATTGGTGGTCTGGAAATGGCTAAAAAGGCTCTGGACAATTTTCAAGTGAAAGCCATAAAAAAAGGACTTCCGGGAGTGCATATCAATATGATTAACATGAATGGTTGTATCCCGAAATGTGTTCAAGGAAAAATGTCTCTTCCCGAATTAATAAAATACTTAAAAATAGATACTGTAACCTCGTATGTATGGGTTCACGATGTAGGTTTGGATAAATTTCCTGAAACACCCTACACAGAACTTGCAAGTAAGATTGAAAAAATATGGGATGAACGGGTAAATCAGTTTGGTGTGCCTTACTTTCCAAATGTAACTATGGGTTGGGATTCTTCACCTCGTTGCCAACAGGATGACCCGTTTGAACCCAAAGGGTATCCTTTCACGCCCATTATATCTGGCAATACACCCGAACAATTTCAATCTGCTTTGGAAAAATGTCGTGATTTTCTGGATAAAAATCCAACCTGTAATAAGATGCTTACTATTAACGCATGGAACGAATGGACAGAAGGAAGTTACCTTGAACCTGATACTCAACATGGTTTGGCTTATCTCGAAGCAATAAAGAATATCTTTGGAAAAGCAGGCAAATAAAATGTTTTATCAAGGAAAAATTTATGGAGAAAAATCCCTCAGATGAATTAGAGATATGCGAAATCTTCTATAGCATTCAGGGAGAATCTACCTGGTCAGGTTATCCCATGATTTTTATTCGTCTATCCCGCTGTAATCTGGATTGCTCCTGGTGCGATACAAAATATGCCCGTGAACCCGGAACAGTCTTTTCCTTTGAAAATATTTTCAAAGTTATTTCTCAATACAAGTGTAAAATTGTTGAACTAACAGGGGGTGAGCCGCTACTTCAGGAGGGCTCAATTCCACTAATAAAAAAACTGTTAGAAAACGGTTATACCGTTCTTTTAGAAACCAACGGTTCCTGCCCGCTAAAAAAAGTCCCCCCAAATATAATCAAAGTTATGGATATTAAATGCCCCAGCAGTGGAATGCAAGACAAAATGTTATGGGATAACTTGAACTATCTGAACCCATTTTTAGACGAAATCAAATTTGTTATTGCAGACCGCACGGACTATGATTATGCCGTGCAAATATTACATAAATACGAACTACAAAAGCGATGTCGGGCTGTCTTATTCTCGCCCATTTTGGGACGCATGCCTTTACAAGAATTATCGCACTGGATTTTACAGGATGGACTCCCCGTTCGATTGCAAATTCAGCAACATAGAATTATCTGGGGTGAGAATACAAGAGGTGTTTAAAATGTTTAGATTTATAAAATGGAGTTAAAAGCGTATGAAAATGAGAATGTTAGCAATTGGTTTATTTTCTGCCTCATGGTTATTTTTACTTCAACCCTTTATCTTTGGAGAAGAAAGTCCAACACCTGAATCCATTCCCCCAAAACTACTGTGGGAAGTTGGAACGCAGGACAACAAATGTTTAGAGTTTGCCCTGGCTCCAACAAATTATGACAATTATGGAGAAGACCCTTATTTTATGGTCGGACAATCCAGTCCCGCAGAAGATTGGTGTTATATTCACCCAGGTCCTAAAGACCCATGGGCACAGGATATACCTCATATCTTTACCATCGTATTCTTCCTTAAATCATTAGATACGGGAAAAGATTCTTTATTGAACTTATATCTATTAGAATTTAATAAACAATATCCACCCAATTTGACGGTTTATGTTAATGGGGTAAACTTTCCCGTTAGACTACCTCCGGGAAATGGAACGGACGAGTTTTTACTCACCTTTGACGGTTCGTTCCCTAATAGCAAGAAAATTTCCTTGCCTTTCCCATCTTCTTTTCTTCGATTAGGCGAAAATGTAATCCAATTCACCATTTCCAGCGGAAGTTGGTTCATCTATGATACCGTGCAACTTTATACACAAGAAAAAACAGAATTGGAAGCCCCCCAAAAAACAGTTTTACGAATCAGTAAACCTGCCCCCCTGTCTCTGGTCAAATTATCCCAGGAAAAAGAGTTGCGGACAATAAAAATACCTGTGCGTTGCTATGGAGAACCATTTCAAGGGAAACTTTCCATCACAGGAAACGAGGCTATGGATGTAAACCTCAATATTGGCTGGAATGACATTTATTATGAAATACAAGAAGTGCCACAGGATACCTTCGCCTCTATTGAAATAAAAAAGGAGGATAAAACTGTATCCACACGCGATTTTGTTATTTCTCCTGCAAAAGCAATGACAATCTATCTTATCCCACATTCCCACAACGATATTGGATATACAAATGTTCAAACAGAGGTAGAAAAAACACAGCATCAAAACATTGCAAAAGCATTAGACCTCATTGAGCAGACAAAGGATTACCCACCCGAAGCACAATTCCATTGGTCCGCAGAAATTTTATGGGCTGTTAAAAGTTTCTGGAATAAAGCGGATGACAACACAAAGCAAAGAATTAAGAAAGCCGTTGAAGAAGGTAAGCTTGAATTACCTGCACTGTTTACCAATCCATTAACAGGATTAGCCAATGGTGAAGAACTAACACATCTACTTGACGAAGCAAAAAATCTTTCCAGAGAACTTAATACAAATATTGACACCGCATTAATTACTGATATACCGGGTTATACCTGGGGACTTATTCCTGTATTGGCACAGGCAGGAATCAAATATTTTTCACTCGGACCCAATTTAGATTTCCGCATTGGAAATTTTTTGAATGTCTGGGGAGATAAACCGTTTTACTGGGCATCTCCCTGCGGAAAATATAAAGTTCTTACCTGGATAGGATTAACAGGCTACGCATGGTTCTTCTGCGGAACAGATTGTATCCCAACACAAACCAAAACATACCTTGCTAAACTTGTCGAGAGAAATTACCCTTATGACATAACTATTTCCAGATATAGCATTGCAACTGATAACGGTCCCCCCGATGAAAAACTTCCCGAATTCATAAAACAATGGAATCAAGAATATAAAACACCTAAATTCATAATAAGCACAGCAAGAGAAGCACTCAAAACCTTTGAAGAAAAATATGGGGAAGAATTACCTACCTATGCAGGCGAAATTACACCTTACTGGGAAGACGGCTCTGCCTCTTCTGCACGGGAAACTGCACTGAATCGTGATACTGCGAGAAAATTAATGAGTTTAGAAACTCTGTTTGCACTATGGCTACCCGAAAAATATCCTGCTCAACAATTTGCTGAAGCATGGGAGAATGTAGTCCTTTATGATGAGCATACCTGGGGCGCATATAACAGTATCACGGAGCCGGACATTCCTTTTGTAAAAGAACAATGGGCAATAAAGCAATCTTTCGCAATAAATGCAGCAAATATTGCCAATGAACTACTTAATACTTTTACCGAAAACTTTAAATCCAATGAAGATACTGTATCTCAAATATTGATATTTAACCCCTTGCCTTTTGCAAAAACCGAAATTGTTACTATACCTGCGGATTGGAAACGGAAAGGCGACAAAATCATCAAAGACGGAACACCTGTCCCATCACAAAGACTAAAATCCAACGAACTTGCCTTTATTGCAAGAGATATCCCTGCATGTGGTTATGCAGTTTTTACAGTGGAAGAAGGCGACCCTGAACCACTCCAAGACCCTGTAAGTATCAATGAAAATACACTACAGAATTCACACCTCGAAATTGCCATAGAACCAGAAACAGGAACGATTAAGTCTCTAAAAAGGAAATCCGATGGAAAAGAATTTATTAAAGAAGACGGTATTTATAAAACAAATGAATATCTGTATACAGAAGGAAGAAGTCCCGAAAACTTAAAAAGAGTTAGTAATGTTCAGATAACTGTAAAGGAGAATGGACCCCTTGTAGGCAGTATAAATATCCTTTTCCAATCTGCTCCGGGTGCAAAAGAGATACAAAGCGAGATAATCCTTTATGCAGATTCAGATTTCATTGAAATAGCAAATTCAATAGATAAGGAAGATATCCGTACGCCTGAAGCAGTTCACTATTCATTTGCTTTCAACATCCAGAATCCTGAAATACGCTATCAAACACCGTTTGCGGCTATCCATCTACCTGAACAACAGTTACCAGGCTCCTGTAAAAATTATCTGACAGTCCGAGACTGGGTTGATATAAGTAATAACGAGATGGGAATCTCTCTCATTACACCTGACGCACCAATGGTTGAAATAGGCAAAATTACAGTAGACCCCAAAGTTGTAGGATGGAAAAAAGCCATACTATTAGAACCCACTGTGTTTTCTTATGTAATGAATAATTACTGGGAAACCAATTTCAAGGTTTCTCAGGATGGACTCCACAAGTTCCGATATTACTTAGTGCCGCACGAAAAATGCAATCTTCAAAATCTGGATATAATTTCAAAACAACTTACATCTAAACTGGTTGCTATCCCAATTGTGAACGCCCCTAAATTACCTGCAAACCCAGTTCAGGTTTCACCAGGTTGGGTCGTATATCATTTGAAATACATTCCAGAAGAAATGACATATCTACTTCGACTATTCAATCCTACATCAGAAAAAGTTCAAGTAGACATAAAAACACCTGCTAATTACACATTACAACTGCTTCCCACGGAATTAAGCAAAACGGCAAATGAGCCTGTTTCTAAATTCACAGGCACATTAGAACCCTGGGAGTTTACTACACTCACATTGAAAAAATAGCCACCTTTATTAAAAGGACATTAGTGCTTAAGATGGGGATTTTTCCCATTCCTATTTTTTCAATCGTTTGAAATCTTCACATAACTGGTCGAACCGTTCAAGAATGGGCAGATGTTGAGTGCATGCATCTTCACAACTTCGGCACTGTGTGCAGTTATCAACAATACTTTGAATATCGTTCATCCACCAATGTTCTTTTAACCGTTTTACACCTGCTTCTGGACCGAACAATATGCGATAGTTATATGCGTCCATAAGCCGCACAATAGGTATTTCCGCAGGGCAATCCGAGCAGTATCCGCACTGGGTGCAAAGGTCTTTTTGAACCTCTGTTATTTGCTTTTGTAGTGCCTCAATCTCAGCCAAATCCATCGCTTGAAAGCGATTAACACTATCTACCGCAGTTTCAACATCATTCACATTTCGACACCCAACCAGTGCCACTGTAATCTCCGGTAAAGACAAATTGAACCGAATAGCCGAATCAATAATGCTCTTATCCCCCTCACGCATCAAGAATGAAAACTTACCCGGATTTTGAGGAATAATTCCACCGCCTAATGTGTTCATGGTCGCTACTCCCATGCCGCGTTTTGCTGCCTCTACCGCTCCGGGGTATCGCAATTGAAAATTAATAGCATTCAAGCCAATCAGTATACCTTCAAACAGTCCTTCCCCCTGGTCCAACATCTCTGCTATTTTTCCATGTTCTAAATGTGTTGAAACGCATATATGCTTTATCAGTCCTTCTTCTTTCAATTGACGAAAGCCATCCAGCGCTCCCCCTTTCTTCCGTTTGGGTAAATCGTCTGGCTGCATAATACACCATACATAATAAAAATCCAGATAATCCAGACCCATTCTATCTAAACTTCGTAGACATTCCTCACGCACCTCTTTTGCGTTATCTGCCGTCGTTTTCGAGCAAACATAGAAACTATTGCGTGGTTTCTTCATTTGTTTAAAAGCACAACCATAAATCACCTCACTCTGGTCATCGCAATACTTAGGTGCTGTGTCAAAGAAATTTATTCCTAATTCATAAGCACGAATAACAGCTTCTGCCATCTTCTCCGTCTTATGCGGCTCCTCAAACCGCATACCCCCAAAACCTAAACGCGAAACTTTTAAACCTGTCTGCCCATATTCTTTGTATAACATCAAAACCTCCTGTAAATTAAATTTGCTAATTAATTGTTTACTCTTCCTTTTTCCTCTGTTGCATACCGCTCATAAGGGATATCAACATTCCTATAAGAATAAAGTCTAATATATACTTCCACCATTCATTGACTTTTATCAATTTTTCATAACATCCACATCCCTTATTTTCATCTTCTCCGCCAACAGAAGCTTCTCCTTCATTTTGCTCCTCTCCTACCCTTACCAGTTCCTGTCCTTCTCCTTCTTTATCAACCTGCCCATCCCCTTCTCCTTTTTCTACTTGTCCTTCTTCTTCTACCTCTCCTTCTGCCTTTGCTTTCTCTTCCCCTTCTTTTTGTAACTGGACTATATTTTCAACAGAGACCTGTCCTTCTCTTATCATATTAGATATTGAGTCTTCTTGCCATTGCAAATATGGATAACTTAATTCCTCTGCTATTCTCCATACATTCTTAAAATCCCAGCCGACAAAGGTAGCCTGCCGTGTCATCTCGGTTGTAGTTTTTCCTTCTCCTACTACGGAACTATCCTGTTCCGATGCCTCTATATCCCAATAACTACTGGACACCTTACCTCTATTACCGCCAGTTAGACCGCCTGTATACTTGCCATTTCCTATCATCAAGCCTGCGCTATAACAATGCTCTATCGTAGCATCATTCCAACTTACCAGTCCACCGGACCCTCCTCTTGTCAACACCGAACTCGTGGTATAACAATTACTCAATGTGCCTGCATAATTCCAACCTACTAATCCTCCTACAAGAGTCCCTCCCGTCACTGAACCCGTGCTATAACTCTGCGTTATCGTGCCTCCATTATTACCTACCAAACCGCCAACATTCCATTCTCCTTCAACCGAACATATACTATAACATCTATTTATCATACCTAAATTCCGGCCTACCAGACCGCCAGTTTGCCCTCTCGCCGACACCGAACCTGTGCTATAACAATTACTCACCGTGCCATAATTATTAGTACCGACCAAACCACCCACATAACTCTCACCTACAATATAGCAATTCTCTATCCCTAAATTACAAATCTCACTCCCTTCTCCTATAAAGCCAAATAAACCTACCTCCATTGCCCCAAGACGATTGATATATAAATTTGTTATCTTATACCCATTACCATTAAATTTGCCTGTAAAGGGAACAATAAGAAACGCCCCAATTGGCTTGAAACCTTCCCAGATATTATAATTTACCATACCAGTATCATAGGGGAGAGATACTGCCCTGACATTCCAATTTATCGTGTCACTTGCATCTATATCCTGTGTCAATACATATTCTCCATTCAGTGGATAGTCCGGGTGGTTTCCAATATTCTGTAATTCCTCTATACTGCTTATGGTTATTACCGCGAAACCTGAGCTAGAAATTAATATCAAAGATAAAAGTAAAAGCAGGAAAGAAGAACAGGAAACAAGGCTATGGCTAAAAAACCTGCTGGTTTTCTCCATTTTCTATCTCCATGTTTTTACTATATATGTTCTGTTTTTACTAACTTCTAAATTCTTTTAATAATCCTTTCCTGAATATAATATAACTCTTAATGTATTTAAATTCAAGCATTTTTTATAAAATATTCAAAATTTCTTAACCAGAACATTACTTATAAACACTAAAATCTTTAACTTAATTTCAAATCATTAAACGAATTTAAACCTATAAAAAGAGTCATTTTTAACTTTTTGTCTTTTCCTTCTCGCCAATTTCAATTCTACACAGGCTTCTTGCTTTGTTTGCCTCCATATCTTCGTAAAAGTAAGAAGGAACAATCCTAATAACATAATCTATAAATAAAAAATTTAGATAGTTATTTATTATATAATTACTATATCTTTCTTATGAGAATAAAATTCTATTTCTGTTAGAAACGAAGAAGGATTTTTTTATGTTACATTTTTTAATTGCATTACTACTTTGTGGTGTTGGAAATGCTGCAGACGAAAATCTCACAATAGAAAAAATACCCGACACGATTGGAACATGGGTGAGGGAACAAGAAGTCCAGGAATTTAATCCTGACAATCTATATAACTATATTGACGGTGATGCAGACCGATACATGCCTTACCATTTTCAAAAGTTGATAGTCGTATTCTACAAAGACAAGGATTCACCGGAGAAAACAATCGAGGTGCAAATCTACCAGATGGCTACTTTATTAGACGCTTTTGGTATTTATTCTGTTCACCGAGACCGTAATAAGGACATTTTCTCCTGTGGGACAGATGGCTTTATTGGCGAAAATCAAGCAATGTTCTATCAAGCACAATATTTTATAAAACTACTAACAGACAAAAATAAAGACACGAAAACAGACCTCGAAATCATTGGCAAATCACTTTCATCTATATTGCCGAAAACCACTGGAGTTATTAGGGAGATAAAATGCCTGGACCTGCCGACTAAAATCCCCCGTTCTGAAAACTATTTAGCCAAAGATGTCCTTGCCCAATCCTTCTTCCCACGCGGTTTTACTTCCTTATATAAAACGGCTACAGGTTCCGCAACAGGATTTATTGTTGTGTTTGATGACAACACAAAAGCACAAAAAGGATGGGAAGAGTATAAAAACTATTTAGACGGAATCAGTGCAGAATACCAAATAGCCCAGAACGAGATTCGAATAACTGCTCCTAATTCTGAAATTGCTGTTGCCTCACTGAAAGACACCTATATCGTTGGCGTCTGGATGCCCAACGGCAACTTACCTGAATTAGAAAAAATCCACTCCCAAATCCAGACCTGCATTGAAACCAAAGCATTTACCAAATCCCAAAAAAACAAAATAATACTCTAAATGAAGATTGTAATAACTTTTATAAAATATGCTCTTCTCTACACACTTATTCCACTTATCCTATTAGCAAGTATAGAACTTTTTCTACGCTATAAAGGTTGGGGAGAGAACATTTTTCCATGGAAAGAAACTGTCATTGAAAACAGGAGAATCTATACAAAAAATTTAGCCTTTTATCAACAATTTTTTGACAACCCTGTAAATCCTGGCGAATTTCCACCCTATATAAATTTTGTTTCTTTACCTAAGCAAAAAAACACTAAACATATTTTTGTTCTGGGTGAATCTGCTGCAATAGGTTGGCCTGATTCACGATTTTCGTTCGGTAGATATCTTGAAACTATATTGAATAGATTATATCCCGAGTATAATTGGCATACGGTTAATATTGCTTTTGCTGGAATTAACTCTCACATACTTCGTTATGTAGCAAGGAAAAGCACTTTTTTAAAACCTGATTTAGTTCTGTTATATATGGGAAATAACGAGGCACATGGCACATTTAGCATTTATCACTCATTTAGAAAATCTACACCCTTACCTCCATGGATAGTTCAACCCTACATAAACCTTCAAAACCTTTATCTTTTTCAAAATATAGAAAAATTGGCAATATTATTTAGAAAAAAATATGGCAATATTTTTAATTTTTCAACAAAAGATGTGAGATTTGATAATCCGGAAGTTAAAATTGTAGAAGCGAGTTATGAAAAAAATTTACATGCAATTATTGAAACATTTACTAAAAATAACATACCTGTTTTTGTTGGAACTTTGTCATCGAACCTGCGAGATTTTCCGCCTGTTGACTCCTGGTTTCGAGAAAACATCACTGAAAACGAATTAAAAAAATGGATTATGAATTTTGAATCCGGCTTTGAATCACTAACCAGCACTAATATTGATGAAGCAAAAAAATCTTTCCAACAAGCAATAGAAATAGATAATACTCCGGCAATACTTAATTATTTCCTCGGCTGGTGTTATCTCGCAGAAAAAAATATAGAAGAGGCAAGAAAGTACTTTGTCAGTGCGCGCGAAAAAGATGGATTCGGCTTTGTGCGGGCTAAGTCATTTATAAATAATATTGTTGCTGAAACAGTGAACAATTATCCTCCCGAGAAAAAAGTTGTTCTTGTTGATGCTGAGAAAGAGGTCTCTCAATACTCACACTATTCCGTTCCAGGAAATGAGGTGTTTGTAGACTCTTGCCACCTTAATCTCTATGGAAACTATATCCTTTCGACTGCCTACCTCAAAAAAATAATAAATACCCTCAATCTTCCTGAACGAAAAATACCTACTTTTGATGAGATAAAGTTAGACATGGGAATTACAAAGAGCCTCGAAATTGAACTAAATATCTTCAACCGTTCTGATATTCAAATATCAGTAATCCATTTCCCAACAGAAGAAAAGGCAAAAGACTTTAATAATACTCTTAAAATTCTCAAACAAACTTATATAGAAAAGAAATCTTCCGAAAAACCTAATGTAGATTCTTTTGAAATATTGTTCAAATGTGCTAACGATGATAGAAATAAACAAAATTTAGTTCTTGAACTTAATTATTTAGAAGGTCTTCAGAGTTTAGGTGCTTTTAAAGAAGGTATTAACAGATTACAATATCTATGTAATACTTTCCCTGATAATCTAAATCTATTTTTTATGTTGTTCGAATTTGCATGCTACGCAGACGACGACAAAATCATGAACGAAATGGTAGAAAAGGTGAAGAATCTTGCAAAAATGGACGAGGTAGCAAATTACTATCTTCTCAAATGGGCTTTGAAAAAAGGAAGTATTGAAGATTCTATTGAAATAAGTAAAAAGATAATCTCCTTTCCTCTCGCCTATTCCAACTATAAAGCATTAGCACAGGCGATATTAATAAATCATCAAGAAGGACTTTCCTTCTCACAAAAATTAGAAGAATGGAAACAGGTGCTTCAAAAAAGCCCATGGTCCTGGGATGTTTATGATTATATATATCAACAGGCAAAGTCGCCAGATGAAAAAATCTCTTACAGAAACATGCTGATTGACCTTTCAAGCAAAATTGATAAGTGTCCTTCTCTTTTCTCTTTTCTATCTTTCATATATGAGGATGAAGATGATATTCAAAAATCTATTGAAATGCTTCGAAAGGCAATAGAGATTGCTCCCAATAATGCCTCCTATTCTTATGAACTTGCACGACTACTCACAAAACAGGCAGACCAACTACTTTTACAAAGTGAAATAGATACTGCGAACCAAATTTATCAATCTGCAACACAGAATTTTCCCTACTATGCCCCTGCATGGCTTGGACTCATTGATACCTGTTCTCTAATGGACGACATGGAAGGCTTTATCGAAAAAATTAACGAATGGCAGGAAATCCAAAACCGCGAAGCAATGCAATACCTCTGGGAAATAATTTTCTAAAGACTTAAACCCATCACCTATTATAAATAGATAATAACTTTACCTAAAAGACAATTTCATCATAACACTCCTGGCCAATAAAAGATTAAGAAAAAGATTTTCTCGATACGCTCGAAACGACAGGGAGGACCCGAAATGACAACGATGGAAGTGAAATAATAAATTTTGAGAATAAGACTAATGTAGAGGGTTGTCCAAAAAGTCCTTTTTATTAAAATAATTGTATAAAAAATTGAGGAATATATTTGTTATCCTAAATCTGCACTTTTCATTTCGACCCCTTTATTTTTTAACAGAATAATGTCATACAATAATTCTGTAAACCACGCAAATCCAGCAACTTAACTTAATATATAAAAAATTATAAAAATACAAAAAAACCACTTGACAAATCATACAAATTGTATTATAATAGTAATACAGTAATACATGAGGACTTAAATATGATACGGATTAATTCACAAGAAGGGACGCCAATATACATACAAATTGTGCGACAGTTCAAATATCTCATTGCCACAGGTTCGCTGAAATCAGGTGATGAATTACCTCCAGTTCGTGTCCTTGCTCAACAACTATTGATAAACCCCAACACCGTGGCAAAGGCATACAGAGAACTGGAATCTGACGGACTTATCTATACTCGGCCCGGTGCAGGAACTTATGTTGCCGAGCCCAGAACTTTGTTTTCCGATGAAGAGCGTATACGAATCCTTTCGGAAAAAGTAGATGTGTTGCTGACGGAAGCAAAGCATCTTAATTTTTCTTTATCTGAACTTTTGCATCTTATACAGGTGCGTTCTAAATTTTTAAACATATACACAGAGGAGGTTAAAAGCCATGACGAGCCCAATCAGTAAAGTTTTTGGAATGTTCTTTACACAAACAGCAGAACAGAGCAGTTCCTCTGCCACAGTTTTAGTGGAAGAAAACCCATCCGTTGTAGTGCAAGTTGAGAATGTGAGCAAGAGTTTTGGCACGGTTCAAGCATTGTCTCAAGTCTCGCTAACAGTGAAACGCGGACAGGTATTTGGTCTGGTAGGAGAGAACGGTGCAGGTAAGACTACACTTATCCAGCATTTATTAGGTGCATATCGTCCAGAGGAAGGAACGGTTCGAGTTTTTGGACTTGACCCTGTGCTTTATCCTAAGGAGGTGCTGGAACGAATTGGTTATCTTTCGGAAACGCGTGATTTGCCTCGCTGGATGCGGATAGACCAACTGGTTCGGTATATGGCTGCATTCTATTCAAAAATGGACATGGAATATGTGGCTCAATTGATGAAACAGTTCAATCTTAATCCACGACAGCGAATTCGTTCCTTATCGCGTGGTGAATTGGCACGGGTGGGTCTACTTGTTGCACTTGCACATCGCCCTGAATTGCTGTTGTTGGATGAGCCCTCTTCGGGTTTAGACCCTGTGGCACGGATAGACATCCTTTCTGCTGTGGTTCGTTCGGTAGCAGAGGAAGGTAGAACGGTATTTT
This sequence comes from uncultured Nitrospirales bacterium, assembly GCA_964549105.1. Lineage (GTDB taxonomy): Bacteria > Hydrogenedentota > Hydrogenedentia > Hydrogenedentales > Hydrogenedentaceae > Hydrogenedens. The sequence continues at coordinate 20,587 of CAZJTZ010000035.1, forward strand.
TCTCATCACATCTGTTAGATGAAGTGGAGCGTGTGGCAGACCATATCTGTATGATACATCATGGTCAAGTTGTCTTAAATGATAGTTTGGAACAGATTCAATCACGATTTCACATATATGAAGTTCGTGCAGCAGGTAGTGATTTAAAGTTAGAAGATATTCCCGGTGTAGTTCGTGTATTAAAGTTAGGGCATGGTTATCAGGTGCTCTACGAAGGCTCAGAAACCGAAGGTAAAGAGCAGATACAAAAACAGGGTGGAGAGATTACAAAGATTGCTACACCATCACTTGAAGATATTTTTGTTGGTTATGTGAAAAAGCATGTTCAGGAGTAAGAATTATGAAACTTAATTCGCCGTGGAAAGCCCTTCTATGGGAAGAAATGTGCGTAGCAGGCTCAATTGTCACTTTAATAACATTCAACATATTTTTGCTTATACCTTTTGGTATCTTACCTTTCTTCTTTGTTTATGGATACCGCTCACTTCCACTATTTTCTTTTGCAGGTTATAATACAATTAGTCTTGTTATCTCTGCCGTTACAACCTCCTTGATAGTTATTCACATAAGTAATTCAGGACAATTACAAAACGGCTTTCCTCGGCGAATATTACATTTACCTGTGCCAACTTACTTGCCAGTGGCTATCTCTTTCTTTACAAGATTGTTTCTTATATTAGTTCAGGCAGTTTTGATTCGCATTGCGTTGTCAGCCTTTTTAGAGAATGACCCATATAAGTTGCCCTTATTTATGGAATCACCTGCTACTTTTCTCAAAGATTTTTTAAGACTGTTTGAGGCAAATGGAAAATCTTTTGGAGTATCGCTTTTTGTTCATGGTTTTGTTTATATATTAATTCAAACCTTAATGTGGCTGATAAATTTTTCCATACCCTTCACGATAAGTATATTTATTGTTATCTGGGGCATTATCTCTTGGATAAACCTTTTAGATTTTTTTGGCTATGAATTTATTTTCAATTCTGTGTTTAATATTCTAAAGGATTTTCCCATATACCATCCGATACTTTTTTCGTGTGTTGTACCTATTATTTTTTACATTATAAATTTACAAATTATCAAAGGGATTCGACGCAATTCGCAGTATAACTATGATTTTACAAAGTTAATTCCTAAATTTCTGCGTGTATTCTTTTTCCGAGGAAATTTACCCCTTCTGGTTAAAAGATTTCCAAATAGGTATACAGCAAGAATATGGTTTGAGATAAGTCACGGCTATGGATTTATTTTACCCGCCTGGACTTTTATCCTCTGGCTGTTTATGACAGTCCTGCTTTATGCTGTGCGTTTCATTAGTGGACTGGACGAGATTTTCAAATATTCGAGATACATACCCGACATATCTGATGAAGCCTTTTTTATTTTGCGACTGTTGACCCCTCATTTTTGTTTAATTTTCGCAGGGGTATTATGGTATTTACTTGTTACGCGAAGGATTCAGAAAGAGATTAAGCAAAAGTCAGGGCAACTCTGGTGGATGCCTATTACGAAGATGGAGTTGATAAACACATCCACCTTTAATTTTTCTATAAATCTCATATCTGCCATGCTTGTAGTATGGATTATTGAATTCTACATTGTATACACGGGTAGATATTTATTTTTACCTCCCATACCTGAAACTATTCAGTCTGTATTAACCACGAATGCAGATGCCTTCCGTTCATTCTACCCATCTTACTTTTGGGGACTGGTCGCCTGTATAACGGGGCATATTATTATCACAGGCAGTATAGTCTGGATTTTTGTCTCTTATCCAATAATTATAACTTCGCTAATTGCTTTGATTTCCCTTTTGGTAATACTGTCATTTTCAAGAGCGTATATCTGGAAAGCATTCATCTGGGAATTATTTGTAGTGCCATTGAAAAGTATACCTATCCTCCGAACAATTATTATAGAGATTGATTATCTTATCGCAGATATTGCCAGAGATTTTTACTACTATTTAATAGGAGATATTAATGGTTCGCCAGAAATTTTGTTTATTTACTTTTTTATATGTTATTTCTTAATCGCTATGTTTTTGGTGTATTTATCCCTTGCGTTTTATAACCGTATCTTAAAGTTCAGACATTTTGTCACACTTTTAGCGATTTATATCTTTGCTTTTATTTGCATCTTTCCATATCAATATGTCAGCGATTTTTCACTACCCTTTGTGACTGTAACTTATCTTGCGATAACTTCAATTGTCATGATGCCATGGATAAGGTCAACAATGAAATCGCATGGGATACGGCTATTAAAACCTATTCGAATTACAACTCCTGTGTATTCATCTGAGGTAAAAATTTATTCTATTATTTTATCCCATTTATTTATAATTCTTATTCCATGCCTCGTGGTTGGGATTCGATTCCATAGTAGTCAAAATTATGAGAGAATGATTGCTTTCTTTAAGGAAAGACGCTTACCGAGTAATTATGAAGAAATCAATGATTGGTATAAACCTGTTCCGCCGGATAAGAACCTTGCAAGGAAATACTGGCTAATACAAGATATACCTAACACATTAAATTACATATTTTATATATATTCAGATATACTTTCTGGTAAGTCACAGGCAATAGAACAGGTGAAAGATGAGTCGTTAAGAGAAGATTTAAGAAGACATATCCAATTTGTTAAATCTTTAAACCTAACAGAAGAATGTAAAGACGCTATTACAAAATATATTAATTCATGGAGTATGTTTGAAGATGATAAACCATTTTCAGAACTCCTCTTTATTATATTAAAAAACTTTTACAACACGGCTGGAACTCATGTAACGGTTCCATTGAAAGAGATTGCTGACCTTAATCTAACTGAAACCCGTTATCCACTAAATCTACGACTCGGACTCGAAACACCATTACCACATCTTGCTCCATTAAGGGCACTTGTAAGAATATTATCAGGAGAAGCCATTATATACGCTATTGATGATAAATATGATGAAATGCTGCGTTCATTCAGGGCTTGTATACCTATTTGCCAATCACTCAAAAATGAACCATTTGGAGTTTCACAGTTAGTCCGTATTGCCATTTTCGGAATGGTCAGGGAGAATATTAAATGGGTAATAAACCATAAAGAACTACCTGAACCTGTTCTATTAGAACTTAACGATATTGTCCAGAATTTTTCGCAAAAAAATGATGAAGAACCTTTGTTCCGCAAGGAGATATATATTAGTTCATTCTATCTCCTGGATATTTTTTCTAATTCCTCAAAATTTAAGATAATGGCTGAGAATTACTATCCTTCCTACAACTCTTTTACATATCTGGTTATTAGTCTGTTATCAAAGGAAAAATATTTCAATCCTATCTGGCTGCCTACCACTGATTTGATATTGCCTTACAGCGTTTGGCAAACAACAATTTTCTTACATTATTTAGTTATATCCGAGTATTATGAGCAAGTTATTCAAGCAAAAAACATAAATATCCCACAAAAGGACAAATTCAATCAATACCTTAAATCAGACCTTTACCGAGATATTAAGAACAGATGGAATAGCAATATATTCTCATTTCTTGATTCATCTATAAATTGGGTTCATGCTGAATTGCGACATTATGCCTACATAGATCTAATGAATACAGTTATGGCAATTGAACAATTTCGTCTGTCATATAATCGTCTCCCGGAGAATTTGCAGGAATTAGTGCCAGATTACCTTCCTTCTGTGCCTAAGGACCCATGGACACCCGGCAATGATATAAGGTTTGTAAAAGGAGAAGATGAATCCTATAAGGTTTATTGCGTTGGCAGGGATGAGGAAGATGATGGGGGTAAAGATAACGGCAAAACAGACGGGGATTATGTTATAGAAATTGCTTCAAAGTCAAAACGCATGCAGCCAGCAGTCTCAAAAGAAGTGCTACCAGAATGTATGCAAAAGAATACAGAGGGGACAGCAAAACCATGAAATTTTTATTACATACATTAGTAGAAATATTCGGTAGATATATAAAACAGCAAATTCAGGAGTAAGAATTATGAAACTTAATTCGCCATGGAAAGCCCTTCTATGGGAAGAAATGTGCGTAGCTGTTGCAGTGGTTGCCACTATATTGCTTACAGTGTTTATTATCTGCTCCTTTTATTTGCTGCATTACCTATTTTTTTATGGATATTATCCACTTAGATTCCTGTCTTTTGACGGATATTATGCAATTTGCTTATTCTTTTCGGTTCTTACTTCTTTCTTATTGTTGTTATATAACACGAATTTGGGTCAATTAAAAAGTGGGTTCTCACGCCGTATTTTACAATTGCCTGTGCCTACTTATTTGCCGGTTCTAATCTCATTGGGGACAAGATTACTCCTCTTATTAGCACAGACAGTAATAGTTCGATTTGTTTTCTTCACCTTTGTAATAAGAAAACCATTAGAGTTTTCGTCCATTTTTGAATTCTTTTCTGTTTACCGGAAAGCAATTAATGATATTTATTTAGCGAATGGGCATACTTTCAGTTCTGTAATTCTCATGGACGGGTTTATATATCTAACATTTCAGACGGTAAGTTGGCTACTTGACTTATCTACTCCTTTCACATGGGTTGTGTTTATCTATACATCTGTGCTTGTTGCTTTTGGATATACCGTTGACGCTACTTTCTACAATCTGACTTTAACCCGAGCAGTGTATAGTTTTATTTCTGCTCATCAAATTATTACGCTGGTTCTACTATTTATTATCTGCTACTTTATCAATTTACAAATTGTCAAGGGGATTAGGCACAATTTACTGTCAAGTTATAAGCAGACTGGATTCTCTTTAATGTTTAGACCTCGACCTAAACAGCGAGAAGAATCACCCTTGCTATTTGAACGATTTCCTAATAGATATATAGCTCAATTATGGTTCGAGATAAAACAGAATCGAGGTTTCGTTTTACCGAAATGGACATTCTTATTATGGATTTTAGGTGTGGTGATACTAATAGCCTCAGACATGTATCTATTTGGTTATTTTCCACGGGTAAACTCTTTTCATGTTTGGGTTACATTTCCACAACTTGCTTTGTTGGTTTCAGGGATAGTCTGGTATTTACGCATTGCGAGACCCGTTTATAAAGAGACCTCACACAAAACAGATTTATCTTCATTGCTGCCTACAACTAATATTGAACGAATAAACTCTTACACACTCTATTTCTCCATAAACCTCTTGTTAGCGATGGTGCTTATATGGATAATTCAATTTACAGGTTTATATGTGGGATATAGGATTCATCTGTCTGGCAACTTTGAAGCAATACGAAGCGTATTGACTGTGAATGCAGCAGATTTTGATAGGTTCTATCCTAATTATATATGGGATATAGTTTTCTTTGCTGCGGGTTGGGTAGTCTTCACGGGAGGTCTGGTCTGGCTACTTGTCTCGTATCCCGGGTATGTAATTTTTCTGATTGCCCTTGTCCCTATTCTTATAACCGATTATTCTAACTTTCAATTATTACCACATATAAGAAATACGATCTATAATACTGCGGATAATATTATACAGTGGTTAAACTTTGTCTTCTTATGTATTATTAATTTACTGCCTGGATGGTCAAAGGATATACCAGGTAGTATTGCTTGCGGAGGAGCACAAACCTCTTTTTATCTTATTCTTCTAATTACTTACCTATACATAGCTATTTGTTGTTATTTCGTTTTTATGTCTATTGTATATATGTTCCTTGCTATCTACAATCGAATCATTAAGCCAAAGGTGATTTTGCTTCTTCTGGCGATACTCGTCCTTGTATTTATCTGCTTGTTTCCATACTGGTATGCCCAGGATTTACAACCCACTGTTCTATACCCCACACTTCTTTTCCTGACCTTCTTAATTTCTATGTATTGGCTCAGACTTGTAATAAAATCTTATGGGTTAAGCCTTCGTAAACCTGTTCGTCTATATTGTTCGTGTATATCCTCTCCGTATGAGATACCTACATATCAGATATTGCTATCTCATATTTTTATAATTATCATTGCCCTTCTTCTGTTAGGTGTTCGATTTCATTCTGCCCACAATCATGAGCGGATAACTGCATATCTCAAAGAGAAAAACTTACCTACAACTCTATATGAATTTAAAAATATGGGAAAAAATGTCCCAGATGAAGAAAATTTAGCCTTGAAATATTTAGAACTACAAAAAATTTATAAACTCTCTCAGACAAGCATAGAGCCACAGGTTCCTCGGTGTATACGCTATCCGGAGAAGGGAAAACAAATATCAGAGGAAGAACTCAGATTGATAGAAGAAATAAGAATGGCTTATAAAAAATTTGCTTCTTACATAAATGAATTAAATATACCTAAAAAATGTATTGCTTTACCCGGATTATATAATTTCTCTGAAAATTTACAATATGACGAGCCATTCCCGGAGATTTACTATAAGTCATTAAAAACTTATTACGACACCTGTGGAAAATATTTTACTCAATCCTTAAAAGATATATCTAAACTAAATTTGACAAAATCATGCTACGGTAAAAATATTTTTAAAAAAGAATATATGTTAGATTTTTCATATTACAATGCAATAGAAAGAATAGAGACTTTATCGCAGATTTTAATATCGGAAGGACTTCTCTATGCCATTGATGAGAATTATCCTGAAATGCTTGAATCTTTCAGGGCAAACTTAACACTTTATAAATCTTTCCAAAATGAATATCGTTATTCACTTAATGAATATAGTTTTGAATGCTTTTATAAAACTATGTATGTAATTGGTTGGATTTTGAATCATAAGGTTTTGCCCGAAGAAGTCAGAATAGAACTTGCAAATCTTATAGAACAATATAGCCCTGGAACAGGTTCAGACGCACCATTATATAAAGGTTTATTAAATACCACAATTACAATTGTTGATAAATATTCAACTCCAAACGGATTCATAGAAGAATATTTTACAAAGCATTGGAGACCCTGGGACCCTATCAGCCAATTTGTTGAATCATTCCATAGAGGCCGAATATTTGAGGTCTGGTTTTCTTTTATAGATTTACTTATCCCCCGCAGTTTAGCCCAAACAGAAGAGATGTTAAACTATTTCGTTCTATCAGAATATTTCGATAAAATATTAAATGAAGAAAGAATAGGTATAAAAGACCTCGTTAAATATCACAATTATTTTTATAATATATTTAATTGGATTCTTGGTAAACATTTTACTCGCACTTCTCCTGATTTCTATGCTTCATATTTAGATAAGAGTTTCATTGAGCAGTTATTTTATGTAGATAATGATTTTTTAAATATAACATATTACACCAATAGCGACCTGAAAAGTTTCGCTAATCAGGAATTATGGAAATATGCTTCTATTAAAAATTTTCAAACCTGCTTTGCTATTGAGCAATTCCTTGCTACACAACAGAGACTTCCAGAAGACCTGTTAGAATTAGTCCCAATTTATATTTCCTCAATTCCACTCGACACCTTCAGTCCAAATAAAACCATAACTTATAAAAAGACTGAGGATGGTGGTTACAAGGTTTATAGTGTGGGTTTAAACATGGTTAACAATGATGGAGCTATGCCAGAACAATATAAGAGTAACCCCCATGAATATATGGATTATTACATTTATAGCGTTGGTGATTATGTCCTTCCAATTTCTTCATTAGAAAAACGACAGCAACCCGATGTCTCTAATGAAGTAATACCCGAATGCATTCGTAAAGAGATGGAGGAAGAATAGAGCATGAACTTTTTTCACATATAACAATAGTGATGTTCATTAAGTATATAAAGCAATAAACAATATATCCAGGAGTAAAAAATGAAACTTAATTCGCCGTGGAAAGCCCTATTATGGGAAGAATTGTTTGTCGCAGGCTCAATTATTTTAGCAATTCTAATCTGTATTGGAATTTATCCCTTAATATCCTTCTTGGGGGATTCTTATCTCCGTTTTGCTTTTACGGAAATTGACATATTTAGTTATGCCATCTCTGCTATAACGGCTTTTTTGATATTTCTAAATATTGGGAACACAGGGAACATGCAAAATGGATTTTCGCGTCGGGTACTGAGATTGCCTGTTCCTACCTATTTGCCTGTTGCTGTGTCTATGATAACGAGAATGCTTCTTATTCTGATTCAAGCAATTTTTATACGGGCTCTTTTATTGTCTTTAATCATACATCCTTTGCCTTTACATTTATTTATTGAACATCCCCTTGCTTACTTTAAAAATTTTGCTGAAATACATGCCCAAAATGGATTTCCTCTTGCCTCAACAATGTGTATACATGGGTCAATATATTTAGTGCTTCAAACTATGAGTTGGCTTTTTGATTTATCTGTGCCTATCGGAATATTTGTATCACTCCTTGCAGGCATTTTGTTCCTGGTCGCATATATAATGAATCACTCCTTAACTTATATGGGACAAATATCCCCAATCGCAAGCCTTTTTCAGAGCCACCCCATTGTTATATTACTGATTCTTACTTTAGCAGCCTATTTAATAAACCTAAAAGTTGTTAAAGCAATTCGTTGTGATACTCTGTCAAAATATAGTCTTGAAAGGTTTATTCCTTTCTATGTAGTGTTATCAAAATCTAAACAAAAATTACCATTATTGTTTAAGAGATTCTCAAACAGGTATATTGCCCAACTCTGGTTTGAGTTAAAACAGAGTCATGGTTTAATTTTGCCAT
>CAZJTZ010000036.1:0-26913 GCA_964549105.1 uncultured Nitrospirales bacterium
GCAAGCAGCCGGTAGAGAAGGTCGGATTTGGACGGCTTATTCATAATTGAATCCCCTTCGGAGGTTATTAAATCTCCTGCAATAAATGTTTTTGTAGTGGTTTCATAATAACTCACATGCTCTTTAATATGTCCCGGAGTCGGAATAACATCAACAATCCATGGATTATCTTTATTACCTAAAATAAACCTATGTGAATCAGGGTCATAGCAATCAATCGGTACAATTGTTTTCTTAAAAAAGTCAGTAGGAGCATATTTGGGGATATTAAAATGGTTTGCTATTATTTCCAATCCGCCAGCATGGTCAGGATGTGCATGAGTAATACATATTCCGACAAATCTCGAACCCAATTTTACGAAATTTTCTAACCAATAAATCATTTCGTCTGTGGTTTCAGGCTCACCACAACCCGTGTCAATGATAATCATCTCTTCTTTACCTATGACGGCTGAATTTACATTGGTAGAAAATGATAAGGGTGGAGCAGGCAAAGGAAATAGGTGTAGCCCTGCACGCGGGTGAAAATAGGGATAGGCATTATCTCTCCATGGAATTTTTTTGAGATGATTGCAAGCCTCAGGCAACGATAGTTTTTCAATGTGTTCTAATATATACGCAACAGGGGTTGAAAGGGATAGTTCTCCTTTGTGCCACTCGTCAAGAATTTGTCTGGGGGTATCCCATCGGATTAAATCAACCTCATCACTTTTTATATTCTCGATGTAAGGATATGTAGGCTTCCATTCTATAAAGTAGAAATAGGTTTCAAACCGTTGCGTTAAGCCCGGTGGCGTTATCCATGGACCTGAAAATGGATAATCCCCAATATTAACCTCTATTGATAACGACTTCTGAATTTCATAGAAATCTATTTCTTTATTATGCAATTTATCCCAGATTGTTTTTAATTCATTAATGTCTTTTATATTGAATGGGAAATATCCAGTTTCTTCAAGTGTTTCACGGATAGCCCCAATCAAAGCACTCTTCTCTTTCTCGTTTGTTGAAGCATGCACCTCACATCTTTTATCACCTTCTTCAACACTCCCACCGGGAAAAGCATATTGCCCGGGCAAGAATTTCATCATTTTGCTTCTGCGAATTACAAGAACTTCAACTTCTCCTCCGTTGTTCCTCCGCCATAATACACAGGTTCCTGCAAGTTTGGGAATTATTTTGCTCATGCTGTTGAACTCCAATCTATTAAATATCTTACAATCTTACTTTATAAACAAAATTTACCTTAATAATTTATTCTTAAATAAGGAATTATAAATGTTTTTATCAAAACGATTTAGTAATTACGAGTTGTCTGGCGAAGTCAATCGTTTAGCAAAATTATACAAAGAATATATTTCTACTCATAAAGAGTTGTTCGACCTGACTATCTCCAATCCAACACACGCTCGTATTATATACCCTGCTGAGGAAATATTATCAACTTTTAATAATGAGGAGTGTCTATCTTATGACCCTACTCCAAAAGGTTTGTATACGGCTCGGAAGGCAATTTCTGACTATTACCTTTCACAAGGCTTTTCAGTTTTGCCAGATAATATTTTTCTCACCTCTGGAACATCTGAATCTTACTCCTATTTAATTAAGTTGTTATGCAATCCCGGTGATGAGATATTAATCCCTGCACCATCCTATCCATTGTTGGATTTTATAGCCACATTAGAATCGGTTGAAGTTGTTCCATATTATCTTGAAGAAACAGGGAATACATGGCATTTCTCAACTGAGCAAATAACAAATCAAATTGGTAAAAGGACAAAGGTATTATTGTTTATTCAACCAAATAATCCGACAGGAAATATCCTATCTACGGAAGAAATGGAAGCCTTAATTTCTATTGCTGAAGAGTATAATCTTGCCATTATTATTGATGAAGTGTTTAGAGATTACTTGTTTTCAAATAAGACCCCACAACTTTTGACCTCTTCAAAAATCCCTATTTTTACTCTCAACGGAATATCTAAAACCCTTGCTTTGCCACAAATGAAGTTAGGGTGGATTATCTGTTCCTGTCCTGACCCAATAAGGCAAGAGGTGCATGAGGCTCTGGAAATTATTGCAGATACTTATTTGTCTGTCAATACGCCTGTCCAAATTGCTTTGCCTGATTTGTTTAAGTATAAAGACATTATCCAACAGGAGGTTCAGACAAGAATACTTCATAATTTGGAGTTGGCAAAGAAAAATTTAAGTGGCTGTTCTGTGCTTACACCATCTATTCCAGAAGGGGGTTGGTATCTTATTCTAAAAATCAATGATAGTTCGTTAGATGAAGAAGAAGTTGTGTGCAATTTGCTAATAAAAACAGGGGTATATGTTTATCCGGGTTCAATGTTCCGTTTCCCTGAGGGAAATTATTTAGTTTTGAGTTTACTCGCTGAAGAAAAGATTTTTCAGGAAGGATTTAACAAAATTGTTCGGTTTTTTTAATTAGCCGTTTGTCTTTTGACTTTGTTCGGGGAAGTAGGTGGACATGGCAAATTCTTCCTCAAATGCAGGGATAGTGGACAAGTCAATATGTTTTATACTTCTTGCAAATTCTTCTGAGATATTCCGAATATTTTTATTTAGTAACGCATATTTTGCACCGGCTAAACTCGTGTTTCCGACAAAATGTATTTTTTCATCATCTACTTCGTAAGGAATTATTCCTATGGTTTTCAAACTTTTTTTATCTAAGTGATAACCGAAAGTGCCAGCAATATAAATATTTTCAATGTCATTCATCTTAATCTTTGCAGCATTAGTTAATAATTTTATCCCACATTTTATTGCTGCACACGCTAATTGAAGTTGTCGCACATCTTTTGCTGAAAGAAATATATTTTTGTCATTATTTTCACTATTAAATACTTCAAAAATCACTTCTGAATCATGTTTTTTTATTCTCTCTCTTATCTTTTGCGGGATATTTGGTAGAATTTTTTCTTTTGATAGCATTCTTCCTGTAATATCAACTAGGCCTAATTGAAGTAGGATTGCTAATAAATCTATCAGCGCACTGCCACATAGTCCAATAGGTTCTACATTATCAATCGTCTGTATCTTTATGTCTTTGCCATCATAAATTATATGTTCAATTGCACCTGTGGCGGCTCTCATTCCGCATTCTATCCTTGCACCTTCAAAGGCAGGACCTACTGCGGTTGAGGTTGCCCAAAATTGTTCATGATTTCCCAAAACAATCTCACCGTTTGTGCCTAAATCAACAAATAAAAATGGCTCTTTCTTTTCAAACAAATTAAGGGCAATTAATCCTGAGACAATATCTCCACCAATAAAACCTCCAATTGATGGGAAAATATAGAGTTGTCCAGTGGAAGGTATATCAATGCCCAATTCTGCTGCGGACACCTTTATTGATGTATCAAAGACAGGGACGAAAGGACACTCTCCCAGAGATACTGGATTTACCCCAAGCAATAAATGTAGCATAGTAGTATTGCCTGCTATAACACCATCACAAATAGATTGTTTTTCAATCCCTGTATCGTCAATCAATCGCTCTATAATGTTGTTAATTCCTGTTATAACTTTTCTTTGTATTGTTTTTAAGTTATTTTCACTTTGAGTAGCATAGGAAATTCGGCTTATGACATCATCACCGTATAAAACTTGTGGATTGAGTTCGGACAGAGTGCCTACACTTTCTCCTGAGGACAGATTTACTAATTCTATACCGACAGAGGTAGTTCCCAGGTCAATGGCTACTCCGAATATATCCTTGCACTCATTTTCGGGTAGCCAATCTAATATTTCTTCATCGTTGTAAATTAAAACCCCTGAAAAATTGGTTTCTCTTATTTTATGTAACAATTGCTGCAATACTTTTATTGAAACATGCCTCTCCCCTATTTTCTGGAACAAACGGGTCAAATAGGAACGAGTATCGTCAAAAGTAGGTTTTTTGATATGGAGCATTGCTTTCTGGATATATGGATTCAATGTGGTGTCTATTCTTATCGTGTATGGTTTTGTATATTGAATAGATGTTTTTTTATCGTGTATATAGATAGGAGGGAGATAAACTATAATATTCTCATTTATAGCAAATTGACAGGAATGGACCAATAACTTACCACTTTTCTTTTTTTCTATACTGTCCGAATTTTGATAATATTCTATTTCTACCTTACACTTACCACAAATTCCTTTCTTGCCACATGAAGAGGGAATCATAAATCCATGGTCATATAAAGAGTCGAGTAAATTGCTTCCTTTCTCAACTTTTATACTTTTATTCATTGGCATTATCGTTAGATATATGTATTCCAAGATATGTTCCTCATCTTTTATTCTAAACACAATATCTTTTGTGTGATATTATAAATAAAAATAACCATGTTTTAGATAAATTTGGAATAGTAACATTTATGAAAGGTTTTTTATATCTTTTGCCTGCACGGTTCAGGTCTATTTTGTCCGCGTGGATAAATAGTCCTGTTTTCCCAACTGTTTTGCAAATAGAGCCTACAAACCGTTGTAATTTGAAGTGTAGGATGTGTCCTCATGGATGCGATAAGATTTCAGAATATAGGGATTTGTCATTTCCAATACTGACAAAGATTATTGATGAAATTTATCAATACAAATATTTAAGGGGTGTTCATATTCAGGGCTTGGGAGAGCCTCTTTTATATCCTGATTTGCTTAATGCTATAAAGTTTTGTAAAGACAAGAAATTGGAAACATATTTTAATTCTAACCTTACCCTTTTGTCTGATGAGGTAGCAGAGGAATTGGTTGAATTGCAACATGATAGGATTGCTGTTTCTATTGATAGTGTTGACCCAGACCTCTATCTCTGGATAAGACCAGGGGCTAAAAATCATTCACTTGATAGGGTATTAAAAAATATTGAAAAACTTGCTGAGATAAAGCGTAAACGAGGTTCAAAATATCCTATCATTGCCGTTTATGCAATTCTACTTAAAAGCACTATTGCACAAATCCCTGACATGGTTAGAATATTAAGAAATAGTGGTGCTGATATGTTATGTTTTCAACATTTGATTACTATTGGAATTCCTGATGATAAGGTTTTGCCTAATGGAAAACTTCTGAAAGATGAGTGTGCAATTGATATACCCGAAGAGGAGAAAAAAGAGGTTTTGGCAATGACACGTTCGTTGAGTTCGGAAGGCTTTGAAGTTATGCCGCCTCATGATTTAGATTATTATGATGAGAAATTACCACCTCACGAAGGTATAGTCACCTGCTTTGATTTGTGGGAAAAACCAATGGTGCTATCTAATGGTGACTTTATGCCTTGTTGTTACACGGTCGGCTATCATCAGTTTTTTATGGGGAATATTTATGAGACTGACTTTCAATCTATCTGGTTCAATGATAAATATAAAGAATTAAGATGGCAACATGTGTCCGGGAAACTTAATCCTGTGTGTGCTGAATGTAGCCAGTTATATCAAGTAGCACATCCGTCTATAAAATTATTTTTAGAAGGTAAAATTAACAACTTCCAATTTTATCCCAATCCTTTTTTAGGAACACAAAAGTATTCTTTTTATTAAAAGTGGATAACTATGCACATCTGTCATGTATATAAAGATATTTACCCGCCTGTGGTTGGTGGAATAGAGAAGTTTATATCTTTATCTGTAAAACACCAAAAACAATGGGCAAAAATAACGGTTATCGTTTGCAGTCGAGGTTATAAAACCACATATAAAACGGAAGACAATGTTGATTATATATATGTCTCAGAATTAGGCAGAGTATTAAGTAGTCCTATCTCTCCCCTATTCCCGCACTATTTAAAAAAAATTAATCCCGATTTATTTGTAGTTCACTCTCCTAATCCTGTTGGCGAGATGTCTGTAATTTTAAGCAGGAAGGGAAAACCTTATGTTGTTCGTTATCACAGTGATGTGGTGCGACAAAAAATTACAATGAAATTTTACTCTTATATGTTTTATAATTTTTTAAAAATGTCAAGTTTGATTATCCCTACAAGCGATATATACGCTAAAAGTTCACCATTTTTAAGTCCATTTTTAGATAAATGTAAAACAGTTCCCCTTGGAATTGAGGTTAAAAAATTTGCTCAGCCAGATTTAGACAAGGTTAATGAAATACAGAAGCGATTTGGCTCTACTTTTGTTTTCTTTTGTGGAGTTCATCGCTATTACAAAGGAATACATAACTTGGTAAAAAGTTCTCCTTACCTATCTGTTCCTATGGTTATTGCTGGTGATGGACCAGAAAGGAAACAATTAGAAAAATTGGCAAGAAGTGTTTCAAAGAGGAATGTCCATTTTGTTGGTAGACTTACGGATGAAGAATTAGCCCAATATTTACACGCATGTTCCGTTTTTATATTTCCATCAATTGCCAGGAGTGAGGCGTTTGGTTTATCAATTATCGAGGCACATGCTGCGGGGAAACCTGTTGTTGCGACGAAACTTGGCACAGGGGTAGAATGGGCAAATCTGGATGGAATTACAGGAATAAATGTTCCCCCCAATGATATACATGCTTTAGCCAATTCCATTCAATTCCTTATTGACCACCCCGAAGTAAGGAAAGTAATGGGTAAAACTGCAAAAGAACGGGTTCAATCCGAGTTTGACATAGAGATAACTTCAAAACAAGAATTTGATTTGTATCGGAGTGTATTAAGTTAATGGATTTGTTTTCTTTTATTTATTCCTTTGCAATATTTATTTCTTTTATACTTTCTCTATTCCTTACAGAGATATTTCGTCAATTTGCTATTTCTTACGGGATACTAGATTATCCTCACGGTAGAAAATCCCATACAACACCCACTCCTTTACTCGGTGGAGTAAGCATTTTCCTGACCTTTCATATCTCGCTATTCATTATTTTTCTGATATACCTGTTATCTTCTGATATGAGAGAAGCCCTACCAGGTAGTTCCATCTTTGATTTTTTAGGTTCAGGCTCTTTTCAAAAGGTTATGGGTATTCTTCTCGGTGGATTAGTCATTTTTATTTTAGGGCTCTTAGATGATATTACTGTTTTAAGTCCATGGATTAAATTGTTTGGACAGATTGTTTCAGCAACTATTCTGGTTCTTTGTGGAATTAGGATTGAAATGTTCTATCTATCAAATTGGGTATTATCTTCCGTCATAACTATCCTCTGGATTGTGTTGTTAACCAATTCTCTCAATTTGCTTGACAATATGGATGGACTGTGTGCAGGCGTATCTTTTATTTGTGCTATGTCATTCTTTTTCTGCATTCAACCTTATGACGAATTTTTAGTCCGTCTTCTACTAATGATTTTTGCAGGTAGTGTCGCCGGATTTCTATTTCATAACATTGCACCGGCAAAGATATTTATGGGAGACGCAGGGAGTATGTTTTGTGGCTTTTTCCTTGCTACTGTTAGTGTTCTGGGAACTTTCCATTTAGAAGGGACACCATCAAGAGTAGCCATATTTGCTCCTGTTGTCATTTTAAGTATTCCTTTATTTGATACTTTTAGTGTAATATACTTACGCTGGAAAAATGGTCAACCTATCATGTTAGGTGATAAAAGACACTTTTCACATCGTCTCGCAGAATTAGGCATGACCAAAAGACAGGCAGTTGAATTTATATGGTTGGTAAGTGTTATTACAGGGATTAGTGCTATATTTCTTCCCATGCTAAATTTCAAGTTTAGTTTTTTAATAGTTCTTCAAGTTTTAGGTATATATATTTTGATAGTATTACTAATGAATGCGCCAAAGAATGGCAAATAATTAAATACGGTTAAATATCATGAAAAAACAAAAAAAAGTGGTAAGAAGATTTTTCAAAGACAAAGACAGCCAATTATCCTCTACACTAAATACAATTAAAACTGATTTAGAATTAAGCGGACCATTTTTTGATATACCATTAAAATATGTTGTGGTCATTGCTATTTTAACAATTTTATCGGTTATCTCTGTTTCTATACTTATATATTTTAACCTTTTAGACGCTTTCAAACCCTGGTTTTTATCCCATTTTGACGAATTGAACTTCGCAAGATATTCGAAGGGAAGCACAGATATTGGAATTTTATTAATTGCTCTTATTACAGTTACAGGAATTGCGATTATTCATCCTATATTAGGGATATGTGGGGTTACATTGACACGCTGCTGGCTTGACGGATACACCTATCCCACAGACAATACCTATTTTGTCTGGGCTATTATTTTAATATCTTTATCCTATGTCATTCACACTTATTTGAAGAAACAGTCATTAAAAATTGACATTCATACATCACTCTTATTTTTGTTTGTCTTATTTCTAATCATTCTTCTACCCACTTCTTATCAAGTTGGGAAAAGTTATCGCCACCTTATCCTCTGGGCTTCTTATGCCTGCTTATTTTTTACTACTTATGGCAGTATCCAATCTACCTCACATAAAAATATATTAATCTGGGCTATCATGATAACCTTAGGTTTACAGACCTGGTATGCCTTCTTCCATTTTCAATATGTTTTGCCGTTTTTGAGAAAAAGTCTTTTAATGGACCCTGCCTTGCGAATAAAATTTTTTGGGACAACGGAACTTTCCGATGAACTTATTTATAGGTTCAATATAAATCGTGCATTTGGAACCATGCTATTTCCAAATGCTCTGGGTGGGTTTATTGTCTTGTTCCTACCGATATGTATTTATTGGACAGGCTGTTATCTGTATTTACTCTTTAGCAAGTGGCAAATACAGGATAAAGGATTAAACAAAAAAAATGAGCGATGGATTTTAGTGCAAACAGCGGCAATTTGGTTTATATCAACGGTTTTCATATATGCCACTGGATTATTTCCTATAACTTATTCCTTTGATAGCAGTTCTAATATGGATGTTTATCTGGCATGCGGTTTAGCAGGACTTGTAAGTATAGTTCCATCAGGACTGTTTGCCTGGATATGTATTAATAAAGAATACGACACGGGAAAATACTTCATTTTATCCCTTGTTCTCACAATTTGCTCTTTCTTTGGTATAACCTCTTTATGGTTAACTTATTCGAGAGGCTCGTGGTTAAGTTTAATTCTATCTGTCTGTGTTGTTCTTTCTCTTTTGGTTTACTTTAGATTTTCCAAACACCAAACAACAGTAAAACTTTTATCTTTTGCCTTTTTAATATTGATAATTTTCTCCTTTTTTACCGTCTTTTCTATTTCTACAAATAGTGCGTTTGCAGAAAATAATCAAGCAAATCAACCTAACCCTTCTAATGAGAGAAATAATAATTTTTCTGCTGGGTCAAGTAATGCTACAGCAAAAGAAATTTTGGAATCAGGTGTCGGTGTATCCTGGGAGCACTTACGGGACCCATCATCGTTTAGACTTCGCTGGAGTTATTGGAAAGTCGCACTTAGTATGTGGAAAAGTAATTTTTTTACAGGTGTAGGATTAGGGAACTTTGCCCTTGCATATCCCCATTATCAGTATTTAGGTGCAGGTGATGTAAAAGAATGTCATAATGGATATTTGCAAATCTTATGTGAAACAGGCATAGTAGGTGGTATATTTTTCCTTGCATTTATTATTGCGGCTCTCTACAAAATTTGGAAAGCATTAAGGGATAAGAAAGGTGATTTTTATACAATAGCATGGAGCATAGGTATTCTGGGCTTTCTAATTCATGCCGGACTTGATATACATTTTTCTCATCCTTCATTAGTTACCTACTTTTTAATTGGGCTGTCACTTTTTCTGATAGAAATTCCCTCCCAAAAGAAAACAGAAACGACTGAAGGGAATATCAAACCTAAATCTTTATTATTAACTATAAGTTTTACTCTTGCTTTCATAATATTATTCCTTTTTTCAACACCACCTTATACGAGGGATTTGGTAAGAAGTAGAATGTCGTTTTTCAATGTCGGAAAAGATACAGAAATTCCACTTATATTAAAGACAATGAATTATGTCTTTACGGATGTATTGCAATATGCAATTAAAAATACAGATAAACAGCCTAAAATGTCTGCTACTATTCTAAAATTCTTCTTTGTAGATTTAAATACCTTGCGAAAATTTGGAAATTTATATGTGCCTGAGGGCAAAGGTAGTAACAAAGCAATATTACTACCAGAAGGAGAGCCTGTGCCTGAAAATGCTGTCCTGTTGGTAAAGCAATCGGAGGCATGGATGTTTGTAAATCGTATTCGCAGAACAAGTATCAAGTATGCAAAAAATTATTTAGAACATGTAGACAAAATTTTCCCTTATCAAGAGGATATACCCAATTATATTAGTGAGATGTATAAGTTGGTATTCCTGTACACAAGTCCTCCAAATCTCCCTGATATTATTGATGAGGCTCGGGAAGGCATGCTTCACTGGTCAAAAGAAGCATTAAAACGAAGTCCCCAGAATGGCGACCTATATTACAACTATGGAAAAGTTTTGTGGCATTCTGCAACAAAAGATTGCGAAGACCCTACTGAACAGATGAATCGAATTAAAAGTGCATTAGACAATCTTGAGAAGTGTGCACAACTCTGGAAAAATGTTCCTTTCTACTGGTATGAATATATTGCCCATACAAAGGATGCTATAGAATATTATAAGAAGAATAATTTGACTGACGATATTACCAGATTACAAGAAAGGATAGACAAAGCAAATCAGTATGTAACGGAATTAGTAGAAAAAAGAAAAAAAATTACCCCAGCATCTTTTTAGAAATGCTGGGGTATAAAATATTTTAAATCTTATTTACTTGGCATGTTTAGAGAGATATTCTGCAACACCCTTAAAATCAGGTTTCATTGCTTCCTCTCCTTTCTTCCAATTTGCTGGACATACTTCTCCATATTTTTCAGAATATTGAATTGCATCAAGAATCCGAATTGCCTCGTCAACACTTCTTCCGATGGGTGCATCATTAATTAATATATGACGGACAATCAAATCTTTATCCATAATGAAGAGACCTCGCAACGCCACTGCTTCATCAACTAATACACCATAATCTCTTGAAATTTTCTTTGTCAAATCTGAAACTAATGGGTAATGAATACTTCCAATTCCTCCCTTCTCTATGGGTGTATTTCTCCATGCCCAGTGAGAATAGGGAGAATCAACAGAAACACCTATAACTTCACAATTTCTTGACTTAAATTCATTTAATTTTTTATCAAATGCCAAAATCTCCGATGGACAAACAAAGGTAAAGTCATTAGGATAAAAGAACAACAACACATATTTTCCTTCACACTTTGAAAGTTGGAATTTTTCATCAAAACTTCCATCAGGCATAACTGCCGTTGCAATAAAATCTGGTGCTTTTTCTCTTACTTTTACTAAACACATATCACAAACCTCCTTAATAAGTTTTATAGTTATTGAATTTACCTGTTAATAGAAACAAAACCTTAATTACATATATTTCTTTCAACAATAAAAAAATAATGGGTATACATACAATTTATGGAGCAGTTGAAGTAGCCGTGGTGGGGGCACCTGTAATATCTGCGATAACAATTGGATTTAATGTCCTCTGGGCTAATTCCTTATCAAGCCAATAGATTCCGCCTGGTGCATCTTTTACCATATTAAGTTTTTTTAAAATATCATCTGCATTGGCTTCTTCTTCTACCTGCTCTGTAATATACCACTCCAAAAATGAACGAGTGGAACGGTCTCCTTCTTTTTCTGCTACCTCGGCTAACCCATTTATACACTCCGTAATATGGCACTCATGCTTATAAACGGCTTCAAAGGCATCCACTGGGTCTTTCCAACTACGCGGGGGTTCCTTAATCTCATACAGTTCTACCTCACCACCTCGCTCATAAATATAGTTTTCAAACTTCCTTACATGAAACAATTCTTCCTGCACCTGTATTCTCAACCAATTGGCAAAACCTTTTAAGTTTAACCTTTCAAAATACGCTCTCATTGAAGCATATAAATAAGCCGAATATAATTCTTCGTTTATCTGCTTATTTAACGCTTTTAATACCTTGTCTTTAATCATGTCCATCCCCTTTCTTGTTTTTAAGGTTTATAATTAACCATATAGACTAAATTATCAATTATTATAAACGAATTATACTCCCGGTTTATTCCAATCAGACTAACAAAGTAGAGTTAGTTGTTAAAAAAATCTTAAAATATCCTATTAAAATCTTTATTACTATCTGTTATTTCAACAAAATAAAAAGGATTAAATATTGAAAATTCATTTTTCTAAATTCCATACTTTTATCTTAGTGCTATTAATCCTGGTTGTCATATTTGACCAGGTTACAAAAATTGCAGCAATTAAATATCTTAAAGGGAGGCCAGGCATACATTTTCCAGAATCGTGGACACCTCACGATTTATTTCGACTCACTTATACCGAGAATACAGGTGCCTTTCTTAGTCTAGGAAGTCAACTACCTGATACTCTCCGATTCTGGCTGTTTATTGTGTTAAACTCCGTTGTGCTTTTAATTTTATTCATACTCATATTTTATAAAGAAGATTTACCTTTTGTAACAATGATTAGTTTTACCTTAATAATTTCAGGAGGTTTAGGGAATATAATTGACCGAGTTTTTAGAGATGGGAAAGTCGTAGATTTTATGAATATGGGCATTGGATTTGGTTCGTTTAGTTTAAGAACAGGTATATTTAATGTCGCTGATTTAGCAATCGTCTTTGGACTTGTATTACTCCTTATTGGGGAATTTATTGTTTTTGGAACTGCTACTTCCAGACCCAATTAATCCATTACTTTATTTATTTTAATATTATTAAATAAATTTATGGTATACTTATTATAGAAATAGAGAGTTATATATAGTAGAAGTTAGAGATGGAGGAAATATTGTTATGAACAAAAAATTTTTGAAAATTGTGTTACTATGCTTGATTTTGATACTTTTTGTCTCGCTTATAGTAACCCCATCTTACGCTCAGAGAAAAGGTAATGATATTACTACTAATGCAGATAAAGAACTTTCCACTAAGCAAGGCGTTAGCGGTTCATTGGCTACGAAAGAATTTGATAAGAACAGACTTCCTGGAAAATGGAAAATTGGCTTTGCTTTTGGTTCTTTAATCGCTGCTGTGGCTGTTGTGAAATGGTTATAAACACTTGTAGGCAAGTCTAATTTTAATGAAAGAGATTAAAAAAAAGAAGAAGTGTTCGGATATATTGGTAAAAAAGGGGGAGCTCTTAAAGGAGAAGATACTTGTTATTGACGATGATGAATATATCATTGAATATTTTAAAAATTTTCTACAAGGGTTAGATTACACTTTTTTTTGCACAACATCCCCGAAAAAAGCATTATCTATACTGACAAAAGAGACCTTTGATTTAGCAATCGTGGATTATCTTATGCCCGAAATGGACGGACTCCAATTTTTAAAGAAAGCAAAAGAAAAAAGTCCAGATATTGAACTAATAATTATGACAGGATTACAAGATGTAAAAACGGCAATTGAAGCTTTAAGGTTGGGTGCTTATGATTATATTATAAAACCTTTCCCGATAGAAGAAATAAAAATTGCTATAAAAAGAGCATTAGAACACCATTCTTTAATTCTTGAAAAGAAAAATTACGAGCAAGAACTTAAGCAAAAGATAAAAGAAGCCACAAAACAACTTGAAAATACGAATAAAGAATTGAGAGAGACTAAAGAGTATCTTGAACAATTACTAAATACTTCGGTAGATGGCATTTTTATCTTAACTCCCGATTTCCAGGTTAGTTATGCTAATCAGGGAGCTCTAAATATATTAGAGATTTCAGAAAAAGAAATATTAACAGAAAATTTATCTGCATTTTTATCAGGCTCAACAGAAGAAACAAAATATATCGATCAGTTACTATCTAAAAAAGGAAGAATTCAAAATTACGAGACAGAACTAATTCGGAAAAATAAAACACAAGTTCCAGTAAATATCTCTTTCTCTCCATTTAAAAAGGATTTTAGACAAATTCATTCTATATTGGCTATTTTTAAGGATATAACAACCCAAAAGAAACTTGAAAGCCAACTCACGGAAATGTCTATTAAGGATGGTCTGACAGATTTATATAATCAACGATATTTTTATGAGCGATTAGAGTCCGAAATAGAACGAGCAAAACGGCAGAGATACTCTCTGTCTCTCCTACTCTTTGATGTTGACCAATTCAAAACATATAACGACTGCTATGGACACTTAAAAGGGGATAAAGTTTTAAAAACCGTTGGGCAAATTGTTCGTCAGTGCACTCGTGAACATGTAGATATGGGTTTCAGATATGGTGGAGATGAGTTTACTGTAATTCTTCCAGAAACAGATGAGGCACAGGCATTACTTGTAGCAGACCGTATCCGTGTTTCCTTCGCATCCAAAAAGTTTGACAATCTTACTCTCTCTATTGGAGTGATTAGTTATAAAGAAAAATTTTCTACTCGTGCTTTCATCAGATTCGCAGACAATTGCATGTATGATGCTAAGCATTCCGGCGGAAATTGCGTAAAAGTATTTAAAAATAAATAAAGGAAAAAAATAATGAGTAAAAAAATCAAAATCGGTATTTGTAATGAAATATTTAAAGAATGGAACGATATGGAACGAACAATGAAGTTCGTTAAAGATTTAGGTTACGATGGATTAGAAATTGCCCCATTCACCATATCCAAATATGTAACCGACATATCTCCAGAAACACGGAAAAAGATTAGAGAAACGGCAGAAAAAACAGATTTGGAAATTATTGGAATTCATTGGGTATTTGTAGGACCTGAAAATGTGTATTTAACTCATCCTGACCCAGAAATAAGAAACTACACAGCACATTATCTGAAAGAACTAGTAAACTTTTGTGCCGATATTGGAGGTAAAATTATTGTATTTGGCTCACCTCAACAAAGAAATGTTAGACGCGATGTCACCTATAATCAAGCATTTGAATACGCCTGCGAAGTCTTTTCTCAAACTATGCCTGTTTGCGAAACGAGAGATGTCACAATTTGTATGGAACAACTTACTCACTGGGAAACAAATTTTTGTCATACGGTAGAAGAAACGATTGAACTAATAGAAGCCGTTAATCATCCAAAATTTCAGTTATTGTTAGATACAAAAGCTATGTCATTTCTTCAGGAACCCAGAGAAACCATCATTCGAAAGTATGCAAAATATTTAAAGCATTACCATGCAAACGATGAAAACCTTCTAGGTCCTGGAATGGGAAAAGTTGATTTTGCTCCAATAGTGCAAGCATTAAAAGATATAAACTATACAGGTTATATGTCTATAGAAGTGTTTAAATTTGATTTGGGACCTGAAAAAATCGCTACGGATAGTATTCAGTATTTAAATAAATTCCTTAATAAATAATTACTCATCTAAATCTTACTTATGGAAGAAGAGAACAATCCCTTTGTTATATTCAAAAACTGGTATGAAGAAGCAATACAAAAATTAGACTATGAATATGCTGTCTCTGCTGCTTTGGCAACAGTAGATTCAGATGGCTCCCCAGATGTTCGAATGGTTCTTGTTAAGCAATGGGATGAAAAGGGGTTTACATTCTATACAAATTACTCGAGCAAAAAAAGTCGACAAATCCAAACAAATTCTAGAGCAGGATTATGTTTTTATTGGCATGAAATTCATAAACAAATTAGAATTCGTGGGAAGGTAGAAAAAGTAGAAGAAATAGTTTCTGACCAATATTTTGAAGCAAGAGATAGATTATCTCAAATTGGTGCATGGGCGTCAAAACAATCTGAAATACTTTGTAGCAAATTAGAATTAGAAAAAAAGGTTGCATATTACCTTACCCAATTTGGGTTGTCAAAAATTCCAAGACCACCTTTTTGGGGCGGTTATAAACTTGTCCCTTCGGAAATAGAATTTTGGATTAAGAAACCCTACCGACTACACGAAAGAACCCTTTTCTCAAGAAAAGATATGGAAACACACAATTGGGAAAAATTTTTATTGTTTCCCTAATGCGTATCCTCGATAATATACATTTTTTACAAAAAATGGGCGAAAATGGTATAATAATATATTAAAGAAAATTAACTACCGTTAATTAAAAGGGGTTAGTAATGGCGATTGAACAACAAGCAAATGAACAAATTTCCTCAACTGAGGAACGATTGCTAAAAAGTGCATTACGATTGTTCTCAGAAAAAGGTTATGATGGAACAAGTATACGGGAAATTATTGAAGATGCCGGCGTAACTCGTCCCGTCCTTTACTACTATTTTCAGAATAAAGAAGATTTATTTAAAAAATTAGTAGAATCGCTTTTTAAGCAATTAACTGAAAAAATGCTTTATATAAAGCAAAATTACTCTGATACTATTGGAAAACTTAAAGCCATTATTCGTACTACTTTTGAAATGACCGAAAAAGAACCTCAATCTGTCCGCTTAATCTTACATGTATATTTTTCTCCTATTCGTTCTGCCCCACCTGTTCGTGGTAGTGAAATGGGTAAGCAAAGATTTAAGATTATTGAATCAATTATGAAAGAAGGTTTAGAAAAAGCAGAACTCTCAGGAGGAGATGCTCGGGCTCTTACATTAGTATTTCTTGGTATAATGGATATGCATGTTATGGCAAAATCAGACCGTCCAGAACTTCATCTTACACCTGAATTAGCAGAAGGTCTGGTTGATTTGTTCTTTTATGGAGCCTGCTATAAACCCAACCCACCATTCTCACTGGTAAGCCCCTTCGTTTATGTATAATAGTTAATAAACCTTCAATTAAATAGTGCCAATAGGAAATCAAAATGCCAAAATTCAATATTGCTTTTTTTCTTTCACATAAAGTAAAAGAATATGATAGCCAACAAGATAGAGACCCTTCCACGAAAATCTTAAAGGGGGCTGAACCGTTAGAATTAGGAAACAAATCAGCAGATACCGCCTTATTAATGATTCACGGCTTTGCAGGTTGTCCAAATAACTTCGAGGAACTCCCATACCACCTCGCAGAATTAAATATATTCATTAATGCCATGTTATTACCCGGGCATGGGACAACTCCATTAGATTTTGAAAAGGTGTCTACAGATATTCTTTTGGAATCTGTCGTAGATAAAATAACAAGTTTAAAAAAACAATATAAAACAGTTCTTGTTATGGGACATTCTATGGGAGGGGCATTAGCCACACTTGCTTATGTTAAAACTCCGTATGATGGTTTAATCCTTGCCAGTCCCTATTATGGTATTACTCACAATTCTAAACTAATTTTCCCCCTCGAAAAATGGGCTCGAATCCTTTCCCCTTTTGTTCGCTGGATATATATCCCACCAGAAGAACAACCTATCTCTCGTAAAGAAGTTGCTTCAAAAATCCTGTCTTATCATTGGATACCTTCAAAAGCAGGACTTGTGGCTATAGAAATTGCTGAACGAGCAAGAAGAAATTCTATACTCGAACAAATTACTTGTCCTGTGCTCGTAATTCATTCCTCCAAAGATAGTGTCGCATGTCCAAAAGCCGTAGCAGAAGTATTTAATAAAATAAAGTCAAATAAAAAAGAAATATTGTGGCTTGATTCCTCTGACCATGTGATTTTTTGGGATTACGAGAAAGACAAAGTTACACTAAAAATTACTGAATTTATTCGTCAATTTGTAAAATAAAAAGGGCATATAAAAAATATATATGCCCATGTATATTTAGTGATATTTATTTACTTCAATTTACTTCACTGCCTGCCTCCAAATTTCATGAACACTGTCCCAATATACCACATTCCAAAAAGCAGATATATAATCCGGACGCCGATTTTGATATTTCAAGTAGTAAGCATGTTCCCATACATCCAGTCCTAAAATAGGAACATGACCTTGTAGAATAGGTGAGTCTTGATTGGCTGTACTATAAACCTTCAGTTCCTTGTTTGAATCGACAACAAGCCATGCCCAACCACTACCAAACCTTGCTTTTGCAGCATTTTCAAACGATTCCTTAAAAGATACATAACTTCCAAAGTATTTTTCTATCTCTTTTAACAAATCGCCCTTAGGTTCTTTACCACCCTTCGGAGACATAATTTTCCAGAATAAAGAGTGATTTGCATGACCGCCTCCATGATTAATAACTACTTGCCTCTTATCTTCGGGAACTTCTTTTATACGGGCTAACAGGCTTTCAACAGACAAATCTGCAAATGAATGGAGTGTTTCAAGTGCTTTATTTACAGTATCTACATAAGTAGCGTGATGCTTTTGATGATGGATTTCCATCGTCCTCGTATCTATATAAGGTTCTAAAGCATCATAAGAATAAGGTAAAGAAGGTAACTGATATGACATATTATTTTCTCCTTCTGTTATAGTTTCGTGTTAAACTTAACAATGGTTTCAATTTTTAATATTCAAACAATACTCATTTATATTTTATTTCTTATGCAAACAAAAGGGAATCATGATGAACAATACAGAAAAGTCTTTTTATGAAAGAACCCTAATATTATTAGGAGAAGAAAAAGTCAAAAGATTAAAAAGTGCCCATATCGCTATTTTTGGATTGGGGGGAGTAGGTTCCTATGCGTTAGAAGCACTCGTAAGGGCAGGGGTTGGAACAATTACCCTTGTTGATTGTGACCGGATAGAGGAATCAAATATAAATAGACAACTCCTTGCCAATTATTCATCTATAGGTAAATATAAGGTTGATGAAGCAGAAGAACGAGCACGAAATATAAACCCCAATATTGTTATTCATAAATTTGCATTGTTTGTAAAAAAAGAAAACATTTATGAAATACTCAAAACAGGTTTTCATTTTGCCATTGATGCCATTGATACGGTTGAGTCTAAAATTGATTTATTAGCAGAACTTTACCACAAAAAAATTTATATGGTTTCCTGTATGGGTGCAGGCATGAAACTGGACCCCTTATGTGTCAAGATTTCAGATATCTCAAAAACACATACCTGTCCATTAGCAAAAATTATTAGAACAAGGTTAAGAGAAAAAAGTATTCATCACGGAATTACATGTGTATTTTCAACAGAGTCTCCAATGCAAAAACAAATGGATAATGCTACAAACCGACATATACCAATAGATACCCATCCAAACAAACAATCCATCGGAAGCATCTCTTATATTCCAGGTATCATCGGACTCACCGCCGCAGGCACTTTAATCCAACATATCCTAAATTCTTAAAAACTAAATTTTATAAAATTATTGTCCTTCGGGAATACCGTCATTATTTTCATCAGGGTAAGTGAGTAAAAATATTTGTGAGAAATCTTTTCCATCAGAATTGAATAATCTAATACCTTTTTCATCATAAGTAGGAATAGAACGGTTAAAAGCAATTATTTTACCATTTCTCGAAACCACCAGAGCATAAGGTTTGTTTATTTTGTATTTAGGTGTAATAAATACTGACTTTCCAAAATTCTTTCCTTCTTCTACACAGGTAGAAACGATAGCACCTTCACTTATTGAAAATATGGATTTCCCCGATGGATGCCACCTTAAATTATCTTCTACACCTTCGGGTAAAGAAGTTACCTGAATAGGAACAGGTTCTATTTCCAGAACTCCACCCTCATTCTCTTCCAATTTTACCATAAAGATTTGAGTTTTCCCAGACAAGTCTTTATCGAGATAGGCAATATTTTTGCCATCATAAGAGGCTCGAACAATACCTGAACATTGAACCTTTGTAATTTTATGTATTTTCAGTCCCTGAGGAGGTTCTGGATAGGAATTACAATCCCCAGAATTTGAAGATTGAATATCTACATCGTCAGGAATTTCAACGACACATAAATAATCTACTAATGTATCTCCTTCTTTAACCGTTCCAATAAATGCTCTTTGTCTGCCTTCTGGACCCACCCATGAATCTCCTAACGCCTTTACAAAATCTCCTTCTTTTGCTTTGTCTATAGGCACAACCTTAACGAGAACTGCAAAGTAATAATTTGCCTCAGGAATAAACTTATCTGTTTGCTCAAAATATGCGATTGTTCTCCCATATTGAGGTAGCAACTTATCATCATAAGTGCATCCTATCCTTTTACCGTTGGCTGAATACTCGTGCCTATGTGTTCCTCCCCTATGAGCCCCATTTACAATTGGCACATCACAAGTTATCATTCTTTTATCCACCCATTCTATTAAACATTCCTCTCCCTTTAATACCTTCTCAAAATCAATAATAGCACCTCTTCTGTTTGTCTTTGCATATATTTCCTGGTCAATAATAGTTCCGTCTGAACTCTCTATATTAGGTCCATGAATAAACACCAATTTATATTCTTTGGGATGAAAAGAAACCGCACCCACACCGGGAGCCGGTTTTGTTCCCAGTCTTATCCTTTGGGGTTGATATGCAATATATTCTTTTCCTGTATCAATATCTACAACTTCTATGCTTACACAATTCTCTATTCCATATCCTAATGTTCCTCTTGTGTCATAGCACAAATATTTATCATCAAAAGAAAAGTTATCATTATTGTCCAACTCGTGATTTTTTGCCGAATAAGTTAATTGTTGAATGGGCAGGTTCATATTCTCTATCATTTGCATAGCCTCCAATTGGTAAGAAAAAAATACAAATAAAACAAAACAAGATTTAATGGATAGCATAAATACCTTTCCTTTATTAAAACAAAATACTTTAATAAGATAAAATTTTATATTTCTTAATATTATTCTATAAAAGACCATTTTACCAAAAGAAAGGCTGCTGAACATTTCTAATCCAGCAGCCTTCAATTTAATAAAAATGTTTAATTCAACAAATCTAAATTTTCTGTTTGCCTATTCTTTTGTCAAATTTCCATGCGGCATAAGCACCTACTAAGGCTATCAACCCGATAAGCAACATATACCCGAATATATTTCCAACGGGTATTTCAGGTGACACATTTAGTTTTACACGATTTGACACTTTAGACTCGGGTTCATATTGTTGTGTTTCTTCATTCCATGTTTGACCACTATCGGTTACAATAACAAAATAGTCACCCGAATCAGATACTTGTAAATCATCTAAACTTAAAGTAGAAGAATCCGTTCCCACTGTATAGATGGCTTTTGTCTGTAAATCGTCATGTTGCCACAAATAATGCACAGGTGGAATACCACCGCTTACAATTACTTCAAAGGTATAGGACTCTCCTACCCTTCTCTCAATCTCTGGGTCACCTGCGAGCACAGGGGTTGACAAATGATCATAAATGTTGAGAGGCAATGCTTGCGTCCAAAGTGTTCCACGGACATCTGTAATACTACAATAGTAAACACCTGAATCAGCAAGGGTCACATCATACAGGGTCAGATATGCTGTATATGGGTCAGCATTACTTTGTATTGGACTACCAATAGCATTTTCCGCACCTGTCCCGTTCTTATACCATTGATAGGTTCTTGTTCCTTTACCACCTTGTGTTGTTACACTTAATCTTACTTCTGCAGTATTAACATACGCAGTGCCAGGATTGCTCACTTCAACAATCGCTAACGGCTCTCCTACAATCAAATATGCTTGATTTGAAATAGTATTTCCTGCAGAGTTAGAAACTACGACATCATAGTAACCTTCATCTCCTACATTTGCACCTAATATTTGCAATGTACTCGTAGTTGTACCTGGGAAGGTATTTAGTGTTGCACCAAATATATGCACCCCATCACTGGTAAGATTACTGCCATTCAAACGCCACTGATAGGTTACATTTGTCCCACTATAAGCAGTTACAGACAATGTTATTGCACCACCTTCATCTACCTGTGCATTAGAAGGCTGAGTAATTATAGATGGAGGGTCATTAACCTTTAAATAAACGACTAAGGACTCTACATGTCCCATAGAATTATCTACTCGGACATAATAATAACCTTCATTTTCTTCTTGAGCACCAAGTCCCATAGGTGGTCCAAAAATATTATACACCGAATAAGCAGAACCCTGTCCTTGACGCACAATATTGTCTGAGCAAGGTTGTGATAAGTCACATGTTCCTGGTTCTGGTGGCATTGTATCTCCGTCCATGTCGGCAGGGAAGAAATACCATGTATAAGTTAAAATACCCGAACCACCAGCAGAAACTACAAAGTTTACTGCCTGTCCTGGATTGACACTCTTTGATGTGGGTTGAACCATTATGGCAGGGTCTCTTATTTCAAGATACGCTGCATTTGTATTTTCACCCATCAAACTACCACCATTATAAACTTTACATCTGTAATATGCGTTTTCGGTCACATCCAATATGTTTGCAGTGATTGTAAATCCTAGTGGGTTACCACTTGGAGTCGTTCCTACTGGATATGAACCAGATTGACCTGAAATATTTGACCAGGGACCACCGGCACTCGCTGCTTTTTGCCACTGCCACCATATAGGCAGTGCACCTGTTACTCGTGTCTGGAAAGTGACATTAGCATGTGGCGGGGCAGATATACTCGTCGGTTGTTCCAACACTCTAACACCATTATATACATTTAACTTCGCCGGTTGAGATACTGCATTTCCCGCATCGTTCATTACCCTAACACGATACCACCCTTGATTTGCCTCACTAATTGAAGCAATTGTATATGTCTTCTCTCTTGCTTCTGAGCCAGGTAAATCATAAAAATTTCCATCCGGAGGAATTATTTCTGGTGGCAAGTCTGATGATTCCAACTGTGGAGCATATTGCCACTGGTAACCTCTACTCACAATGGTATAGTCAATACTCGGGTCAATACCCGGTGCGGGTGACGGGTCTGTAGGCTTTAATGTTTCCACATTAAATGACACAAGCATATTGGGATATTCATTCACATCTTGTGGATTTTGAGTTATTATAGGTGCCTCAAGAACATTTAAAAATGCGTCTCTTGATAACACATCACCTGCATTGTTTCTTAAACGAACACGGTAGTATCCTTGCAAAGCCTCTGTAACTGTCAAAATTTCGTATGTGGGATTTGTAGCCCCTATAATTTCACGGAAAGTCCCATCTGTATTTCGGAACCACAGATAGTCAATAGAAGAAGAACTCTGTCCTACTACTGTGAACTTGGCATAACCATTAGGCCAGACAGCAACATCTGTGGGTTGTTGTGTTATTTGTGCTAACTGCAACAATGTTATTTGAGCATCATAAGGAACGGTCGTTGTCCAAATCTGGCCCGGAGCAAGTTCACCAGTTCCATTACTAATCTTTTTGGGCGTTGCAGGTGGATTCATTACTGAATTATCAACTTTTAAATATAAACCTGAAAAAGTCTCAGAGGATTCATTAATTACAAAAATTTGGTCAAACTCTTTGAATGGGCTATAATTATTACCATAAGAATAATTAAGTCTTTTCAATACAATCCTTGGTGTCATTGGGGGTGCACCTTGAGGAATTACCTGGATTTCGGTTATAGCATTTACAAAACTCTCATTCCAGTAAGGAGACTGTAAAAAACCTTCAATTGCAGGCCCACCTAATAATTGGGGAATATATGGATGTTTATAATAATGATTAGGGAATCGGGTTTCATCTGTAAATGAAGATATCCCTTGGATGGCTGAATTAGTTGTATTTCCTCTCACTAAGGTAGGGGTAGATAGTGAGGTATTGGGTTGATATGCGTTTATCAATGTATCATTCATATTCGAAATCATCGTTACTTTACCATTATTATTGATATCACTATCCCTTGCCCCACCAGCAGTAACAACAAGGTTATTCGCAATAACGACAGAACCATGTAATTTAATCATACCCGGAGTCGCATATCCACCATTACCACCAGAACCACCATTACCACCTATCAAACCATTACCACCCGAACCACCAAGATTTCCATCACCACCTCTACCACCATCTCCACCTTCAAGTGTATCAATGAGTAGATCTAATGTATCTCCTTTTTCTCCTGCCTGGCCAAAACCTCTTCCAGTTGAAGGGTAACCAATTTCAGGACCATTCGTCTGTCCTTGTGCAGGTGCCGTAGACCCAGCAGAACCCGTAGTCGGTGGTGTGCATGATACATCAACTGTCATTAAAGAAGGAACTCTTAACAACCCGCGAGCAGATAATATAATTGCTCCACCACCATTGCCACCTTGTCCACCTGAACCACCTGCCCCACCCGAACCACCTTTACCACCCGAACCACCATTACCGCCTTTACCACTGGCTCCACCATCTCCACCATCAGCACGGTCGAAAAGATATTCGGCAGCACCACCACCGCCACCACTACCACCGCTGGCTCCACCGCCACCGCCACCACCTTGACCACCACCTTGACCACCACCACCGCCGCCACCACCAGCACCACCAGAACCACCAAACAAGTCTAATGTATTAACAGGTATACTAAAAACTCCATTTTGACCATCTGAAGCATTTTTTCCGTTTTCACCTGGTTGAGCACTTGTACCATTTACTCCTGGTTGACTACCATTTGCACTCGTACCATTTCCTCCATTACTTCCATCAGGAAAACCAGTACTTCCGCCACTACCACCTCCTCCCACAGCAGATGAACCTGCTCCCTGTGTTCCACCTGCACCACCGACTGTTCCGCCCTGTCCTAACGCCCCACCGGACGGACCCCCTTGTGTTCCAAATCCATAAGTACCAGAGGTACCTGCACCACCATTCTGACCTGCAAAACCACTCTGTCCCGCAGAACCAGTAGCACCCGTTACACCATTTTGTCCCGGTTGTCCTTGTTGCCAGAAACTATCTGCTCCAGGACCACCAGGCCTTCCTTCTCCACCAGGACCACCTTGTCCCGCATTTGAGCCCCCAGGCCTTCCCGCACCTCCCGCACCTCCAGATCCACCAACACCACCACCTGAACGACCCGGTACAGAACCATTTACATTAAACGATGACGCAATAGTCATATCACGATGTGATGCTATGGCTAAAGGTCGTGAGCCCAATACATTTATAGTTACTCCCGACGAAATATTTACATTCTTAAATCTAAATACGGCTACACCCCCCTCATTACTTGCTGTATGACTAAATGGGGTCGCACCATTTGCTCCTGTCATTGTCAGCGAATCTGTATTAAATGTTAATGAAGAACCCCCAGGTGCAATCAAATCTGGACCATTGGGGTCTCCTACATAATACGCTGCTGCTGTTTGAGCATGAGTGTTTATTGAAAACAATAATAAACACACAGCCAATAAAATCAAAAAAAGATTACCTCGAACAGTTACATTAGTCTTCATTTTCCTTCCTCCTCATCAAACCGACTACAGTCTGATTTTGAAATAAATTTATTATTCCTGATTCTTTAATTATCAATGAAATTAATTTCCACTCATTCTTATTATAATTATACACTCCAATTCAAATAAATTCAATAAAATTTATTTAATAAATAATTAATATCAATTTTTATATTAATAACAAAATTTCGAAAACTTTCCATATTACATTCCCGGACTATATCCATCTTCACCGTTTGGGTCACAATGGTATCTACTACCCGAATAATTGAAGAACTGGATTAACCTTAGAAGTTCATTTAATTCTATTCTCCACGAGACAGGGCTATAATCACTTTTGTGCGGTTGACAATCTTGTGAACCTGGTCCAGGAGCATATCCATCTTCAGTATTTGCGTCACAGTGATATTGATTAAGATTAAAGAATTGTATTACACGAAGCAACTCATTAAGATATATTGCCCAATCTTTATTAGTATCGGCAGAATGATAAGTGCAAATTTCACCTTCTGTATTTCCCTCTATAGTCCCCTCTCCTTCTTGAGGTCCTTCAGTAATTCCTTCTCCTTCTATCGCACCTTCTATTTGCCCCTCTCCCTCTACTACACCTTCTATTACTCCTTCGGGTTGTCCTTCTATAATACCCTCAACCGAACCCTCTCCTTCACCAGGCATATTATCAAGGACAACGATTTCCACTCCGGTCAGAGGGTCAGTTGTTGGTATTAAAGTTGTCCATCTCTCATCAATTGCAAGGTCTCCTGTTCCGAAACCGATAGGAACAGGACTATTATCACCTACTTTCAAGTATACCCTCGATAAATCCATTGTGCCTCTATTTATCAATATTATATGGTCAAAACCTTCAAAATATGAATTAAGTCCTGTAATCCTTATTAATTCTACCCCTTCAACGACAGATTCAGGTTCTGTGCTTGCAATAAGACTTTCATAAATTACATTATCGTTTAGATATCCTTCAATATCGAGCCCTGAACTTAACTCAGGAATAAGAGGTGTATCTTCTGTTGGATTAAACACACTAAAATCTCTTAATACTGAATTGTTAGAAACCCAACCAATTAATGTTCCAGGATTTGTAAAATTGGGCAATCTAAAACCAAGTAGATATTGAGACATATTTGTAATTAATGTAATTCTCCCATTTGACTCAGCATATAAGTCTCCAGAGTAATCCGCTTTAATGGTCGGTCTCTGAACACCTGTAGGTAAGTTAATAATAGACCCTTGCAACTTTAACATACCTGGTGTTCCATAACCTCCCCTACCTCCGGTACCACCTCCTGCACCTGCAGTTCCGTATTGGGGTGGTTCCGCAGAAATATCAATAGTAATATTATTTGCTAATGTCAACATTCCCCTTGCTGCTAAGAGTAATACACCGCCACCTGTTCCGCCTTTCCCTCCATCACCGCCATTCTCACCTAAATCTTTTATAAGCATACTAATTGTAGATTTTGAATCTAACGGATAATTATCTCCACCCTCTCCACCTAAAGCACCTGTACCTCCATTACCGCCTTTACCTCCATCTCCTCCTGCTCCACCCATTGAATCTCCTATACCTCCACCCTCTCCCGATTTTTCTGAGGGAAGAATAAGCGTAAAAGCCCCTCCACCACCACCTCCGGAGCCACCCCCACCACCTCCTCCCCCATCGCCTGCCCCGACCCAGACTCCTTCCTTCCCCGCGGATGTGCAACGTCTGCAGGG
>CAZJTZ010000037.1:0-25763 GCA_964549105.1 uncultured Nitrospirales bacterium
TGCAAAAACATATAAAAAACCGTAGCGGTCCTGGTGTCTTCCTTTGTGTCCTTTGGGGTAAAAGTCTTGCCAGACGGGCGTGGTTTAGTTATAACAAAAAATCTTGTTTGAACATTAGTTCCGTGCTTTGTAGATTAAGACTCCCCTCTTGGAGAGGGGTATCCCGCAGGGACGGGGTGTTCTCTTATCTCGTAGTTTTGCAGAGACTACCCCGTCAGGCTTCGCCTGCCAGGGTCTGTCTGAAAAGTTCTGAAAGTAGGGGCGTATAGCATACGCCCTAAAAAACAATATCTACGCAAACAAACAATACCTATGTAGTGCTGTCTATGTGGACGTAAAGCGATATGCCCCTACAAAACGCAATTGTTTTGAACATGCTATTTTCAGTAATGATGAATTCAACAACATGTAATAATATATTCTGGGTTAAACACCAATAAAGACGCAGATAAAAATGTCTATGCTATATAAATCAAAAGAAAACGCCAAAATACCCTTTGCATTCCTTGCGTCTTTCTTTGCGTCCTTTGCGGTTAAATGAAAATCTGATGTCACTATAATAGACAAAACGCATAAGGTTATAATGATATTTATGATTTTAGTTAAAGGAATTTATCGCCAGGGTCACTATGAGAGACGCAAAGTATGCAAAACAGGGAAAGATGTTTTTAGATGTCCTTTATGGTTATTGTTTTATGTGTTGGAGATAACAGGGACGGAATATAGAGCATGGGGAAGAAACATCCAGGTAGGTTCTGAAATGCCTGACTTTTTTAGTTCTTCACAAGCAAGTTTGAAACCTTCTTCAATTGTTTCGATTTTTTCCCCACCTAAAAGGGATACAGTTTCTTTGTCCATTTCTGTCAAAAAATATGTATGTGGGCTCTTTTCTAATGTAGATATTACTGTTTGTCCATTGACTTCTCCATTTTTGCGTAAATGTGCAACCAATTTTTCAGGGTTCCTTATTTCAAGCCATTCCTTAAACTGAAACCCACCCAATCCTTCAGGACAGGGTGCAATAAAAATAATTTTCCCATAAGGTTTTTTTCTTGCCTGCCAGGCGTTAACTAATGCTTTATGACTTTGTAAAAAATTTTTTGAATCTCCCGCAGAAGCAATAACTATATCTGCAGTTTGGGGAATATTTACAGAGTATATGTCCCTTGCAAAATCTGCACCTGCTTTGTGTGCTTCTATTAAGTCCCCACAAAACATATTCAATATTTTTTTGGCTGGTGAAAGAACCGTGTTAATTATAAAAATATTCTTTTTTGTCATTAATGTTGCTTCCAACAAATCTTCTGCTACGGGGTTTCCATCAAGTCTACCTATTTTTACATCAGGATGGATTTCGCACCTTGTTGGGTGAATGCTCAAGGCGTGGTTATGTTGTATTGTCGGCAGGGCAGATAATCCGGGGACAATCAACTTTCTCCCACCCCCAAAACCCGCAAAATAATGGAATAAGATAGTCCCTGTCAATATTAAAAAATCACTCTCCATAACCTCTTTGTAAACATAGACAGGTGTGCCTCGTTTTGTAGTTCCTAAATAATTGTATTGACTTAAATCCTTTGGGTCGGGGATAAAAATTTGCTCCTTGAAATTGTTAAAGACCTGAGGCGTTAAAATGGATTGTAATTCTGTTTCGGTAGGTGGACGATGTGAACCGCAAGCAACTAAAAATTTTAGGTTTTCAGGTTTACATCCTGAGGTGAGCAACAATTTTAGCAAAGGCGAAATGAACTGCTCAAGTCCAGTATAGCGAAAAGAATCTGAAATAACAATAGAAATATTTCTATCTTGTAGGTTCTTATTCAAAGGATTTTTAGCAACTCCAATCGGTTTTTGAATAGCCTGATGAAACAAATCTTCAGGAGAAAGGTCAATTTCAGTAAAATTTAATTCATAAGTGCCTAAAAAATTTTTGTCAGAAAGGGATACGGTTTGTAATTGATTTTTGTAAAATATCTCTAACAATATCTTTTCCTTATTGTTTTTTTTGCATATTACCTATAATTTGAATAAAATAATAAATAAATTTGAGATTATTTAATAATAAATAATAAATTGTATATGAGACAAAAGCATGAGATTATTTTTGTGTAAGACGACAAAGGGCTTCACCCTTATTGAAATAATTGTTGCTCTGGCTGTAGTGAGTGTAGCCATCACAGGACTTGTTCAGATGTTTTCATTGAGCTTGAATCTATCTCAAACATCTCAGAATGTAATTTTAGCCAGCAGCATTGCTCATGACAAGTTGAATTATGTGTTGAATTGTCCTGATAAATTTATCTGGAAAATCCCTGCGGACTTGAAGCCGGGTGGGACTTTTCCTATTCTTACTTCAAATGATGAACCCAAAGCAGGAAACGCTATTGAAACTCCAATGATTGCTCCACCGGATTGGGCAAGTTTCCGTAAGTATAAGAATGTATCACAAAAATTTCACTGGAAGGCTTTTGGCAAGATTTCAGATGACAATCCTGATTGCTACGAGGTAATTGTTGCGGTTATTTATAATGAGAGAGGAAAGACAAAATACTATATGGAAAATTCAGTTATTCCCCGCTTTCAATTAAATAAGGTTGTAAATAAATGAAGTATGTAAGAGTAAAAGGGATAATAGGCTTTTCACTAATTGAAGTTATTACGGTGTTAGCAGTTCTGGCAATCCTCTCCACTATGGGTGTGGTCATGTTTGGTAGGATTATGGACTATCGGCGGCAATCTGAAATTAAGCAGTCTTTGAACCTTTCTTTCTTACGATTGACAAACCGTCTACAAGAGGATTTTGACCAGATTGCTTCACCAACATATACAAAAGGCAAAGTAGTTGCAATGAGGCATATTGAAGATGAGAGGAGGTATCAATCTGTTCCGCTTGATGACGATAGAATCTCTTTTCCTGTAATTTATACAAATTCTGAAGGGAGAGAGGTAGTTGTTCAGGTTTTTTATTATATAGACCGAAGTCTGGAAAGTGTTCCTAGTCTTGTGAGGGTTATTGGTCCACTGGGAGAGGAAAAGCCTAGTGGGGCAAGGGAGATATTAACGACAGGTGTTCTCGGAATGAGAGTTCACTGCTATGATGGAAAAGATTGGATAGAGAATTGGGATAAACCCTTTTATCCGAAAGCAATAAAAATAAGTTTGGTTCTGGCAGATGAAAATAGACTATGGGAGCAAGTTGTACGTGAAAGCGTCTTCTGGTTAGGAAATATTATATGAAAAATTTATTTAATAAAGTAAGTTTAAAAAAGATAGGGGATAAAGGTGTGGCTTTACTGATAGCCATATCTCTCTTAGGTGTTTTTGCATTGCTCGGCATGTATTATGTGCGGGATAGTGAGACTGAATTGCAAAGGACTGTTCTGCTTCTGGACGAGATGAAGGTAAAAGATTATGCAAAAGTAGGATTAAATCTGGTATTAGCAGAACTGGAAAAAGCATGGAGAACAGATAAAATTCAAGACCTGATAAGCAGATGTCCACTTGAATTTGATTGTCCCTATTACAAACAGTCTTATGGTATTAATGAGGCATCATTTTTAGGACCATCGGATACTATCCAGGTTAAGATAAAGGCGCAAATATTTGATGAGAGCGGCAAAATAAATTTGAATTGTAGTCCAGCCAGTGTGCTTCAGAAGATACTGAATGTAGATGGGGAAACAGCAAGGCAAATTGTTTCTAACCTACCCACTCCTGGGTTGAATTCAACAAATCAAAAATGGATTTATTTAGTAGATGAATTATATGACCGCGGTTGGCTAAAGAAAGAGAAGACAAATATAGAGGTGTCGAATTTCGTTTCAGCGTGGAATGCAGGTAATCCCGAAAATCCACAATCCTATCTGAATGTAAACATAGCGCCTCCTGAAGTTTTGATGGCTTTGTTTAATATCAATTTAGATGATGCCCAGAGGATAATGAATGCCAGACCTTTTAAGTCCTTTAATGAAGTTCTTTCAGCGATTGGTAAAGACCCTGCAACCTTTAATATGAAGGTGGATACTCCTTCCCCTGTCTGGCAATTTCCATTTGTTGACAAGTCCACAAGTTTCAGAGTAGCGGTTACCTCAGAATTAAGTAGAGTAATTTCAGGTAGAAGTTATAATAAAATTTATGCTTCTTACGAAACGGGTGTAGTGTTTATTGAAGGAAATCCCATAATTGTCTGGAACAAAAGTATACCTTCAAAAAAAGATGATGATAATAACGATTAGTCCGATTTACATTTAGATAAAGATAAAATATGCTTATATAAGGAGAACAGCAATGGCTGGAAAAAGCGGCGAGCCCGTAAAGAAAGTTCGAAAGTCAACCAAAGGAAAGGCTCAGAGCCTCTCACAAATTGCAAATGAGGAGGAAGTTATTCGTCGTGGACCCGAAATTCGCTCCTGGTCAAGGAGTATTTCTATTTTTAAGCGTAGCACAGTCCGATACCAGGAAATAACAGATTTCTTGCGTCAGTTGATAATGCTTTTAGAATCAGGCACCCCTCTGCTGAAATCCTTAAAGACATTGGCACAACGGGGTCAAACAGAGGCTATTCGAGGATTGATAAATGATATAGCCCTGTATGTTGAAGAGGGGAATCCGTTATGGCAGGCGTTTGACAGACATCCTCAATACTTTGATACGGTCTTTGTTAATTTAGTTAAAGCAAGTGAAGCCAGTGGTACGCTAACCACAGTATTGCAAAGACTGGTGGATTACCGTCAGCGGAGAGATTTGCTCAGACGGAAAGTCCGTGGCGCGTTGTTCTACCCGATTGTTCTCGTAGTTGCTTGTTTAGCCGTATTACTGCTACTCACCAATCTGGTCGTTCCTCAATTTCAAGATATGTATATGAAGCAGAATATTAAAATCCCGCCTACTACGGAAATGTTTTTTAGTGTTTCCAATTGGTTTCGTGTCTGGTGGTGGTTGCCCATTGTATTGATACTCATATTAATCTTAATTTATCAGGTGTGGTTCATTCGGAGTCCGTTAAGACGCTTATCCGCAGACCGTTTTAAGTTAAAGATTCCCATTATCGGTAAAATCGTTCATAAATACGCTATTGTTGAAATGATGAGGACATGGTCCTTACTGTTAAGAAGTGGATTATCCATGATGTCATCATTAGAACTTACAAAATATTCTATACACAATCAGGCAGTAGCACAGAGTTTGCAATTATTACGAGATTCAATAGAACGCGGAGGAGGATTGGAAGCACCCTTACGGGCGTCGGCAGATGTAATACCTGCTGTTGTTGCAGATATGCTAATCACAGGGGAAGAATCTGGCAGTATAGATAAAATAGCAGAACAAATCGCAGATATATACGATGAGGAGGTTCAGGTTGCCGTTAATACATTGGGAGAGGCATTACAGCCCATTTTCACAATTATAGTAGGTTTGATTGTAGTGGCTCTGTTTGCGTCTTTGTTCTATCCCATGATTAGCATGATTGAACAAATCACCAATGCCAGCGTCTAATTAAAAATACAGTAAAAAATTAGGGCAAGCAATTTACTTAAATAAATGCTTGCCCTATTTTGTGAATGACTAATTTTTTGCCAGGGCGTTTTGAATAGTTTGCAGGTCAATACCGAATATCTCTTCTGCTAAATAATTTAGTTCCTTTTCACTTCCTGTGAAGTGGAATGTCCGATGTGTATGCTCAACATATTCTCCCTTTTTCAATTCTTCTGCTGGTGATGAGGTTTCTAATTCGTAGAAAGGTCCCAGTGGTTTTTGCCCCGGTCCTACAGGACCATCATTATACGAGTTGATAACATCGCCGCCATAAGGGTCTTTCTGCATTTCCCACATAGAATTTACATAAGGTTTTGGACTATCAGGCTTACTATACTGTACTACGGTCAAAACCTTATTTTTTGCATCATAACTGCCAAAAACGGATAAGGCTCGTTTAGGCGAAATTCCAATTTTACTGCGATATTGTCCATCTCCGCTAAAGAACAAAACATTATCCTTAACCACCAGACGCTCAGGAGGAACTTTACCAAAATACGCATCATTAACCTTGGGACCTAAATCATTTTCAGGACCCGGTAAAAATGGGATAACAATAGTTGTGTCGGGTGATGGATTAAACATGCCTAAAATCCATATTGATAATAGCCCCTTCTCTTTATTCCAATTTTCTGCCGTATTGGTTATTTTATTTTTTGATTCCACACCTACATATTTTATATTTTGAGAAATCCGAACCCCTAAGGCACCTGCAATTTGTTCTTTGGATAATACACTTACTGTTCGGTCAATCAACACCTGAAATTCTGTGCCAGACCAATTCTTTAATTTTGCCTCTTTTCGAAAGAGAACCTGTTTATCGTTTTGCGAAACGACTTCATAAGGTTCTGTATCAATTGCAGGTGGAGTTTGCCAATGCTCAAAATCGAAAGGTGTATTGGGCGCAAAAAAGATGCCATATTGCCCACCTTCGGGACCTATCCAGAAACGGTCTTCTCCTCCAAATACATTAATGTGGGGTTCAAATTTTTTTGATTCAATCAGATTTCGGTTAATCCAGCCAAAACTTAATCCTTCGTCTCCATCCGCAGCACTGGTCATAACACGCCCTTGATATTCAGGGACTACGGCTACTTCCCCCCCCGATTCTGCATCCTTTAGCGTGATTACCGTTACATATTTTTTTAAAAATTCCACATCCTCTTTGAAACTGGTTTCAGCATGAGCAGGTCTTTGTATGGGACTTAGAAATAACATAAAAAGAGATAACCCGTAAATAAACACCAATCTTCTCATCATATTTGGTCTCCTTGTTTATTGTTTTTATTATTATCAAATTAAAAACATCCTTTTTATAGGTTTCAAGTAGTAAAGTAAAAGTATTATAATATAATGCTTTGTTTAAAAACTCATTTGTAAAATTTAAGTATAGGAGTTTATAGATATGTCATTGTTTTTTAATAAAAGAAATGGACAGAAGAAAAAGGTAAAGATTTTGTATATTTTGCCTTCCCATTATGACGATGATGGTTATCCTTTTCGCTTTTGGAAAGGACTCTTGCCTTCCAACACCCTCGTTTGCATGAAGTCTCTGACAGAGCAAATTATTCAAGAAGGACAAATTAAAGGTGATTATGAGATTTGTGTAGAGATAATAGATGGCTCTGTTCATGAGATAAATGTGGATAAATTAGTTAATAGTAGCAAACGCAAAGGCGAACATCTTATTGTGGGTTTGGTAGGGGTTCAGACTAATATGTTTGCAAGGGCAACGGATTTAGCTCTTATGTTTCGGAAGTATCAAATACCTGTATTAATAGGTGGGTTTCATGTAAGTGGGATGATAAAGTTGTTTGGTCCACTTACCCCAGATTTACAGTTTCTTGTTGATAGGGGTGTAACTTTAGTATGTGGAGAGGTTGAAGGACCAGGTGTTTTAGCAGGGATATTGAATGATGCTATCAATAATCAATTGAAACCCTATTATATTGTTCAAGAATCACCGGATATATCTAATGCACCTGTTGCAGTGGCAGACCCGAATTATTTGAAACATTTTATGCAACCCATGTGCACAATTGATACGAGCCGGGGATGCCCTTACGATTGTTCCTTTTGCACGATTATTAATGTTCAGGGAAGAAAGATAAGATGTCGTTCTGCAGAAAAAATTCTTGAAGTGGTTGAGAAAAATTACGATAATGGTTTCCATAGTTATTTTTTTACAGATGACAACATGTCTCGTTCGCCTATATGGAAAGAACTTTTTAAGGGATTCGTAGAAATGAGCCAGAGAGGGAAACGAATCAGGTTTATGATGCAGATTGATACCCAATCATGGAAAATACCCAATTTTGTTGAA
The DNA here is from genome assembly GCA_964549105.1 of uncultured Nitrospirales bacterium. Taxonomy (GTDB): domain Bacteria; phylum Hydrogenedentota; class Hydrogenedentia; order Hydrogenedentales; family Hydrogenedentaceae; genus Hydrogenedens. Next base: position 7,859 of record CAZJTZ010000037.1, read on the forward strand.
ATGGCTTCCCAGGCCGGTTGTTATGTTGTTTTTGTAGGCATGGAGAGTATCAATCCAGAAAATTTAGTTTTGATGAATAAAAAGCACAATAAGACGCAAGAATATGCAGAAATGGTGGAAACCTGGCATAAAGTAGGGGTACTTGTTCATGTTGGGTATATTGTAGGTATGCCATGTGATACCCCTCAAAGTATTGTTCATGATATTGGATTATTGAAGAGTGAAGTTAAAGTAGACGAAGCCTCTTTTTTTATAATGACACCTATTCCCGGTTCCAGAGACCATAAGGAGCGACTTGAAAAAGGAGAACAACTTTCAGAAGATTTTAATCATTATGATAGTTGTCATGAAACCTTTGTCCATCCTAACTTTAAGCCAGGGGAGTTGAGAAAATCATGGTTAAAAGCATGGTCGCTCTTCTATTCCAAAGACAATATTGTGGATATATTACTTCGTTGTCCACCCGAACAATATTGGAACGCTTTCTGGTTAACCCTCTGGAATAGATATTCTACTTTGTTAAGTAACCATCCTATGAGTATGGGGTTTTTAAGGAGAAAATCAAGGAAAGACCGTCGTTCTACTATGGCAGTAGAAGGACGAATCGAGTTATTGCGAAGAAGAATGAAAGATTTTGTGAGACAGGTAAAAGTCATTATGCAGGTTTTTTATGAATATCAGGAGATATGGTTATTAACCCGTAGGCAATTAAAAGAAAAACGCGAGTCTTTAGCCAGTGCACATACATATTTACAGGATATTCATGCAAGGACAATACAAATCTTGCGATCCTACCAGTATAAAGAATTTATTTCACAAGAATATAAAGAGATTGTTCAAAAAGCAAACGAATTGGTATCCCAATTATCACAGGCTTCAGGTCGGATTAATCACAATATACAAGTAGAGATGGAGAAAAAGATTAATGCTATAAAAGAACAAATAAGTAACCTGGAATTCCGTGTGCCTAATGCTGATGACTTAGTCCGATTTGATGCGTTTGTAAGAAAAACTGTTGTCCGAAGTTATGAAGAACTCATTGTAAAGTCAGTTGCAAATCGTAGAAAAATAAATCGCTGGTGGATAGGTTTAAAACATGACTTCTCAACAGGTAAATTTCAACTAAGGAAAATAATTTGTATTCCAGAAGTATTGTTTTATGAATTCTTTAGCGGGTTGAGGTTTGCTATTTCGGCTGTTCGGATGAAGTAAAAAATTATGCAACAAATAGAGGTTTATCATCGCAGGGTAGGGGTAGTTATGCTTCATGGCGTATGTTCCATGAGTTGTGTATTTTGTATTACAGAAGACTCTGTAAAGGAGATGAGTCCAGAACAGGTGAAAAAAGTTTTATTATTGATGAAAGAAAGAAAAATGGGAAGTGTTGTTTTGGGTGGGGGTGAGCCTTTACAGTGGAAATATTCCTTATCAGATGCTATTTATCTGGCAAAGTCAATGGGATTTCATACACAGGTTGGGACAAATGGTGTGGGATTGTTACCAAATATTGTAGAATCGTTAAATGCGGACAGATATGTTCTACCTTTCGATTCAGCCAATCAGCAGGTTCATAACTATTTAAGGGCAGGTTTTCGAAAGCACTACGATATTATTCAGAAACGGCTACGATATTTGACAGAAAGAGGTATTTCTTTCACTATTTCTACAGTTGTTTGTAGTGTGAATATTCACGACCTTAACGGTATATCTGCCTATCTACTTCGATTATGGGAACAAGGTGCAAAAATACATGCCTGGCACCTATATCGGTTTCTACCTTATGGTAGAAACGGTTTTAAGAATACAGAGATGCTCAATATTTCTAAAGACGAATATTACGATAAGACACAACAGATTAAGGAACGGGAACTCCCTTTTTATGTATATCGTAGACCCAATATGCAACTGTCAAAAGAAGTAGACTTTTTCTGGGTTGAGGATGAAGATATAAAAATGGGCAGTGAGGTCTGGGCTCAAACTCATACTTCCTCTTGTTTAAGCAAGTGATATTTATTTAGTTTTTGGTTGAACAATGCTAATGTGAAGTTCTTGAAGTTGCTTGGGTGATACTTCGCTGGGAGCACCCATAAGCAAATCGCGGGCTTTCTGATTTAGTGGGAAGGCAATGGCTTCACGGATATTGGGTGAATCTGTGAGTAGCATCAAGATACGGTCAAATCCAGGTGCAATCCCACCGTGAGGAGGAGCCCCATAATGGAAAGCTTTCCATAGTGCGGGAAACTTATTTTTAACGACCTCAGACGGATAACCCACAATCTCAAATGCTTTGAGCATAATCTCAGGTTGATGGTTTCGAATAGCCCCTGAGGATAATTCTATACCGTTGCAAACAATGTCATATTGATAGGCTACTATCTCTAATGGGTCTTTGTTTAACAATGCGTCCATTCCACCTTGTGGCATGGAGAAGGGGTTGTGAGAAAAGTCGTAATGCTTCTCTTCTTCATTCCACTCAAACATAGGAAAGTCAACAATCCAGCAGAAAGCCACCTGGTCCGGGTCAATCATGTTCAATTGCTTTGCCAAATAGGTTCGGACTTTACCCATAAGGGCATTGGTGTCTTTTCGAGAGCCTGCACCAAAGAAAACAGCGTCACCTTCGTTTAGTTGAAGCCTTTGAATAAGTGCTTTCTTCTCATCCTCTTTCATAAATTTTGCAATGGGACCTTTAAAGTCGCCTTCTTTTAGGATAAGCCATGCCAGACCCTTAGCCCCTTCACTCTTTGCATATTCTTCTGCATCGTCAAAGAACTTACGAGCCTGCTGGTCTGCATGAGGTAGACGAATGACTTTTACTACTCCACCTGTAGTAACCTGAGCACTAAAAACTTTAAGTTCTGAATGTGCAAATATATCGGTGCAATCTTGTATTTCTAACCCATAACGCAAATCAGGTTTGTCCGTACCATATTTCTCCACGGCTTCCCGATAAGGAATTTGAGGAAATGTCTCCCATAGAATTTTTTTTGTTGAGAGTTCCTTAAATATTTTAACCATAAGCGTTTCTAACTCATTAAAAATATCTTCTTGTGTAACAAATGACATTTCAATATCAATTTGATAAAACTCACCTGGGCTACGGTCGGCTCGGGAATCTTCGTCACGGAAACAGGGAGCAATCTGAAAATACTTGTCAAAACCGGCTATCATCAACAATTGCTTGAACTGTTGAGGTGCCTGAGGTAGAGCATAAAATTGACCTGGGTATAAACGACTTGGAACAAGGAAATCCCGTGCCCCTTCTGGTGACGAACTTGTCAAAATAGGTGTATGAAATTCATTAAATCCGCGTGATAATAGATGTTCTCTTACAAGTTGTGCTAATTTACTTCGCAAAATAATATTTTTATGTAAAGCATTTTTACGCAGGTCTAAAAACCGATATTCAAGTCGTAATTCTTCCGATGTCTCAACATCTTTGTTTATAGGGAAAGGTAGTTGTTCGCATGCTGATTCAAGAATATAGTTATCTGCAACAACCTCTATTTCACCTGTGCCGATGTTTGGATTGATTGTTTCCTGAGAACGAGCCACCACAGTTCCGTCTATTGTTATCACGCTTTCATTTCGAACACTTTCAACTTCAGGAAAGAAAGGACGCTCTGGATTTACTACTATCTGGGTAATACCATAATGGTCTCGTAAATCAATAAAAATAACCCCTCCATGGTCTCGTTTTGAGTGTACCCAACCTGAAAGCCTAACTGTTTCTCCGACATTAGATTTTCTTAATTGGTTGCAATTATGTGTTCGATATGGGTGCATGCTTTTTCTCCTAAATTATAATATACATTTTTCCCTTTGTGGGGAGTAGCGATATATCCTATTGTTTTTTCTATAAAAACTTCAAGTTTAAGACAATGACTGCAAAATATAATATTTTAAAAAAAACACCAGTTCAGGGTATAATATCTCGTAATTCCCCCTCTATATATCATATCGTGGAGAAATAGTTTAAAACATAATGAGGGGTCTTTTCAATATGGTAAATTATTTAGATTAACTAATTTTAGGAGTGCAACATGATAAAAGTAGGAGTTGTTGGTGCCATAGGTTATGCAGGCAGAGAATTTGTCCGACTTATTGTAGGACATCCTCAGGCACAGTTAGTATGTGCTGTGGAAATGGAATCAGGCAAGAAATTGCAGGAAGTTCTTCCCAATCTTCGTAAAATGGTAGATTTAGAATTAGAAACATTTGACCCAGATACTATTGCAAAAAAATGTGATGTGGTATTTTTTGCTTTGCCTGCGGGTAAGTCTATGCCATTAGCAGCAGAATTGGTAAAAAGAGGTGTTGTTGTTATGGACCTCGGGTCAGATTTCCGAATTAAGAATCAAGAGGCTTATACAAAATTTTATAAAATATCGTACTCTCATCCTGAATTATTAGAAAAATCTGTTTATGGTTTGGTGCCGTGGTATCGCGAACAGATAAAGAAATCAAATATTGTAGCCGTGCCCGGGTGTTTCCCTGTAAGTTGCATATTACCTTTGCGACCCCTGGTTCAACATGCTAACCCCGAAGTTCCCATTGTTATTGATTCCGTTTCTGGTATCTCAGGTGCGGGCCGGGGACTGAGTGAGTTGTTCCATTTTCCAATCATGAATGAGAATATGCGAGCCTATCGCATTGGAAATCATCAGCATATCCCTGAAATAGAACAGGAGATTGGTGGAAAGCATCAGGTTCAGTTTAATCCTCATGTGGCACCGTTAACACGCGGAATTTTGAGCACAATAACACTACGACCTACGAAAGAAATAAATCCTGACGAACTTTATAAGTGTTATGATAATGAACCTTTTGTCCGTGTTTATCCGAAGAATCAACTTCCGGAGATAAATTTTGTTAGAAATTCTAATTTCTGTGATATGGGTTGGACTTATGATGAACGAACGGGAAACATCATTATCGTAAGTGCAATTGATAATCTTGTCGGTGGGACAGCGGGAATGGGTATACAATGTCTTAATGTTCGGTTTGGATTTCCAGAAGATACAGGACTCCGGTTTCCTGGAATGACTCCATAATTATTTTTAATAAAAGGACAAACAATATGAATATTGTTCCAATAGATGGTGGTGTATGTGCAAGTCTGGGTTTTGAATCTGCTGCTGCCTCAGCAGGGATAAAAAATTCTGAAAAGAAAAGGTTAGACTGTGCCTTAGTCGTTTCAAAAAGGAAAGCAAGTGTGGCAGGGTCTTTCACTACGAATCGGGTAAAAGCAGCGCCTGTTTTGTGGTGTCAAAAGGTATGCGGGCAGGGAGAGGCACAAGCGGTATTTATCAATAGTGGTAATGCCAATGCGTGCACAGGTGAACAAGGTGTAAAAGATGTAGAAGCGACAGCAGAAAAGTTGGCAGAGGAGTTGAATATAAGTAAAGAACATGCTTTAATCATGAGTACAGGGGTTATAGGTGTTCCTATGCCTATGGACAGAATAAAAAAGGGGGTTCAAGAATGTGCTAAATTCCTATCTGCTGAAAATCATTTAAATTCAGCAAAGGCGATAATGACTACGGACACTGTTCCCAAAGAATATGCCGTAGAAGTCAAATTATCTAAAGGTGTTGTTCATATTGGAGGGATGGCAAAGGGTGCAGGTATGATTTGCCCCAATATGGCTACGATGTTATCCATTATAACCACAGACGCAGAGATACCGAGTGAACAATTAAAAGAGTGTCTTCAAAAGGCTGTTCAAAGTTCATTTAATTGTATAGCAATAGATAATGATATGAGCACAAATGATTCGGTCGTAGTATTAGCGAATGGATTTTCCGAAATTTTTATAGAACCTGATAGCGAAGATGAAGAAGTATTCAGTAGTGGATTAAATCAGGTGTGTATTTGGCTGGCGCGTAGTATTGTTGCCGATGGAGAAGGTGCAACGAAAATGGTTGAGATTAAAGTTACAGGTTCCGATACGGAGGAAAACGCACGAAAAGTAGCCAAAGCCATTGCCGTTTCGCAATTATGTAAAACGGCCTTTTTTGGGGGTGACCCTAACTGGGGTAGGATTCTATGTGCGGCAGGATATAGTGGGGCTCCTATTCAGTCAGAAAAAATAAAACTGTGGATAGGTGATACTATGGTCTTTGAAAAGGGACTTCCGACGAGTTATGAAGAGAGAGAAGTAGCAAAGGTAATGAAAGATAAGGAATTTACTATACATGTGGATTTAGGGATGGGAGTAAAGGAAATATGCTATTGGACATCCGATTTAAGTTATGATTATATAAAAATAAACGCTGATTATAGAACTTGAATCCCTTGAGGAACGGTTATGCAAAAAATTATTGAAAAAGCAGGAGTTTTAATTGAAGCACTGCCATATATCCGCGAGTTTTGGGGAAAAACGGTGGTAATAAAATATGGTGGTGCGGCGATGGTTGATGAACATTTACGCCAGAGCACAGCAGAAGATATTGTGTTGATGAAATATGTAGGTATGAATCCTATTGTTGTTCATGGAGGCGGTCCTTCGATTAATGAAATGTTAAAAAAATTGGGAATTACGCCTCAGTTTAGTTCACAAGGGCTCAGGATTACAGATGAAAGAACTATATCCGTAGTAGAAATGGTTCTTTCAGGAGTAGTGAATAAAGACATTGTCGCTTTGATAAATAAAGCAGGTGGTTCTGCTGTGGGTATTAGTGGGAAAGATGGTTCTTTACTTTATGCTGTGAAAAAATATGCGGATGATGGAACGGATATAGGGCAGGTAGGTCGAGTAACAAAGGTAGAGACAAAGATTATACAGGTTCTCTGTGAGGCAGGTTTTATTCCTGTTGTAGCACCGATAGCCACGGACGAATCAGGAGGCGTATGGAATATTAATGCAGATATCGTAGCGGGTGATATGGCTGCTGCCTTGAAAGCGGAAAAACTTGTATTTTTAACCGATACCCCGGGCTTGCTTCGTGACCCCTCAAATCCAGATACATTAATTCATCAGTTACCTTCTAACGAGGTTCAGCGTTTGAAGGAAGAGAAAGTTATAACAGGAGGAATGATACCTAAAGTTGAGTCGTGTCTTAAAGCACTGGACCATGGTGTTCGAAAGACGCATATTATTGATGGACGAATTCCTCATAGTCTATTGTTAGAAATATTTACAAGTGAAGGATTAGGAACACTTGTTTATCTTTCATAAAAAATTACAAACTACAATTACAATGTTCTTATTAAATTAATTATTAAAAGGAGAAATTCTAATGCCATGGGACCCTATTGAAATTATGTTTAAGGGCGGAATTTTAATGTGGCCTATTCTGCTCTGTTCTGTGATAGGTTTATGTATCGTTATTGAGCGATTCTGGTTTTTACGACGAGCGAGTATAGATACCAGCGAATTTATGGATACTATTCGGCAAGTTCTTCGTCAGAACCGTATTCAGGATGCAATAGACATTTGCAACAAAGTAGACGCACCGGTTGCACGAATATTGAAAGCAGGAATCTTAAAACATAAAAAGTCTAAGGAAGAGATACGAGAAGCAATTGAAGATGCAGGACAGATGGAAATTCCCCGTTTAGAACGGTATCTTTCTGGATTGGCAACCTGTTCAAGTATCGCACCTTTACTGGGACTTCTGGGAACTGTGCAAGGAATGATAATGTGCTTTTCAACTATTCAATACAGGAAGGCATTAGTTAATCCATCAGACCTTGCAGATGGTATATCTACTGCTTTGCTTACGACGGCTTTTGGACTGACTGTAGCAATACCTCTTATCGTGTTCTATAATTATCTGGTATCACGGGTAGATAATATGGTAGTGGAGATGGAAATCAGTGCGTCTGAATTAGTGGATTTGTTGACACAATATCAGGGAGAGAAAGAGATTTAACATGAAATTTAAGCGGAAAACAAGTTCTAAGAATTCAGTGAGAGTGACTGTTGATTTGACTCCACTTATTGATGTAGTTTTTCAGTTGCTACTTTTTTTCATGTTGACCTCTACCTTTGTAGTTCAATCGTCTATACCTGTGGAGTTATCAAAAAGTGATTTTTCTGAACAATTAGAACAAAAAGAGGCTACCGTGACTCTGGCTTATGGAGAAGGAGGACCAGACAATCAGGGAGAAGTCTTCTATACGGAAGACGAAGAAGTCCCTATTAAAAGTTGGTATGAATTAACACGGGCATTAGAAAATTTTTATGAGAGGAAGCCTGATGGACTTCTTCTTATTCGACCTGACCGTAGAGTGTCCACAGAACGACTGGTAAGGGTGCTTGGAATTGCAAATTCAGTTGGAATAAAGCATTACGGGATTGCTGCTATTCCATCAAAGTCTGAAGAAACACAATAAATTATGGATGATTATGGTGAAAAGGCGCACGCGAAAATCCGTGCGCAAGCACGCGAAAGAATTTGAAGAGGATTTTGTCGTTCCGACTATTCCTGAAGGCCTTCAATCAATAAAATCTGAAAAGGCAAAAATGGAATATGATGTTTTGACAAGTCCTCAGGGAGACCTATTATTTCAGTTAAAAAAAGACCACTATCGTTTTTTTAAAATTATTTTATTTTCACTTATTCTTCATCTTTCCGCAGTGACTATTTTTAAGATAGTTGTATATGTTCCTCGCCCAGACTTCCAGTATTTAGACATTCGTGTTGTCCAGGCTGATTTGCAGGAAAATGTTCCACCTGCGGGTGAATCGAGATTAAGATTATCAAAAGATGTAGAATCCGATGAAAACGAGAGTGATTTCGATATAAATACGCTTAAACAATCAGGTGGTTTTGAACTTCCCCAAATTGAGTTTGAAGAGTTAGAAAAATTAAAACTGCGGCGAACTCTGGTTGAAGAGGATATAACCACAAAGCCATTGGTAGAAGAGTATAAAGATAGTTGGGCTCAATTTGGGGTAGGCATAAATAAAATAAGAGAATCATTAATCGCATTAAATCCTTTCTCCCCGGGAACAGAATTGGAAGAGAAAGAACCTTCTCAATCCTCTACTTCTGTGTCCCCACTAATGAAGCAAAAATTAGGTAGTGGTATTGAGGTTGTGTATCGTTGGATTACGCCACCATATAATAGGACTCTCTTGTTTGTTCCAGGACTTCTGGAAATATCCAGAGAAGATTTATCTGCTGAAGAGAAAGACTATGATTTTATGTTGACGGTTCTGCCTGATGGAACTGTTTCGCGAGTTGTTGACTTAAACATAATTGAAGATGAAATCTCAAAATATATGAAAGAAGAGGTCGGTAAAATTCGCTTTGAACCGTTAATAAGTGGTGAATCAGGCGAACAACAGGTCACAATTCGTTATCATATATCTGGGACTTTGCCATGATTGAAATTTCAATTACAGAAGCGTTTATTCTCTACTCTTTTATAATTGCAATTTCAGGGATTATTTTGTGGGGTATGTCGGAATTTAATACACGAAAAATCTACACGGTATTCAAAAATCAAAATGTCTGGAAATGTAATTATTGTGCCTTTGTTTACCTCGACACGGAAGCAGAAGAAATTTCTCAATGTCCACGATGTTATAGTTATAATGTAATATCTTCCGAAAACAAGGCAGTTCAGCAAGACGAAAATAGTAATGGATTAGAAGAAATAGAGCCGCGTCGAAATCCTTCGCATAAAAAGCATCCACACGCACGCTATCGTGGGCCCCGTAGGAGAAGATGACTATTTTTTTAAGAAGAAATGGAAAATTTTCTGCAGGAATGAAAATCTACCTTCAGGTGATACAAACATTATCTTTTCGTGATTTGACATTTTGTAGTGTTCTAAGGGTCCTACAATACGGATAGCAATAGCCGTAATGTTATCTGGGGCGTCTTCTTCAATCGCAGTATCTACAAGTGAGGTCAGACCTTCGCTAAGTTTATCGTTCAACAATCCCTGCTGCAGTTGCTTTTCTGCTATTACATTGCTTAACCCATCAGAACAAATGAGAATGGTATCTCCCGTCTTTACTATGAAGGAATATAAGTCAATTTCAACGGTTTCTTTAATGCCTAAAGCACGGGTGATAAGGTTTTTCAAAGAGTGGTTTCGTGCTTCTTCTGCTGTTATTAATCCATCTCTTAACTGTTCTGCTACAATAGAGTGGTCTTCTGTTACTTGTTTTATGGGATAACCGGGTCTATTTAAATAAATGCGGCTGTCTCCTACCTGAGCCGCATATCCGGTATCTCCGTGAAGAACCAGAACCGATATAGTTGTTCCCATTCCAAAATAAGTAGGGTTGTTTTCACCTAAACTAAAGATTTCACCATTTATTTTCTGAATAGAATCTAATAGTATTTCTGGAATGTTCTCCTCTTTTGAATTGAAATAGTAGTCACTTAACAAATTTACTGCCATTTCGCTGGCATGCTCTCCCGCCGCGGCTCCTCCCATCCCATCTGCCACTGCTGTTAATATACCTAATGGGGCTGCATTCTCATCACTTTCAGGTTTAGAAAAAAGGCAGTGGTCCTCATTATTTGTCCTATGTGTTCCAATATCAGAAATCATACAGATTTCGATATTATCATCGCTTAAATCAAAAATGTACCTTTTTTCGTTCTTCGGACCGATTTCTTTAATGATGTTTTGTTGGAAATCGCCCACAGAAAATTTCCTTATTTCTTAGTTGAAATTTCTATAATTGATTTATATGATTTTATCATGATTTTGATTATCAGGAGTGTGAAATTCATTTCTGTTCTGGGAGCCGGAAATTCTGGTACATATATATAAAGGTCTTTGTTTTACCTCATCATAAATCCGTGCAATATACTCACCAAGAAGACTAATTCCTACTAAATTAATACCACCAAAGAAAGAAATAGAAATAAGTTGGGAAGCCCACGCTGTAACAGCAAGACCTGTTACCAATTTGTGGTATAAGGCAAAGAAAATTAAGATTAAACAAAGGAATAAACTGCAAATTCCTGCAAAACGGAAAAAAAACAGGGGGACATAAGAAAATGAGAAAAAGGCATTCATGGCTAAAGTCCAGAGTCCACGAAAACCTACTCGTGGTTTTAGGTCATAACGGGCTCTTCGTTCAACCTCTATCCCTATTTGCTTAAAGCCAACCCAACCCCGTAAACCCGGGATATAACGATTGCGTTCAGGACATTTTTTAATTGCTTCAACCACTTTTCTATCCATTAGGGCAAAATTTCCTGCGTCTATTGGGAGAGATACCTGTGCGCTAATTGATAAGAGGCGATAAAATAGCCAGGTGCAAAAGCGAAAAAGAAAATTTTCTTTCCGTCGCACCCTTTTGGCAAAAACCACATCATATCCATTTTTCCATAAATCAATAAATTTTGAAAAACATTTAGGATTATCCTGGCCGTCGGAATCCATTATGATTATGCAGTCTCCATTTGCATAATGCAAGCCAGCCGTTACAGCAGAAGGTTGCCCAAAATTTCGAGCAAGATGAATAGCATAAACAAGCCCCGAATATTTTATTGCTAAATCATCCAGATATTTTTCTGTATTATCAGTGCTTCCATCATTAATAAGGATAATTTCAGCATTTTTCGTTTGCCCCAACTCATTTAATTCGTTAATGATTTCAGAAACAAACTGCTCAACATACGCCCCTTCATTATACACAGGAGCCACAATAGAAAGAATAAAATTTATGGGTTTTGTTTCCATTTTTTAATGTTTATGTAATTGAATTGGGTGCACGCATAAATATTTTTATACAAAATTCAATCGGATTGATTCCTATCAATAATTGTATTCCTATAATAATTGTCAATATCATGATAACAAAATTAAAGGTGCGTTCTGAAATCTTATTTGATAACCATACCCCCAGAAAAGAGCCTATTGGGATAAAGGGTATGAGGAATGTATCAAATTTAAGCACTGACCAATCAACTAATCCTATTCCTATATAAAAGGGTAATTTAGTGATATTGATTAGTGTGAATGTCCATGCCACAGTTCCTACAAATAATGATTTGCCAAGATTTTTGGAAAACATATATAAACTCACAATAGGGCCTGAGGCATGAGCCAGTGTGGATGTAATGCCTGCAAGTATTCCTGCGATAATCGCTGTCCATATACCAAAATTTTTGTTCTCTACCCATTTCATAGAAAATTCTTTTCCCCAAATATAAAAGGCGAAAATGATAGCAATAACTCCTACAAATATTTTTAGTGGCTTTTCATATTGTTTGATTCCTGCCTCACCCATATACCACCACATTGCAGAACCAATAATAATTCCCACAATCGCAGGGAGATAGATTTCTATGATTGGCTTCCATAGTTTATTTTTTCTGTGGACATATATAGCATTTAAATCGCAAAGGATTAATATCGGGAGAAGCGTAGCCGCTACTTTATTCGGAGGCATGACCAACATCATAAGAGGCACGGAAATAATTCCAGCACCTCCTGCAAAACCTGACTTGCTTATGCCCTGAATAATGACACCTAGCGCAACGAAAATCCAGAAAATTACGGCGGGTATATTGGGTAAAGCATAAGGAGCCCAGATGTTTTCCATTCAATCAAATCCTAAAATCGTCAATTAAAATAGAAAAATAAACATGATTATATAATATTTGTTCATCCTTTTATCACTACTGTCCGCTAAAAATATTAAAGGTTCATTGTTGGTGTTACTACAAAAGTTCTAAAGCATCAAAGAGAAAGAAGACTTCCATAAAAAATCAATAGATATATGTATGGATATGTGATTATTTTGCAGTTTTTTTGTTTCTTTTAAAAATAGATTGTATTTAATAAAGATACCTTGAATAGACTTTTTGTAGTAACGCCAATAGTAGTAACATTTATAAATGATTGGGCAAAATTTGAGTTAAAATTAAGAATGTATAAATTTGCTTATTATATTTGTTTTCAGTATTATGTTTTTACATAATTCTTTACTGAAGGAGATATTCCATGCTTAATTTAGGTTATATACTTGAAGAGACTGCAAAAACTTATCCAGATATTACTGCTGTTATTTTAGATGAGATAAAAATAAGTTATGAACAATTGAATAAATATTCAAATCGTGTAGCAAATATATTACGCCAAAAAGGATTAAAAAAAGGGGATAAGGTTGCTTTGATGATTCCTAATCTTCCCTATTTTCCCATAGTGTATTATGGAATATTAAAAGCAGGCGGAGTCATAGTGCCTGTAAATGTTTTGTATAAAAAAATGGAAATTGAACACTATATTCGTGATTCCGAATCGTTTGCTTTTTTTGTGTATCATGAGTGTTCTAATGAGGCTATAAAAGCATTTCATTCCGTAGATTCTTGTAAACATCTAATTATTATTCCACCTATGGACAATATGGACGATTTAGAAACTGGAGAGAATTTTAACAAATTAATGATGGAGTCCAATGATGAATTTGATATAGAACAGACAATGCCAGATGATACTGCTGTCATTTTATATACATCCGGAACCACAGGTTCACCCAAAGGTGCTGAATTGACCCACTTCAATATGTTTTTTAATTCCTATTATGTATCACATGAAATTGTTAGGCTTACACCCGGTTCAACCTGCCTTGTAGCCCTGCCCCTATTCCACTCATTTGGCCAGACCTGTGTTATGAATGCAAGTATTATATGTGGTGGGACGATGACCATGCTCCCTCGTTTTGAAACGCAAAAAGCAATGGAAGTCATAGTCAGAGACCATGTCAATGTTTTGGTAATGGTGCCGACAATGTATGCCTTTATATTAAATACTTCAAACTGGCAGGATTATGATTTTTCACATGTCCAATTGGCTATTTCAGGCGGAGCCGCTTTACCCGGAGATATTCACCAAAGATTTCAAGAAAGATATGGCATTACTATTCTTGAAGGTTATGGACTATCTGAGACAAGTCCTGTTACATCATTTACCGCATTAGGAGAAGAGGTCCGCGTAGGTTCCATTGGAAAACCGATATGGGGGGTGGACATGCAGATTATGAAAGATGATGGAACTTTTGCCGGACCTGATGAAATTGGTGAGATTGTTATTCGTGGATATAATGTAATGAAAGGGTATTATAAGAAACAGGATGCCACGAGAGAAGTGATGTCAAATAACTGGCTTCATACCGGGGACATGGGACGGGTAGATAAAGACGGATATTTTTATATTGTTGATAGAAAAAAGGAACTGATTATTCGTGGTGGTATGAATATATATCCAAGAGAAATCGAGGAAGTTTTATATACACATTCTAAAGTATTTGAAGCGGCTGTGGTTGGGATTCCTGACAAGATACGAGGAGAGGAGATTCGAGTTTATGTGTCTCCTAAAGAAGGAGAACAAATCCACCCTGAAGAGATTATGCAGTTTTTGCAAGAAAGAATAGCAAAATTTAAATGGCCTAAAGATGTAGTTGTGCTTTCCCAATTGCCTAAAGGTTCTACTGGAAAAATTTTAAAACGCCAATTACGAAGCATGCCGATTGTGTAGAAAAATAATTATCATTGGGGATTATCTGTTTTTAATATATTTTAAAGAGATAGATAATTATTTTTTATCTTATTTATAAGTTTATCTTATAGAATTTTTTTAATCTATTAATAATGAGATATTAGTATATACACATAGGGAGTATATATGTTTAAGTTATTGTATCGTTTATGTTTAAGAGAAAAAAATATTTTAAGTTAAATTAATACAAAAAATGAACAAACCTAAAATAATAATTATTAATTAAAATAAAAATATATATTGAAAAATAAAAATTATGTTGACAACCGGTGTCTATATGTAGTATAAATAGTATCGGTATACCACAATATAAATGTTAGGTATACCCTGTGAGATTTACAAGATAGGTAAACTAATAAAAAGGAGAACTAAAATGGCCGCAACTAAGAAAGCCGCTGCAAAGAAGGCTCCTGTAAAGAAAGCCGTAGTAAAGAAGGCTCCTGCAAAGAAAGCAGGCTGCAAGTAGTAATTAAAGAAAAAAGCCTTTTCTTTCTAGCACAGACCATAATTAATGTGGTCTGTGCCTTTTTATCTATAATGAATATTCTTCAATAAACTTATCTGTTACAATTTGTATAAATTAAAAGTTTTATTGTAACATTGTTTTGTTAGAGGCAATAAAATTTATTATAAGGAAGTGGCAGTGAAAAAAATTAACATTGGAATCATGCTTATTGGCTGTTTCATTTTATCTTTTAATATTTTTATGTTTGCCCAATTGGGTTATGCAGAAGAAACGATTAAGGTGATGACTTTTAATCTGCGATTTGGGACTGCTCCTGATGGTCCTAATCATTGGAATAACCGAAAGGATATGGTTCTTGAAGTAATTAAAAATTATGACCCGGATTTATTAGGAACGCAGGAGTGTCTTGATTTTCAGGCAAAATATATTGCAGAGCAAATCCCCACTTATGCTGTAATAGGTAGAGGAAGAGAGAAAGATGGTTCGAGTGAACAGACGGCTGTATTTTATAAAAAAGATTTATGGGATGTTCTGGAAACAAAATTTCTCTGGATTTCAGAGACACCAGAGGAACCCGGGTCAAAGTCATGGGATACCGCATGCACAAGAATAGTTACCTGGTTAAAGTTGAAGCACCGTTCTTCAGGAAAGGAACTTCTTTATATTAATACGCACTTAGACCACAAATCTAAAATGGCTCGACAAAAAGGTGCAGAACTTATTAGTGAAAGGGTTAAACAAGAGGGTGAGGGCAAAACGGTTATAATCACAGGCGATTTTAATGCCGTTGCTGAAAATTCAGAGCCATGGAAGATTTTTGCAAACAATGGTTTTAATGATTCATGGTTAAAGGCAGCAGAAAAAGTGGGACCTCCGGTGACCTGGTGTGGATTTAAAGACCCTGAGCCAGATTCTACTAATCGTATTGACTGGATTTTGTATCAAGGTCCAATTCAGCCCTTGAAATGTGAGACGGTAGTTTATAAAAAGGACGGAAGATATCCATCTGACCATTTCCCTGTGGTAACAGTTTTCAAGTTAGGCATATAATTGATATAATCACAACTATCTACTTTTTATCTTTTTAAAATATATTTCTCTATTAAATTAAGTATTGGATTATAATTATGGCAGAAATTAAAGTAATTACTTTTGATTTGTGGGATTGTCTTTTTATTGATGACAGTGATGAGCCTAAAAGAGCAAAGGCAGGTTTATCCAGCAAAAAGGTATCTCGTCGAGAAATACTTTATGAAGCCCTCTCTCAAATTTCACCTATAGATAGAGAAATTGTAAATGTTGCTTTTGATGTCGTTGATTCTGCATTCTGGAAGGTCTGGCACGACCAACTTGTAACATGGACGGTTGCAGAACGCCTATCTGTTCTACTTGGAGGTTTGGGCCGTTCCTTGCCGAAGGAGATTTTTGATGAAGTTGTAAAATCTTATGAGAATATGGAAATTGAATATATGCCTGACCCTGCTCCAGGGGCAGTTGAGGCATTGAAAGAGTTAAATAAGAAATATCATCTGTCCATTATTTCTGATGCTATCTTTACTCCCGGTAAAAATTTAAGGATTTTACTAAAAGAAGCAGGGATGTATCCTTATTTCGAGTATTTTGTTTTCTCTGATGAGATAGGTGTATCCAAACCGCATCCCGCAGTATTTGAATCAGTTGCAAAACACTTTCAAGTTGAGTATGAGAACATTGTGCATGTAGGTGACCGCCCACATAACGACATTTTAGGTCCTCAATCCGTAGGTGCAAGAGGTGTTCTCCTAACCGCAGTGAAAGAGCGACCATTAGAAGGGATTTGTCCTGATGCTATCTGCACGAAATATGAGGATTTACCAAAGATTATTGATGAAATGAATAAATAAAGTTTTGTAAAAGTAAGGAGTATTTAAATGAGTAAAGTGCCTCGTTTTCTAATCGTTGATGGATATTCAGTTAAGAGCCGTGAGCAATTTAATCAGGTAGGAATGCGGCTGGCTGGGGTTTTGTATGCAGATTTATTGGCAAAATATTTACCTGAAGCGGAGTATGATATCTGGTATAGTAGCGATGAAGGTGCAGTCCCTCCAACCGATGAGCAATTGAATGAATACACAGCAGTAATTTGGCCTGGATGTAATCTTACAATTTATGATGACGACCCACGGGTGCATAGACACATTCGGTTATGCCAGAGTTGTTATGAAGCGGGCATACCGCAAATCGGAAGTTGCTGGGGTATACAATTAGCAAATTATGCAGCGGGAGGGAAGGTTGAACCACATCCAAAAGGCAGGGAAATGGGAATTGCTACAAAGATTCATCTTACTGAAGAAGGTAAAAAGCACCCTATGTTTAAGGGAAAACCTGAGGTGTATTCGCACTTTGTCAGTCATGACGATTATGTATCAAAATTGGCAGAAGGTGGCGTTCTGTTGGCGGGGAATGATTGGAGTCCTGTGCAAGCATGTGAAATCCATCATAAGAAGGGTGTGTTCTGGGCAACACAATATCATCCTGAATATAACTTGCATGAAGTCGCAAGACTGATTATTGCTCGTGAACCAAAACTTATCCAGCAAGGAATGTTTCGTGACCATGAAGATATGGTAGTTTATGTAACCCGTCTGGAAATGGTGTATGAAAATCCATCACTAAAATATATACGCTGGCAATATAAAATTGATGATGATTTGATTGATGACCGTATCCGTGAATGTGAATTTATTAACTGGATAGAGACAATCATCAAACCCAGAATTGCAAGTAATAAGACTTAAAAATTAAAATTTGCGGGGGAGTTGTTGAAGGTATTCACTATATCGGCAAAGGTGGGCTATAACCCTCGCCATAGTTAGGGGATTAGGGAATACATAGATATTTAATTCTTCTAATTTTGTGAACACAGGATTTGGATTTTTGTGTTGCGATGACATTTTAATATCTGACGCAAGGAAAATA
>CAZJTZ010000038.1:0-24799 GCA_964549105.1 uncultured Nitrospirales bacterium
TTTACATCCAGAACCAGTGTAGTTGGATAAATCCTTGTTATTACCCCGTGAAGGTAATCAAACATAAACACCTCTTTACAAAAATTATGTTTTTTATTATAGAAAAGTATAAAGTATTATTATAAGATAATTACAATTAAATACCTATTTCATTAGCCAACTTGTAAAAAAGGACTAACGAAAATTGTTATAATTCAATATTCTGTCCCTATTTTATAATTTTTCTCGTTCCGAACATATAAAATTGTTAAAAGTGGTTATTGTATATGAAACACGACGAAACTAATATTCTATTCTTTTTGGCTTTAATTCTGATTTCGAGCACCATTTTAGCCTTTGCTGAATCGGAAGGTGAAAGTCCACAATTACCCAGTGTAGATATACAAGAAGCCCAGGAAAGTTCAGATTTAAAAGAGCCTCCCACGGTTGAAGTGCAAATCAAAGACAACAAGACACAGCAGACCTCCACGCTCTTTGTTAATTCTAATGAACAATTATTCCGTGAACTACAAGATATGAAGGTTGCTTTACAACAAATTCAACAAACATTAGATTATTTAGTAAATCATGTTATTGCTGATTTGGAAACAGAGAACCAGCAATTAAGAGAAACCTTACAGAGGTATGGAATGAGTGTGCCTCCGGCAACAAATGCAGACAACCTGAACCCAAATACAAGGTATATTCCAGGAGGTTCGGTAGTCAACAATATTACTCCATTTATTCCTGACACTGATTCAACAAGTAAAATGCCAGCCGATATAAAACAAGGAGAAAGACCTGCTATCCCTCCACAAGAATTCTCCTTTCGTGTTGTAGAAGAATGGGGCAGAAACCCAGAGGTAGTAAAGGAACTCAATACAAATGCGCCATCTATAAAGGGGGTGGTAGGAGTTGTTCCACCAAACAGCCCTCGTGAAAAACTTCAGGAACTCGCAAGAGAACTTCGACAGAAATATGATGAGTATGACAATATCAACATTGAAGTCTTTGATGATGAGGCATCTGCTAAGCAGTATGTAGAAAAGAATCTTCTCGATAAGGAACATAATGTTTTAAGCATATCAAAGCATAAAGAAAGTGGCAGAGATATAATCACCATTTATGGTGTTACGGAACCTTCAAGTATTAATTTGTCCCCACTTCCAAACCCAGACACTAATCAAGGAAACTAAAACCACCTGTTTTTTTTCACTAATTAAAAATTGATTTGACAATACTTGTTGGAATATGGTATTACTTTTTTGGTAATTAGTAATACTGAAATGTAAAAAAAAATAAATACAGGATGAGTCTTCATGAGGAAAAAAGGATTTACTCTTATTGAATTATTAGTTGTCATTGCTATTATTGGTATATTAGCAGCAATACTACTCCCAGCACTGGCAAGAGCCCGTGAAGCAGCAAGACGCTCCAGTTGCCAGAATAACCTAAAACAGTTCGGTTTATCATTCAAAATGTATGCGACTGAGGCAAAAGGGGAACGATTTCCTCCTCTTCAACCCTTTACAAACCCCAATGGTGCCCCTCTTTTTGCTGCGCCTGACCCCGAAGGTTTTTATCCTGAATACCTAAATGACTTAAATATTGCGAAATGTCCCTCTGATACGGGGATAGATGCTGAAGGGCAATTTGTAGTGTCACGGATTCCAGATGGCTCAATAGAAGAACATATCAAAGCTGTGGAGAAAAAAGGAGACCAATTAAGTGCCCGCTATTTCCGTGCCGCTGCTTTAGGCCGTTCTTATTGGTATCACGGCTTTGCTATTTCAGATGTTGAAGAATTTTATGGTATGTGGAATGCAACAGGTTCCCTTCCAGAAATGGAAACTCTACTCCCAAATACGATTGTTGGTGTAAATCCCATTACCGCACCTGTAAAAATAAAAAACTTTGACGATGATATTTCTGTTGCAACAAAACTTCCCTGGACTGCTATTTTAGGCAAAGGATTTGCCTCTATGGATAAATGTGCACGCTTACGCGAAGGGATTGAACGATTTGCAACCACTGATATTAATAATCCTGCTATTTCTGCCCGAGCCCAGAGTGAAATTGTGGTTATGTTTGACACTTTTGGCAATCCAACCGACGCACAGACTACCGCAGGTGGCATTGTTTTCAATCATATACCCGGTGGCTGTAATGTCCTTTATATGGATGGACATTGTGAGTTTGTTCGTTATCCAAACAAATTCCCTGTTGTTGACGATAAGGAGCATAATTACGGGATTCCTCGACAGGTCGGACATTTTGGATTGCAATAATAGGATTTCACAATGATTTATTATAATTATCAAAAATTCCTAATTGTTTTAGTACTACTTATAAGTATTTGTTGTGGCTTTGCAATATCCCATCTATACGCTGATGAAACCATTGTAGTTGGCACTTCTGCTATTCATTCTGCTATTAAAGACCTTACAGGGAAAGACACAGACCTGGCGATTGTTGTCCCACCGGATTTATGTCCTGGACATTTTGACCTCAAACCCGGCGATATGGAAAAATTTCTTAATGCCAGATTGATTATTCTACATACATGGCAGAAGGAACTTCCGTCCATCAAGAGCCTAATTCGTGGAACAAATCCACCCAAAGAAAAGGTTGCATATATTCAGGTTGAGGGCAATTGGCTTGTTCCACAAAATTATATGCGGGGTTTAGAAGAAATTGGTAAGACACTAATAACAGCGGGACTTCTCACAGAAGAGGACTATAAAAAACAATTTGAAAAGCGTAAAAATGAAATTCTTGCCTTTGAACAAGAAACTATTCAGAAGGTAAAAAAATGCAATCCTGAAAATATCTATTTAATTTCGTCTACTTTCCAGAGTGATTTTGTTAACTGGTTAGGATTCAAAGTTATTGCAACCTTCCCTCGCACTGAAGAATTTAATTTGTCGTCCTGGGGTGAATTGCTTGACAAGGGTAAAAAAGAGCATGTGAATATTGTTGTTGAAAATTTACAAAGTGATGAAATAGAAATTGTCAAAAAGTTATCATCCGAACTCAATGCCAAACCTGTGGTTCTTTCCGGTTTCCCTTACGCATGTCCTACATGCAATTCATGGGAAGCAAGTGTTGAGAACAATATAACTATCTTATTAAACGCCATTAATAATAAAGAGAAATGACCTATTTCCTATGAACACAGAGAAACAGTCAGAACATATCATTGAATTGGATAATGTAAGTATATTTTATAACAGTCATCGGGCACTTGACCATGTTTCTCTTATATTCCGTCAGGGTGAGTTCACGGTAATTCTGGGTCCGAATGGCTCAGGAAAGACTACACTGTTAAAGGTTATCTGTGGCTTATGTAAATTTCAGAGCGGCTTTGTTAAAGTTTTGGGTCAAACCCCTACTTCATTCAATTTCTTATTACGCAGAAAAATTGCATATATTGCACAGGTGGAATCTATAGACCCCAAATTACCCATTACAGTCCGAGAATCAGTTGCCACAGGCAGAGCAGGAGTTCGAGGACTATGCAAGCCTCTCACAAAGGCAGACTGGGAATTGGTAGATACTACAATAGAACAGGTAGGTATTTCACACCTTTCATATAAACCGATTGGACATCTCTCCGGTGGAGAGCGACAAAAAACATCCATTGCCCGTGCATTGGCACAACAAGCCCCAATCCTGCTGTTGGATGAACCTACTGCCTCTATTGACCCTAATGCACAGAAGGATATTTTAAAATTGATAGAATACCTGGCGAAATTAAACCAATTTACTACTCTTTATGTCACACACGAAGTATCAATGATACCTGATAGATGTGAACGAATCATCATGCTACAAAGTGGTAAAGTCTGGGCAGATGGTTCACCTGAAAAATTGCTAACCGAGGAAAGATTACAAGAACTTTACGGCGGAAATGGATTTTGTTGCTCTGGCAAATTTGCAGTTCAACCTACACACCATTAAGCCAAATAAGAATCGGAAAAATGAACGAAATATTGTGGATACCTGAATATTTATGGACTCCTATCCTCGCAGGACTGTTTTCTGGCATTGCTTGTAGTATTGTCGGCGTTTTTATTGTAACCATGCACCTATCCTTTCTCGGAATTTGCATAGCCCATTCCGCATTCACAGGAGCCTTATTTAGTCTCTGGGCAGGTTTACCTCCACTTTTCGGTGCAGTCCTATTCAGTCTTATCGCATCTGCAATTGTGGGACCATTAGCAGACCGCGGTGAATTAAGTCCTGACACCTCTACAGGAATTGTCTTCTCCACCATGTTAGGTTTAGCCTTCCTATTCCTGGGACTTATCCCCGGTTCCAAAGCAAGTGCATTAAGCCTCTTCTGGGGAAATATCCTGACTGTAACGAAATTGGATATTTTTATTCTTGCAGGAATAGCCCTTTTCCTCTTACTTTTCTTCTCCATTTTTTTCAAAGAGATACATGCCGTCTTATGTCATCGGCAAATTGCCGTTTATGTGGGCATACCCTCTGCACTCATTTATTACCTGCTTTTAGTAGCCACAGGATTGACTATATCGGTATCATTACAAACAGTAGGAGGCTTACTTATCTATAGCCTGCTATTAAATCCAGCGGCTTCTGCACATCAGATTACATATCATTTTAAGACTATGCTCGTTCTGTCCGTTCTATTCGGTATAATCTCCTGCTGGATAGGTATTGCCATCTCCTACAAATACAATCTACCTACAGGTGCAACAATTATTCTGGTTTCATCCTTTATCTTTATTATTTGCACACTTTTTTCCCCAAAACGGAAAATGAAAGGAACTTCTCATGCCTGATTTCTCCGCACATCACGATTTTACACATCAGCAAAAAGAGATACAATCCTACTTTGACCATCATGCCCCACATTGGGACACACATCCCTCTGAAAATATATTGGAAACTGCTAAAAAACTACTCCAACATGTTAACATCGAACCTAATCAAACCATACTGGACATCGGTTGTGGTACAGGAATTTTAGTACCTTACCTCTGGCAGAGATTAAACCATTCAGGAACACTCATCGAGTTAGACATTTCCCGAGAAATGTTATTACAGGGTAAAACAAAATTTAAGGAAATTCCTTGCCACTGGTTAGTTGCAGACGCACACTACTTACCTATCAAGCCAGAGACAGTAGACACTATCTTGTGCTTTGCTGTATTTCCACATCTTATAAACAAGGCACAAGCAATACAAGAGCATAGTAGGGTGCTAAGAAAAGGAAGCAGTTGGGTAATATGTCATGCTCGGCCCAGTAAAGAACTCAACGAATTTCACAAAAAAATGGGTGGAGTCGTGGCAAACCATACCATTCCAGAAATAGATGAGATAGAAACCTTGCTAACCAAAGCCGATTTGCATATCCAGCACTTTCAAGACAACGAGAATGGCTACCTCCTCATTGCCACACATTAACACTCTAAAAATTAGGACTGGAACACAAGGTTAGCATGTTTTATTATGATTTAATTACAAATAGTAAAATCCCAGAGATTTGTCTCTCTGGGTTATAAGATAAGGTTATATTCTTAACTTTTTAAAATTAGTAATGACTATTTGGTATAATTTTTCTAATTTTATTTTTTCCATTACCAATCAAATAAAAGGAGATTTTTCTATGAGCAGCAATATTTCTGCATTTGACCTAACAGGTAAGACCGCAATTGTTACAGGCGGGGCCGGTGTGCTTGGAAAGGCTATAGTAAAAGGATTGGCACAAGCAGGTGCCTCCGTTGCCATAGCAGATGTTATGATGGATAAAGCGAATGAATTAAAAGAAGAGATTAAAAGTCAAGGAGGAAAAGTCCTTGCCCTCTACATGGACGCTTTCAAAAAGGAAACCATTGAAGAATGTGCAAATGCGGTAATTAAAGAATGGGGAAAAATTGACATTATCGTCAATGGTGTTGGTGGAAATATGAAACAGGCTACAACCTCGCCTGAATTAAGTTTCTTTGATGTTCCCGCAGAGGCACTTCAAAAAGTTGTTAATCTGAATTTGCTTGGTGGTGCCATTATTCCATCGCAGGTCTTTGGAAAAATTATGGTTAAAAATCCCGAAGGTGGTGCTATTATTAATATTGCCTCAATGAATGCTATCCGTCCCCTGACGCGTATCCCCGGATACAGCGCTGCAAAAGCAGCCGTTGCTAACTTTACCCAATGGTTAGCAGTCCATTTTGCACAGGAATATAACCCAAAAATAAGGGTAAATGCTATTGCACCGGGATTTTTCCTGAGTGAGCAAAACCGCTTCTTATTAACAGATGAAAAAACAGGTGAACTTACACAACGCGGAAAAACGATACTGGCACATACGCCCATGGCTCGTTTCGGAGAGCCATCAGACCTTATCGGAACAATCGTCTGGCTTGCCAGCGACGCTGCACAATTCGTAACAGGTATCATCGTTCCCATTGATGGTGGGTTTTCTGCTTTTGCCGGTGTATAAGACTATTTTAAAAATATCTATAAATATAGAAAGGTAAAAAAATGAACGAAGCCATTCAAAAATTATTAGACCATAAGCCTTCTGCTACTTTTCTTGTCGCAATTGATTCCGATGGTTGTGCCTTCGATACAATGGAACTGAAACAAAAGGAATGTTTTATCCCGAATACGATAAAATATTGGAATTTACAAGCCGTATCCAAATATGCGCGCGAAGCGTCTGAATTTGTAAACCTTTATTCTAAATGGCGTGGAGCAAACCGTTTCCCAGCCTTAATTAAAGTCTTCGATTTGCTAATGGACTGGGATAAGGTTAAAAAAAGAAAGGTTCAAATTCCAACTACACCTAACCTCCGCAAATGGGCTGAAACTGAAACAAAATTGGGCAATCCAACATTAGAAGCCTATTGCAAGGAACATCCCGAGCAAGAAGATATGCAACAGACGCTTGAATGGAGCAAAGCCGTCAATCGAACCGTTGCAGATATTGTCAAGGGCGGATTACCTCCATTTCCCTATGTTGAGGAATGCCTCCAAAAGTCCCAGAGGAAAGCGGATGTTATGGTCTGTTCACAAACCCCTACGGAAGCACTTATTCGTGAGTGGGAAGAACAGGATTTAGCAAGATATGTCTTTACAATTTGTGGACAAGAGATAGGAACAAAGGCAGAACATATAAAGTTTGCCTCTGAAAATCGTTATGCAAAGAACCATATTTTAATGATTGGTGATGCGTATGGTGATCTGAAAGCAGCCCGTGCCAATAATGCTTTGTTTTTCCCGATAAATCCAGGGAATGAAGATGAATCCTGGCAAAGGCTGTATGAAGAGGGTTTAGACCGTTTCTTTAACGAAACCTATGAAGGTGAATACGAAGCGTTACTTATTAAAGAATTTGAAAAATACCTCCCAGAGACCCCTCCCTGGAAAAAATAACCATATCTCACAAATATAGATAAAAAATTATGCTCATTGTTGCAGATGAAAATATACCTTATGTCAAGGAAGGTTTTGCTGAATTTGGTGAAGTCGTCACCGTCCATGGTAGAAAAGTCACACGAGATATAATAAAAAATGCTGATGTGCTTTTGGTTCGCTCTATTACAAAAGTAAACAAGGACATTCTTGAAGACACCCCTGTTCGTTTTGTCGGAACGGCTACCATTGGCTATGACCATGTTGACATTTCCTACCTAAATTCAAAAGGGATTGCTTTTGCAAGTGCACCCGGGTCAAACGCCAATAGCGTAGCAGAGTATGTAGTATCAGGCTTACTGGAACTCGAAAAAAACAAAGGGGTTGAACTTCAAGGTAAAAGAATTGGTATTGTGGGCGTGGGTAATGTTGGTTCACGCATAGCAAAGAAGGTGGTTGCATTAGGGCTATTCCCTGTGCTAAATGACCCACCCCTTGCAGAAAAAAACAATAACCATCCGCTATTTGAACCTTTTGAATCCATTCTGAAGTGCGATATAATTACTTTCCATGTGCCATTAGAAAAGAATCCACCTTACCCTACTTATCATTTAGCCAATGAATATTTCTTTAATGAAATAAAACCGGGAACAGTGCTTATCAATTCATCGCGAGGTTCCGTAGTAGAAACAAGTGCCCTATTAAAAGCCATAGAACAGAAAACTATTTCACACTCCATTATAGATGTCTGGGAAAACGAACCCAATATAAACATAGACCTTCTCAAAAGAGTAACGATAGGGACACCTCATATCGCCGGTTATTCTTTTGATGGCAAGGTAAATGGAACATATCAACTATACATAGCGTTGTGTCGTTTTCTGAATCGCACTCCATCATGGGATTACAGAAATAATCTGCCTGAGCCACCTATTAAAGAACTCTCCATTTCTCCTGATGACCCCAATCCATTATATACCGCAGTCCATCAGTTATATAATATAACTTCAGATGATAAAGCACTAAAAGGCATTGAGAATAAAAAGGCAGATGAGCGTGGTGCTTACTTCGATTTATTGCGAAAGAATTACCCGAAACGAAGGGAATTTCACAATACGACAATTCGTTTAATACAAAAGAACCAGACACTTGCAAACAAATTTGAATGTTTAGGATTTAAACTCGCAAAGGATTAACAATGATTCAAAAATGTGTTGCAGAAACAGGTTTCCTGAGTCCAGAAGAGATATATCCGTTTGTCCACAATGTTTGCTCAAAACTTGATATTGAAGGGAAAAAGATACTACTTATTATTCCTGACCAGACACGGAGTATGCCTATGCCACTTATGTTTCGCGCGTTAACGGACTCCATGTTGAAACGGGCAAAGAAGTTAGATTTTATCATCGCATTAGGGACTCATCCTCCTATAAGTAAAGAGATGATTTGTAAACTTGTAGGAATTACGCCAGAAGAAAAGCAAAACAAATACAAAGATGTGGAAATTTATAACCATGCGTGGCAAGACCCAGGTGCTTTGCAACAGATAGGAATTATCCCCAGAGATAAGGTCTACGAATTTTCCAATGGACTCTTAAATCAAGAAGTCCCCATACAAATCAATAAACTTATCTTTAATTATGATGTTTTATGTATAGTCGGACCTGTGTTCCCTCATGAAGTCGTTGGATTTAGTGGAGGGAATAAATATTTCTATCCCGGAATTTCAGGTCCTGACTTTTTGAACCTTTTTCATTGGCTGGGTGCACTAATCACAAATATAAAAATTAATGGTGTTAAGCATACACCTGTGCGAAAACTGATTGATTATGCTGCCTCAATGATACAAAAAGAGAAATATTGCTTTGCTTTAAATGTGGAACATGACAAAACCCGTGCCCTGTTCTTTGGCACACCCGAAGAAGCATGGGATATTGCCGCAGACCTATCAGAGAAAACACATATCGTTTACAAACCACGAACCTATCATTCCGTTCTGGCTGAGTCTCCGCTTATGTATGATGAGATATGGACAGCAGGAAAATGTATGTATAAATTAGAACCTGTGGTAGCAGATGGTGGCGAATTGATTATCTACGGACCGCACATTAAAGAAATTAGCGTCACACATGGACATTTAATCAGGAAAATAGGCTATCACACACGCGATTACTTTTTAGCACAGATGGACAAATTTCGTGATATACCCGGTGGTATATTGGCACACTCAACACATGTTCGGGGCATAGGCACATACATCAATGGTGTTGAGAAGCCGCGTGTAAAAGTAACATTAGCCACAGGCATTTCCAGAGAAATATGCGACGAAATCAATCTGGGTTATCGCGACCCAAATTCTATAAACATAGAAGACTGGAAAAATAGAGAAGAAGATGGCATACTCTTTGTCCCTCAGGCAGGCGAAGTCTTATATCGCGTTAAAGGACAATAACAAATTTCTCATCTATCAAAACCTATAAATTAAAATCTATAAGAATTAATTTATCTAGTAGAAAAGACATAGGCAAGAATGCTTGCGTTATTTAATCCCCAAAAACAGCAATTTACCATTGGATTCTTTGCGACTTTTTTACGCCCTTTGCGGTTAATCTCTTAAAAATATATTTATCTAATAACACTCCTTGCCCATAGAATATTTATTGTGGGCAGGTGATATGGTCGTGATATGTATATAGATTAATTGTGTTTATTGTGTCTCTTCATATCACTCATTAGTGAGACGAGAAAACCAACAAGGAGAAAGTCCAGCAAGTGTTTCATAAATTTATCAAAGAATGGCATATCTTTACCTTCAGAACAGCCACAATCTCCTTCACCTTGACAAATTTAAAATATTATACCGTTATAATTATACTATTGACGAATAATCTTAAAATAGGATTTTGTAAACAAGTAAAATTAATCAAGTAGTATATAGGAGATAAAAAATGCCCAAAAATGTTATTGTTGCTCAATCAGGTGGTCCCAGTCCTGTAATTAACAATTCACTTCGTGGTGTTATTGAAACCTGTAAGATGTTTCCAGAAACATTTGGAACAGTATATGCGGGTTGGCATGGAATTGAAGGTATTATCAAGGAGGAACTTTTAGATTTATCTGCACAAGAGCCAGAAGAGATTGCCTTGCTTCGTCATACACCAGCAGCAGGTTCTATCGGAACATGCCGATATAAACTGAAGAAGGGGCAAGATGAGGATTATCAGCGTATTATTGATGTCATGAAGGCACATAATATTGGTTACTTTTTCTATATTGGTGGAAATGATTCTATGGACACAGCAAATAAGGTCAGCAAACTTGCCCAGGAGCAGGGGCTTGATTTGGTTGCGGTTGGTGTTCCCAAAACAATTGATAATGATGTAGGCGACTCTGAATTTAAGTTAATAGACCATACCCCGGGCTATGGTAGTGTGGCTCGCTACTGGATGTGTCTCGTTCAGAATGCCGAAGAGGAAAATCGTGGCTCTTCGCCTGCTGACCCTGTACTGGTATTACAAGCCATGGGTAGAAAAATTGGATTTATCCCTGCAGCGGCACGATTGGCTGACCCTGAACGAGAAACACCGCTACAAATTTATATGACCGAATCGAAAGTAAGTGCAGAACAAATGTGCGACCTGGTCAATGACCAACTAAAACGCGATGGCAGATGTGTCATTGTCGTTAGTGAAGGCTTTGAAATTGGAGATATTGGTGAGGTTAAGGATAGTTTTGGACATACGCAGTTTGGCTCTGCAAAACTTACCGTCAGTCAAAAGGTAGTAAATTTGTTGAACGACAGGAGACTGCCAGTTCGAGGTTCGGCTCGCGGTCAAGTGAGTGGCACAGACCAGCGTTCTGCCGCAATTTATGCCTCTGTGGTTGACCTGGATGAGGCATATTTAGTGGCACAGAAGGCTGTTCTTATAGCCCTTGAAGGAGAGAATGGCTGGATGGCAACAATTTTGAGGACACCTGGCACAATCTATCATGTTTACTATGACAAAGTCCCATTAGAAAAAGTTGCAAACTCGGAGCGAACTTTTCCAGAATCATGGATAGCCAAAAACAGAATTGATGTTACAGACGATTTTATTAAATATGCCATGCCATTAATTGGTGAAGAATGGGCAAGCGTGCCGTTAGTAAATGGCAAACAACGATTCACACAATTCAAACCCATATTCGCAGAGAAAAAACTCCCTGCATACATTCCACAGGGACATAGAAAGTAAAATTTAAGTTATAATTATTCATAAAAAATAAAATAGTTCATTAGAAGGAGATTTGTCATGAATGAATTAAAAGACATTGGATTGGTAGGTTTAGCCGTTATGGGCGAAAATTTAGTATTGAATATGGAAAGCAAAGGGTTCGGTGTTGCGGTTTACAACCGAACTGTATCGAAAGTAGACAATTTTATAAATGGGCGTGGACAAGGAAAAAACATTAAAGGCTGTCATTCCTTGCAAGAGTTAGTAAATTCCTTAAAGAAACCTCGTAAAATTATGCTCATGGTTAAAGCAGGTCAAGCGGTTGATGATTTTATAGAACAATTAATACCCTTATTGGACCCTGGTGACATTATCATAGATGGTGGGAACAGTCATTTCCCGGACACAACTCGCAGGACAAAATATGTAGAAAGCAAGGGACTATTATACATTGGAACAGGTGTCTCAGGCGGAGAAGAAGGTGCATTAAAGGGACCCTCTATGATGCCCGGAGGTTCACCGCAGGCATGGGAACATGTAAAGGAGATTTTCCAATCTATATGTGCAAAAACCCCCGAAGGCGAGCCCTGCTGTGATTGGGTAGGCGAAAATGGTGCAGGACATTTTGTCAAAATGGTGCATAACGGTATTGAATACGGTGATATGCAAATGATTTGTGAAACCTATTCATTAATGAAACAAGGATTGGGAATGACGAATGAAGAAATGCACCAGACCTTTGCAGAGTGGAACGAAGGTGAACTAAATTCTTATCTGATTGAAATCACACGCGACATACTTGCATACAAAGATGAAGAAGGCAAATATGTAGTTGACCTTATTTTAGATACAGCAGGACAAAAAGGCACAGGCAAATGGACAGTTATTTCTGCACTGGACGAGGGACAGCCTTTAACAGCCGTAGCAGAAGCCGTTTTTGCCCGTTGCTTATCCGCTCTTAAAGAAGAACGAGTTAAAGCAGGTAAAACACTCGAGGGCAAGGTATCTAAATTTGATGGTGAACGCAAAGCATTTATTAATGACTTGCGGAAAGCCCTCTACGCTTCTAAAATTGTAAGTTATGCACAGGGCTACCAACTTATGCGTTCTGCTGCCAAAACTTACAACTGGAATTTAAATTACGGTGGTATTGCACTTATGTGGCGGGGTGGTTGTATTATTCGTTCCGTTTTCCTGGGTAAAATCAAGGAAGCCTTCGACAAAAATCCAAATTTGGAAAACTTACTGTTAGACCCCTTTTTTGCAAAAATAGTAAATGACACACAGGACAGTTGGCGACGAATAGTTTCTTCCGCTGTTCAAATGGGAATCCCCGTACCCGCAATAAGTTCTTCTCTGTGCTATTTTGATGGTTATCGTAGCGCGTGGTTACCCGCGAATTTACTACAAGCCCAGCGTGATTATTTCGGTGCACATACTTACGAAAGAGTTGACCGTCCCCGTGGCGAGTTTTACCATACAAACTGGACAGGTCACGGTGGCACGACTTCTGCTTCAACCTATACAGTGTAAAATATAAAATTCATGAGTGAATTGCACCCTACAATACTTGCTTTAATAGCAACGATATTTACCTGGTTTATGACACTGCTCGGGGCTTTGCCTGCTTTATGGGCAAAGCCCATTCCTCAAAAAGTCCTCGATGGAACATTAGGTATGGCGGCTGGTGTTATGATTGCTGCCTCCTTCTGGTCTTTATTAGAACCGTCTATCGAAATGAGCATAGAGATAGGTTTTCCGTCTTGGTTTCCCCCTGTTATAGGTTTCCTTTTGGGTGGTTTTGCCTTATGGGGAATGGACCGTATCTTGCCCCACTTACACCAGGGATTAGCCATAGAGAGTGCAGAGGGTATTCACACTCATTGGCGTAGAAGCACCTTACTTATTATGGCTATTACCCTACATAACATTCCCGAGGGATTAGCCGTAGGGGTAGCGTTTGGTGCAACGGCTTATGGTATTCCCGGGGCTTCTTTATCCGGGGCTATTGCACTTGCCATTGGTATCGGTTTGCAAAATTTACCCGAAGGAACAGCCGTTGCCCTTCCCCTTCGTAGAGAAGGCTTTTCCCCTCGAAAAAGTTTCTTTATGGGACAACTTTCAGGGATAGTAGAACCCATAGCAGGCGTATTAGGTGCATTTGCTGTTCTTGTTGCCAGACCTGCATTACCTTTTGCCCTGGCTTTCGCTGCGGGTGCAATGATTTTTGTAGTCGCAGAAGAATTAATACCAGAAGCACAAAAAGAAGGAGACACAGATTTGCCAACAATCGGAGTTATGTTCGGATTTGCACTTATGATGTTTTTAGATGTAGCATTAGGATAAGCAAACAGGGGTTTTAAAATAATTTCTTTCTTTGTTTTCTAGTTTATTAATTTTCAAAATAAAGGACAAACAAACATGAGTTTAAATGCTAAAAAGATTTTTGTAACACGAAATTTACCCGAAGCAGGATTAATACCACTTTATAAACATTTTGGCAAAGAGAATGTAAAAATTTACGCTGAGGATATGCCTATTCCCAGAGAAGAATTATTAAAAGAGGTAAAAGGGGTGGATGCTTTGCTCTGTTTGTTAACAGATAAAATTGATAGCGAAGTAATGGATACCGCCGGTCCACAGTTGAAAATTATTGCAAATTATGCAGTAGGTTTTGATAATATAGATGTAGCAGCCGCTACAAAAAGGAAGATTGTCGTGACCAATACGCCTGGGGTTTTAACTGAAACTACAGCCGATTTAGCATGGGCATTGCTTATGGCTACTGCTCGCAGATTAGGGGAAGGTGAAAGGCTGTTGCGTGCTTCGCAATGGTCTGGCTGGAATCCTACCCTATTTTTGGGTATGGATGTTCATGGTAAAACATTGGGCATCTTTGGAATGGGGCGTATCGGACAGGCAGTAGCACGAAGGGCAAAAGGTTTTGACATGCGAATCCTCTACTATGATGTTCACGAATCAACCCTTCCAAAAGAGATTGAAGCGATAAAAGTTGATAGGGATACACTTCTGAAAGAGTCGGATTTTATATCTATACACTGCCCCCTTACCCGCGATACCTATCATGCCTTCGGGATGGAAGAATTTAAAAAAATGAAAAAGACCGCCTGCATCATAAACACTTCTCGTGGTCCTGTTATTGATGAAGAAGCCCTGGCAAAAGCCTTAAAGGAAGGTATTATCTTTGCTGCCGGATTAGATGTTTTTGAAAAAGAGCCAGAAGTTCATCCTGATTTATTAGATTGCCCAAATGCTGTTCTTATACCCCATTTAGGTAGCGCTTCTGTCGAAACACGTTCTCGCATGGCTGAAATTGCAGCAAATAATATTATTGCTCGACTCTCTGGGGAAACCCCTCCCAATACAGTAAACCCCGAAGCACTTTAATTTATTAACTCCAATCTCAACCCTACATTTCTCGATATCGGAAAAATATAAGAAGTACGCCAACTGCAGATATTGCACATAATATAAGCACGGCATAAAATGTCCATGTATAATGCTGTGCAGGAATAGGAACATTCATCGAAAATAAACTTACAATAAAAGTAGGAACCATCAGCGCAATCGTAATGATGTTTAACAATTTCATCAAAACATTCAAATTATTACTCACAATAGAAGCCCGTGCATCCATAAGGTTTGATAATACCGTAGAATGAATATCTGCGACACGGAAGCACTGGTCATTTTCTATCATTAAATCGTCCAAAAATTCCTTTCCCTCTTCACTAAAACCAATCTTATCTGCACCTGCACGCACTTTGGCAAGTATTAAGCCGTTTCCATGTATAGCATTCAAATAGTAAACCAGGCTCTTTTCCAGAGCAAAAAGATTAATTAAATTTTTGTTTTCTAAAGAGCGATTAATTCTAAATTCAACCTCTTCTGCAACCATATTGATAACTTTAAGATGTTCAATAAAATGAAATATACAATTGTATATAACACGGAGAACGATGTCTGCGGCAGAAGACAATCCCATCTGTGGCTTATTGGAAAATAAAGGTGTATCTTCATTCGTTACAATTATTACTTTACCTTTAAATAAGAACAACCCCACAGACACTACCTTAAAATGATACTCATCTTCCGCAGAATAATTTTTAGGCTTTTTTACAATGAAAGCGACATGCTCTTGTTCATACTCTACACGGGCAAGCTCATCCGGGTCGAGGGCTGAATTTAAGGTGTGCTCATCAATTTGAAGTTTATCTACAAGCATCTTTTTTTCTTCAACACTGGGCTGAATATACAATTCCACAATGGGCTCATCCTCTTCCGGAACTTCAACTACTTTACCCTGATAAACCTTATAAAATCTCCGCATGACTTCTTCCTCCTCTCTTCATGAACAAAAAAATCAGTCCATGGGTCACAATTCCTTCTTTTAAGATTTTAGTTATTATTAATGAAACTCTACTATTCCCCTTCCTTTGATTATACCTCTTTTATACGGTTTCCTTCAAAAAAATTACCCTTTTCGAAGGACACTTTTAATCCTGCCCAAAATATTTTTTAGAATAGCAAAAGGATTAAAATGGGATATCTTCTTTTGCTCTTCTAACTCATTTTCTGCCTTCCATTGTTTGTATAAATTTAATAAAGTGTCCCTGAATTCTTTCGCTGATTGAAACCGTTCCTCAGGGCTACTTGCAGTAGCCTTTTCTAAAAACTCGTCACATTCTTTGGGTAAATCGGGTTTTAATCTGGATAGTTTATCCCCAGGTTGAGGTCTCCTTCCCACCAACATTTCAAAAAACATCACTCCCAGAGGATAAATATCTGCCCTTTTGTCTACACCCGCAGCATTTTTCCTTTGCTCCGGAGCCGAATATTGAATCTTTCCCAAATTTGTTCCAATCATAGTTAAAGGGGTCTGGGCATCAGCAAGTTTGGCTAATCCAAAGTCCATTAGTCGAACGGAACCATCTCTACATACCATAACATTATCAGGTGAAATATCCCTATGAATTGTAATTTGATGTGCATGTTCAAGGGCATCAGCGACCAGAGCCAAAATTCGAACTGTATTACCAAAAGATAAAGGACCTTTATTCATTAACCAATCTCGAATGCTCCGTCCATCTACATACTCCATTGTATAAAATAGTTGTTCCCCTTCCATTTGAGCGTCAAATATTTTTACGATACACGGATGATTTAACTGCCGAACTGCCTCTACTTCGCGAAGGAAACGAGCAATTGCCTTTTGATTATGTTGATATTGTGCCCGCATAAGTTTCAAGGCTAATCTCTGGTTCGTCTGTTTATCCTGCACTAAAAATACTTTCCCCATGCCTCCTCTTCCTAAGGGTTTTAAAACTTCATACCTATCTGCAATGATATAAATTTCTTTTCCTTCGGAAATTTGAGGTTCTCCTGTTTCCAAGGTTTGTCTCCTATTAAATGATTTTCACAATAACCTTCCTGTTATTATAATATCATCATTATAAAAATAAAACATATTAATTTTATTATTGAAAATTATGGATTTTGATTCAGCAAGAAAATCAATGGTAGATTCTCAACTTCGTGCACGGGGTATTCAGAGTTCTGATGTGCTTCGAGCAATGGAGAAAGTCCAGCGGCATCTCTTCGTCCCTGAAGAACTACGGGAACACGCCTACGAAGACCACCCTTTAAGTATAGGCTATGGACAAACAATTTCTCAGCCTTATATGGTAGCCATCATGACAGAATTGATGGACTTAAAACCGTCAGATAAAGTATTAGAGATAGGTACAGGTTCAGGCTATCAAACGGCTATTCTGGCAGAACTTGCGAATTACATAGTAAGTATAGAGCGAATTAAAGGACTTGTTGAACAGGCAAAGAAAAAGTTAGAAAATTCAGGATATACAAACATCGAGATTATATGCGGTGATGGTTCACGAGGTTATCAACCTGAAGCCCCGTATGATGCAATTATTGTTACCGCAGGCAGCCCAGAAGTCCCAGAATCTTTGAAAAAGCAACTAAATGAAGGAGGAAAACTTATCATTCCTGTTGGAAGTTCAAATTTGCAAGTGTTACTAAAAATAACCAAAAAGGGGGAAGAATATTTAGTAGAAAAACATACCTCATGTATCTTTGTTCCTTTGATTGGTGATGAAGGCTGGAGAAACTTTTTAGATAATTAAAGTATGCAGAGATAGTCTCATATAAGGTAAAATATATTTATATCTTTTCTTTCCAATGGAAGGGTTATACACATTTAACACCCGAACGGGGAATATAAAAAAACAAACAAGAGGCACATGAATCAAGAACATATAAGAAATTTTTGTATTATTGCCCATGTAGACCATGGTAAATCTACATTAGCCGACCGTCTTCTTGAATTTACAAAAACGGTTAATGAACGGGAACTGCGTGAGCAAACCCTTGATATGTTAGATATTGAACGAGAACGGGGTATCACAATAAAAGCAGTATGTGTCCAGATGCAATATCAACGAGAAAATGGGGAAGAATATCTTTTACATTTGATTGATACGCCGGGACATGCTGATTTTTCGTATGAGGTTTCGCGGGCTCTGGCTGCGTGTGAAGGGGCTTTACTCCTTGTTGATGCTACTCAGGGGGTTCAAGCCCAAACCCTTGCACACGCCTACAAAGCCGTGGCTCAGGGTTTAGAGATTATTCCCGTTATTAATAAGATTGATTTACCCAGTGCAGATGTTGAGGATACCCGTAGACAGATTGAAGATGTTTTAGGTCTGGACGCATCGGAAGCCATTTTAGCCAGTGCAAAAACAGGAGTTGGGACAAAGGAAACATTGGAAGCCATTGTGGAGAAAATTCCACATCCCAGAGGCAATCCCGATACTCCGTTAAGAGCGTTAATTTTTGATGCAAAATATGATACCTATCGCGGTGTTGTCGTCTATTTAAGAATTGTTGACGGAGCACTCCAAAAAGGGCAAAAAATCCTCTTTATGTCCGCTGGTGTAAAGTATGAAGTAGATGAAGTAGGCATTTTTACGCCAGGTATGCGTGCAAAACCTAACCTTTCAACAGGTGAAGTAGGATATATGGTGTGCAATATTAAAAATATAAAAGACACTAAAATCGGTGATACCGTAACCGATGCCATACACCCTGCCGAACAACCTCTACCTGGCTATGAACATGTCAAACCTGTCGTCTTTTGTGGTATGTATCCTGCTGTTTCACAAGACTATGATGAATTACGAGATGCTCTGGATAAGTTAGCCTTGAATGATGCCTCTTTTGAATATAAGCCAGACAGTTCCGATGCGTTAGGTCTAGGATTTCGGTTGGGTTTTCTTGGACTCTTGCACATGGAAATTGTGCAGGAACGATTGGAACGAGAGTTTGGACTGAATCTCGTTATGACTATGCCGAATGTGGCATATAAAATCTTAAAAACAGACGGAGAAGAAATAATTATTCAAAAAGCATCGCAGATGCCTGCTCCAAGTGAGATAGAAGTTATTGAAGAACCCTATATACAGGCAGATATTATATGTCCTATTGAATTTTTAAGTGTGGTAATAGACTTATGCAAAAAGAGACGGGGTATACATGTTCGCGTAGATTATCTCGACAAAAAACGCTGTCTTGCTGTTTACCAATTGCCCCTCGCAGAGATTGTCGTGGATTTCTATGACAAACTTAAAACCTGCACTCGTGGTTATGGTTCACTTGACTATACTATTATCGGATACCGTCCTGGGGACCTGGTTAAATTAGACATTTTAATTAATAATGAGGTGGTAGATGCACTATCGGTAATCGTGCATAGGGACCATGCCCTTAGCATGGGAAGGGCACTGGCAAGCAAATTAAGAAAACTAATACCTCGCCAGCAATTTGAAGTAATTATTCAGGCAGCCATTGCAAAAAAAATCATTGTAAGAGAAACGATTAAACCAGTTCGGAAAAATGTTCTGGCTAAATGCTATGGGGGAGACATAACCCGAAAAAGAAAATTGTTAGAAAAACAAAAGGAAGGTAAAAAACGGATGAAGCAGATTGGAGTAGTGGAAGTTCCTCAGGAAGCATTTATGGCACTATTAAAGGTAAACGAAGAAGCAGAGTAGGGAAAGTATAGAGTGTCTGAACAAAATCAAAATTTAGATGAAACATCACCACCGTTTACACCTGACAATTCTTTTTCTGAAAAAAAGAAACATTTTTCCATCAGAATCATTCAATCTATTACGGGTCCCTGGAACAGAAGAAATCTTATTGAATGGATTGTTGTTATTGGCAGCATTTTTATAATAAAGGGTTGCCTTGTTGACCAATATCTAATTCCTAGTAGTTCAATGGAGCCCACCTTACATGGGGGAAATCTATTTACAGGAGACCGTGTCCTTGTAAATAAAACAATATATGGTATTCGAATCCCCTTTACTACCTTTCGGCTTTATACATGGGATAAACCAAAACGGTGGGATATTGTCGTGTTCAAAAGTGTAGAGAAAGGCTCTGAACACTCAACCCTTATTAAACGCGTCGTCGGTTTACCCGGAGAACATGTGCGGATAAAAAATGGAAAAATTGAAATCAATGGGAAAATAATACCTTTTCCTCCATTTTTGCCTTCTCGTTTGTATTACTTTAATGATGAAGATTTGCTATACCAATATGAAGTTAACCCGGACCCAAGAGTGAAAAAGTTCATCGAAGAACTGTGGAAAAAGTATCCTTACCGCTATGGCTGTATTGACCAGAAAACTTTTACAACCATTCCTGAAGGATATTATTTCTTACTCGGTGATAATAGCCTTAACAGCGTAGATGGCCGCGTTTTCGGTTGGGTGCCTGAAAACCGTATATTGGGGAGAGCCTTTGCAATTTGGTGGCCTCCGCACCGATGGAGGGACCTCACAGGCTTCTCCTATACCTTGTGGGGACAAACATTCCTTTATGGTATTCCCACTTTGATAATCTTGACTATTCTGGTATATGTTTTTATAAGAAGAAAATGGCCACAAAATCTTCAATAAATTAATTTTTTTATATGAAAAGGACTTGAAAGAATGTCGAAGCAAGAAAATAAACAGCATACAGGGAAAATAAGTTTTATGAGTCAACTTGTTCGAGCCTCAGGTGTAATAACCATACTTCTTGGCATTTTTGTAATTTACCAGAGTAATAAAACACAGCCAGAGCCGTCAGAGCCAATGTGGTGGCTTGGACTGGGTGTTTTTGTTTTAGGTCTACATTTCTTCTTTTTCAGTAATATGCCAAAATATCAAATCTATGAATGGTTAAAAAGCGAGAGCATTGCACTTGCACTGGCATTACTTATCCGCTGGCCTATTGCAGAGCCTTATCGAATCCCTTCGAGTTCGATGGAGCCAACACTACACGGCGATTATCGTTTTGGCAGAGGAGACCGTGTATTCGTGAACAAATGGATATATGGTGTTCGTTATCCGTTTATAAATAAGAGAATCTGGTATGGTAAGAAACCCCAGCGATGGGAGATTATTGTTTTTCAAACGGTAGAGAAGGATACAAAACACAAGACATTGGTAAAGCGTGTGGTAGGACTTCCCGGGGAACGAGTGCATATCGAAGATGGAAAAGTATATATTAATGGAAAACCGCTTGAACTACCTCCATATATGCCCCAGATATATTATACCTCCAATCCTGATTTTCCCGGCATGGAATATGGTATAAGAACAGAAGATAAATATTCATTAGTCCCTGAAAATTGTTATTTCCTATTAGGTGATAATAGTGCATATAGTAAAGATGGCCGATTTTTTGGATGGGTGCCCAATGAACATATTGTCGGTAGAGTATCCTGTATATGGTTTCCTATTTCTCGTTGGAGAGATTTCACAGGATTTACCCAAACTTGGTGGTGGAAAACATTATGCACTCTTACTGTGCTACTCATAGTAATTCGACTATTCTTCGCTCGCTCTGTGGTATGGTATCAATGGAAAGGGGATAAATTATATCATTACTGTGTAAATCAATTGGCTTATGGACTACGGTTACCTTTTACAAAAATGTGGATTTACACATGGAAAAAACCTCAGCATGGAGACATTGTGGCTTATATCGTTCCAAAAAGTGTTGAGGACATACCATCTGAAATGGTTATCTGCGGTATGGTTGTAGGAATTGAAGGGGATAAAATTTCAATACAAGACGGCAAGGTGTTAGTCAACGGAAAAGAATTAACAGGGACTATATTCCCATTAAATAATTTAGAACCTATATTCACAAGTCATGAAGCCCCTTATGGTTCATTAAAAGATAAAGAACACAGCACTGCTCCGTCACAAAATCTATTCGTTATCTGGGATTTCCCACAAAAGGATATGGAACTAACGGTAGACAGTAGAATAATCGGCTGGATTCCTGAGAAAAATGTGCTTGGCAAATTGTCTTTTATCTGGTGGCCTCTGTCCAAATGTGGAAAACTGAAGTAAAAAGTTACCATGCAAAATCAAAGTTTTACATTGTAAATATCACTGTATTTGTTCTTCAAATAATTTATAAATGGCTGGTGAGATATTTTAGAACCTGATGTTTTCTCTACAATTTCGCGTGCACTGAGTCTTCTTCCTACTTCAAAGATATTCTTTTTTAGCCATGTATGTATAGGACGAAAATCCCCTCGGACAACCAATTCGGACATATCTAATTCTGATTTCATCTTTTCTGCAATTTGTGAGCCAAACAGGTTTCCAAGTGCATAACTTGGAAAGTAACCAAAACTACCATGTGCCCAGTGAATATCCTGCAAACAGCCATGAACCTCATCTGGAGGAAGAAATCCAAATAAAGAATTGAAGAGTGTATTCCAACAGTGGGGTATCTCCGAAACGGAAATTTTGTCTTCTATCAAATCTTTTTCCATTTTATACCTAAGGATAATATGCAAATTATATGAGCATTCATCTGCTTCTATGCGAATGCAATTGGGTAAAACACGATTTACCTCTTTATAAATTTTTTCAGCATCTATCTTCTTCAATTCGGAATGAAAATATTCTTTTAATATGGGAAGTAAAAATGAACAAAAAGAATAACTTCGTCCAACTATATTTTCCCAGAATCTTGATTGCGATTCATGAATTCCCAAAGATGGTGCTTGTGCTAACCATGTGCCTCTGTCTTGCTCACGAAACCCCTGTTCATATAAGGCATGCCCTCCTTCATGAAGAGAACTGAAAATTGGCGAAAATAGATTATTGGGATTGAGTCGGGTAGTAATTCGGACATCATATATATCAAAGTTTGTAGTAAAAGGATGAATGGACTGGTCTTGCCTGCCTGAATTAAAATCAAATCCAATGGCAGATAAGAGCCTCAAAGTTATATCCCATTGCTTCTGGGTATCCCAGGTCTTTCCCTCAAAAATGGATTTTACCTTTCCTTGCTGCTGGAGAATAGTTTGATAAATTCTTGATTGTTCTTTTTCTAACATGGGGAAAAGGTCATCCAACATTATCGTATCTATCCCCCGTTCATAGTCCTCTAATAAAGCATCGTAGGGTGAATGCTCATACCCAAGAAATTCGGCTCGTTCTCGACAGAGCGTTATAATATTTTCAAGTGAAGAACTAAATATTGAAAAATCTGATTTTTCTCTTGCCTCTACCCAGTCATGATAAGCCTTGCTCCTGGCTTCTGAAAACTTTCCTACCCACACTTCAGGTATCTTTACAGAACGCTGATAATCGTATAATGCTTCTTCTATCATCCTCCTCTCGTCAAATTCTAACTCGTTCCTTTGCTCATAGAAATATGTAAGTTCATCACCAAGAGAAGGGGCTGTTTCTAATTGATGAACAATTTTAGAAACTGTCTTCAAATGTTGTGCTCTTGCTTCAGCACCTTTGGTAGGCATATACACCTCTTCATCCCATTGGAGTAGAGCAAGAACGGCATGTATACTTAAAATTTCATACAACTGTTCTTTTAACTTTAAAAATCGCTCATGCGAAATGCTCATTTGATTTTTCCTAAAAATGCTACTTAAAAAATTATTGAGAAGGTTTTGTTTTGGTTTTACTATCTAATTCTTTGCGGTATTTTTCAATTTTTTGTTTGACCTGTTCATTTTTCGGGTCGAGAACAATGGAGCGTTCCCATTCTGCTATTGCCTTATTTACATCTCCCGAAAGCAGGTAAGCATCCCCGAGATGGTCTCGCAAAACCGCATCATCCGTGTCCATTTTATAGATAGCATTGCGAATATATTTGATTGCATTTTGGGCATCACCCCGACGATAATACACCCAACCCAGACTGTCCAGATAAAATGGATTATCCGGCTCAATTTTCAGTGCTCTCCAGATTAAATTTTCTGCCTCTGTTAAATTCACATTCTTGTCTGCATACAAATACCCTAAAAAATTCAACAACTCTGCATTTTCTGGGTCTAATTCTATACATACTTTGAGATGTTTTTCTGTGTTCTCAAATTGCTTGAGTTTATCATAGGAAATAGCGAGGTAATAATGAAGCCAGAGGTTTCTGTCATTTTCTTGTAATAGGGGTTGCAAAATTTCGATAGCATCTTTATCTCGTTCGGCAATCATTAATATTCTGGACTGTATCAGACCCAAAGCCAGTGAAGTCTTTTCCTGAGACAATCCCCTGAGTTGATTATCAAACCAGTCCAAAACAATTTTAGAACCGAAATCATTCCATATCGTGTTTACAAAATCATTACATTCTGTATCTACATTAGATATGTATTCATCTATCGTTTCCAAAATACTTTTATAATCATTATTACCTAATTGTTTCAAGGCACAACTTTGTAATAATTTACTTAACAGAGGATATTCACTTACTGGTAGTAAAGTTAGTGCCTGTGAATTATCACCCTTTTGGATAAGGAAGAAAGTTAGAGATAATTTTTGAAGAGGCGTGCAGTCAAAGGTCATCATTTTTTTTGCGACTTCTTCGGCTTTTGAAATTTCACCCACACGAGCATAAGTACCCATTAAAACTTGCCATGCCTTGGTGTCTTCTGGCTTTTTGGGAAGATATTGCTCCAAGGATTTAATTGCGTCAGGAAGGCGATTTTCATCTATATAAAGTAAGGCTAAAATGTAATGGGCGCGTATCATTCGTGGGTCTAACTGCAATGCCTTTTCTAACTCTGCAATTCCCGATGTATTGTTTTTTATGCGGGCATAAGTCAATCCTAACTGATAATGCAACAAAGCACTATTGGGTCTTTTTTCTAT
>CAZJTZ010000039.1:0-22409 GCA_964549105.1 uncultured Nitrospirales bacterium
CTTCCTACTGTGAATGGGTCCTTATAGTGGGTATTCAATTCACTTTGTTAAAAGAGAAAAACCCCTCCGTCGCTACGCGACACCTCCCCTTTGCAAGGTGAGGAGTTTTTTTGGTTTTTCTTTTATGTTGAGTTGAACTGTATTTAAGAATGTTTTTTTAATAAAACTATGTTGAAGGTTGTAGGGTATAGCATGTAGGGATGTTGTTATAGCTCTTAAAACTTTGCCCGAGTGGCAACTCCACGAGCGTGGGCGCTCGTGGTACCCTTTAAAGACCCCTTGCGAGTTGCCTTCTTATACAGACAATACTCTTTTCTATCGCTACCTTGCTAAAAGGGTAATAAAAAGAGGGCGTATGCAATACGCCCCTACAAAACGCAAGTTATAAAGGAATTTTTTAGGGTGGAGTGTTATACGCCCTTTTGGCGAAGGTATAGAAGCACCTATTTAAGAGTATAAATAGTGTATACATCCCTCTTTGTGTCTTCTTTCTCTACAACAATATGAAAATATCAATATAAAGAAGGTATTTTTCAGATGTCTCATTCAGATAAATAATAGACAGTAAAAG
The DNA here is from genome assembly GCA_964549105.1 of uncultured Nitrospirales bacterium. Classification (GTDB taxonomy): domain Bacteria; phylum Hydrogenedentota; class Hydrogenedentia; order Hydrogenedentales; family Hydrogenedentaceae; genus Hydrogenedens. The sequence continues at coordinate 572 of CAZJTZ010000039.1, forward strand.
GGAATTACCTTTTTCTTATTACTCATGAATTACTACAATAAAATAAAGTAACAACCGATGCAAAAGCAATAAGTGACGACTTCTAAAAATATTCCCGATTGTTGTTCTGGTTATGATTTATTTTTATACATCACAAATTTCAAATGCGCGTTTAAGCGAAAGAAGCGGGTCGGGATTTTTGGGTATAAATTCGTGAGCCACAAATCCAGTGTAATTGAGTTCAACAAGGACTTCGCAAATTCTTCGATAATTTAGTTCTTGTGTCTCGTCAATATCATTTCGACCGGGTACGCCGCCTGTGTGAATATGACCAATATACTGAATGTTGTCCTGCAATGTTTGAATGATATCCCCTTCCATGATTTGTACATGATAAATATCATAGAGCAATTTGAAACGCGGTGAACCCAGTCGTTTCGCAAGTTCTACACCCCATGCGGTATGGTCGCACATATAATTTTTATGGTCACGCTTACTGTTTAACAGTTCCATGATTACATTCACGCCTAATTGTTCTGCTAAGGGTAGAATTTCCTTAAGCCCGGCTACGCAATTTTCCAATCCTTCCTTATCCTCTACTTTTCCGCGATTGCCAGAAAAAACAATCATATTGGGAAGCCCTGCGGAAGCAACTTCGTGTAGCCGTTTTTCTGCATTAGTAATTAACTGATTATGATTAGACAGGTCGTTCCAGCCTTTTTCTATGGAACCGGGTCCATTTGCCATTGTGCAAACCAAACCATGCTCTTTTACAATATTCCACTCATTTGGGTCGAGCAAGTCAATACCCACCATGCCCATAGATTTAACTGCAGTGCAAAATTCGGGCATGGGTATTTTTCCATAACACCAACGAGAAACAGATTGCTTGATTCGCCCTTTTATAGCAGGGGTAGGGTCCTGGGCTGATGCAAATTCTGTCAGAACAGATGAGGCTAAAGACACTGATGCTATCGTCTTTATAAAACCCCTTCGGCATGTTTTGTTGCCTGTAATTTTATTACTTTTGTTCATAGTTTGCTCCTCTAAGAATAGTTGACATGATTTATAAATCAAATTATTTTCCTCTTTTGAAACAAAAAAATCAAATAATGTATCATTGTTATATATGTTAGCATTGACTATTGATAAAAATTTATTTGACAATTGAGTTAGAATTGTGTAATATTTACTTTATAGTTTTTTATTTTTTACAAGCCGAAAAAAGAATGAAGGTATTAAGTTAATAAAATTATGAACATTGGAGGCAAAAACATGAAAGCAGGAAGATTGTTTGTAGGTATTAGAAACACACAAGTAATGTTATCGGTTTGTGTGATGTTGATGGGCTTGCTTGTGGTATCTATGAGTGCCCAGGGATTAGTGACCGTAACAAAACAGATAACAGGCCTGGATGCCAATGGCTATTTTGTCAATGGCACCTCGGAGTTATCTGTTCAAGTTACCATAAATTATGATGGGACAGAAGGAACAATTACGGCTCTCGGATATCAAGAGACTATTCCAGCAGGTTTTTCATATTTAGGACCTCTGGCAAGTGAGAATCCGACACCACCAATAGTCCCAAATTTTGGGCAGACAGGAACATTGAGTTTTGGATACATTTTTGTTCCTTCTTTCCCTGCAACATTTACTTATCGGATAGCATGCCCATCGGCAATTTGTGAGCCAGGACAATTAGTGGGAACGGTGCTATATAGACTAACAGGACCTCAATTGGAAAGTGCACCTGCTACTGATGTAATTCAGTTAGAGCCGACAAATCTTACCTTTACCCGTGAACTATCCGGTCCGGGCGTATCAGGAGTAAACAAAGATTATTATGTTCCGGGTCAGAACATAGATATAACAATTCATATAGATAAAGAGGGACCCCAAGATATTACTGCATTAGGTTTCCAGGACACCTTACCTGCTGGTTGGACTTATGTCAGCCTTGCTGCTACTGGAACTCCTCCTCCTGTATTCCCTTCGGCAGGGCAAACAGATTTGCTTGAATTTGCGTATGTAGATGTCCCTACATTTCCTGTAGAATTTACCTATACTGTTCAAGTTCCTGCTGATGAGAGTGGTTCCGTGACAATTGGTGGGGATGTTGTTGTAGGGACAGAAACAAAGTCCAGTGCCGTGGTATATCGGACATGTGGCGACTCCATTTTTTCTCCGAAGGTAGAAACATTATTAAAAGGTGTTGTGCCCTGTATTTTAGTAAGTCGAAGTTTTACCCATAATTATTATGTGCCGGGTAATGTTGTAGAAGTAACAATTAATTTTAGAATAGACCCTGACCACCCCTGTGGAGAAGCAGTACAAGCATTAGGATATGCAGAGACTATTCCTGCGGGTTGGACTTATGAAGGACCCCTGCCTTCTGAGAATCCGACACCACCAGTAGTTCCGAATTATGGTGCAACAGGAACTTTAAACTTTGCATACATTTTTGTTCCTAACCTAACGGGGAATGGTTCTTCATTTACATATAGAATTAGAGCAGCGGCAGATTCCAGTGGACCGCAACAACTTTCTGGGTATGCAAAATATCGTTTAAGTGGTGCTGAATTGCAGAGTGATGTGGCAGTAAGCGAACTGATTGATGATACACCACCTGTAATTACTTTATTGGGCGACCCTGAAGTAACTACGGAATGTGGTAGTGCATATAACGATGCGGGTGCAACGGCTACGGATATTCCTGATGGCGATTTAACTGCTCAGATTGTAGTAACAAACAATGTGAATATAGCCGTGGTAGGTGATTATACAGTTGATTATTCAGTTACAGACAGTTCGAACAATACGACAACCGCTCAAAGGATAGTCCATGTAGTAGATACAACTAAACCTGTGATAACCTTGAATGGTGCAAATCCTATGTCAGTAGAATGCAAATCTACTTTTGTAGACCCCGGAGCGACTGCTGCGGATAACTGTGATACAAATGTATATGTAAATGTAAGTGGAAGTGTGAATACAAATGTGGTGGGTAACTATTCGCTTACCTATACAGCAACAGACGCATCAGGAAACGCGGCTGACCCAGTGATACGGACAGTCCAGGTAGTAGATACCACTCCACCCGTAATAACATTAACTGGACCCAATCCATTTTATGTGGAATGCCACAGCGTTTACAATGACCCCGGTGCGACGGCAACGGATTTATGTCAGGGAAATGTAACTGTGACAAACGATTCTGCAACGGCCGTCAACACGCTTGAACCGGGTTTCTATACAGTAACTTATAAAGCGGTAGATAGTCAGGGAAATACCGGAACTACGACGCGGACAGTTCAAGTAAGAGATACACAAAAGCCTGTGATTACAATTACGGGTGCTAATCCAATGACGGTGGAGTGTGATGGTAATACATTTGTAGACCCAGGTGCCACAGCAAACGATGCTTGTGATGGCTCTTTAACTGTTACTGTTACACCGAGCGGTAGTTTTGTAGTAAATACGAGTGCTCCCGGTAATTATCAAATTACATACACAGCGACAGACAGTACAGGGAACACACAAACTGCAATTCGCACTGTGAATGTTGTAGATACAACTCCACCAGTAATTACTTTACTTGGTGAAGAGATAATAGACCATGAATGTGGTTCGCCATTTGTAGACCCGGGTGCCACAGCATTAGACGCTTGTGAAGGAATTGTTGAAGTAGTTACAAGTGGTTATGTCTATGAGAATCAGGTAGGTGTTTATAATTTAATATACTCTGCTACTGACAGCCGTGGTAATAGTGCAGAAACTAAGGTGAGACATGTTAATGTGCAAGACACTCAAGGTCCAGTGATTACACTTAACCAGGATGAGATGGAGATTGAGTGCAGCGTTGGTGTATTTGAAGACCCAGGTGCAGTTGCAGCGGATACATGTGAAGGCACGGTGCAAATTCTGACTGCCGCAGGAATATATGAAGCAGCGACAATGTATGAAGTAGAGAGTATAGATACCTCTGTGGCAGGTAAAGAATATATAGTCCGTTATGTGGCTGAAGATAATGCCGAACCCGCAAAAGGTAATCAATCCACAGCAGATATGCCTGTGCGTATTGTAGATACTACTCCACCAGAAATCACTTTACTGGGTGATAATCCGATGATAGTGGAGCGTGGAAGCGTATTTACAGACCCCGGAGCGACAGCAACCGATGTATGTGAAGGCGATTTAACGGCTAACATTAATGTTGTAGGTATTGTTGACGCTTCTGCGGTGGGTAGTTATACATTAGAGTATTCGGTAGCAGATAGTTCTGGAAATGGTGTTACTGCTGTAAGAACGGTTAATGTTGTGATTAGCGATACCCCACCTGTAATTACTTTGTTAGGTGACCCAGAAGTAACGGTAGAGTGTGGGTCTGTGTATGGAGACGCGGGTGCAACGGCAACAGACATCCCTGATGGTGATTTAACTACACAAATTCAAGTTCAGAACAATGTGAACGCATCAGTTCCAGGTGATTATACTGTTGTTTATTCTGTGACAGATAGCACAAATAATAATACTACAGCCCAGAGGGTTGTCCATGTAGTAGACACGACTCGTCCGGTGATTACACTTTTGGGTGCGAATGCTATGAGAGTAGAATGTGGTTCTGCATTTACAGACCCGGGAGCAACCGCGATTGACGCTTGCGATGGGTTGTTATCCGTTACAGTAGCGGGTAGTGTAGATACTCATACTGTTGGCAATTATGCTTTGAAATATACTGTAACAGACGCATCGGGTAATATTGCCGTTCCAGTAACACGGACAGTGCAAGTAGTAGATACGACTCCGCCTGTTATAACTGTTGGAGAACCATTGAGCAATGTAAGTGAAATTGAAATTACAGTAGGAACAACATTCTATAAACCAGGTGCTACGGCAAAAGATGCTTGTGAAGGACTTGTCGAAGTCGAAACATTAGGAAATGTAAAAACGGATGTTTCAGGGACCTATACATTGCTTTACAAGGCTGTAGATAGTTTTGGAAATCAAGCCCAGGTTGAAAAGAAAGTAAAGGTTGTGGAGAAAGGAGAAGAAGTTGTAGGCAACCTGATAATTAGACCCGAGAAGGTTGATTTTGGAAAGGTTGCAATTAAGAAGACTTATCAGAAACGAATCCAATTAATTAACAGCGGTAGTGTCCCTGTTTCGGTATATGTCTATGCGGTTCCTGATGCTACAAGCGATGCTTTCGTAGTACCCCAGAATTCTAGTAAGATAGAAGTACCTGCGGGTGAGAATAAGTATATTGAAGTTGAATTTACTCCAACGAAAGCAGAAGTATATACAGGTAAAGTCCTGTTATTACAGTCAGATAACATCAAACCCGCAGTAGAAAAATATGTAGAACTTGTTGGTGAAGGCGAGAAGCCCAAACGGAGAATACTGGGTATATCTTGTTCTCCTGTAGAAGGTACGGGAAGTTATACCGGTGATATTATGTTTATGACGATTACAGGTATGGTTCTGTTCTTTTCTCTCAGAAAAAAAAGAGCCAAGAACAACTAAGACTGAATACAACTGTTAAATGAAATACAGCCTCCACATCTTCCATAGATGTGGAGGCTGGCTTTTTAATAGGTATTTTTTATCAACAAATGAGAACTAAATCTATAAAGAAGGCATTATAATATTAAGTGCAAAAAAATATATGGAGAGTTTCAATGAAAAAAAGGATACCTATTTGCTTGTTCTTTTTTGTTTTTTGCCTATCTGCTTTTGAGATAGGAGTCTGGGCGACGGATAATTTGCCTATCTTAACTATTCAACCTGCACCTGATTTTGAATATTTATTTGGTGTTGTTGAATTAGGGCAGACTGCAGAAAAGGAGATGCGTATTATTAATACAGGACAGGGCATTTTATCAGGTTCGGTAAATTTAGAAAAACCCACTTCCAGTGAAGGAAAGGAAGAAGAGGTTTTTTTTATTTCTGGTGATATTAATTTTTCTCTTTTAGCAAATCAATCTGCTATTATAAAAATACGATTTGTTCCACAGAAAGAGAAGGAGTATCAAGGTAAAATAAAAGTGTTTGCTTCGGAAAATCAGAATGCAGAAATTACCTTAAAAGGGACAGGTAAAAAGGCACAAAAATCTTATTATTTATTTGGCTGCGGTGAAATTGACTCCAAAACGGACATATATAGTAAATATGCAGACGGCATTTTTGTTCTTATGACTTTTCTTCTTTTGTTAATGGGTAGGCGAGTTAATAGAAGCAATGATGTATAAATAAAAATAGAAATTTTTTATCGTAAAGAAAGGATATGGAATGAAAAGAAAAATTTTTTTATTTTCTATGATTGTTTTAATTGAATTATTTTTCTTTAATTTTGTTTCCTTTGCAAAGGCAGATAAGGTATCTTTACCCCCGCCAAAGCATGGCGGAGTATATGTCATCTCCCATCGGGGATTTCATCAAGGCTATCCAGAAAACACTCTGATTGCCTATCAAAAGGCAATTGAGTTGGGAGTTGACTTCGTAGAGGTTGATTTGAGAACTACTGCGGATGGTGAAATTGTAAGTATGCACAACGGTAAAGTAGATGATTATACCCGTGATGCCAAAGGTTCTGTATCTCAATTTACATTAAAGGAATTGAAACAAATTGATATTGGAAGTCGTGTAAGCCCTGAATTTGCAGAACAGAGAATCCCAACCTTAGACGAAATATTAAAGGTATGCCAGGGTAAAGTAGGTCTCTATATTGATTTGAAATCTGCCGACCCACAAAAAGTTCTGGAACAACTTGATAAATATGACATGAAATATCGTGTGGTCTGGTATGCAGGTCCCAAGGATATTAAAACAATAAAAAAACAATGTCCTGATTGTTTTATCATGCCTGACCCCGGTTCTGAGAAACACCTTGAATATGTTCTGAAACAATATTCTCCTCCCGTAGTTGCTCCCAATATTGATTCTTGTAGTGCAAATTTTGTAAAGATGTGTCATGATTACGGTACCCTTGTCTTTATAGATGATAATGGTCCCCAGTGTTGGGAAGAATCCTTGAATTGGGGTGTAGACGGAATACAAACTGACCAACCGGACCGATTGATTGAGTATTTAAATAAAAGATGTCAAGATAAAAAATAACCCCAAAGATATTACGCTATTTTGATTATATCTTATAACACAATAAGGGGGGGCAAAAATATCCTATGATTACATTAAATACAAGTAGAGTGCTTTCTGCAATTGAGTTTGCTATGTCTATTCACGAAGGACAAACGCGTAAGGGTAAAGATGTTCCCTATCTTACTCATCTATTAAGTGTTGCCAGCAGGGTTTTAGAAGAAGGTGGAGATGAGGAACAATTTATAGGGGGATTGCTTCACGATTCAGTAGAAGATAAAGGTGGTGCTCCTCTGCTTGAAGAAATAGAACAAAAATTTGGCAAGAAAGTAGCAAGTTATGTAGAGCAATGTTCCGATTCCTTTTCTTTCCCTAAAAAACCATGGAAAGAGCGGAAAGTAAAATTTATTGAACAGTGTTATCAACTGCCAGCAGAGGTTAAATTAATAATCGCATGCGACAAATGGCATAACTTATATACGACTTACCATGATTTTCGCAGAGAAGGAGATAAGGTCTGGACTCAATTCAAAGGGGGGAAAGAAGATACGCTATGGTACTATCAGGAAATAATTTCTGCCTTAAAACAAAACTGGCACAATCCTATACTTTTGGAAGTGGACTACTATCTTAACTGCTTACTCGACGAAACAAACAAATAACGATAGTTTCATTCTGAAAAAAGTAGAATTGGGGTAAGTAATTATTATTTTATATTCTTAATTAATTAAATCCCACCTTAGGAACACGAGGCACTTTCAATTTTCTTCCCGAAGGCAATATATATGGTTTTTTCAAATTATTCAATTTAATAATTTCTTCTTTCGGAACATGCGTATCCCTTGCTATAGAATCTAATGTATCTCCGTGTTTCACTATGTATATCGTCATTTCGCCTGAAGGTGTAGAAGGTTTTTCCTGAGCAGAGGCTGCTGTGGCGGTTTCCTCATTTTTGGAATTTTCTTCCACAGGTTGAAGTTGAATATTATTGCTATTTTTTTCTGATTCGGTTGTTGGGACAGAAACGGGGGCGATTTCTGGTCTTTTGACAGATGAAGGCTTTTGTCCCGTAGAACTTACATTCATACTTTCCGGAACATAAATAATCAATTTAGACCCGTACTTGATTAAATTGGGATTATCAATTCCGTTCCAAGCCATAATATCTTTCGGCTTTACATTATATCTTTGTGCAATAGCGTATAAAGTTTCTCCCCGTGCAATTTGATGATAAATTGCCTTCGTTCCTGGTGGTTGAGGAGCCTTTTGTATAGATTTTGGAACTTCTGCTTTTTCAACATTTTTTGTTACTTCTTTTACTACTTCTTCCTTTTTCTCCTCCTTGCTATCAGATACAGGTTTTTCAGTTGCGGTTTCTTCTTTTGGCGTTTTTTCTGCTGGCTTTGTGGTGGCAGTTTCCCCTTTTGGTGCTTCGGCAACTGAATTTTTTTCAGTAGTTTGTTCTTCCGATATAGGTTTAGTTTCTGTAACAATCTGTGTCAAATCCTGAGCCACCTTTGTTTCAGGTGTTTTTGATGCTTCCGGAGTAGTCGGACTCTGTTCTGCTGTTGAAGAGGTCTGCTGCTCTGTACTATCTGGAGAAGTCGGCGTTATTTCTTCTTTCGGTGGTTCAACTGGTGTTTCAGGAGAAGCGGATGCTGGTCCCTGTGCTATTGAAGTTGTTTCAGTGGGCACAGGGGAGGTTGTGGGCTCAGCAGGAGGAATGGCTTCCATAGAAGGTGCCATTTCTTCTTTTTTCACAGGTAGAGGACGAACCGCCATAACTAATTTTGCCAACTTCATACATCGTTCTTCCTTTGCCTCCTTCGAGATATTCTGCTCAATCACATTAACCATCTTCGTCAATTCATTTACATCTCCTAATGAAGTGCAAATTAGGTCAATGCCAACCCCTGTCATTCGTAAAGCCACATCTGTATAGGTCTCCGAGCCATCTAACGGATATTCCGAAATATCGTCTGCAATAATTATCCCCTGATAGTTCCATTTCTCACGAATTAAACCCTGAATCACTTTTTGTGATACCGATGCAGGCAGGTAAGGATTTTCATCGTCTAACAGGGGTATAGCCACATGCGATACCAACAATGCAGGTAAACCCTGATGCACTGCTTCGGAGAAGGGGAAAAGCCATGTAGCCAGTTGTGATATGGCTTGATTCATATCCCCCCCCGGATTATCTACCTCCAATACAAAACTTGTTTTATTATCTATTTCCTTTTTCTGTGCCAGCGATTTGCCCGGAAAACTTTTGATAACAGGGACTACCTTTCCCTGCCAGATTCCTTGTGCAAAAGATAAACCAATCTTCTGTATAGATTCTGTTGTGTCTCCAAAGTAATAGCCCTTATCGGTTTCAGGCACTCGTCCTGCCACATACAATTCTATCATAGGTCCTAAAAACATAGAAATACCCAGTTCGCGTGCCTTTTGTGCGTAAGAAGTCCCTGCCTCCGCAATTTTAGAAATATCTGTTTCCATATTGAAATCAGAAATTTTGGGTAATCCTTGAAACTCTGGGAAAGACGGTAAATAATTCAAATCGAATTTCATCGCAAATAATGGCAAATCAGAGCCACTTTGTTGAGTAACATTTCTAATTTTTTGAAGAAGGCCTAAAAAATTATCCCTGTCGACATTTTCCCCTGAATGCCTTATTGCCACAGCAAAGGGATGAATTTGTTGAAGCACATTCAACATCTCATCATTCAATTTCTCTTCATCCACTAAATATACCAGAGGAGACATATTTTCTAATTCTTTTACTAATTTCTGTTCCTCTGTTTCTTTGGGCTCAGGCGAAGGAGTTTCTTTTTGTGTGGACTCTTCTGTTTCCCCGGGTTCCTTTTGTTGCACAATTTGAGGTTGTATAGATATTTCTTTTGAAGGTGGCGAACTCAATTGTGAGTAAATGTAAAATAGAGCGAATCCGACAACTACACCCAATACAAAAATGGCAATCATACGGAAAGGAGATTGCTTTTTATAGGCTTTAACATTTAAATCAATGACTTCCACTTTTCGACCCTCTATTGTTTAATAGTTTCGTGTTAAAAAATAATCCCTATTAGAAACATGATAAACGAGAGACACCTTTCATTTCAATAAATATTTTTGCAAAGGTCAAGTTTCCCTTTTATGTTTCTATGGAATAATGGTATTGTCAGAGCCCTTGTTAATAGAATTTATAAACATTTTTGATGACGATACTTTTCAAGCCCATTTGAAAGTGATTTCTGTTAGCCAGGTCAGTGATGGAATCACGATAGTGGAGTTTATTGCATAGGACTACTAAAGAATTACTGCGATATGTAAGTCAGTTCAACATCGTTGCAAACAGTGTGTTCGCAAAAACTGTCTTATAGAAACCATACTCTTCCAACAATACCTTCGTTAAAAAAGTAATAAAAAGTTTCAATAAGTTATTCTCTTATTTGTGATGTCTATCTTATTATATAATTGTCAGGGGGCAGTAGGTTGTAAGAATTGTATCAGCCTCAATAATTTGCCTAAATCAATTGTCCAATCTTGCTCGTCATAGTCAGACGCATGTGGAGCGCATGTCTTGTCTCCATCATAGTCACCAGCATAACCGTCCAGGACGGTTAATATACAGTCCCTGAATCACATGTCCATTACCATTAAACTTGCCTATGAATGAATTACTACTTGTTCCAATTGGCTGAAATCCTGCACCACTGTTCCAATTTATTGTATCACTTGCGTCAATGTCTCCACTCAACTCATATCCACCATTCAGAGGATATGCAGATACCTGAACAAAAAAGAGGATTTTTTATGTTATTGTAGGGAAGGGTTTCAGGAAGATTTTTTTGAGGGATTGGCGTTATAATAAGTAGGAAAGGTATAACTATAACTTACACTATTGGAAATGTTGCATGACCTTAAATCGAGAAGAAATGTATCGAATCTTTGATGAGACGGTGATAATCAAAAAGCCAAGATATGGGATAATTAAGGGCTATCACGAGTTGCCCTATATTTGTCTCGGAGACGCATTAGAATCTTCCTACGGTTCATTGTGCGTTCGAGGCAAAATACAAGTAACCCCACAATTCGTTATAACCCCCTCACACTATAAAGCCAAATATAGTGACCTTTTTGGCGAAGATGAAATTGATGTATCCATTGCAGGGCGTATATTCGGATTTTTAGGATTTCCCGAAAAGCCCGTAGACTGTAAATTGGAATATCTGGAAGTGAAACATTTGTCAGAAAATATTGACACTGCTTTATCGAAGAATCTGGATGAATTAGAACGGAAGGAAGATATATCAACTGGTCTATTTATCACACCGGATAGCCGTTATTATCCTATTTCTATTGAGAGATTTATTACTTCTATATTAGACGATGAATTCGCTTTTTAAGGAGAAATTGTATGAAAAGTGCTTATGAATTGGCTATGGAACGGTTAAATAAAATGGGTGGAGAAGTCAAAAAACTGACACCGGAACAAAAAGAAAAAATTGCTGAAATAAGGCGAAAATTTGATTCAAAAATCGCTGAAATTAAAATTTTTTATGAGTCCAAACTTAATAGTGCTTCTACTTATGAGGAATTAGAGGCATTAAAGTCAGAGTTAAGCCAAGAAATTCAAAAATTAGAAGAAGAGTGCCAGAAAGAAAAGAACCAAATCTGGGAAACTCAAGCCAAAGAAGGTTAGAATCCTGCCTTTTTCATGCTAACTATATAAACAAAATTTTTTTATGGCTAATCCAAAAGATTACTTCCATGAGATAATAGAGAATATAAATTGGAAGAACATAAAGTAGAGACTGCGAATAGTAATTTGATAAATCCATGCTTGACTTGTGGAGCGTGTTGTGCCTTTTATCGCGTTTCTTTCTATTGGCGAGAGAGAGATGATAGCCAGCCTGAGGGTGTTCCTGAAGAATGGCGTGAAGATTTGAATGCTTTCCGTTGTGTTATGAAAGGAACAAATCAGTCTAACCCCCGTTGTATTGCTTTGTCAGGAACAATTGGTAAGCAGGTCTTTTGTGAAATTTATGAGCGGAGACCCTCAGTTTGCAGAGAATTAGAGCCATCATACAAAAATGGGCATCCCGAACCTAAATGCGACAGGGCTCGCTCTGCTTATGGATTAGCACCTTTAACTCCTGATATATGGACAAAGGGAAAAGACGATGATTTTCCACCTCATCCATACTCTCCCGCTGCATAATTTGCATCCCTTCTTGATTTGTCCAGGTTAAAGAATATTTGCCACTCTAATTGGAACCTTTAATGCATTAATTTAGTTGACCAAAAGAAGTTGTAATAATCTATTCGTCATCATCATCCATTTCCCAGTCGTAGGGTTCCTGAGTTAGATGCTCCCATGGGATAGGGTGTATTCCTAATTGTTCATCTTCTTCCTCTTCTTCTTCCCATGCCTTCAACTTTCTGCGATTCCTTCGCCATACCCACAGGAAAACTATCACGGCAAGGACGGCAATAGGAGTAAAGATAGAGCCTGTTGTCAAAGTGCCAATAAGTGTAACTATCCACAAGGACCTACGATAACCATTCCAGAACTCGTCCAAACTCATCCCACCAACTTCTCGCAACGATTCTACAAAACTTTTTTCTTTGCAATTATTTACCATTTTCCAGAATTTTTCTTCGCCTAATTGTTTCCATAAGTATTGAATCATAGACAAGGATTGAATATAGGCACTACTTGTGGTATCAGGCGTGGTAGTAAGCATAAGTTCGCGGTCCAGGTTGCGGTATTCAATCAAACGATAGGTTAGCACAATTTGAGACATGCGGAGTCCGGCACTCCAATAATATTCATTGGCAAGAAACATGGCAAGCCCTTCATTAAACCAGAGGGGGAGTTGGTCTTCCAGTCCAGCACGGCTCAAAAACACATGGACGAGTTCGTGGCGTAATGTTCCTGCAAAGTCTTCGCCCCATGTTCGTAATCGAGGTGCCTTGATAATAATTATTCCAGAGCCTGGTCTTGCCACACCACTAAATAAGAATGGTGAACGACCATAAGACATGGAAACAAAATCTTCTGAGGTGCGAACAATCCAGACCTGTACAGGTTCTGTATTCGTTATGGGTAAATGTTGTAAATATTCCGTCCATGCTGATTCTATGACCTTCCCCGAAAGTTCTGCCTCCTTTTTCTCTGCTTGCATGTAAAAAATTATCGCATGTTCCGTTTTTAATTGTTGGAAAGTATCCTGATTTGCCGGTAAGTTCCCTGAATAAAGTAAGGTCAACAAACAAACTACATTAAACATTTTTATCTAATCACTTATTTTAAAAACATTATATTTTGTTAATTATATCATTATATATTGGAGATAAAGGATAAAAATATACAGAAGACCCAAAATGATATTTTTATGGAGTAAGTTGTTAGATTTAAAGAATGTTTCTATTTGTCTGGAGGTATAAAACTATAATATCTGCCAAGCCAATAGCCTAAGAGGAAATCATGTCCGTTGTATTCTACGGGTGAATCTTCCATCGGGTCGCCATGGTATAAATAGGGGTCTTGTACCCATGCGGACCATGTGTTATCTCTTCTATCAATTGGGAGGGGTTTTCCCTTTTCTGGTTCAGGACTCTGGACTTTCCAGGATAACTTGATGCCATGTTGTTGTTCATATTTCTTTAATGTATCCTGATTCCATTTGATTGAAAAAGGGAACCACATCAGCGTATTGATTGCATTTTCTATCTCAGAGGAGTCATTTAAGTATTTTGCAGCCAGGAAGGAATACAGTGGATTTGCTTCGGGTTTCAACCCTGGATAAGGAGGTGTTCCTTCCCAGGCATGTTGAAAGGATTGAATATAATATTCGCGAATTTGTGGGTCTTGTTCCAATCGGAATAGCGGTTCTATCCCGAGGAAGAAGAGAACATCATCAGAATGATTGACAAAACCTTTGCGGGTTGGGTCAAGATTTCGTCGTGAGTGGATAGCCATTTCTGCATATTTCATTTCAATGGCATATTTTTTATATAGTTCTGCATATTTATTGTTGCCGGAGACTTGATGTGCCACTTTTAGTGTTTGTAGCCACAGTAAAGCATTTAGAGGTTCAAGTTTTACATATTGCGGGAAATATCTTCCCCAGACAGTGGGTTTGCCATCCACATCTATAATTCTCAAATCATTTTTCAAAATGTGTTCCACTATGTCTGTAACATCTTTTGCGATTTCTTTCCGTATATCTTCATCCGGGATAGTGTCATAAGCCCAGGAAAAACCGAACATCACTCCATCTACCTGGTCGCTACTGACATCTCCTCGCCACTTGTATTTTTTGTCTGGTGAGAGTCGCCATATTCCGTTATCTTCCCATGGTGAATCGGCTGGAATGGCTGCCCGGGCAAGTAGGCCCGGCTCACCACTTACACGGCATAGATGATTCAGCCCTTTAATGGACTGAATCAATTTTTCTTTATCTTTCTCATCTTTTGTTATGAGGTATTTCATTGATAATGTGCCGACATAGATACCTGTCATATAGGCATTGTCAGGCATATTATATGACAAGCCTTTTCCATCTTTGGGCAGTGTTAATTTGCACAAGGCTTGTCCGTTTAACAAAAACCGTTCTTCCATGTCTTGCTGAAATATTTCTGCCTTTTTCCACAATGGGACAGGTTTTTCTGTGTCCTCTGAATGGGACGGGAACACCGGAATAAGGGAAATAACACTAACCATCCACAGTAAAAATAGTGCGTTTCTGAATATCTTTTTTCCCATTGTTTTATTCTCCTATTGTTTCAAGAGGTGGGTCAAAATTGCCACGATAGATGCCTGTAATGGGTTTTGTGGGAGCGCACCATGCTACTGCATTATAAATAATTTTTAATATATGTTCGTTGTAATAAATTGGGAAGGTTTCATGTCCGGGACTGAAATAGAACACCTTACCTAAACCACGGTGCCAGCAACATCCACTACGAAATACTTCTCCCCCTTGATACCAACTAATAAATACAAGTTGGTCGGGTTGAGGTATATCAAAATGTTCGCCATACATTTCGGAATGTTCCAGTTCGATATATTCGGGTATGCCATTTGCAATGGGATGAGCCGGGTCAACCACCCAGATTCGTTCCCGTTCGCCTATTCCTTTCCATTCACGCCATTTCAGCATACAGCCTGTGCCCATCAACTTGCGGAAAGGCTTGGATACATGTCCTGAATGTAATACGACCAGACCCATTCCATCCAGGACGCGTTTCTGGACTTTCTCTGCGTTTTCCTCTGTTACCTTATCATGTGCTACATGTCCCCACCAGGTCATTACATCCGTTGTCGCTAAAATTTCATCAGACAATCCTTGTTCCGGGTCATCTAGCTGTACGACTCGAACGCTGGCAATACCTTGCTGTTTTTCCAGATATTGTGCTATCTGATTTCCAATCGAATTGGGGTATACAGACTGAACCTTTTCACTAACCTTCTCATGTACACCTTCATTCCACACTGTAACCCGAAGACCTGACATAACAATTTCCTTTTCTTTTTATGCTTATTTGTTAATTCTTGTTTTGTTTACACTTGTGTTTGTGATACCCATTTTGTCCTACTATAATAAGTATGATTTATAATTTATACTACTTCTTAGTAGCATTTCAAAAACAATCCTAACAAGGAGATAATAGTTCAATGATACAAGTATCTTTAACTGTATCTGCATGTAAACGACTAATTGCTAAAGGCATGCTTCGACATCCAGAGATACAAAAGGCAATAAGTTCTCACACTCTTGTTATTGTTGGAGGAACAACAAATGGATATATTGCGGAAGAAATCTTAAAATATCTGGGTTATGATGAACCTTTTCCCAAGAAACGCTTTTTTCGTGGAGCAACATTGCCCCCAGGTTTTTCTCTAACTGAAAGTGAGAAAGCCTCTGACGAAGCTTCTTTTATTGGCGATGTTATTCTAATCAAAGGAAAATGGCAACGCAATAAAATTTTCTTCGATATAGTTCATGAACTGGATTTTGGGGACATCATCTTGAAAGGGGCAAATGCTCTGGATATGGAAAATCGGCGAGCAGGTGTATTTGTTGCACACCCTATGGGAGGCACTACGGGGACAATCATCCCCGCGGTCATTGGTCGTAGGGTTCGTCTTATTGTTCCGGTTGGACTTGAAAAACGAGTATATGGAAACCTTGATGCTATTGCCCTTAAAATAAATACGACTCCTTCGCAGGCACCTCGTTTGATGCCTTTGCCGGGCGAAGTATTTACAGAATTGGACGCTATTAAATTGCTTACAGGTGCTACGGCTGCGCTGATTGGTGGTGGAGGCATATACGGGGCAGAAGGTGCTGTCTGGCTGGCTATTAGTGGGACACCCGAACAAGAAGAAGTCGCAAGTGGACTTATCAAAGAAATACAAAACGAACCCCCATTCCCCATTTCATAAGATTATTTGATAAAACTTTTAATGAGGTATGTGTATGAATTTGCTACGCATAAAGAAAAGGCCGTTGTATATTTTATTAATGGCTTCTTTTATCCTTTTTTTTATAACGAACCTTGCTATTTCTGAAGAAGTGTCTCAACCCAATCCAGAGGGAGAGGATTATATCTGGGAAACAATTCCACTCCTTTATAATGGGAGTTTTGAGCCTCTGGACAGCAAAGAAGAGAATACCGCAGAATTAGGTGGGTGGAATGTTTCTCCTGAAATGCCAGATAACAAGATTCAGATAGATAAGGAAGTATTTCTCTCTGGTAAGGGCTCACTTCGGATAGACGGAAAAGGAAACATAACCGTTAGCACCAATGCAATTCCTCTACCTATCGGTATGGTTTCTATCACAGGAAGTATCTCCTACCGTGGCTCATTCCTGTCAAAAGCCGCTATTCAATGGGTAAAGGAGAATCAACCTATTGACAGCAAGGAACTCAAATTTGTAGAAACTACCAATTCGGAATGGAAACGATTTGTGCTTTCTGAAACTCAGGTTCCTCAAGGTGCTACCGCAATAAAGTTTCAACTTACCTCCGAATTAACTCCCTCAGGGACAGTATGGTGGGATGAAGCAAATTTTACCGGGATAGTGGAACAGTCCAAATCGGCAGAAATCTTTGTAAATCAAGTCGGTTATGACCTGCTTTATCCGAAGGCGTGTGTTCTCGCAACAAATTTCAAACCTGAAGAGATAAAAGCATATCTTTTAGATGATTCCGATAATGAAGTAAAGAAGATTGACTTCAAAGAGCCAAAGCGGATTATTGGCACTCATAAATCGGATTGGGGGAGATGGTATTATCGTGGCGATTTTACAGATTACGATGTAGAAGGAATTTATCGGATTACGGTACTCATGGGTGGAGAGAGATATTACAGCCCTTCATTTATGATAGGAAAAGACTTGCTCTGGGAAAAGACTATTTCCAGAGTATTAGAAGGGATACGAATACATCGTTGTGGAATGGCAGTAGAGGGTATTCATGACCTCTGTCATGCAGACGATTCTTACGAAGGGAAATCGTTAGTAGGGGCATGGCACAACGGAGAAACTTACAGCAAAACCCAATCGGCTCTTTGCTTAAATTATCTGGTGGAAAGTCATAATATCTGTAAATGGCGATTGCTGAAAAACCCTGAGTTGGCTTCACAATTTCGAGATGAAGTGTTATGGGGTGTGAAGTATATTACTAATCGCATAAGAGAAGATGGAACACTGCTTGGAAATATCATTTCCAGAACAACGGAAGTCAAAAAGCCAGAACAGGAAACAGACAATCAGATAAATACCGGTGATGAACGCCCTATTACAGAATCTTCTAATGATGAAGACGCAGTTATCTCTGCTCTCGGCTATACTGCCTATATGACTACCTGGTCCGGGTCAGAAAATCCGTATATTGGCTTAACAGATAAAATGGCTAAATCCATGATAGAACAGGGCAAGAAAACGCCGGGGCTTTTCACGGCTCTTACCTTTCTTGGAGAAATAAAAGAAACGGATACCTCTCTATTGCAATCAATTATTCCTGACAATTTGCTTCTCGTGTGCGAAACCATACCACGATACGACTCGTTAACTTACGATGGCAAAACATTTCAATTAGTGCAGGCATTAAAAGACGCAGTTCAATTTTATACAGAACAGGTAGATGAAAATCCGTTTGGAATTTGTCCCATGAAAAAAGATTCCGAACCCGATTACTTTGGAGTAACCCTACACGAGGGAGAAGAATTAAAAGGGATAAATATTCATATACTCCAGATTGCTCAACTTGCAGGAAAGGCATTCCGATTTCTACCGGACGACACGACCAAAAAATTATTCTTTGACCACATCAATTGGATTTTGGGAGTCAATCCTTACGGTATTTGCTTTATTGAAGGACTGGGAACAAAAAATTTACCCTCCTACGCACATCCTTACATAAAGACAGGCTTATCACCTCGCAAATTGGTTGGTGTTATTCCGTATGGGATTCGGGCTCGTTCCCGCAATTCAGACACACCCTACCTTGATATTTCAACTTCTTCTGAGCCAGAGGTTGATTCCACAGGCATTTCCATTGAAACTATGGCTTTGTATATCAATGCTCTTGCCCATTTTTATCGCGTTCGTGTTCATGCAGAAACCCCAACAATACCCATGCCCAACTCAAAATATTAATATTTCCCTTTTGTTAGATTATTATTAAAGAACTTCTGGGAAAATAATTTAGTTGTAAAAGGAAGAGTAAGAATCGCTCTCTATCTTTGGTTTTCTGAGTTTAAGAGATAAACTGTAAAGAACAACAAAGAGACGCAAAAAAATACAGTCTTGCCAGATGGATAGCGTTTTAAAAGGTAGCGAGAGTGTCCGTGCTGACAAAAAAAGACTTTTTGAACAGCCCCTACTTTCTTTCTGTTTTTACCGTAAATCTAAAACCCTACTCTTCTATCATTAGGACCTTTACCTGTTATTTTAATCTCTTTTTCTGTTATTCCGAGCGAAGCGAGAAATCTTTTCCTTAATTTTTTAATGGATAGTAATTAATTTACTTGTTTAAAATAATATTGGATATATACATATTCTTTTGCTATACTTATAATTACTATTTTTAGACTTAATGATATTAAAGTTATTGTATGTATTTAATGGGAAGGAGTTAACCATGAGAAAAGATATAATACCATCTATTTTAATTGTTTTAATGTTGGCAGTTTTATTTCCATTGAGTTCTTACTCAGATGTGCTAGCAGAGTATTTTGTATTTACAGGTGGTCTTCCACCTGCAGACGCATTTAATTCTGCAAACTTGAGATATACTCGCTATGAGCCCTACATAAATTATAATTGGGGAACAGGTGCAACAGATGTTCCTGGTATGCAATCGAATGCAGATAATTTTGCAGTAAAATGGAGCGGAACTATCTACATTCCTACCGCAGGCAATTGGACTTTCTACACTTATACAGATGACGGTGTCCGATTATATATTGATGGTGTATTGAGGATAAACCAATGGGGAGGAATAGGTGAATACAGCACAGGTCCTTTGTCTCTTAATGTGGGACCTCACTCTTTTGAAATGCAGTATTATGAAGGAGGTGGAGGTGCCAGAGCGAGTCTATCGTTTGAAGGACCAGGGGTTAGCAAACAGGTGATACCCAACTCTTATTTTAATAACTTTTATACGACCAGCAATTTACCATTATATAGTGATTTTGATGGATATGATGCCAGTTATGGCGGTGGCACCCTTTATGGCAGCGCTTCTATTACAAACAATACGCTTCAACTTACACCAAATTCGGGTGGCCAATATGGAGCATGGGTTTTTTCACCAGGTATTGCGATGTATTCATTTGATTTTAAGTGTGATGTATATATGGCAGAAGGGAGTGCAAATGCTGCAGATGGCATAAGTTTCAGTTATAGCGATATTGACGGTGACCCTACATATTTGGGTGAAACGGGTGATTATATCCCTGGCTTAGCTGTGCGATTACGAACCTATACATTTAATGTTATTGAATTAGCATATAATAATACAACCCTTGCCTCTGTCGGTGCTACAGACTTAAAAGGTGGATGGAGAACATTGAGTGTAAGGGTAAGACGGGACGCTGCTTCCGGTGGAGCAGTTGTAGAGGTATGGTTTAATGGTTCTCGAAGGATTGGTCCAACAACTATTGCAGGTTGGAATCCACCTGCATCATGGAAAATAGCACTTGGCGGTAGAACAGGTGGCGAGTATGAATATCATAGAGTGGACCGATTAAGTTTATACGCTTATGACCCATCAGTTAGTAGTATAACTCGGCTCAGTACAAACCCAGTTATATCTGGCACGAGCAGTGTCCAGTATTCTGCAGTATTTAGCGAGCCTATGTATAATGTAGATACAGGAGATTTTGCTTTAACCAGTACAGGGACTGCAAATGCCACTATTCAATCTGTTTCAAATCCAACTGTAAATATAAACGAAACATTCGCCTCTTCACCAGGCATTGGGACATTAGTAAATAACGCTGCAATTAATGGCGGCGTTCTCAAACTTACAGAAAATGTAAACAGTCAATGGGGAGCATGGTATTTTACACCTACCGAGGTCCTAAACAGTTTTACCGCAGGTTTTGATGTAAGAATTTTTGATGGTAGTAGTGCCGATGGCTTATGCTTTTGCTATGGCAAAAGTGATAATCCCTATGGGTGGATGGGGGTTTGGAATGGTTTAACAATCCAGTTTGATACTTATGATAATGGTAATGAATTTACACCTGCATTGATTATTAAATACAATGGGATAGAACTTAAAAGAGTAAAATTAAACGATATCCGAAGTAGTTCATATATCCCTATACGAGTCAGAGTCACGCAAGATGGGATTTGCTCTGTTTATCAAACAGATGTTGGTAACGGATTTGTCCCTCGTGCACATGTAAGAATACCAGGATGGGCACCACAATCTGACTGGGCTATTAGTTTCTTTGCTGCTACAGGAGGTGCCAATGATAGACATTATGTAGATAACCTGACTATTGTGAATAACAAACGGACGGTTACATTAGATAGTTTAAGTGGATTAGGAACAGTTCGCTTAGATGTTTCGTCTGCTAATGATATGGTTCATTTCCAGAATTATGCCTTATATCCAAAGGCTTATACTTCTGGGCAGGCTTATGACTTTGATCTAGTTCTACCTACCGTATCCAATGTTCATGTATTTGGTCCTCGTCAAGTAGATGTTACTTTTAGCGAGGCGATGGGTGCGGGTGTGACAACAGCAACGAACTATGCTATATCTGGCACAGGTAAAGGGACAATTGCTACAAATCCTTCAAGTGTGGCATTTGTCTCTGGGGCTACTTATCGTCTTACATGGGCATCAGGTGAGATGATTCAAGGTGGAGATATAACGATTACAGTATCTAATGTAAGAGATTCAAATGGGAATCTAATTGGTACGCCCAACAGCGGGACGCATGCAGGAGGAGGGATTATGATGGATGCTCCAACTGTGTCTGAAGTAACTACTTCCACAGGCTTTACGAATACCTTCCCAGTAACAATAAGTTACACAGGAGCGGCAGATACTACCAGTGGAGTGAATAGAGTGGAGTTATGGTTAAAGCAGGGTTCAGGAGGTGCCTGGGGATATGCTAATTTGTATTCTACAAATACTCCGAATGGCAGTATAAATTTTAGTGGATTTACGGAAGAAGGAGTTTATTATTTTGATGTAGTGGTAGTAGATGGTGCAGGGAATCGTA
>CAZJTZ010000040.1:0-21932 GCA_964549105.1 uncultured Nitrospirales bacterium
ACTCTCCCCCTTTTCAGAAGGGGGAGTCGTTATAGGGGGTGTAACACAGATATTCAATTTTACTTCCTACTGTGAATGGGTCCTTATAGTGGGTATTCAATTCACTTTGTTAAAAGGAAAAACCCCTCCGTCGCTAATGCGACACCTCCCCTTTGCAAGGTGAGGAGTTTTTTGGGTTTTTCTTTTATGTTGAGTTGAACTGTATTTAAGAATGTTTTTTTAATAAAACTATGTTGAAGGTTGTAGGGTATAGCATGTAGGGATGTTGTTATAGCTCTTAAAACTTTGCCCGAGTGGCAACTCCACGAGCGTGGGCGCTCGTGGTACCCTTTAAAGACCCCTTGCGAGTTGCCTTCTTATACAGACAATACTCTTTTCTATCGCTACCTTGCTAAAAGGGTAATAAAAAGAGGGCGTATGCAATACGCCCCTACAAAACGCAAGTTATGTTGAATCCATAATTTGTAGTGATGATGAATCTACCAACATACAGTAATATATTCTGGATAAACCCATAGATAACTCAAAAGAAAGCACCAAAGTTAAAATACGAGGAGAACAAAAACTCTCCCCCTTTTCAGAAGGGGGAGTCGTTAGAGGGGGTGTAACACAGATATTCAGTTTTACTTCCTACTGCGAGTGAGTCCTTATGGGGGGTATTAAATTCACTTTGTTAAAAGGAAAAACCCCTCCGTCGCTACGCGACCCCTCCCCTTTGCAAGGTGAGGAGTTTTTGGGTTATATCTATTTATATATTCGAGTTATATATTCGAGATGGGGTCTATTTGAAATTTCTGGAATGTAGGGGCGTATGGCTATACGCCTTAAAAACCCGATACCTCCACAAACAAACAATATCTCTTCTAATATACTGTCTATAAGGTTTGGTTTTATAGTATTTAGAATTTGCCATCGTTTTTCCCTTTAGAATTCCACATACTATAACTCTTTGATTTCAGTAAATATTGGATTGGATGTTTAAAACATTATTAATATTGCAGATATAATAAATGAAAATAAGTTGAATTGCTATCTACCTCTACAAAAGAAATGATATTGCATCGTCTATCACAATGTCTCAAAAAATTCTTCTAAGACTTTTAGTGGACAGAAGTCTTACAGAAAAAATTCTTTGTAATAGGATTTAATCCATTGGTTCCCAGACCTGGACGCCATGCAGTTCTATTCCGTAAGTTAGTGTATTGTCTACCACCTCTGTTTCTGCTTGTGTATAACGCTCACGATATTTCTGACCAGATTGGAGAGCAGGTGAACTTAAATGATAGCGGATACCGCATTCGTGCCATTCATTGACAAGTATAATACAGGGCTTCTCTTGATGGATTTTCACCAGAGCAATAACGCCACGGTCGCCTGAACCAAATATTTCATCTTGTTTTATCGTGACAGGCTGTAGTGAGTCTTCTGCGGAAAGCACAGGTTGCAGTGATTTGATTTCTTTTGCAAAGGTTATCAAATCATTCCAGAGTTGCATATCGCGTGGAACATAGTATGTGCCCCAAAATAGGATACCGCGTGCTCCGTTCACGATACAGTCAAATCCCATGAAGCGAATTTCTTCTAAGGTAGGTGGACGAAATCCTTTCTGCTCGCTGCCACTACGCTCATATACATCTCCTTGTAGCATGCCCCAGTCAAATCCTTGAATCACCATCCATACAGGTTTTTTCGGGTCTATCGCCTGCATGCGACGCGTATATGCACCTACGGAAGCCAGGGTTTGGTCTGCTAAATCGGAATGCCGTAAATTGGGATGTAGCGGCACAGGGTAAATATCACAGCCAACAATATCTGCACACTCACTAAATTTGTGAAGGCTTTCCATTGAATTCCGCGGTGCATGATTCATCCAGATAGGATGATTTTTATCCAACTCCTTAATAAGTGCATAAGCCTGATGAAGTTTATCCAACTCTTTTGTTTTTGTTTGTTCAATGTTTGCCATAGATATTTCTGCAAAGGGGGACTTTTCTCCCAATTGCTCCCATATTTCGGCTACCAATTGTTCTCCTTCTTGCCATAGGCTACGACGATAATTTTCTAATGCTTTTTGTAATTTCCCTTCTAACTCTTTTCGCAATGGTTCATCACTTATCTTGTTCAATTTTTCCTTAATTGCTTTAGGCTCCTTACTTTGCTTCGTTATATAGGTATTCTGGTAAACATTCCATAACACCTCGTCGGGCATTTCCCATACAAGGAAGGCGGGGTTTTTTGCACATAGATTTATCAAATCTGTTAATTTTTGTTTGCGTGTCTCGGGGTCAGGTGAAGCAATAGCCGAATGGATATTGGTCCAGGCATATAATTTATGATTCTGGACATCAGAAAGTTGTTTTTCATCAGGTGCGATAGATACCAAATTGAATCCTGCATCAGAAAGAAGTTGCAATTCATTTAAATCGTCTAACTTTGGACTATAAAGCCCTAAAATAAAGGTTCGTTGTCCATCTATCACGAGCATTCTGTCCGGTGCAATTGTTGCCTCTGCTGAATGTGCATAATTAAGCGAGGCAGACATAATTACAAATAGTGCAAAAATAGAAACCGTCCTTAAATAACTCATATTAAGATTATCCTCATTTTAGTTTGTTTTTCTACAGCATGTATTACATTGTTTAATGATAGTTTAGTTTATGTGTCATACTTTTGACAAATAGTTTTAAATGATTTGTATAGTTCTGGTAGAGCCTCGCATAGAGCAGACTGGTGTTTTGCAGGGTCAGGTCGGTAGAATATTCGGTGAGGTGTGGCAGAGGAATTTGGCTCTATCTCAAAGTTGCCATCTGATAACGGCTTTATGTGAGTAGGGATAAATGAACCTGAAATTACCAGGTCTGAGGGCTTGCGTTCAGTCGGTAAAATAATTCGATAACTTCCATTTGCACGCTGAACGAGAAGTCGCTTTGTAACTTCTAACCAGACATCTGTTTCCCAGACATGATGAATGCATTGGAATAGGGTTGTTTTCGCTTCCTCGTTGGGTTCTTCTTCCAGAACTTGCAAAAAATCAACACGGCTGGAACGGCTATGCGAATAGACAAGGAACCGAAGCAAGCGTGGGTCTATCTCTTTCAAAAATTCCAGATTGGGCATACGCCAATAGGTATTGTAATTCCCATAAGCAAAGGCATTACCTTCGCTTGCACAGGGATAGAGCCAGATGGGTAAATCTGATGACAAGACGCGAATGAATGCTTCGGGGTCTAATTTAACATTCCATTCTAACATTTTACCTGGCGGATAGGAGCCTGCACAAAGGTGAATGCGGCTTACCTTTTTATGCAGTAATTCTGGAAATTGATTCAGTGCAACTGCAATAGGTCGTGCAGAACCAAAAGAAACTATCTCTACTGCTTGTGGTGAATGTTCAAGCAGTGATTTAAAAAGTTGTATCCCCCAATTTTCAAATTCTCCACGAATAGTCTGTGGATCTGTTGTTCGTGCAAGAGGCACAAAGGGACAGGGTGCACACGGGACAGAACTATTAAATAGATAGTTCAACTGCCACACAGGAATAACACCTGGTTCCCTACCACCGGTTAAGTCCGCATACTGTTGCTGTTCGTCGCCCATATATTTTTTACGATACCTGTCCGTAACATCCAGTAATATGCCCAGCAAATCAATCTCAGGTATAGCATAAGGCAGAATTAAATCAAGAGTATCGCCAAAATCTTGTGGCGGATGATATAAGTCTGTAATATCAATTACAGGGATACGGTTTGAGGACATTATAAAAGGAGGTATTTGAGAACTACCCGCAAGACTGATACAGGGAATTGATAATCCAGCAATCTTAAAAAAGTCACGACGCGTCAGTTGTCCCATCTACTCACTCCCTATCTTTTTATTCATAGATTGATTTTAAGGATACATTAAATTCACCATTTTGGATAGTTATTTCACTAAATCCACCACTTCTCTCGTGATTGTAAAATAGTGCAGGCGAAATAAGATACTGCACCAGAGGATTACCTCTGTCCCTTGAAAAACTGTAACGATGAACATGTCCAGCAACATATAATAATGGCACTTTCGTCTGGATAAGCACTTCCCTGAGATGGTTTGAATTCTTTAATTTGCGAGAATAGGAAGAATAATATTCAGGTGTATGATGTAAAACAGGATAGTGTGCACATATAACTGTAGGCTTATCTATTTCCTGTAATATATCTTTAAGTTGTTGTATCTGTTTCAAACTAATCTCACCCCGAGAAGTAAGGAAATTTGGACGGACAGTATGCAGGAATATTAACGGTGTATTATCCGACAAATAGGTCATGGCTACATCATCATTTGGAATTATATATTCAGAAACTATTTTTTCACATCGTTTTTTTCTAACTGCCTCATAAGTGTAGTAATCGTGATTTCCCGGTATCACAAACACAGGAAAACCCATCTCTTTAATTTTGTCTATGAATTTTTTAGCATAATAAAATTCTTCTTCAAGGGCTGTTACAGTCAAATCGCCTGAAACAAGAACCACCGCATTTTTATATGCTTTCAGCAGATTCAAAAATTGGTCTATTGCTTCAAAATCAAATCGCCTTTTGCGGTTAAACTTCCAATTCAGACAACCTAATATCCGCTTATTGAGCAACTGTGATATTTTTTCAGGGAAACAGAAAAAATGTAAATCTGTTATATGGATTATTTTTAATGGCTTGTTCTCGTTCATTTTCACCATTTTTAATTTATTAGTGCTGCAACATCGTTCAAATCATTAATCTGTGATTGGATATTTACAGGTGCATAGAAAGATAGGTTAGGATGGACATGGAATACAGAACAAGTCCGTTCAGGTATAATCCACCAGAGGGCATTCTGAATATCTCCGATACTGCGGATACAAGGCATATAGAGATACTGTTCCCAAATTGAATCATCTGTCAGGTCAAGATTATTTAAGTCGGCAAAGATGGGATTCGCTTTGTCGCAAAGTGCACCTGCAAACAGAGACAGCACTCCTGCATTGCCCATACCTACTAAAGTAATAGGCGATTCCAAGTCCCTGCGAGAACTTAACCATACTAACGATGTTATGATGTCTTGCACCTGTTCCGCAGGTTGGGTATTAAGGAAGGTATCAAGGAATGACGATGTCTCTTCCCGTGTTACCTTTTCCCAGGGCGATTGATGTTCTCCTGTCATGAAAAGGTCTATCATAGCAATAGCATATCCCTTCTGCATAAGATTTTGAACTGCACTATTCAAAGTTCCGTCAGGATTTATAAAATAACTTTTACTTTCATGATGAGCAAGTAGCACTACCTTTTGTGGCTGAGGCTCATAAGACCTGTAAAGTAGCAAGGGCACCTGGTCATGCACTTTTGTTCGCGACAGGATCCATCGCTCCAAAACAAATGATGGTTTCTTATTCATAGATATACATGTTCCCTGCACATCGTTCACAGAGGGAACTGTCGCACCTGTTACAATTGCGAGGGTAGAGCCATCTTTCTCACGAAATTCTTTTACTTGCTCCACCTTTGCAGAGATATATTTTTCACGCAGTTCCTTCTTTTCCTGAACAAAGCGTTTTAATACCTCGTCTGGGGTGGTCTTTTTTATTTCTTCAATTTGTTCATCTGTGAAGACGCGCAAAGATTGTTTAGGAGGAATTTCAAAGTCTGGTTCTGTAAACTGCGACCAATCTTTTTCCGGGAAAAATTGTTTACCAAAAAAGCGATATACCACTTCACGACTGGATTTGTTGTAATTATGTGCTGATACAATTTGTTGCGTTTCTACATTCTGTTCCTTCCCATACAGTTGATATATGCTTCGTATTGAAGGATATTCAATACGTGGTGTAGCCCAGGTCCAGTCTCCATTAGCCGAGACAAGTATCATAGGACGGGGAGCCATAAGTGCACCAATCTCCATATTACAAGCCTGCCTGCGAATTAAAGGTGCATTCTCACAGATACACCCCCCTTGCATAGAACAAGAAATCATATTCACAGGTGCGGAAACTTTAACCCGCGGTTCAACCGCTGTTAATAGAAAGGTTTGTGTTCCACCACCTGAGGCACCTGTGCATGCAATTTGTTCAGGGTCTACATCAGGCAAACTTTGCAGAAAATCCAGAGCACGGATACTATTCCACAACTGCACGGCACAGGGATGAATCCCCCAGAGTTTTAAGACATTTGTTCCCCAATTGTGGGGTAGTTGTTGAGAATCATTATACCCAATCATGTCATAACTAAATGCAACAAACCCCATTCGGGCTAATGTAATGCAACGACCTGGTACTGAACCTATATTAGAATTTTCAAATCTCCCCTCTTTCCAATGTCCATGCGGGCATAAGACCCCCGGATGTTTGCCCTCTTTCACAGGGCGATACAAATTGCCTGTTACATAGTAACCCGGCACAGATTCAAAATATACCTTCTCTACGGTAAACCCATCTCCCTGAAATTTATCAAAAATGTGAACATTCAAAGGGCACTTCTCTCGGACAGGAAATATACCACATGCAATAGATATTGTTTTACGAAGAGTATTCGCAAATGTTTCCCATGTGGACAAATCGTCAAAATGTAGTGGAGAGAAAATAGTGTTTGTGTCGCGACAGATATCTACACGAGAATCTTCTACTCGTGCTGGGTCTTGTAAAACCCTTCCATATTCACAGCAACCATCAGGCTGAAATTCCGATTGATTGGACAAAGCAATACTTGCTACATGCTCACTCCCACGAACCGGTATCGCCTCACCTTTTTTTAGGGATAAAGAATTTAATTTTATCCACGCATAATTGGGCTTAACCTCTCTACCTTTCTTCTCCTCTTTTTTGGGGGCTGTAAATTCAAATTTTTGAGTCCCGATATTGACTTCACCTTTTGTCTCCTTCTCTGCCCAGACCCAGACTGTATAGTTGCCGTCTTCTGGCACTTTCCATTCACCCCATTCATAAGCATTTACAAAGGAAATAGCATGGAAAAGAAAAAAATGTAATGAGAGTAAAGTAGCAGTAATCATTTTATAGTCCTTATATGTGGGTTATTTGTCCCGTTCTTTCCATTGAATCAGTTGTTCTTCTGTAAAGATGGCAAGGTTAATCTCACTTCGTTCATGTGAAGTAAACACCAATGCAATTCGCCCATCATTCAGTTGTATGGAATACGGATAGGCATAAGAATCATCTCCACGCACGAGGTCTCTTTTTATTTCCCAGGTTTTGCCATCGTCCATTGAAATAGCCACAGATAAAGGACTTCTATCAATAATAGTGTTGTTATAAAACAAAAGAAGATGTCCATTCTTGAGTTTCAACAAATCCACTGCTGCATTCGGGTTCACAAACTCTGTGTCCACGCCGTCTGTCCATGTCTTGCCTGCGTCGAATGATTCTGTCTTTACAATAAATCCATCAGGCATGGGAGTATATCCTCCACCTCTACGGCAATATGCAAGCAAATGTGTATCACTCAACGCAACTACGGAAGGTTGTAAGTTCCCGATACGCGAACGGACATAATTACTCTGCGTCCATGTATGAGTTTTCAAATCATGTATAAAGAACACGGAACTTGTATCAGGGGCAAGTAATTCAGGGTCATTCCCCGTTTCACGATATATAGGGAGAATAAATTTGTCATCCTTCAATAAAAGTGGTTTACAACGAACTAATGTCCCCGGTTCAAGTGTCAGTAAAGCAGAGTCTGACCAGGTATTTGCATCATCTGTAGAGATTTTATAATGGATATGCGAAGTGCACCAGGTATCACCATAGCGAACTACATAAAACAACCATACAATATTATTCGGTCCCTGCCAGACCACAGGATTTCCTTCACCACGCCACGGTGTATCTGCAATGACTTTAGGTGCCTGCCATTGAGATTCACCTTTAGGGAGTCTTGAACCATATACCTTCGCATCCTCCTCATATTCACCACTGCCACAATAATACGACAGGTAAAGGTCGCCATTATTCAACTCTGCAATAGACGCAGGATGTTTATAATTTCCACCGGGAGTTTCCGTCCCAAAAACTTTTTGAATATTGATGTCTGGATTAACTGATTGAACCTCCGCAAAAGAATAGGTCATACCAACAAAAGCAAATACAGACAATAATAATACAAATGTGCGACTGTTCATAAAACCTCCTGAAATTAATTTTAAGTTTTGTAATAATTCTATTAGTATTAAACAGAAAAATCAAAAAACGATGGTCCAGACAGAGACTTTGATTAATCATTTATTAGACTTACTTTATAACAAAAAGGTATACAATAAAAATTGTATATTTGGTTATGACTTTTCCGGAATGTGATTTATTAATTAAGATGAGACATTTAAAAACATGTTTTGTGTCTTATTATAAATAGATAATCACCTGAGATAAGTATAGAGATTTCTTTCTTGCGGGCTTTGCGTCTTACATGGAGACCTTTGTAGTTTATTTCTTAAAATCAGAAAACTAAAAATAGAGATTTTTGCTACTATTTTATATTAATCAAATGAGTCTTTCACTTACACACAATCGCGGTTAAACTAGCTCTTATCTGATTCTAACACGGTCAAAGTTTATAGGTGGGAAAAGTGCCGGAGAGGGGACTTGAACCCCTATGCCCTTGCGAGCACATGGACCTGAACCATGCGTGTCTGCCAATTCCACCACTCCGGCGGACAATAAATATACAATATTCTACCGAATACCTCTATTTTAAGTCAAAGATTAGCGATTTATCTTGATTTTGCATATACCTTATTAACATTTAAAAACCTGGACTAAATATTTTCTCAACATTTGGTAATGGAAAATATTAGCAAGTGTTCATCAAGAAAAAGATTCTACCCTATTTAACAATTTACCTACTATATATAGCCATAACTTATAGTCTATTATGGCTTACAAAAATCTACAATTTATCAAGCATAACACGGATTGAATAATATTTTTGATAATTTTTGTATAAATTTGATATACTTATACTCTCTTTGGATACTTTTTATCAGGTGGACGGGTAGCTCAGATGGAAGAGCATCGGACTTTTAATCCGGTGGCCGCGGGTTCGAGTCCCGCCCCGTCTACCAAAATTAATGAATCTGTTTCGTTTCATTTTGTGCAGGGTCTGCGTATTTATGGGTAGGAAGTAAGGTCAAAATCCAGATATATATAATCAATTAAATTTTGAGTTTACTGCTTGAATCCAGCTTTAGACCTTTCAAATGTCTCAACAATCAAAATCCCTGTACTTACCTATTATTGATGTATTACACATCTGCCTTTCCTATCTTTACAAATTAATGACACCCATGTTCTTGCTAACAATTTCATTAATAACCATTGAGTCCATATAATATACAACTAATCTTTAACAAAAGGGATAGGAACATGGAACATTATGAATTTGTTCAACACCCTATAGAGGACAAACTAAAACAAATTTTTAGAGAAGCTCAAGAAACACTTTTTATAGCGACTCCATTTATAAAAGATTATGGAGTAGAACTCATTTTAAAAAATACCAAAAGAATTAAAAACTTAAAAGTATTGACAAATCTGGATGTAGGTAATATTACAGGGAGTGGTTTTGACATAGAGGGTTTACTAAAATTATGGGACAGGTTTAATAATATGTCGGTTGTTTCTTTAGGAAAATTACACGCAAAGATTTATATTGCTGATGATAAGGTTGCATTTCTAACTTCAGCAAATTTAACTCGCGGAGGTTTATTAGAAAACTATGAGTATGGAGTAATTTTAAAAGATACACTTCTCGTAAACCAGATACTTACTGATATAAATAGATATTTTGATTTAGGAAATATTTTTGACCGAGAGACACTTGAAGATATTAACAGTGATGTTGTGAAGATTAGAGAATTACAGAGAGAAATAGAAAAAAGCCTGGAACAAAAGGTATTAATAAAATCTTTAAAGAGTAAAGAAGATGATTTGCAAACAAAAATTTTACGAAACCGTATACAAGGGAGAACAATTAATTCAATATTTGCTAAAACTATAAAGTATCTTTTGGAAACCAAAGGTCCGCTTTCTACGCGGGAATTAAATCCGTTTATTCAGTCGCTTTATCCCGATATTTGTGATGATACAATTGATAGAGTCATTGATGGACAACATTTTGGCAAGAAATGGAAACATTTTGTAAGGTCTGCACAACAGTATTTAAAGAAAAAGGGTACTATTTACCTTAAAGAAGGCAAATGGCATTTAGCAAAGCAATAAAAAAATTTTTTGTGGTAAAATAGGATAGCTTTAATATTATGGAGAGGCTGTTATGGACATTTCGGAGGTAACGAGGAGAAATATAATAGATTATTTGCTGTTAAGAGAAGAATCGTTAAGAGAATCATTTCACGGTAGATTAGGTGTTATAAGTTTTTTAGAAAAATTAGAGCTTTGGGGAATGGTTAATAAGAAATGTAAAGATTTTGGGAGTATTTAGTTCATACACTCAATTGTATATTCTTAGTCAAATGCTTTATCCTATTTACTCAAAAATTTGCTACTGAGCGTAGAATCTTTTTAATTTTGTATGTATTGCTATGAAGAAAAAAGTAGAGAAACCGTTAATAGTTCAGTCGGACCGGACGATTTTGTTGGAAGTGGAGAATCCGCTGTATGAAGAGGCACGCGACGCCTTGTCTGCGTTTGCGGAACTGGTAAAATCGCCTGAACATTTTCATACCTATAGGATTACATCTATATCTTTATGGAATGCTGCTTCTGCAGGTTATCACGCTACACAAGTAATTGACCTGCTCCAAAAATATAGCCGATATGAAGTCCCGTCAAACTTAATCTATGAGATTAATGAGACGATGCGGCGATATGGCAGGCTGAAGTTGTATAAGAGTCCGCAGCAGGAATTGATTCTGGAATCTGATGATTCGTTATTGCTTTCCGAACTTCTTTACAACAAGGGACTACAAAGTTTTGGCTTAACAAGATTAGATACACGGCGGGTTCTGGTAAAGTCAGAATTTCGTGGACACTTGAAATGTGCTCTGGTAAAGTTGGGTTTCCCTGTAGAAGACCTTGCGGGTTATGTGGAAGGGGCACCATTACAGTTCGACTTGTGTAAAAATCTGGCTTCAGGTAAGCCATTTGTTATACGGAATTACCAGACCGATGCTATCTCTGCTTTTTATGCAGGAGGAACAAATCGTGGAGGTAGTGGTGTGATTGTTCTTCCCTGTGGTGCAGGCAAAACGATAGTGGGTATAGGTATTATGCACAAATTGCAGACACATACCCTCGTGCTCACAACGAATACTGTGGCTTTGCGACAATGGAAAACCGAACTTCTGGAAAAGACCACCCTCACTGAGGAACAAATCGGCGAATATAGTGGCGAATTAAAAGAAATCAAACCTGTTACATTAGCGACTTACCAGATACTTACCCATCGCAAAACAAAAGACGGGCCATTTATTCATTTCCGACTGTTTGAGGAAGGTGCATGGGGTTTGATTATCTATGATGAGGTGCATCTATTACCTGCACCTGTATTTCGTGCTACGGCTGACTTACAGACCAAAAGGAGATTGGGACTAACAGCAACACTGGTTCGAGAGGATGGAAAAGAGGATGAGGTATTCAGCCTGATAGGACCCAAAAAATGCGATGTGCCATGGAAGGTTCTGGAAAAACAAGGCTGGATAGCCGAGGCCGTCTGCACAGAAGTGCGTGTCCCCATGATAGAAGAAGACCGCTATAAATATGTGGTTGCTTCCCGAGCCGGCAAATTCCAGATTGCCTCGAAGAACCCCGTGAAGATTGGTATCTGCAAACAATTATTAGAACAACATAAAGAAGACAATGTGCTTATCATTGGCCAGTATCTCGACCAACTCAAAATCATCCAGAAGAACTTCGGAGCACCCATAATAACAGGTCAAACCCCAACCCGAAAACGAGAAGAATTGTATCAAAAATTTAGAATAGGTGAAATTAAATTATTGATTGTATCAAAAGTAGCCAATTTCGCCATTGACCTGCCCGATGCCAATGTAGCTATTCAGGTCTCTGGCACATTCGGTTCGCGTCAGGAAGAAGCCCAACGATTGGGTAGAATCTTGAGACCCAAACAATCAGGCAAACAAGCCCATTTCTATACCCTCGTTACTCGTGACACCTTAGACCAGGATTATGCACTCAAACGACAACTATTTCTAACAGAACAGGGTTATCAATACAAAATTGTTGCAATGGAACAATTAGAAGAAATTATAGATAATATTACAGAGTAAAAAATAGTTAACTATTGAAATATTTTAAAGGAATTAAACAATGTATGAAGAGAAAATTGTATGGTCGGGTAGCCCGTCGCAGGTATTAAATCTTGGAATATTTGTAATTTGTGCCTTAACATGTTTTCTCATTATACCCATTTTCATCGCTCTCTGGAAGTGGCTCACGCTTAAATGCACAAAATATGTAATCACGACAGAAAGAATACGAATTACCCGCGGCGTTTTTTCTACTAAAACAGACTATTTAGAGTTGTATAGAGTAAATGATATTACCTTTGAACAACCCTTTTTCCTAAGAATCTTTTCGTTAGGGAACTTAGTGCTTACTACCTCAGATGTATCCACCCCCAGCCTTATATTGCGAGCCATTCCAAGTTCAGAAGAGTTGCATAGTGAAATTCGGAAATATATCGAAACACAAAGAGGCAAAAAGCGTGCCCAGGTGATAGACTTTACATAAAGGAAACGCCTTTTTCGAAGAGGGCTGTTTGTGTTTGGCTAAAAGTATCGAGTCCTATGAAGTCATATTTTTTATAGAATAAGGGTTGTTTTTTAACATATTGGGAGGTAAAAGACTGACAGTAAAAATCTATATAAATTATCGAGATTTAGTTTTCTTTTAGAAATATCTGGTGAAAAATGTAAAATGTTGTGAGTATATGGTGGTTCATACGAGGGTATGCAAGAGATTTTTCTTTATGGTTTTTGTAAACATTGAGAAAGGGATATGCGTTTGTTTTATTGATTTTTATGCTTTTAGATGGGATGGAGAAGTCTTTTCTTTCATTTCCCTATTAATAATAAGTAGATAGGAGTTTGAACAAGAGAATTAAAGTATGATATTTTTCTATCACCGTTTCATAGAAACTATGAATAAATTTCCACCTATCAATGAAAAAGGAGCCTGTGTATCCTGGGGTTGAGTATATACGGGTAAGTTTCTCTTATGAATAGTTATGCTTTTTTGATTTTAAGATTTTAAAACTTAAATGACGGGAGTATCAAGGTATGATACAGGTAAATGATTTAACAATGCATTACGGTCCAATTGTTGCCTTAGACCGTGTCTCCTTTGAGGTTCGGAAAGGGGAGGTCGTGGGCTTGCTCGGACCCAATGGTGCCGGTAAGTCTACCACTATGAAAATTCTAACTACTTACTTATACCCGACAGCAGGTAAGGCGGTAGTAGCAGGTCATGATGTAACGCAGGAGCCATTGAAGGTAAGGAAGGTAATAGGCTATCTTCCCGAGGTTCTTCCGCTTTATATGGATATGGAAGTCCGTTCTTATCTGAATTTTGTGGGAAAAGCACGCGGACTGAGTGGAGCACGATTGAAGCACCGTATGGAGTTGGTGGTTGAAACTTGCGGATTGAAACCTGTATTTCGCAAGATTATTCGTGAACTTTCCAAAGGGTATCGTCAGAGAACGGCTCTGGCACAGGCTCTTATTCATGACCCGGAGGTGGTGATTCTTGATGAGCCTACATCCGGGTTAGACCCTCATCAGATACTTGAAATACGCAGTTTGATTGACGAACTTGCAAAAGATAAGACAGTTATTCTCTCTACACACATTTTGCAAGAGGTAGAAGCCACAGCTCACCGTATTGTAATTATCAATCGGGGTAGAATCGTTGGTGATGGGACCATTGAACAATTGCGTGAGCGTGCGAAAGATTCAGAACGCTACCAGTTTACAGTATTGGGAGAACAAACCGAAGTCCAGAAATATTTATCAGGGGTGAGTGGGGTAAAGAAGACTCAATTCCTCAATAGTGCAGATGGCTTTGTTTCTTTTCTTGTCATTGCTAAATTGGGAGTTCCTGTGTGGCGTGAATTGAGTGAACTGGCTCATAGCCAGCATTGGGAGATAAAAGAGTTGTGTGAGAGACCGCTCACATTAGAAGAGACATTCCTTACCTTAACAGAAAAAGAAAAGCCCGAATTAGAACTTGCCACAAGAAGGAGGGTTGCTCATGCGTAATATTTTATGCGTTTATCGTAGAGACCTTGCGTCCTACTTTACTTCACCCGTTGGATATATTTTTATCATTGTATTTGTCACGATTAGTGTAGGACTGTATATTACTTCCTTTTTCAGTTTCCCGATAGCGGATATGCGTCCCTATTTCGAGAATTTGCCACTAATCCTCTGCGTGTTTATTCCAGCAATAACCATGCGACTCTGGGCTGAAGAACGGAAAGAGAATACCTGGGAACTACTTTTAACCTTTCCCATGAAAGCCAGCGAATTGGTTCTGGGCAAGTTTCTCTCAGCCATGACCATATTTGCTATTTCTCTTGCGGCAACTTTTACCGTTCCGCTTATGTTAAATAATCTGGGTAATCCTGACATGGGGGCTATTATTGGGGGTTACTTTGGGACATTATTATTAGCAGCCTGTTTCCTGGCTCTGGGCATTTTCTTTTCTGGATTTTGCAAAGACCAGATAGTTGCCTTTGTGGTAACTCTCTTGACCTGCTTACTTCTGTTCTTATTGGGCACATCATTTATCGCATCGTATATTGATGATAAGCTACCGGGATTGGGCTCTTTGTTCTCAAATCTATTGGGTGTGTTCAAACATTTTGGCTCTTTTACAAAGGGAGTTATTGATATTGCCGATGTGATTTTCTTCCTTGTGTGGACGGTGCTTTTCCTTGTACTGAATATTATGTATATAGACCAGCGCAATCGTCCGGGTGCAAGGTTGACCTTTTCTGTTGCCGTGGCTGTATGTATTGCTATCGGATTAATGTTTAATTTCCTTATGGTAGGGACAAGTTTGAAACGGTTCGACCTGACACAGGACAAAATCTATACTGTATCTGAGGCATCTGCCAAAATATTGAGGCAAGTAGAAGTGCCTGTTCAGGTGAATGTTTATATCAGTCCCAAAGAGAGCATGCCTACGGAAATGAAAGATGTGGAACAAAATATTAAAGATAAACTTGAAGAATTGAAGATTGCAGCGGGTGGCAAATTAGATTACAAAACGATTTATTTAGATGTGACGAATCTATTTACCGACCAGGATGCAGATTTTGCGGCTGGAAAAAAGGAAAAGAAAGAGACCGAAGAGGAAACCATAGAACAACGACTTCTGGATAAAGGGGTAAAGCCGTTTAATGTGCGTGCTATTAGCCAGGATGAAGTAACAAACAAATTAGTCTATTCTTCCATTGGCGTAGCATATAAGGATAAACCTGAAGAAATTATTCCACAGATTGTCCCGGATAGTATTCAGGAATTGGAATATCGAGTTGTAAGCACAGTTTATAAACTTACAAGAACCAAAGCACCCGTTGTGGCTCTGGTAGCACCCAAAGAAGCCATCAACATAGACCCGCAGATGCGGCAGATGTTGGAACAGATGGGACAACAAATACCTCAATCCGAAGACCCGTATGTTTACTTAGAAGAAATATTGAGGCTAGAAAAGTATGATGTTCGCCGTGTAGACCTTACCAAAGAAAGCCCCTTACCCGAAGAATATGATACTTTGGTCGTCGTTAACCCGCGTAGCCTGAATGACCGTCAGCGCTGGGAAATTAACCGTGCTTTACGGTCAGGGAAATCAGTAATTCTTGCTGTGCAAACCTACGAGTGGGATTACCGGGCAACACCCCGGGGCAATTCCATTTCAAAGCGTGAAGAAAAACCAGAGATAAATCCACTCCTTGAAAACTATGGACTAAAAGTGAGTGAAGATATTTTGATGGATGAAAATAGTGTTACCTTGAATGTTCAAGGGGGTGGCGATTTGATGTCTCAGTTGGTGGGACAACCGTTCCGCTTACCCATGCACATCCTTGTTACCCACGAGTCCATGGACCAGGAAACTGCCATCACAAATCGGCTTTCTGCTGTGTTCTATCTATGGGGCACACATATCGAGTTGAACGAGCCAAAATTAAAGGAATTAGGACTTACCTATAAGCCGTTAATGTTTACCAGTGAAAAGGCATGGACAGTGCCTGCAAACGAGAAACTTACTGCAAAATCGTTTGAACCACCTTCTACGGATATTCGCAAGAAGTATCCATTAATGGTTATGTTAGAGGGACAATTCCCAGATGCGTATGCAGGAAAAGATAGACCGGCCTGGCCCAAACCTCAACCCCGGCCAGGAGAACCTGTTCCACCAGAAGAAGATGCTTCTGAACCGGCTCTACCCAATATCGAGCCCAAGCCAGCAAAAATGATACTGTTAGGCTGTTCAGAAATGTTCCGTAAGAATTTCCTTCAAGCGGGTAACCTTGATTTGTTCCTGAACTGTGTAGATGCTGTTTCTCTTACTGAGGACCTCGTAAATGTCAGAGGTAGAAAACCTATAGACCGTACCATAGAAAAGCCAACGGACAGTCAGAAGTTTTTCTGGCGAACAGTAAATTATACTTTGTCCAATGCTATCGTTATATGCACAGGCTTGATAGTTTTCTTTATCCGTAGACGTTCCCGCCTGGCTTATACTCTGGCTCAAGTTTCGGAAGAAAAAAGACCTTAAAGACCGTAACATAAACAAAAAACAAATAGACTGAAAAAAGATTGGAACATTTGCATTAGGAGGTTGAAGACCATGAATGCGAAGAAGATGATGACGATACTTGTAATTATTTTGGTTGTCCTCGCTGTGCTGGTATTCTTAAAACAATCAAAGACAGCAGAACGACCTTCCCTTATTGAACAGGCAAAATTTGAAAAACTGGTTCCCGATAGTTTGAAAAAGGAAAATATCATTCGTTTTGAACTTTATACAGGTGCGAAACCCGATGTAAAGGTCGTAATTGCTAAAGATGGCGATAAATGGCGTGTAAGCAATCATTTTAATTCCCCTGCAAAAAAGGAAATCGTAGAAGGGTATATAGACAAGATTATCGGTTTGCAAGGAGAAATGCGTGCCGAATTACCAACGGATGAGGCACTGGCAGATTATAACTTAAAAGATGACCAGGCTTTTCATGTAGATATATATACCGCTTCCACCGGTGAACCTGCCTTAAAACTTCTGGTGGGCAAATCCCCAAGTTATCAGTTAACCTTTGTCCGTAAGGCTGGGGAAAGGAAGGTATATAATGGTGGTGTCAATTTTCAACAGGAGGCAGGTATTTATGGTGATGAACCAGATAAAACTCCTACCTCAGACCGCTGGTTAGACAAAGACATATTAAAGATTGAGAAAGACAAGATTACGCGTCTTGCTTATGAAATGCCCGATAAAAAATTGACATTTGAAAGAAAGGAAAAGGAAACGCCTCAAGGGGAACAGCAACCCACTAACACAGAAGGGGCAAAAGAAGGGGATGTGCAAGGTGAAAAACAACCACCTAAGAAAGAATATGAATGGACTCTTGTTCAGGGAGGAACAGGCGATAAGTTTAAGGAAGCAGGGTTACAAAATTTGTTAGGCCGTTTTGCCAACTTGACGGCTTCTTCCATTGTAGACCCATCGAAAAAAGCAGATTGGGGACTGGAACCTCCTACCTTTAAACTGACCCTATCGAAGGAAGGTGAAGGAGATGTAGTAATTGAAGCAGGAAGACCTAATCCTTCCAAGAACGGTTTCCTTCGGGTAGCCAGTAACCAAGAGGATATTGTTTACGAGATTAGCAAATATACCTTTGAACAGATTTTCCCCAAGGGACAGGATTTGTTTGACTTACCTTCTTTAACTCTTGATAAAGACAAAATACAAGAAATTACAATTGAACAAACCGAGGGAAAAGTAACTGTTCAGAAAGATGCTGAGACATGGAAAGTGCTTGAACCGGTCATAGATTTGAATATTCAGGAACCTGCTTTGAGCACACTGGCTTCTGCATTAGCCGTATGGAAAGCCGTAGATTATGCCGATAATGATGTGGATGTTGGCGAGTTTAATAAAACGATTACCGTTAAAGCAGGCGAAGAAACACATACCTTAAAAATGGCGGGCGATGCCCGGACCGTGGATGGGGTCTATGTTATGTTGGATGATAAACCCCTTCGGCTGGTAATGAATCGAATTGATGTAGCCAAAGTTCTCCTTAAACCCCGAGATGTATACCAACTGAAAATGTTAGATTTCGCCCCAGAAAAGGTTACCTCTCTCGATATAAAGGAAAACGATACACAACAGACTATCAAGAAAGGCGAAGGTGGAGATTGGATACTGGTTCAAGATGGTAAAGAAACAAAATTGGCTAATGAAAATGTTATGAATTTACTAAACACACTGAGCGGACTTCAAGCAGAAGATATTCGCCCTGATTTGAAATGGAACGGGTTTGTGCCCTCCCACACTTTGAGTATAAGTATAACTGATGCGGAACCGTTAGAGTTCTCCGTAGGCCAGGGACCCCAAGACAAGATAGTCGCTACCGTCCCCCGGCGTAAAGCAGTAGTGCAACTTGCTACAGACCATTGGGAAGGGCTAAAGAACGCATTAAGCAAAGCCCGCGAACCGAAACCAGAGGAACCACCTGCACCCCCAGCGCAGCAACCTGCCGCTGAAGGACAAGTAAGTGCACCAGAATCTCAATCCACAGCCCCGACGCAAGGGCAAGGTGCTACACTACCACAAGGAGAAGGAACTACTACGATAGATGCACAAACTCCTGCTCTACCCACAGACACAGAATCTCAACCTGCAACCCCGATGCAAGAACAGCAAATAGTAATTCAACCACCAGCATCGGATTCATCGGATTCATCGCAAACCCAAACATCACAATAGGAAACTTAATATTTACTAATTATAAATAATCAGAAGGGGTTGTCCCAAAAACATGATTGCATAATAAACAAACAATGGTTTTTTGTGTAAATTCTTTAAAAAAGACTTTTGAGACAACCCCTTTCCTCTTTACTACATAATATAAAAATATCGTTTATAAAAGGTTATACAAAAACAACGGAATATTATATAGAGGCTTAAATTCTGAACCCCTCTACAAATAATCTCTTAAAGAGAAAGAAATATTGTTTGCCAAATAATAGGATATACAAGTAGACATTCTTATCAAATCGCGATATATCTTTATTTCTATCCTATCTATCTCATAAAATTATAGTAATCCTCACTTATTCCAACAAACCATTCATCCTATTACTTATTTGTCTGGAAATAAACCATATCTTTTTACATCTTTAGTCCTTCTTTGCTTTCAGAATCCGCTGATTTACTAATGGGGCTCTTTACATTTATATTTCCAGATATATCTAATCTTCATCATCGTCTTTATCATTATGGGTTATAACTTTTTTGCTTGTCAGAACTCGATAGAAACAATAAATAGTCAATCCTGTGATAATAGTCCAGACCGAAAACATATATAGGTATGAATACCAGGTCATCATAAGCGGGTTTCCTTAGTTGGGGTTGTTCGTTTTTGTTTGAGTAGACCCCTTGTTATCATCTTCAAAAAATTTTGGATGCGTTTGCCAGGCATACCAGACGCCCCATATAAGAAACGATGCAGTCATAAGCATCATAACACGAGCAAGCCATATATAGGGGATATCTGATGGTGCTACATTTTTCATAGTAATTTTGTCAAGTAGGCCATCATAACAATACCAGACCACCAGTCCGATGGAGAAGGTAGGTGTAATATACTTCATTATATAGTAATAAATTCGTGGCACTTTTAGATCTGCCCCCTGATGTAGTTCCTTCCACCCCTTGTCAATGCCGAAAATCCATGAGAAAACTACCGTTTCAATGGCGACAAATACAACCAGTCCAAAAGTGCCCATCCAGTAATCGAGTTCGTCGAGAACCTTGTGATGATTGAAAAGTATGACAGGTTGCATCATTAAGAAAGCAAAAAATGCGACTAAGAGAGTCCCGACGCGTCTGTCTATTTGAAGTTCATCCTCTAAAAATACAAGTAGCGGTGTAAACATAGCCATACTTGATGTAAGCCCGGCAAGGAAAAGCAAAACGAACCACATTACGCCGAAAATTTCACCATAAGGAATATGTTCAAAAATTAGGGGTAAGGCGTAAAAACCAATTGCGAAGGTGCCATCTGTCGCAACAATTTCACGAGCCCGTTCCACACCAAAGAAAATAACTGCCGCAGGAATAACAATAGAACCACCTAATATTACTTCAACAAATTCATTTGTAATACATGCTGTAAGGCCATTCAGGGTTAAATCATGTTTTCTCTTTAAGTAACTGGCATAAGTGGGAAGCATTCCCAATCCCACACTGAGAGTAAAGAAAATTTGACCTGTAGCCGCAATCCAGACATGAGGTCTCATTAATGTTTTGAAGTCCTGTGGAGTTAATCGCCATATCTGGGCTAAGCCATGACTGACCGTTTGAGTCTCGCCACGCGAGGGAAGGGTTAATACAC
The DNA here is from genome assembly GCA_964549105.1 of uncultured Nitrospirales bacterium. Taxonomy (GTDB): domain Bacteria; phylum Hydrogenedentota; class Hydrogenedentia; order Hydrogenedentales; family Hydrogenedentaceae; genus Hydrogenedens. Next base: position 20,616 of record CAZJTZ010000040.1, read on the forward strand.
GAGCAGTTAAGATGATACCTAGCAAAATTAAAATGGGCATGCAATATTTGGCTACAATTTCTATTCCCTTTGCTATTCCACGACCCATAACAAAGATGTTTATCAAAAAAGCAATCAGGAAAAATGTATATGAAACACTACTAAAACTTATAAGATTTGCATTGGTTGTTCCCACATAAGAGCCAAAAGAGGTTTTCATTTCTTCATACGACTGTTTACCTCGAAACATGCCTGTTGCCATTTCCCAGGCATATCCCAGAGACCAGGATTCGATGTAAATATAATAGAGTCCGACCATTGCAGGCAATAAGATACCGAAAATGCCGAGGTACTTTGAGATAGGATGTTTCCACAGTCGAGAGAACATACCCGGGGTAGTCCCATGTTTAAATGCTCCTCCTCTCCTGCCAATACTCCACTCCATCCACGCCAAAGGAATGCCGATTAAGATAAGTGCTAAAAAATAAGGGACCATAAAAGCACCTCCGTAAGGTGCTGCCTGCCCCGGGAAACGAAGCAAGTTCCCCAGACCAACGGCATTTCCAGCCATTGCCATAATAAGGCCAAAACGACTACCCCAGCCTAATTCTTTTACAGGACCACGACGCATGTTTTAAAACCCTTAAAAACTCGCGTAAAATGAATATCAAATTATACACTATCACACAAGGGAGTATTCAAAACCCTGTCAGGAGTCTGTAGGTTGTAAGATGAGGGAGTAAAAGAATCCTTGAAGAGAGTTCTATCTTTCTGGAACCAGTCTATTACTTTATCAGCTGGGCTTTTGTTATTTAATACCCTTTGCTTATTGACAAAGTTATAACAGCGAAGGTATTTGTTTAGTGTATCCATAAGTTGACTGTATGTGTTAAAGTGATGTTGTTTTAATATCTCTTCAGTTCTACTATTAAAGCGTTCTACAAGACCATTTGTCTGAGGAGTATAGGGTCTGGTTAGACGATGCTCTATACCTTCTATCTGACACCTCTTGTCAAATACATGTTGACCTGAAGCCTCTTTCCTATTACGACAGAAACGGTCTGTGAATTCTTTGCCATTGTCCGTTAATACTGTGTGTATCTTATATGGATAGAACTGTATTAGTTCTTTCAAAAACGCTTCTGCATTATAAGCGTCTTTTTTGTCCTTCATTGCTATATATACCAATCTGGTAGCCCTGTCAATTGCCACAAACAACACTTTCCGTTCTCGCTCTCCAGGTAATTTCGGAAGCAACTTTACATCTACATGAATATATCCAGGAACACATTCTTCAAACTTACCTACTAAGCGCTTCTGTTTTAATGCCTCTTTCTG
>CAZJTZ010000041.1:2500-20187 GCA_964549105.1 uncultured Nitrospirales bacterium
AACATTCGCTCATCACCAATACCATGTGAGTCTTTAAATTCGGACAAATCTTTTCCGAAAGAGGCATTGGTCAGAACTGGGATATTGGGTTGTAACAGACTTGAAAATAGAAAAACACATGCTGCAGGAATACCTTTTTTTACTTTATCCAAACCAGAGTAGCGGATTACCACAATTGTGGCAAGGAGTAAGGGCACTGTGAAAAATCTACCACCCATAAAATCACCACCTATCCATATCACATAAAGACAATATAGGAATATACCCAATACACATGCCCATATCTCTTTCTGCTTCTGATAGAACGGAATGGTAAAACTTAAAAACAAAACCAGAAGGGTTATAAAATCTCTCTTCCAGGAAAAGGCATAATACCATAAACCCTGCTTAATTAAGTCAATCTTCCACAATCCGGTGCCTAACTTCGCATAAGCCGTATTTGGGAAAGGAAAACCATAGTAAATGACTGAGAATATCTCCCATAAGACAAGAGGGATGAAACCTAAACATAAATAGATAAAACCTATTTTTCTATTGTCCACTTTCCACCATACATAGACCAATGCAGGGATGTAAAGCAAAACGCAATCCTGACGGTTTAGCGTAGCAAGCGAGGCTATGAATGAAAGCAACAATAACCTCTTTATCGTAAATTTCTGTTGCAAAAATACTATCATAAATATCACAAGTAGCAAATGGCTCATCGGATTTTCTAATCCTGAGGAGGAGAAGTCTATGTATGCCCGGGAAAATCCCAATATACTCGTGGCAATCAAAACCTGTGGTAAATTTTGTGCTATGCCTGTTAGTAAAAGAATGATTGTTAGTAGAGAAACGCCAAAGGAAATAAATATACCTGTGAGGAACATTTCCTTTGTTATGGCATAGAACGGAATATGCAAAAACATCCATAACGGGTGAGTATATGCCTGAACGCGTTCGTTCACATTCCAACGCAAGCCATAACCATTCACCGCATTATCCACTGTGCGAAAGGATATATACGCATCATCACATAACCAAGCCGTGCGTAAAAAAAGAATTGAAAAGAAAAAATACACAATTAGAAATATCAAATACTTATTAAATTTTGGCAGTACCGTAAGTTGCATTTATTACCCTTATAAAATAAAGTTTTACTTTGTAATTGTATGTTTTAAGAATATAATTGTTCTTTAAGGAAATTTCAAACTTTATAGATAATACAAAAATGAATAAGGGATTTTCTTCTGAATATATTCGGAGATTATTAGAAAAGTAAAACCTTTAATTTATTTTTTATAGGCTTGTAAGATGGATAGTTCTTATTTCAGATTCAACATCACGGGGGTAAACAAAAATACGAATCTTATTAAATCCTTTTTGTATTACTTTTTGAGGAAGTTTTATTTTACAAGTCTGGAATAGGTTTTTCTCTGTATTTGTCTCAACAATTGTGCAGTCTACAAACTCAGCATCATAAAAGAATAGAAGATAAAATTTTTGGGAAGGTTTTAACTCTATATCCAGGTCAACATTTTGCTGAGATTCTTGAAATTGAATTTCCAATCCTCTTTTGGGAATTTTTATTCCTTGATTTATTTTTAATTTAGTTACCATATTATTTATATCATTTATATTCATGACTTTTATGCCTGCAAACTGGTATCTGTCTTTATCAATAAGATGATTATACATCCCAAGATTCATTTTTATTATTTCCGTCCATCGTTCAAAAGACCAGATAGGACCTCTTGTAATGACTTTAAGATGTTTGTAAAATTCAGCAAGATTAGGGTCTTTTATCTTATTGCTATCCGATGCAAAGGATTCAGCATATCCTTCTGGCACACGACATATAAGCGATTAAATGCAGAAAGGGAAGCAATAAAAGCAAGAGAAAATAATTTTAGTTTATGAGGTGTATCAGAAAAAAATATTATACAGAACACAACTAATAATAGGTGTGTCAAAGGGTTTTCAATGCCTGATGACGAGTAATCAACAAATGCTCGAGAGAAGCCAAGAATAACTACAGATAGTATCGCCTGAATAACATTTTTAGTATGGAAATAGAAAAATAAAAATAGGGGCAGAGAGAAAAAATAAGTCATATATGACTTATAGGATCTATAAAATAGTTATTCTTATACCCTATATCACCTTCGGTTAGTTATGTTTATCAGTCAGGTTAATGGTCTTCATTTTTGAGTCAGCATCACCGGGATAGGTAAAGATTCGAATTGCATTAAAGCCTCTCCATCGAACAAAGTAAGGGACATAAACGGTATATTTTGTAAAGGGCTCTAATGCCTCTGGCTGTTCTATTTTTCTTCGCCCAATCCATTCTTTATCCCTGAAAAACAAAATCATAAATTGGTCATAAGAATCTAATTCAATCTGGAAAGTGGAGTTGTGTCTTATGCTATCAAAGCAAATTTCTAATCCATCGCGGGAAATTGTAATTAGTTCGTCTGACTTTGCTAATTGAGACAATTTTTCTATGCTTATAGAGGTCAAAAGTGGAAATTTATATCTGTCTCTGTCTATCAGATGGTTATACATTCCTAAATTCATTTTAAGTATGGTGATAAATCTATCGGAGGAAAAAATAGGAGCCTGAGTAATTATTTTTAGGTGCTCATAAAATTCAGCCAGATTTTTGTCCTTGATTAGATTCAAATCACTACCAGCACTTTCCTCATACCCCTCAGGTGTAAATCTAAAAAAATGACCAATTCTCCACGAAGGCTTATAAACAGCAGGTAGTCTCGCTAATAAAGGCTCTGCCAGAGCATAGTAGTCAATGAGGTGCACCTTGGGTCCAGCAAAGTATCCCCGGTAACCAACGCTTCCATGCACTCTGGTTATTTCCTGATTCATCAAACGATATTGCTTGCCCTGTTCCGACCATGGACTTGCAGGCATTGTTTTCCCTTTCCTCCAATGAACCAATCCTGACATCTGGAAGTAAGCCATTCGTTCATCTGCAATCCCATGAGCATCCGAAGAAATGGATGAATCTTTTCCGAAAGAAGCATTGGCTAGGATAGGAACATTTGGTTGAAATATTCCTGAAAGCAAAAAGATGAATATAGGAAGGACTCCTTTTCTGACCTTGTCTAAATTTGAATATCTAATAATAACAATTGTGGCAAGGAGCAGGGGCACTGTGAAAAATCTACCACCCATGAAATCGCCACCTATCCATATCACATAGAGACAATATAGGAATATACCCAATACACATGCCCATATCTCTTTCTGCTTCTGATAGAACGGAATGGTAAAACTTAAAAACAAAACCAGAAGGGTTATAAAATCTCTCTTCCAGGAAAAGGCATAATACCATAAACCCTGCTTAATTAAGTCAATCTTCCACAATCCGGTGCCTAACTTCGCATAAGCCGTATTTGGGAAAGGAAAACCATAGTAAATGACTGAGAATATCTCCCATAAGACAAGAGGGATGAAACCTAAACATAAATAGATAAAACCTATTTTTCTATTGTCCACTTTCCACCATACATAGACCAATGCAGGGATGTAAAGCAAAACGCAATCCTGACGGTTTAGCGTAGCAAGCGAGGCTATGAATGAAAGCAACAATAACCTCTTTATCGTAAATTTCTGTTGCAAAAATACTATCATAAATATCACAAGTAGCAAATGGCTCATCGGATTTTCTAATCCTGAGGAGGAGAAGTCTATGTATGCCCGGGAAAATCCCAATATACTCGTGGCAATCAAAACCTGTGGTAAATTTTGTGCTATGCCTGTTAGTAAAAGAATGATTGTTAGTAGAGAAACGCCAAAGGAAATAAATATACCTGTGAGGAACATTTCCTTTGTTATGGCATAGAACGGAATATGCAAAAACATCCATAACGGGTGAGTATATGCCTGAACGCGTTCGTTCACATTCCAACGCAAGCCATAACCATTCACCGCATTATCCACTGTGCGAAAGGATATATACGCATCGTCACATAACCACGCTGTACGTAGAAAAAGTATCACAAAGAATAAGGTTCCTAAAGCAATTACTATATATCGAGGTTTCATATATTATTTTCCAAATTCAGCCATATAGTCGCTTTAATTGTTTTGCCATATTACAAAACGGTAAAATGAATATTATTTTACAACGAATGTTATTTTACTTTAATAAATAAGGAGAAAAAAATGAGATTTAATGAAAAACCCGAAGAAGAACAGGAAGGACTTACCCCCCCTTTATCCGATAATGTTCAGGCAAAGTTGTTGAAAAAGAGAGTAGTTATAATATCAGGAGAAATCACGCAAGAATTGGCAGAGAAAACGATTTCACAATTATTACTGCTTGATTATGAAGGGAATGAGCCCATTACGGTTTATGTCTGTTCGCCGGGAGGTCATGTAGATTCTGGTTTTGCTATCTACGATATAATAAAGTTTATCCAGTCCCCTGTTACAGCCATTGGTGTAGGCTGGGTAGCAAGTATTGCGGTACCGATTATGATGGGTGCTCCCAAAGAACGGCGGTTGGCTCTTCCCAATACGCGATTCCTGATTCATCAGCCATCAGGGGGTGCAGGGGGTCAGGCAGCAGATATACGAATTGAGGCTCAGGAAATTTTGAAGATTCGGGAACGAATTAATCGTTTGCTAGCAGAAGAAACAGGTCATCCGATAGAGAAAATAGCCAAAGATAGTGACCGCAATTTCTGGATGTCTGCGGAAGAAGCATTAGAATATGGGTTGATAAAGAAAATTATTACAAAGAGAGAATTTTAAAATAGGCGTAGAGAATATATATCACAATTGGTGTTATGGATTTTCTTTTAGCCATTGTTCTACCGTTTGCAGTGTTTTTACATAAAACTGATGAACTTTGTTTTTGGTATTGTTCAAAAATTCTATCGGGCTTGGGGATAGGTCCATTTCAGGTAATAAGTGCGGAAGGAACTGAAGGGTCTGTTCGGACAAGGTCGAACTTCGTATCCCTGTGAATAAACGATGACGATTTAATATTTTTATGTAAATGTCAAATGTTTCTTTCAAAAATGTCCATTGCTGAGATTGTTCAGGATAAAGTTCATTTAAGATATTGAGTGCTTTTATTACGGATGGGGTTGCTAATTGTGGACATTGTTTTACCTTCATGTGTTGCCACCATCGAACGGCATATTCTAACTCTGCCATACCTCCTTCGGATTTTTTTAGATTATTAGAATTAGTTTGCCGAACCATTTTCATTCGAATATCTTCACTTCTCTGAACATCTTCAGTAGATACAAGACAATAGAAGGATAGGTTCTTTATTGTCTCTTGAAGATTGGCTGTAAATGTTCCATTTTCAGCCACTACACGGGCTTTCATTAAAGCCATTTTTTCCCATATATCCGCTGTATGCTCGTAATAGTCTTTTAATTGTGTAAGGCTAATCACCAAAATACCTTTAGAACCATAAGGTCTTAGTCGCGTATCTATATCATATAAAATTCCGAAATTTGTAGGTTCTTTTAATCGTTTTATGACTCGAGACGAAACATCTGTAAAATACTCTACAGGACTTATGGGGTCATCATGTTTTTCAGTAGAGTCATTAGGGCAGGTATCGTCCATAACGAAAATCAGGTCGAGGTCACTGCCAAAGGTCATTTCTCCACCACCGATTTTTCCTAAGCCCAAAATGGCAAAAGGAAGCGATGGTTTTCCATATTTCTTTCCTACTTCTGCCAGGGATTCATCTACAATATCTTGCAGGATAACCTCTGCCAATAAGGTTAACTGTTCACAAACCTCTTCAATGGTAAACTTACCGAGTAAATCGCCCAGAGCAATTCGTAGCCATTCTGAATCTTTCAAACGGTAATATGCAGATTCTGGGAATACAGACTTCTTTAATTCTTGTAATGAAGAATAAAAATAATCGGCACTGGCTTTTTTATCAATGAGTTCTTCCTGTAAGAATATCTCAATGATACTGGGTTCTTTAATCCATATCTCTGCGAGAGCAGGTGCACGGCTTGTGAGGGTGACAAAGAAGGAACAAAGATTATGATTTTCTTTTAGCAAGGAATAGACCACACCGGGAACAAGCAATCTTGACACCTGACTATAAAATTGCTCCAATGCCGTATCCATTGAGCCCGTTTTTTTAAACTCTTCACAGAGGTGAGGAATTATTTCAATAAAATTTTCACGGACATGGAGGGAATGCGGAGATTGTTCAGGTCCATTGGCAAGTTCACGAAATATGTCCCTTGCTTTTTCAATATCCTTAAAACCCAAACTTTTTAATTTATTTAATCCTTCTTTACCTTCGGATTGGGCACTTACTAAATCGTAAACCCATAAGTTTCCTGATGATTTAACAGCGATAAATTGTTCTAATACGGTCCGGACTTCTTGCGTTTTTTCTTTGTAAATTCGCCAGAATGAGTCTCCCGATGTATAACCCAGACGGCGTGCAAATTCATCCAATTCCTCCGGGTTCTGTGGCAAGGCATGCTTTTGTGTCCCATATTCAATTTGTAGTCTGTGCTCCACTTCGCGCAGAAAACAATAATTATTCATTAGGATTTCAGCGTCAAAAGGTTTTAAGTAGCCTCTTCCCATTAATTGGTAGATAACCTCAATCGTATTGGTTATCCTTAATTCAGGGTGTCTTCCTCCATTCAACAATTGAAGCAATTGGACTGTAAATTCAATATCACGAATTCCACCTCGACCTAACTTTACCTCATAATTGGTTTGACCTTGCTCTGCGACCTGTTTTTCTACCATTAGTTTTGTCTGATGTATATCTTCTAATGTCTTGTCATCAAAAAACTTGGGGAATACGAAAGGTCGCATCATTTCTAAAAATTCATCCCCTAAATTTATATCGCCTGCACAGGGTCTACATTTGACTAATGCCTGCCGTTCCCATGCCCTTCCGTATTGGTAGTAGTATTCGACAGAATTTGACAAACTTTCAGCAAGGGCTCCTACTTTGCCATAAGGTCTTAATCGCATATCTACCCGATAAATCATACCTTCTTCTGTATGTTCTGAAAGGAATTTAATAAGTTGCTCTCCCAATTTGGAGAAAAACTCACGATTGGTAATCTGTCCACTAAATCCTCCTTGCGTTTCACCATCACCGTCATAAACAAAAATCAAATCAATGTCTGAACTAAAATTAAGTTCTCTACCTCCTAATTTTCCTAAGCCCATAATCACAAAACGAGCAGAATTGTTTTTCCCTTCTGTTTCACTATAACTTATCGGAGTACCATATTTTTGTTCTAAAAATACATAGATAAGATTGAAGCAAAATTCGAGATGGGCGTCGGCAAGATAAGAAAGGTCTTCAGCAATAGATTTGACCTCTTGATGTTCTACAATATCACGGGTGGTAATTCGTAACAGTGCTTTTTTGTGCAGTTTGCGGAGATGATTCATTATCCTTTTTAGGTCCCAATCCTTTTTCTGGGTAATGAATTGATTAGAAATTAGATATTCTATAACTTCCGAAGAAGATAGACTTTTGTCCCAACCCAATTTCAATAGCCATTCTTGTTTGGTTAAAGCGCGGGAAAGCGTAGTGTCTGACAAAATTTCATCTACATACTCAGGGTGGTTTATAACCGTCTCAGAAAGAAATGGGCTTTGTGAAAAAATCCGTTCAAAGAAGCGAAGACATTTTTGATTTTGTAAGTATTTTTGAACAGGAAAGTTTTGTTCCAATCGTTTTTTTATGAACTGTGTTAGGAAAACGATAACTCGTTCGGGATTGGATGTTTCGCAGAGAATAGAATTTAATTTATCCGGCCAATCTTGAAGTGAAATGGAGTATAGAAAATTCAAATCTTCATAGACACTGTTCGTCAATCTCTTTAATATTTTTTGAATATCTTCTTTGCTTTCCATAGATTAAGTCTATTCTTTACCCCCCCTGTTAAGTAATTTTGCAATTTGTTCTGTGGTTCGGGTGAGATTAATAGCAGTATTTTTCATAAGTTCTGCTTTTGAAAACTCACCTGCGGAGATGGGAAAGACAAAGACCTTTCCCATTGATGAGCATTTTTCCCAACCTTTACCTAATTTGCCAACAAGCACTATAATAGCCTTATCTTTTGCATGAGCAAGGCGAATCATTTCACCTACCACTTTGCCAGAAAGACTTTGGTGGTCTAACTGTCCCTCTCCGGTAATTACGAAATCGGCAGAAGAGAGTTTTTCTTCCAGATGGCTAACCTGTGCTATCCATTGGAAACCGGGAATAAATTTCCCGTCTGCAAAGGCAAACAACGCACCGCCCATTCCACCAGCAGCACCACTACCAGGTTGTTTTTGTATATCTATGTTTAGTTCCTTTTTTATTGTCTGTGCAAATTTTTTCAAAGCATTATCTATAACAGGGCATAATTCAGGTGTTACCCCCTTTTGTGGACCATAGACAAATGTAGCACCATACGGACCGTAATATGGATTTTTCACATCACTTGCGATAATAATCGAAGTGCTCTTAATTGCATTGTAATATTCAGTTTTTTTTATATATAAGATGTTTTGTAATTGTAACGGACCTTTTCCTACTGGTTTTTGAGAAGCGTCTAAAAGCAGGTATCCTAATGCCTGAGCCATACCTGCACCACCATCGTTTACCCCTGAACCACCTAAACCCAGCACAACTTGCTTTGCACCTCGTTGAATGGCATGTAAAATTGCTTCACCTACACCATAACTTGTGAAAAACTTGGGTTTTCTATCTTTTTGTGGAACAAGGTGGAGACCAACAATGCTTGCGGTCTCAATTACTGCTGTTCTCTGTTCTGGAATCCAGCCATACTTTATTTTCCGTTTTTTGCCAGTCAAATCGGTAACAACTGTATAGCAATAATCCAGATTTAAGTTTAATGAAAGTGCATTTAAGAAACCTTCTCCGCCATCGGAGAGGGGACAAATTATTATTTTACTTTTGGGGAAGACCTTTTTCCAGCCTTTTTCGATAGACTTTGCAACTTTGATAGCGTCTAATGACTCCTTGAACGAATCTGGGGCAATAAGCACTTTATAAGAAGACATAACTACTCTTTCCTTTGCTTAAATTATGGGATATGTATATTATTATAGTTATATTGAGAAAGCGAAACCATAATGTTTGTAAAAATATACAAAATTTCATGTAAACATGGGAATATGATATAATCTTTTTCAATTTAAATAGATATAGATTCTGTTTTGGGCATAATGATTCTAATTTAAGAGAAGGATGAGACGCATTCATGGAATCACTTTATATTACAGAGGAAGGACTCCAAAAGTTAAGAGAAGAACTGGCAGAACTTAATAAACAGAAGATAAAGTTGTCGGGAGTAATTGAATATGCTCGTTCGTTAGGTGATCTTAGCGAGAATGCAGAATATCATACGGCTAAACACGAACAAGGTTTGTTAATGGCGAAGATAAACGACCTTGAAGAAAAAATTGCACGGGCCGTCGTTATTGATTCTAAACAATTAGATACATCAGAAGTGCGATTGGGCGTCAGCGTTCGTGTGCTGGATGAAAAACGAGGCAAGGAAATGCTTTATACGATGGTCAGCGATGTTGAATCGGATTTATCCACTGGTAAACTTTCAACCAAATCCCCTGTAGGTCAAGCCCTGTTAGGGAAAAAAGTTGAAGAGGTTGCAGAGATAAAAGTGCCCGCGGGAATAATGAGGTTGAAAATTTTAGAAATATTACCACCACAGTAAGATACCACAGTAAATAAAAAAATGTTGGGATAAGTAAAAAAATGCCAAAGAGAACGGATATAAAAAAGATACTGATTATTGGTTCGGGTCCTATCATTATTGGTCAGGCATGTGAGTTTGACTATTCTGGAACACAAGCGTGTAAAGCCCTCCGTGAAGAAGGGTATGAAGTGGTTTTGGTCAATAGCAATCCTGCCACGATTATGACAGACCCAGAAATGGCAGACCGCACCTATATTGAACCGCTTACAGTTCCTTTTCTAGAAAAAATTATTGAACGGGAACAACCTGATGCTGTTTTACCGACGGTAGGAGGTCAAACGGGATTAAATTTATCTGTAGCACTGGCTGACGCAGGTATTCTGGCAAAATATGGTGTCAAACTTATAGGGGCTAATGTAGATACAATAAAGAAAGCAGAAGACCGCGGGCTTTTTAAAGAAGCCATGATTCGATGTGGATTGGAAGTGCCACGCAGTCTGGTTGTTCATCAAGTAGAGGAGGCAATGGAGTTTGGGGCTACTATAAATTATTCTGCGGTAATTCGTCCTGCATTTACACTGGGAGGAACAGGTGCGGGACTTTCTTTTAATAGAGATGAATATGTTAGTGCTATTCAAAACGGTTTGGAGGCAAGTCCCATTCACGAGGTTCTGGTAGAAGAATCTGTTATTGGCTGGAAAGAGTATGAATTGGAAGTTATGCGAGATTTGAAGGACAATGTCGTAATTGTTTGCCCGATTGAGAATGTGGACCCAATGGGTGTTCATACAGGCGATAGTGTAACAGTTGCACCTGCACAAACCCTGACAGACAAAGAATATCAAATCATGAGGAACGCCGCTATTACTATTATGCGTGAAATTGGTGTGGATACAGGGGGCTCAAATGTGCAATTTGCCATTCACCCGCAAACAGGACGCATGGTGGTAATTGAAATGAATCCACGCGTATCGCGTAGTTCTGCACTTGCCTCAAAGGCTACGGGATTTCCCATTGCAAAAATTGCGGCAAAACTAGCGGTTGGCTATACTTTAGATGAAATACCCAACGATATTACCAAAGAGACCCCTGCATGTTTTGAGCCTACCATTGATTATGTTGTAACTAAAATTCCACGATGGGCATTTGAAAAATTTTCTGGCGCAGAACCCATACTTACAGTTCAGATGAAAAGTGTTGGAGAAACGATGAGTATTGGGCGGACATTCAAAGAATCCCTACAAAAAGCCATTCGTGGGCTTGAAATTGGTCGTTATGGGTTTGGTGGGGATGGAAAGGCAAAATCACTTACCAAAGAACCCCATTCAGAAAAAGAGAAGGAAGCCCTTTTGAGGACATTGCGGACTCCTTCTCCTCAGCGGTATCTTCATCTTGCCGAGGCTATTCGGTTGGGTGCCACAGTGGAAGAATTGCACGCAATTACCCAAATTGACCCATGGTTTATTCGGCAAATGGAGGAAATCGTAGAAGAAGAAAAAGAACTTATGACACTGTCTTCTGATGTAGTGCGTTTTATAAAGACAGAAGAAAAGAATTCCTCTCAACAGAAAAAGTTGGCAAGAAAAATAAAAGAAGCGAAACAATACGGTTTTTCCGATTATCAATTAGCAAAGATGTGGGGATTAGAGGAACTGGTGGTCCGTGATTTTCGAAAAAAGGTAGGAGTGTTCCCAACTTATCTACTGGTAGATACCTGTGCCGCGGAATTTGAAGCCTATACCCCATATTACTATTCCACTTATGAAGAGGAAGATGAAATTACACTTTCGGATAAGCCCCGAATTATTGTTTTAGGCGGTGGACCGAACCGAATTGGACAGGGAATCGAATTTGACTATTGCTGTGTTCATGCCGTTTTTGCACTTCACGATGCGGGCTATGAAACCGTTATGGTTAATTGCAATCCAGAAACAGTTTCTACGGACTATGACACTTCGGACAGGTTGTTTTTTGAACCCATAACTTTTGAAGATGTGATGAATATTATTGAACGGGTGCAACCGCAAGGGGTCATTGTCCAATTTGGTGGGCAAACACCCCTAAACATAGCCCAGCAATTGGAAAAGGCGGGTGCCCCTATCATTGGCACTTCTGCATGGAATATCGCCCGAGCAGAAGACCGAAAACTGTTCCGTGAAGTTGTTGAAAAATTGCACCTTTTACAGCCAGAAAATGATACGGCTCGTTCTTTTGAGGAAGCATTAAGTATAGCAGAGCGGATAGGCTATCCTGTGGTGGTAAGACCTTCGTTTGTTTTAGGAGGTCGTGCCATGGAGATTGTGTATGACTCCGACTCATTGAAGAAATATATGGAGTATGCAGTAGAAGCCTCACCTGAGCATCCCATTTTGATAGACAAGTTTTTAGAGGACGCTATTGAGATGGATGTGGATGCTATTGCCGATGGCGAACAAGTAATTATTGGTGGGATGATGCAACATATTGAAGAAGCAGGGGTTCATTCGGGGGATAGTGCTTGCATTCTACCTCCTTATGATTTGCCTCCCGATATTATAGAGGTAATAAAGGAACAAACCCGTGCCCTTGCAAAGGAGTTGGAAGTGCGTGGATTGATGAATGTGCAATATGCCGTCAAGGACAGGAAAGTGTATTTACTCGAAGTAAATCCACGAGCCTCTCGAACCATCCCCTTTGTAAGCAAAGCCGTCGGCGTTCCTTTAGCCAAACTTGCCGCACTTGTAATGGTGGGTAAAAAATTATCCGATATGGGACTGGTAAGAGACCCCGAGCCCAAATACATTTCGGCGAAAGAAGTAGTTTTACCCTTTATTAAATTCCCGGGAGTGGATATTGTGCTAGGGCCAGAAATGCGTAGCACAGGCGAAGTGATGGGCATAGACCAAAATATGGGGCTTGCTTACGCCAAAAGCCAGATTGCAGGAGGAAATAGTATCCCGCTACAAGGAACAATTTTTATTAGTTTGAGCGACCACGATAAAAAGAATTTAGACTCGTTAGCACGCGACTTATACGAATTGGGATTTAAATTTATCGCAACCAAAGGGACGGCAAATATTCTTCGGGAACAGGGGATTGATGTTGCAGAAGTGTTTAAGGTTGGAGAAGGAAGACCCAATGTGTTGGATTGTCTTATCAACGGATATATTGACTGGATTATTAATACACCACGCGGAAAACTTTCCAAAGATGACGAAGTTATTATTCGCAGAAAGGCAATTGAAAACAATATTCCTACAATGACTACCCTGGCAGCGGCAAAGGCAGCCGTTCAAGCACTCCGAGAAATGAAAAAGGGGACTATGGGGGTCTTCTCATTGCAAGAACATCATGCAACCACAGGCGTCAATATTAAAATTAAATAACTACAAACTTTCCTCTAAAAAACAAAACAAGAGATATTTGTAAAAAATATATTTGCATTATGTTCTTATATGGGGTCCAGTTCAGCATTATTACAAATAATGTATTCTCAATATTTGCATTTCGTAAGAAGCCATTCACAAAATGTCCTCTTATAAAAACCATGCGCCCTTCTCTACTACCTTGTTAAAAGGATAATAAAAAGAGGGGCTGTTCAAAAAGTCAATTTAAGCCGATTTTACCAGGTCGAAAATATATAGAAAGGAATGAAAACAATCATTAACAAGAATAAATGCTGTTTTTCATGCAATTTTTCAAAAATAAAAATTTATTTAATACAAAGTTTTTATAATCTATTTTTATTTTGAAGAGGCTTTTTTGATAATTTGTGGGACTTCCTGTAGAATTTTTTGAAGAATTAGTTTTCGGTTCTCTTCAGATACTTTGTAATGTTGTTCTTGTTCCAATAATTCTATAGTTCTTACGGCTACTTGATAAGCAAAGTCGTCAACTTTCATATAGGTCTCTCCTTTTAATAATTTACTTAATTTAATGATGCAGTAAGATTATATAAAAAGAAAAACTTAATTTTGAAAATGAAAATTTCTTTTAGGTTAATGGTTATATTTTGAACACACCGATTTCGTTATTTCGAGCGGAGCAAGAAATCTTTAATCCCTTGTTTTTCAGGATACTTTTTCGTTGTACAAACCTGCTTTTTAGTTCTTTTGTAATGCCTGCTTACTTTAAAAAAGTTTGCACAGGAAATAAAGAACCATACCTAATATTTTTAACGGACAGTCTGTTTGGACCTATATTCCAAGTTTTTCGCGGAGTATATTTGCGGAGTCCGTCTCTTCCCAGCGGAAGTTCTGGTCTTCACGACCAAAATGTCCATAGCACGATGTTTTCTTATATTGAGGTTGGCGTAATTTAAGGAATTCGATAATTGCGGCAGGACGACAATCGAAAACTTCTTGTAAAACCTTTGCCAATTTTGTATCTTCGACTTTACCTGTTCCATAGGTAGTTGCATTAATGGAGACGGGTTGGGCAACTCCGATAGCATACGCTAATTGAACTTCACAAGCCTCTGCAACCCCTGCGGCAACAACATTTTTAGCAATATATCGAGCCATATATGCTGCACTACGGTCAACTTTGGTGGGGTCTTTTCCACTAAACGCACCACCACCGTGTCTGCTCATTCCACCGTAGGTATCAACAATGATTTTTCTACCGGTTAGTCCGCAATCGCCGACAGGTCCTCCTGTAACAAATCTGCCGGTAGGATTTACATAATACTTAATATCCCCCTTAACTAATTCCTTAGGCAAAACAGGTTTAATAACTTGTTCAATGATAGTTTCTTCAATTTCGTCGTGTTCTTTTTTTAATTCTTGTGGAGAAGGGTTCATTCCGCCGTAGAGGGGTAGGTGCTGGTTGGAAACAACAACGGTATCAATACGCACCGGCTTTCCTTTTACATATTCAACTGTAACCTGGGATTTTCCATCGGGCATAAGCCAGGGTATAGTTTTCTCTTTACGCAATTTGTATAATTGCAAACCTAACTTATGCGCTAAAGCAATGGGTAAAGGCATGAGTTGGGGGGTTTCGCGGACAGCAAACCCGAACATCATTCCCTGGTCACCTGCACCTTGTTCATGGCTATTGGAAGAATCTACACCACGAGCAATGTCTACGGATTGTCTTTCAAGGGCAACAAGGATAGAACATGTCTCTCCATTAAAGCCGACATATCCGGGGCCGTATCCAATATCAACAATAGTTTTCCTAATTAATGAGGTAATATCTACTTTGGCTTGGGTTGTAATTTCTCCTGCCACAACGCAAAGATTGGTTTTTACTAATGTTTCACATGCAACCCGACTATAAGGGTCTTGTTCTAGCATTGCGTCGAGAATAGCATCTGAAATAAAATCTGCAACCTTATCAGGATGCCCATCTGTTACTGACTCTGATGTAAATAATATCCCTTCTTCTTTAGCCATTGTAATTTCCTTTACTTCTATAGAAATAATCTATACATTGTTTATGCTATGCCTGGACGATATTTTGCTGTAAGAGCCGCTGGGTCTAATTTTATTCCCGGCCCCATGGTTGAACTTATACAACAGGTTTTCAGGTAAGTGCCTTTTAAGGATGCGGGGCGAGCCTTTATGATAGCGGAAATAACTGCAGAGGCATTTTCTTCGATTTGTTCCGGAGTAAAACTTGCTTTACCTACGGGAACATGGATGTTGGCATTTTTATCCACGCGGAACTCAATTTTCCCCTTCATAATTTCTGCAACGGCGGTACCGATGTTAGGGGTAACGGTTCCTGCTTTGGGACTGGGCATAAGACCTCGTGGACCCAGGACCTTACCTAATTTCCCTACTTGACTCATCATATCCGGTGATGCAACAGCTGCATCAAAGTCTAACCAGCCTCCCTGCACCTTTTCGATTAAATCTTCTGCACCTGCTTCAATAGCACCTGCTTCTTTTGCTGCTTTAATCTGCTCTTCTTGTTTGCAGAAGGCAACCACGCGGATTTTTTTCCCTGTCCCATGTGGTAAGGATACAGCACCTCGAACCATTTGTTCAGCATGTTTGGGGTCAACACCCAGGAGAAAGGCTAACTCGACAGTTTCGTCGAACTTTGCCGTAGCACATTCCTTCACTATTTTTGCTGCTTCGGATAGGGAATAATAACGGGAAGTGTCTACCTTTTTATAGAGTTCCTTCATTCTTTTACTTGGTTTTGACATATTAAATCCTCCTGTGGTTCAATCGGACAGATAATCTGTCCTCCCACGGTTAAATTTTTGAAAAATAAAAATATTTTGTTTGCTTATTCAACAAGGATACCCATACTACGTGCTGTTCCTCGAATCATGCTTTTTGCAGTTTCAAGGGAAGCCGCATTTAAGTCGGGCATTTTTAATTTAGCAATTTCTTCTATTTGTGCTTCTGTTACATTTCCGACTTTGTTACGATTGGGTTCACCTGAACCTTTAGCCAACTTTGCTGCTTTTTTCAACAAAACTGAAGCCGGTGGAGTTTTTGTAATAAAAGAAAAGGATTTGTCTTCAAAAATAGATATAACGACAGGAATTATCATTCCTTGTTGGTCTTTAGTTCTGTCGTTAAACTGGCGAACAAAATCCATAATATTTACCCCATGTTGACCCAATGCGGGACCTACTGGGGGGGCAGGTGTAGCTTGACCTGCGGGAACTTGTAACTTTACAAATGTTTTTAACTTTTTGGGAGGCATATCTTTTTACCTTTCCTTCTTTTTAAATTCAATCAGAATGCTTCTACTTGCCAGGATTCTACTTCTATAGTTGTAACCCGGTTAAAAATTTCAACAGAAATTTTTAATGTTCCGCGTTCTATATTAATTTCTTCAATTCTACCCACAAAATTAGAGAAGGGTCCTTCAATAATTTTGACTCTGTCTCCAACGGAAAATTCTAATTTTGGTTTGGGGGCTTCCTGTTCGCCAGTCATTATTGCAATAATGGCTTCTACCTCTTCTTCCGGAATAGGGGTAGGAACATTTCTTCTACTGCTTACAAAACCTGTAATTCCCTGTGTTTCTTGTATTAATGACCATACTTCCGGATAATTTTCAGGGTGTTCGGGTAATTGGACAAGGATATAGCCAGGAAAGCATTTATGCTCCACTACTTTTGAAGAACCACCGCGTCGTTCTGTTACCCTTTCTTTTGGAACTAAAGCATTTACGACTAAATCTTCTATACCTTTTTGTTTTGCTCCCCGAATCAACTTTTCACAAACTTCATATTCTTTTGCTGTAAGGACATGAAGTGCATACCACCGGCGCAGGATACCATCTTGTGGAATGGGCTTTAAAAGTTTTTCACGAGTCGGTATGGTATCCGAACCTACATTCTCTACTTCTTCCTTGTGCGCTGTCATTTCTTTCTTCTCATATTCCATCGCCGATGGACTCCTTTTTTCATCATTTATGAAGCTATACCAAGAATAAATAACATAATTTGTGCAAAGGTAATATCAAAGACAAATATAATGGCCGACACTATACATAGCATAATCATAGTAATTCTTGTGGAAACTTTCAAATCGTCTTTTGTAGGCCATGTTACTTTCTCTAACTCAGATTTTACCTCGAGAAGAAAGTTTTTAATGCTTTGATAAACGGCTTTTAATCCTTTGGGTTGTTCTTCATCAGTCTTGATTACTGTTTTTGGCATTTTGTTTACCTTTGCAAATTAATTCATCTCATTCATCTAACAAAATAAGTGGCAGGCCTGGAGGGACTCGAACCCCCAACCTTCGGCTTTGGAGGCCGCCGCACTACCAATTGTGCTACAGGCCTGCAAAAAACAATTTAAAATTATCTCTACTTCATCTCACGATGAACAGTATGTTTCCTATCGTAACGGCAGAATTTTTTTATTTCTAACCTTTCGGGATGCTTTCTTTTTTCTCGAGAGGTAGTATAGTTTTTCCGTTTACATTCCATACATTGTAATATTACTTGTTCCCTCATGGGGATAACTCCTCATCTTTTTGATTGGTTATTTTATGATTTTGCTTACGACTCCAGCGCCTACGGTCCGTCCACCTTCTCGAA
>CAZJTZ010000042.1:0-19586 GCA_964549105.1 uncultured Nitrospirales bacterium
GGCTGATACAATTCTTCAACATGGGTGGTTACTATCCATGTCCCGGTGTCGGCGAGGATGGCTACTGCCCCGGAACAGAATGATACAGAAATTTAGTTTTTCCCTATAAGTTGGTTAAGAAAATAGGTCTTATATACCATATAAGGCGTGTATGAAAGTGTTGTGAGTTTGTCAAGAGAATTGTATCTTGGGATAGAATTTGGAATGAATAAATTTATCTCTTACTTGTTGGTGAACAGTTTTGATGTTTTTACATTTTATTTCTGTAAAGGTTAGGGTGAATAGTTGATTTCATCTTTTCCTTATCGAGGTTTCCATCAAGGAAATTATCAAGTTTTTCAATAATCTGTTCGGGATTGATGAAAATCTGTGGGAAATCTATTCCCAATACATTTACAAAAGGGTTTTGAGATAGAATTTTCAAGGTCTGGTGGATGTGTTTTTCAAAAATAGAATGTAATTTGTTAGATTCTATGGATTTTGCTGAACTGTTATCTTGATGTATCATTTTTCTCTGGGACATAATCACTTCTTGTAATGGTCTTAACAAAAAAATTACTTTTACAGGAAAAGGTATGCTTATTTGGGACAGAATGGGCGAAACGATTTTGACAGCATAGCCTTTGTAAGATTCAAGCCAGGAAACATCTTTTGCCTCTGATAGGTTCTTAATCCGTTTGTGTTCAAAATATCCCAGAGGATTGTTATTGTCAGGGGCTCGGTCTAAATCATATAGGATAGGGATACCCCCAGCATTTAGCATCTGCATAACCAGTGAAGTTCCAGAACGGGGCAATCCCGATACTATAATTAGATAATCTCGAATCATAGATATTTCTCAATATAGTTGTTATATTTCGCTATACTCAATCGTTAAATTTAGGAAATATTTTGTATAATATGGTGTTTATTTATTAATTATAGGAAAAGATGATATGAAAAATATAAAAGTTAAAAAATATGGTAGATGGGTTGTTTTCTTTGTCTTTGTTTTAATTTGTTCCTTTATGCACATAAGTTGTGTTACTTCTTCATTCGGAGGAACTTTACAAACACAGATATTGCAGGCGAAAACAAAGGTAATTCCCGCGTTGGTTCATTTGAATCCGATTAAACCTGTATACACATTAGGGAAAAAGGAGGAAGTCATTGTTATTGGTAGTGGTTTTATTATTTCTGAAGATGGCTATATAGTTACCAATGAACATGTGGTAGGTGAAAGTAAAGAGGTGAAATGTATATTAAGTGATAAGCGAGAAATAGAGGCAGAGGTAGTGGGAACAGACCCATTTACAGATATAGCCGTATTGAGACTGCCATCAAAGGAGAAATATCCATTTGTGGTAATGGGCAACTCTGACAGTGTAGAGACAGGTGAGATTGTGCTTGCTATGGGTAGTCCGCATGGGCTTGCTCGTTCTGTATCTATGGGTATTGTTAGCATGACCGACCGATATTTAGAGGACCAGCGGGGCGTCATTTCCATGTTTAACAACTTTATCCAAACAGACGCCGCAATAAATCAGGGGAACAGCGGCGGACCGCTGGTGGATTTAAAAGGTGAGGTTGTTGGTATTAATTCAAGGATGTTGATAGGTGCGGAAAATGTAGGTTTTGCTATTCCCATTAATATTGCTAGAGATGTAGTGCAAAGTATCATTAAAGATGGAAAGGTGCAGAGGAGTTGGCTGGGGCTGAATTTGCAAGAGATGCGGGCTATAACAGAAGACACCCACAAACAGGGTGTTGTTATATCGGATGTGGAGGTGGATTCTCCTGCATATAAAGTTGGTATTCAACCAGGAGATGTATTAATTGCTGTTAATAATGAATCTGTTCATGCCCGTTTTCAAGAAGATTTACCTGCGGTTAGGAGAAAACTTGCGGACCGGGTTGTTGGGAAAGAGGTAGAATTGACTATTTTGCGTGGGGATAAAGAAGAAAAGAAGGTAGTTATACCTGAAGAGTATTCTCCTTATAAAGGACAGGAAATTGAATTTTCAGAATGGGGTTTTACTGCTTCGGAGATTACCAACGAGATGATAAAGCGGTTAAGAATTTCACATAAAAACGGTATTTATATATCTGGGGTTCAAGAGGGTAGTATTGCGAAGATATCGGGCTTATTCGCGGGGGATGTAATTCTGGAAATGGAAGGACAGCCGGTAAAAAATCTTGAAGAATTTATGAAGATTTATAAACAGTGTATTGAACAAGAACAGCCCCGAATCCTGTTATTTGTTCAAAGGGGGGTTGTTACTCGATTTGTTATGATTAAAAATATACCGGGGGAAACGCAAGCATTAAAAGACTTAGATGAAGAACGGAGGGCGACCCATGAGTAGTTATGGATTTATTTTAACAACATTTCTAATTCAAAATATACTATTAGCATTCTCTTCACCTCAATTAGAATCAATTTACAATCAAATTTCGCCCTCTACCGTCTTGGTCCAATATTCATCTGAAATAACAAATCAAATTACAGGAGAAACCTCGCGTAGGGACGGTAGTGCTCTTGGATTAATTGTTTCCTCCGATGGCTTGGTTATGGTTCCGGGATTTGTAGAGGTTGAGAATGTGTCATCATTTAATTTTAGGGTTCGACTAAACATTAAAGGAGAGGAAAAAGAGTTTAATGCAATCAAATTGAGGAAGCCTGATGACCTGAATGTGGCGTTTCTGAAGATTAACAATGAGGAATCATTTAAATTTCCTTTTGTCCAATTTTCTGATGAACCACAAGTGAGAGTCGGTTCTATGGTTGCAATCATTGGTGTTTTGGGTGAGACTTTGGATTATGCCCGTTGTATTACTACTGCGATAGTAGGTGCTATTCTGGAAAAGCCTCGTTTAACCTATTGCCTTGATGAAAATGTGCGTTTAGGTTTTGTAGGAGCACCCGTTGTGAGTGAGCAAGGAAATGTTATAGGGGTGGTGGGTTTTGATTTAAGTCCAATCGAAGGGGGTGAAGTATATACAAGAAGTGGACACCCTCTTATATACCAGTATGCTTTGTTTAAAAAATATATTCAAGCACCTCCGGATGTTCAGTCTCAATCGGAGGAACAAGACGCATGGTTAGGTGTTATTACCCAGCCATTGACGGATGATTTTGCAGAATATTGGGGACTTCCTAAGGAGGGTGGACTTATCGTGGCTACGGTGGTTAGTCCGTCTCCTGCTGCGGAATGTGGTTTGAAGGTTGGCGATATTATTACAAATTTTAATGGAGTGCCTATAAAATTCAAATATGAAAGTGATACCACTTCTTTTACAAAATTGGTGAGAGAAGCAGGGGTAGGGAATCAGGTTAAGATGGAAGTTTTAAGGAATAAGCAACCCTTAACTTTAACGGTTGTATTAGGGACACGACCTCGAAGGTTATATGAAGCCGAAGAATTTGAATGGGAATCTGTGGGAATAACTGTCAGGGAAATAACTTCCGATATACGAATTGCTTTGAGTATTGACGAGTCTGTTCAAGGGGTATTAATCTATCGTGTAAAATCAGGAAGTCCAGCACAATTAAGTAGATTAGGTCGTGGTTTTATTATCCAATCTATAGGGGACTCTCCAGTTCGGTCTATTGGTGAGTTCAAGGAGATGGTAAAAACCATTGAAGAAAAGAAGCCTAAAGAGATTACTCTTTTTGCAAAGGTAGGAAATATTTCTGGATTCTTTAGGGTGCAGCCTCGCTGGAAAGAATAGATATGGATAAGAATCTTAAATTAAATAGGTTGATTTCAGGTCAAGATTTTAATATAATTACTTTTGGAAATTGAGCGGGATTAACTCAGTTGGTAGAGTGTCAGCTTCCCAAGCTGAATGTCGCGGGTTCGAGACCCGTATCCCGCTCCATTTTATTTTAAATTTGGAGGGGAAATGCTATAATAGATATAAAATATAATTATAAAAAAATAACTATTTTTATATTTTAGGGTACAAATATGTATATGGATATGCAAAATCTGGAATTAGGTGAGTTCCGTATACTTATTGCTGATGATGAAAAAAATGTAACAGATGCTTTAGGAAAAATGATACAAAAATTTTGCGGTTGTTCTGTCAAGTGTGTTAATGATGGAGATTCAGCGTTATTGGAGTTAAAGAAAGGGTTTTTAGGCAAACCGTATGAAGTATTGATAACAGATATGGTTATGCCTGGAGTTTCGGGATTAGATTTAATTTATAAGTCGTTAGAATTAAATCCAGAACTCGCAATTCTTGTAATAACTGCACATAAAAATGAGTTTTCTTTCCTGGATATAGTTAGAGCAGGTGCCCATGATATTTTGATAAAACCTTTTTCCAAGGATGAACTACAAGCGAAACTTTTTAGAGTGCTTAGAGAAATCCATTATATCCATTCTTGTAAGTCTGCAGAAAAAAGATACAAAGGGCTTTTAGATTTATCTACAGACGGAGTTATTGTTGTTGATCCTAAGGAAAAGATAATTCGGGAGACAAATCAATCTGTGTCGAAATTGTTGGGATATGAAGCAGGAGAGATTATAGGAAAATCATTAACAGAGATTTTATCTCCGAATGAAAGAGAGCGATTTATAAAGTGGTATGAGATTTTTATTAGTGAAGGCAGAGGGACCTTGTCTGATGTGGAAATATTTAAAAAAGATGAAGGCAGCATTTATTGTGATATTTCAGGAATTTATCTACATACGGATATTAATGATAATTTATTTTTTACATTAAAAGATGTAACTGAACGAAAACGAATAGAAAATGATTTGATAGAGGTGGCACAAAAAGACGAGTTGACAGGTTTATTCAACAGAAGGTCTTTTGAAATGCAGATTGAGTGGGCTGTTAAATCTGCAGAAGAAAATTATACTAATTGTGCTCTCCATATAATAGATGTGGATAATTTTAAGAAGTGTAATGATACTTATGGACATACGGTAGGAGACCAGGTTCTTAGAAGTTTAGGAAAAATTATATCGCAGTGTATACGGGGTAGTGATTCGGGTTTCCGTTTTGGCGGTGATGAGTTTGCTATTATTTTATGTGGGGCAGAATCACCTGTTAGCATTAAAGTTGCCGAAAGAATACAGTCTTTTTTTAATGAGATAGATAATTATGGGACTTCATTAAGTATCGGAATAGCCCAGTTTCGGATAGGGATGACTGCTCAGGAATTTGTCTATATGACAGATAAAGCATTATACGAAGCAAAGAGACAGGGGAAAAATACCATCTTTTGTATTAATCCTGATGATAAGGTAGAGA
Source organism: uncultured Nitrospirales bacterium (assembly GCA_964549105.1). Taxonomy (GTDB): domain Bacteria; phylum Hydrogenedentota; class Hydrogenedentia; order Hydrogenedentales; family Hydrogenedentaceae; genus Hydrogenedens. The sequence continues at coordinate 5,248 of CAZJTZ010000042.1, forward strand.
TGCTTTCTGAAATCCTTTAAGACTATTTGGCGTGATTTATTTTTTTATAATTACTTCTGATAATATATCATGGTCAGGGATAGAGGGTGTAAAGTAGTCTTTTGTTTCATAAATAATTACAGGGGTTAACAGGATTAAAGAAATCAGGTTAGGGATAGCCATAAGTGCGTTAGCAATGTCAGCCAGAGTCCAGACTATATTCAGTTTTATGTTCGCACCTAAAAAGACTGCTATAACCCAGAGTATTCTATAAATGATTGTACTTTTTCTACTAAAAAGATATTCCCATGCCTTTTCACCATAATAAGACCAACCCAGAATAGTAGAATAGACAAATGTTAGCAATGCAATAGTTAATAGTATGGGACCAATCAATGGATAACTATTCCATGTGAATCGAACGATTTCCACAGGGGAAGAAGACTGATGCCAGCCTTCTGAAGAAACTAATGAAAGTCCAGTTATAAAGCATATAACTACTGTATCCCAAAAAGTTCCCGTTGCAGAAACGAGTGCCTGCTGAACGGGATGTTTTGTTTTGGCAGCGGCAGCAACAATAGGAGCACTGCCCAGACCCGCTTCGTTAGAGAATAGACCTCGCGATACACCATATCGTATAGCCTCGCGAACACCTGCACCTAAAAAACCACCGAAAGCGGCATGTCCCGTAAATGCTGAGGTAAAAATAAGCACGAGAGCATGAGGGACATTTCTATAATTAATAATGAGGATTCCTAGGCAGCCACATAGGTAAAAAATAGCCATGAAAGGAACTAATAGTTCGCAGACTCGGGCAATGCTTTTTATTCCACCAATAATAACTAACCCAGTAAAAAAAGCAACTACAATTCCTGTGAGTATAGGTGGTATATGAAACGAGTCGGCTACTGTTTGAGATAACGCATTGGATTGAACCATATTTCCGATACCAAAGGATGCTATAACTGTAAACACAGAAAAAAGTATCCCCAACAATTTTGAATGAAGTCCCTTCTCTAAAACATACATGGGTCCGCCGACAAATTCCCCTTTTTCATTCCGTGTTCTGTATCTGATTGACAGAACGGCTTCTGAATATTTTGTTGCAAACCCAAATATACCTGTTAGCCACATCCAGAAAACGGCTCCCGGTCCTCCTAATAATACTGCGGTTGCGACACCAATAATATTTCCTGTGCCGACGGTTGCAGCAAGAGCAGTCATAAGCGAAGCGAAGTGGCTGATATCGCCATGTTCCTTTTCTGGACGAGATATAGAAAGTTTGAGAGCAGTGCATATAAATCGTTGAATAAAGTGCAGTCTAAATGTCAGGAAAATATGTGTTCCTAATAGTAGGAAAACAGCAGGGTAACCCCATACATAATTAGATACTGTAGATAAAAAATGTTCTACCTCTTCCAATTTTTATGTAGTCTTTTTTAGTTGTAATTTTTTGTTAAACTTATGCAGTTATTTTTTCGGCTTTATAACCGCCTTGCATTCTGTCTCTTATAAAAATGCTGCCGAAGATGATTGTAAGTATAATGCACAGTATAGGCACAAAGCGGAGAGCGATACGGCCGCCATGAAGGTCCGCTGGGTTAAGTAATTCCCTAGCAGATTTATTAATATTTGAATCTTCTGGCGCTACCAGTAAAATGCTTCTCATGAGTTGGGCAGTCTTAATTCGAGGAAGGGCTTTCGCCGTATTGTAATAATTTTCAATTTCCTTTGCATCATTTAAGATGTTTTCTATAATTTTCTTTTCACTTTCAGGTCTATTCGCAATATAGGTAGGGAAGAATTCATTCGCCTCACGGACAACTGCTATCGTTTTCTCTGCATCAAACTTTTCATGTCCATAATAATCTGCAACTCTACCCATAAGAGGTATCGTTAGTAAACCTACAGCCAGGTTCCCTGCTGCACCTAATAAAGCAAGTGCAAATTCACCGCCTTTAGGGACTCTTTCAGATGTAACACCTAACATGGTTGACCAGAAATAACAAATACCAACGGCGAAAACTGTATCAGCAATAAAAATAGTAACATATCTTTCAGCATAGCTGAGCAGATATAATCCAATTCCTGACAGTATTGCGGAACACAATAACATTCCAACAGGGGTTAACTTTTTTGCAAAAAATCCAGCAAAATTTCTCAATGTTGCCATCAATACATTTGTCCAGACCAGAACTAATATTCCAGTAAATCCACCTGCTTCAAGTATGGCAGATATCCAACGATTAGGACCCAATTCCACCGACGCTGTCATCATCATACATATAAATAATAAGATAAATAAGGGTCTACCAAGTGTTTCTCTAATCATCTGACCAAAACTTATACCAGATTGGGCACGTTCTGTTTGTGGAAATTTTTCCATAAGCATAATGTATCCATAAACAAGCGTTGGAATAATAAGAGTAGCAATTTTAACTCGCCATGATGTTATCCCAATCATATCCAGAAAATAGCAAAGTAGACCACCAACAACTATACCCCCTGGAAACCATACATGAAATTGGTTTAACTTTGCTGTCTTCTGGTCAGGGAAAAGAGTCGCGACTAATGGATTGCATGCGCCCTCAACAAGTCCATTACCAAAGGCGATTATTAATGCTCCAAAGAATAGCATCCAGAAATTAGTTGCAAACATCATTAAAAGAGCACCAAAAATATGGACAGAAAAGGAAAGCCTTAATAGAAATCTAATTCCTAAAACAGAACAAAGAGGTCCAAAAATTAAGATTGAAATAGGAAAACCCCATAAACCTGCTCCACCTATCCAACCTACTTGCAGATTGGTTAAGAGAAATTGCTGTTTCAATGGATTCATGATTGCACTTAATATGGCAAATAACATGCCGCCGACTAAAAGTGCTGTGCAACTACCTACAAAAAGTTTTCTTTGCTTAATTTCCTGGTTCATTTCTGGTCTCCTTTATAAGTTTAATTTTATTTCTATATTTTACTTTTGAATTATTTTAAGAAATAATGAAACAATAAAGATATTTTTATTAATTATAATTATTATGAATTTAAAGGTTTTAAGTCAAAAATGAGAATGGCGAAAATATAAATGGATAAAAATCATATTACAATACAAATCTTTTGGTGTGTTTTACTGCTGGCTTTTTTGGGATTGGGATTCCTTGTTCAAAGCATGTATTTGGTTTATGCGGTATATGTATTCCTGATTGTGTTCATCATCTCTGATTTATTAAATAGGCTGTGGTTGAGTGTCGTTTGTTGCAATCGCTCTGTTAGTCCGTTAGTTATTAATGAAGGACAGGATGTTGAGGTAACCGTTTTTGTGAACAATAAGTTCTGGCTACCTGTTCCCTGGATATATGTTGAAGATGTTATCCCTACAGGTACTGAATGTCTTGGTTCAAATGCCCAATTTTTGATGCTTATGCCGAATGAAATGGTACCTATCTCATACAGCATTCGATTTCCCAGACGAGGCTATCATCAAATAGGCCCATTGATGTTAGAGACAGGTGATTTCTTTGGTTTGCAGAGAAGGTTTCGAACAGATGAAAAGCAGGAATATGTTACCGTTATGCCTACGGTGGTGTATATTAAAAGTTTTCAGGTGTCTACGAGACGACCGCATGGACCTATCCGTGTATCAAATAAAATTTACGAAGACCCTACAAGAATTTACGGGATTAGGGAATATGTTCCGGGCGACCCGATAAAGTCAATACATTGGAAAGTCTCTGCAAAGACGAGTAAACTGCAAGTAAAGACTTATGAACCAGCCACTGTTTTAGGTGCTACGCTTGCTCTGGATATGTTTGAAGAGAATTATCTGCCTCAAAACAGGGAAGAGCGAATGGAACTTGCCATTACCACAACGGCCTCGGTTGCTTATTTGCTTCATCTTTCGGGAGAACCTGTGGGATTGGTAACCAATGGACTCGATGCGAGTGATTGTGCAAAGTTTCAGAGAAAAGAGGAGACTTCTCTTGCCCGTGATGATTTGATTGGAAAGATACTTCAAGAAACGCACCCAGAGCATATAAGTCCGCTTATGGTGCCTACCCGAAGGTCTCCTGTTCAACTTCAAAAGATATTGGAGAACCTTGCAAGAATTATACCCGGAAAGGATGTGGATATGGATTATTTACTACAAATGATGTCACCCCATATCCCACGCGATAATGCCCTTATTTTGGTTGTTCCTCAGGTTCCCGATAGTCTTGCTTCTATCGTTGAAAATTTAAAAGCAAGAGGTTTTACTATCACTGTTTTTATTATCAAAGACGATAACGCATATCAGGAAGCTGTGGTAAAGTTAGGAAGATTTGGGATTTTTGTTTTCCATATTCAGCATGAACAAGATTTGTTTTATGTTGCTCCTCAAAAAATTGGAGTTTAGTGATGAATATTCCAGAATGGATGGAAGATGGTAGTTTATCGTGGAGTGAGAAAAAGGAAGAGAATCCTTCTCAACCGCAACAACCGTATGAAGAGGAATCTCCTACAACCCCTCCGACTACTCCTCCTATTCGGACAGATTTTTTTAATTTAAATGTTAAGAGTCATAAAATAGGGGAGATACCCCGAACAGATTGGACTTTGGCAGATAGCCTTTTAAGTATTATAAATCCTTTTTTAATTCTCGTTTTGCTCTGGTCTGTGGTTTTCTTTTTACTTGATGTGCGATATGTGTATACAGAAGTGAATGACAGCAACTTGCGGATGGTGGTGTTTTTCTTTGTTCTGGGTATTGTAGCAGTGAATAGAATTTTTGCAACGGAAAGCGTAGAAGATGGGGTGATATATGGAGCGGGTTTAGGTATGGCGATTAGTCTGTATGTTGTAATTAGTACTTCTTCGTATGGCACAGGTTCAGTCATTTACAATTTAGTCACGGGGAATAACATGTTAGCCTTTTTAAGCAATATGGCAGTCGTCGTTTTTCTGTGGTGGCTAACCAACAGGATAACTTATGAATGTTGTATTGATGAAAATCCCAGTGCTGGTGAAATAGGCATTACTACGAGTCTGAGTAAAGCATTAGGGAAAAGTATGCAACAAGAATCAAAACTCTCTACTCCACGAGGAAAACAGACAGACATATTTTATGAATTGGAGGCTATTGACCCGACACAACTTGGTTTCAAAGACCCTTCCGCAAAGGATATTACTTTTAATATTATGGGGTTTGGAGACAGATTATCAAAAATACCTGCGGGTATCTCCATTTTATTTTTCAGTATTCCTGTGATGGGAATTTTTTCGTTAGGATTGAGAGTCCTTGTGAATGGTGGACAAGAAATGGTGAATGGTGGCTGGTTTTATCTTGTCTTATATATTTTTTCTGCTACACTACTTTTAGTTATGACAAGTCTTGGGGGACTTAGAGAATATTACAGGAATAGGAAAGTCAGTTTGCCTTCTCTTCTGGGGGTAACATGGATAATACTTGGACTTACTATCATTATAATAGCAATGGTGTGTGCAGCATACCTTCCTATGCCTTCTTTACCATCTCCTTTCTATGTTGCAGAACACGAGACTGACCCATGGGTACGGGGTAGCACTTTTAAGTTAAGTCCCATAGTTGCTACGCCTATTGAGATATGGCAACAACAAATGATACTCCAAAAATTGGGATATTTCGTTATTGCTATCCTTGTGTTCGTTAGTGCCTGGGTATTGTTTAATGCAGTTAAAAGATTGTTTGATTATTGGTGGCAGGTCTCTTTGCACAGGAGTAAGTTTGAGTTTCGATGGGTAAAAAGACTTGTTAAACGAAGACAGGTTCAGGTGAAAGTTAAAAAAAGAGTGCCTGTAAAAAGATCAAAGTCTATCAAATTTGTTAATTCGTTAGCCAGTTCTGAAATGAGTAAACAGTTAACCCCAAATGAGCATATTGAATATGCTTATCAGGCACTTTGTGCCCTGGCGGAGGATTTGGGTGTTCCGAAAAAACTGAATGAAACACCGTTGGAATTTTTACAAAATTTACCCCAAAATCTTGAAGTGTTGAGGGAAGAAATAGAAGAAATAACCTACTTATATCAAATTGCGGCATATTCACCCGTTAGTTTTGATGAGAAGATACTTGACCGTTTGAGAAAGTTCTGGATTTCCTACAATCGAGTGCGTAACAAGGTTGTATATTAGAAATGGAAGAGATACAAAATATAGTTAGGGGTTGCGTGAAAGTTGCTGTAAGAGAGCCTGGGCTTTTTGGTGTTCTCCACAATTTTTGAGTAGGTCAATAGCCAGGTCATATCGTTTTTCTAAAATCATCTGTTGGCTTAATGCCTCTAATAGAGGTTTCTTGTATTTTTCGGGTATGTTGGTCAGTCCTGTTTTGTAAATCTGCTGAATAATTTTGTTGCAAAGTTCTCTCCTCTCTTCTGGATGGGTTGATAAAGTATCAAGTAATTTCAGCCACAATGAAACCGCTTTTTTATAATATTTCGATTCCCACCATAAAAAACTTGCTGTATCTGAAATTCCTTTCCTTTCTAACCAACGAGCCGCTTTACCTGTCTTTCCAATACCAACCAATAGTTGTGCTGCCTGATTTGGTTCGTTTGCTTTCAACAGAAGTTTAGCGGCGTAGGTCGTCTTGCCTGCTTTTGCGTATTCGGTTGCTGCTCTTTTTAACATACCTGCCTTTTGAAATGCCCATCCTGCCTCTTTATATTTTTGCATGGATACATAGACTTCACCTAATTGGTTATACTTCTTCTCTTTTTTTAGTCGTTCGATAGTCTGTTGAGGCGCTTTTAATGATTCAAGTTCCTGGATAAACTCTGATTTTTTATCCACAGTTTCAGAGGAAGGTAGAACAACGGGAGTGCTTTCGGATATAAATTTTCGGCTTCTCCAAAATTTGCGAATTCTAAGATATATTTCATAGAGAAAAAGAAAAATCAAAAAAGTAACGACACTTTTTACAATGGTAGGGGCATAAGGCTCAATTAATTCATAGCCAATATAATTTTCTACGGTTGAAATAATTTTTCCAAGAACATCATCCCAGTACCAGGAAAAAATTTTCACCTGTAATTATCTCCTATATAGATATTATGATTTGATTAATCTCAAAGAAAGTAATTATGCAGTTCTTTTAAATTATTATAACAATTCACCAAAGGAAGAAAATTGCTCAGTCGGGATTTTTCTGTGTTTTCTTTTTATATAGTGGCTTTAATCTTCATCAAATACCAGGGTCCATCATTGTAAAGACAAACCTCAGGGAGGTTAGGCAAAATTTTTGACAGGGTTTCAATAGCATCTATTTTAAGGTTTCCTAAATTGGAGTCTAAAAGAGCCTTAATAGCCGTTGTATCGCTTTTTATATAACCCAAAGGACACATTGTTTGTATAGGTTGTGAAACCCCACTTTGAGAATTTTGTGAAATTTTTTCAATAGTTTCTACAAGCCTATCTTTATTGTCCGTAACCAATACATAAGGGTCTTTTAATCCTATATGCAGTGTTAATGGAATATTAATAGGCTGTTTGTTTAAATCAGCCACAAGGGTTTCAAATTCTTTAACTGGCTCACCGGGAGCAGACACAACGGTAAGTAGTGATTTTAATCCTTGAATCTGTTGGCACATGGTAAGGAGAATAATGTTGGGCATGGGTGTTTCTTTACCTGGCAATACACCAATAGACAATTCTGAGTGAAACAGAGGAGAACTCATGATACCTGCTGCGGGACCTAATCTTTTCTTTATCTTTCCAGTTTTATCTTGTTTTGCGAGTTGAGGTATAAAATTCTTTATTCCATCTGTTAGAGCGAGGTCAAGTGTTAAGACTGGATTGTCCGGCAAGAAGTTAGCAAATTTAAGTTCAGGTTTTGTGCTATTAGCAGATGAACCTTGTTTCGCATGAATAGAAAATGCAATCTCGTGAAAATCGTTTTCCGGATTTATAATTGCACAAAGTTCATCATAATTTGTATCAAGGGTAAGAATAAGTGCTTTTAGCCAGGATGGTTCAAAAGGCTTATCCGGATTATCCATTATTTTTTTCAAGTCGTCGGAGATAGATAAGATTGCCACTGTTTCATCAGGGCTTAATATGGGTTTCCCATTTAGTCCGTAATTAAACGATGGAGGATTATTCTCTCTCGATACAAGTTGAGTGAAGAGATTTATATCGTTTGAAAAAAGTGTATGTCCTTTATATGCCATCAAGCCTATATTTTCTTGTGCATCCCAATATGCAAATTGTTTTCCTGTAATAAACCAGTGCCAGGAGGTTTTTAATGTGGTTTTTTTAGCATTTGGAAAGTCTTTAAGGAAAGGCTCTAAATTTTCAGTGGGCAGAACCGCTTCCCATTTATCATTCAAGGTATAAAAGAAAGCACAGGGTTTATCTACATTAATACCAAGTGATTGCAAATATTCGAGCGTTTTATTCTGGTCTTCTTTTATTAAAGTGTTAATTTTTGGAATATTTTTGAGATAATTAGTAACCTTATTTTCACTTAGTGAATCTACTTTGTAGACAGTATTAAGAATATTTTTGATTGAAGGTGCAACTAACGCAATGGCATCCGGCTGTGGTAAGAAGGATAAAAGTTCACGGGCAGGAAGATGATTTGCAGAGCCATAAGTTTGTGTTTCCTTTATTGGCCCTTTTGTCTCTTGCTTTCCACAAGATTGAACGCTTGCGATAGTTAGAGTGAAAATCATAAGGAATATTAAAGATAGTCTCTTCATTTGATTCTTCTCCTTTATTATTGAATAGGATAGAGTTTTATATTTAGATGCAGAGTCAGGAACAATATTGATATTATTTCATTTGTAAAATTTAGTGTTATTGTAATAATTTTGTATAGCAATTAACAATAAGAAAGATTAAATAATGTCAACAAAATCTATATCAAGTTCAAAAAATTTAACAATTGTCGTTATAGGTGCATCAGGAGATTTGTCCTTAAAAAAGATTTTCCCCGCTTTTTATACCCTTTTTCAGCAGAAATTAATCCCAGAAAATTTTCATATAGTTGGTTTTTCAAGGACAAATATGACTGATGAGACTTTCCGTGAAAAGATAAAAAACTTTCTACCTGAAAACTCTGCTTCCACGATAGATGATTTTTTGAAAAGATGTTATTACTGTCAGGGAAATTATAGTGAAATTCAGGATTATGCAAAAATGGGAAACTTAATTCAGCAGTTAGAAGAAGGAAACTTATCAAGCAAAATGTACTATCTTGCAATTCCACCATTTTTGTTCTTGACTGTATCTGATGCTCTTGCCCATTCTAACCTGATTCATGCACAAGAAGAGAAAGGTATATGGACGCGTGTCGTGGTAGAGAAACCTTTCGGAAAAGATAGAGAAAGTTCAGATGAATTAACAGCAGGTTTGCAAAAAGTATTTCGTGAGGAGCAGGTATATCGTATTGACCATTACCTTGCTAAAGAGGTAATCCAAAATTTGATGGTTATTCGGTTTGCAAATCTAATATTAGAGCCCTTATGGAATAGGCAGTATATCCAGAATGTTCGTATTTCATGGATGGAAGATATAGGTATTGAAGGTAGAGGTGGCTATTTTGATGAGTATGGAATTATTCGTGATGTCATGCAGAATCATCTATTGCAAATATTAGCATTAGTTGCTATGGAACAGCCCATTCAATTGAAAGCAGGTTATATTCGCGATGAGAAGGTTAAGGTGTTAAGATGTATACCGCCTGTTAGTTTATCGCAATTAGTCGTTGGTCAATATGGACCCGGAGTTATGCAATGTAAGAAATGCGAGGTAAAAAATGGGTATCGTGATGAAGAAGGAGTTCCCAAAGATTCAATTACTCCAACTTACGCAGCAGTAGCACTGTTTGTTAAAAATAGAAGATGGGATGGTGTCCCATTTTTAATTCGAGCGGGTAAAGGATTGTCCAAAAGAACAACCGAGATTAAGATACAATTTGGAGAGGTTCCGGGAAATATATTTAGTGAAACAGCACCTCAACTCACACCAAATGAATTACTAATTCAAGTTCAGCCCAATGCTATGATTGCATTGAGAATCGTTAATAAAGTTCCGGGTTTATCTCTTGCCCTTGGTGAATCAGACCTTGACCTGTCTTATGAATCCGCTTTTGAATCGCGTATTCCAGAGGCGTATGAATTGCTACTTTTAGATGTAATTCGTGGCGATAAAAGTTTATTCATCCGTTCAGATGAGTTAGAAGCCGCATGGGACATTTTCAGTCCTGTATTATTGGAACTGGAAAAGAAACGAATCCAGCCTGTTGTGTATCCATTTGGGTCAGATGGTCCTTACACAGCAGATTTATTGGCAAGCAAGTATGGAACAGCATGGTAAGTAAAAAATAAGGAGTCAAATATTATGAAAACAATTAATGAGATATTAACAAAAATTAATTTATTAAACATGGTAATTGTTCTTTTACTCTGTTGTATTTTTGGCATTACATTATCTTGTAGCAAACCCAGTAATACAACAGAAGCAGAAAAGAAAATTAAAAAGCCAAGAGTTGCCTTAATAATGAAATCTCTTGCAAATGAATTTTTTAAGACAATGGAAGAAGGTGCAAAGAAACATCATCAGGCGAATTCAGACAAATATGATTTAATTGTGGAAGGGATTAAAGACGAACTGGATATTAACCGTCAGGTCCAACTTGTGGAGACAATGATAGGTCAGAAGGTAGATGCTATTGTAATTGCACCAGCCGATTCAAAGGCATTAGTCCCTGTATGTAAAAGGGCACTAAAAGAAGGGATTATTGTTATAAACATAGACAATCGCCTCGATGCCGATGTGCTTCGTGAAAATGGCATACAAATCCCATTTGTAGGTCCTGACAATCGGAAAGGTGCAAAAATGGTGGGACTGTATCTTGCAGAACGATTACAGCCAGGCGACCCTGTAGCAATTATAAATGGAGTCCCTATGGCGTATAATGCTATTCAACGGAGGCTCGGTTTTTTAGACGCAATTCAAGAGAAGGGACTGAACCTGGCCGCAGAAGAGAATGGTGATTGGGAAATGTCAAAAGCGAATAAGGTGGTATCTGCACTGATGACAGAGAAACCTGATATAAAAGGGATTTTTTGTGCCAATGATAGCATGGCACTGGGGGCTATCTCTGCGTTGAAAGCAGGAAATTTTATGGACAAAGTAAAGGTAGTCGGATTTGATAATATTTCTGCGGCAAATGAATTAGTCAATAAAGGTGAACTACTGGCAACCGCAGACCAGCACGCAGACCAATTGGCTGCTTATGGGATTGAATATGCCTTGGAATGCTTAAATACAGGCAAAGCACCCGAAGACAAAGAAACACCTGTGGATTTGGTCGTAAAACAATAGGGATTTTTAATGAAAACATCAATAATCAATTTTTTTAAGGAACAAGTAGGATTACTATTGGCTCTACTGTGCCTGGTAATCTTTTTTAGCCTTAAGTCACAATACTTTTTTACTTATTCAACCTTCATAACAATTGCCAATCAAATCCCTCATATCTTAATTTTAGCTGTGGGCATGTCCGTTGTTTTAATCGCGGGTGGAATTGATTTGTCCGTAGGTTCTGTATTAGGGCTGTCGGGTGCAATATTAGGTATTTTGCTAACCAAAAATTATTCTCTACCCATAGCGATAGTTGCATGTTTCATTACAGGCATTGTTTGCGGTGCTATCAACGGAGTTATTATTACCCATTGGCATATCCCTGCTTTTATTGTTACATTAGGCATGTTGGAAGCAGGCAGGGGCATGACTTATCTGTTTACCAACTCGATAACTCAATATTTGAGTTCAGACCTTGAAATTATTTCAGAACCTAACCTATGGGGAATGCGACTCCCTCTGTTGTTGGCTATAATAGTGGTCATAATTGTTCATTTTTTGTTGATTCATACTCCATGGGGAAGGCACTGCTTTGCAGTGGGTTCGCAAGAAGAAACAGCACATTTATCAGGTATCAATGTGAAAAGGGTTCTGGTGAGTGTGTATATCCTCTCCGGCTTTCTGGCAGCGGTTGCTGGTCTGCTACATTGTGCACGATTAAGTTCTTCTGACCCTAATGCAGGTATAGGTTATGAATTGTCGGCTATTGCAGCAGCAGTTATTGGAGGAAACAGCCTGAATGGTGGTAAAGGCTCTGTCATCGGCACAATTTTCGGTGTGATTATCATTGCAACATTAGAGGTAGGTCTCGTCCAGATTGGTATTCCTGAACCGTGGAAACGGGTTATTACAGGTATCGTGATTATCCTTGCTGTAATCATTGATACTTATCGCGGAAAGATTAAATTTTTCAGTAAAACATCATCATAAAGCGATAAGAAAAATGATTAGCATATTTGTTAATGAGCAAAAATACGAAGTGTCCAAAGGAACTACTTTTCATTATATAAAAAATAAAGTAAAAGATAATGCAGATATTATAATAATAAATGGCTATCCTGTGGACAATGAAAATGATTTATGTAAAGAGGTAAATGAGGGAGACCATATTATATTAATAAAACGGGGAGAGGTTCCTTCTTTGCAGGAATTAGAATCGCTAATGATGGCAAGGCATACACCGGGTGTGTATGAAAAAGTTAAGAAGACTACGGTGGGAATTGCTGGATTGGGAGGTTTGGGTTCAACGGTGGCTATTGCTTTAGCAAGGATTGGAATAGGAAAATTGGTTTTAGTGGATTTTGATGTGGTGGAACCAAGCAACTTGAATAGGCAACAGTATTATGTTCGACATATAGGTAGGTATAAGGTAGATGCGATTAGAGAAATAATTGAAGAAATTAATCCTTATGTCGTTGTTGATACACATTTAGCAAAGGTAGATGAAAACAATGTAAGTATCCTTTTTAGGGATGTGGATATTCTTGTTGAAGCCTTCGATACTGCCAATGCAAAGCGTATGCTAATAGAAAAATTTCACAAATGTTATCCTATCCGGCCTATTGTCAGTGCGTCAGGTTTGGCAGGGTATTACTCTTCAAATTTAATTAAAGTGAGGAGAGTAACTCCCTATTTATATATTGTTGGAGATGAAGAACATTCTGCAGGGGTGGGTATAGGCTTAATGTCGCCCCGTGTAGGTATTGCTGGAAATATGCAAGCAAATACTGTGCTTCGGATTATAATGGATGAACCAGACCCTTAATAGAATTATAAGTATTCACTAAAAATATAAAGAATTATTAATAGTTTTAAATAAAGAAAAGCGAAGATTACAACGATGGAGGAAGTTGCCTTTTTGGCAAACGCATTGGCAATTACCACCAAATCTATCTTTTTTCTGTCATTTTGACAAATTTTTCTATTGTCATTTTGACAAACAAAGTAAAAAACTTTTTAAATAAAAATATGAAAATGTTAATCTATAAGAGACATGAAAAAATAAAATACAATGTGCAAGTAAAAGTTAAAAAAATTGAACTTATCCAATTTTCCAATAAAACAATATAGTAAATTTTCATAATATATATTTTTATTTTTTTTATTTTCGATAATTTAATGATAACTTTAAATTTTTTTATAGCAAACAAATTAATTTGTTTTATTTATTTTTTTTATTTATACTAAATAAATATATGTTTTGTTTTTTATTTAAATAACAAATAAACTATATCTACCCAAAATTGAGGTTTTATAAATGTTAATAGAAACGATGAATGTAAATTACAAAAACAAATATATTCTTTTCTTTCTTTTATTTTTTGTCTTTATTCCTGTTTGTTCTATATGGACACAAGATGTGTTTGATTTGCTTTATAATGCAAATGAAGGTTTAGGACATCAGGACCGACCTTTAAATCTTGCGAATAGGGTAGGGACTATAACCATTGATACGGATTCAATGTTGATTACTGGCTCTATTACTCCCACACGCTATGGAGAGGATGTCTATGGAGTATGTGTTTTTCGTTTTAGTTATGTAAATATAGGTTCTAATGTAAATGTCGTTATTCAAGGGAAAAGACCTTTAGCAATTTTGTCTGCAACAGATATGGTTATTAGTACAAATTTGAATGTCGTTCCGGGAACATTGGGTGGTGCTTTCGGAGGAGAAGGAGCACAAGGAGGTCAGGGTGGTCAAGCAGGTAGTGGTATGGGTGCGGAAGGTGGTTTTGGCGGAAATGTAGGTGCTGGGGGGATTGGATACGATGAATCAAGGGATGGACATCCTGGAATAGTAGGTGCGAAAGGAAATGATTCAAACCCTGGTATATGGGAAGGTGAATTTGTGCCACAAGGAGAGGCAGGAGAAAATGGTAAGGCGGGGAAAAATGGACAATGTTTTGTAGCCTCTAATTCATTAGTAATAGCAGGGTGGAGCTGGAGTTCGTGCTCGACGGCACCCGCTCGCTGTCGGTGGTGCC
>CAZJTZ010000043.1:0-19153 GCA_964549105.1 uncultured Nitrospirales bacterium
CGTCAAAATTGCCTGTGAACGGGTCAGCGTCTGTCCCTATTGGTTTGAATCCTGCTCCACTGTTCCAGTTTATCGTATCGCTTGCGTCTATATCATCATTCAATATATATTCACCATTCAACGGATACGCAGGGTCATTACCTATCTTCTGTAAATCTACAATAGCACTAATATATATATAACAATGTTGAACTCGAACCTCTCGAGTTACCTCAGAATAATTTCCTTCACTGTCTTCTGCACCATAAACTACTTGATAAGCCCCCCTCGTGGTTATATCCACATTATTGGATATAACCTGAACAGTTGCTTCAAGTCCATCACAAACATCTATCGCTGTCGCTCCAGGGTCGTCAAAACTTGAATTGCATTCTAATATCATTGGATTAGCACCGTTCAAGGTAATCACAGGCCCTATGGTGTTTGTTATATGTACCAGCCGTGTCGCTACACTGGTATTACTATTACTGTCCGTAACAGAATATTCTACTGTATAATCACCTACTGCATTGCTATTCACATTGTTGACTACCTGTATCTGACTGGTTAAGTCTCCGTCAGGTTTATCCCACGCCGTCGCACCTGCATCTATATATTCTTCTCCACATTCTGCTGTAATTTCAGTTCCTCCCGATATAGTTATCTCTGGTTTATATGAAAATCCTAGAAGATAAGGATAAGTAACATCTTCCATAATATTCCATACATTTGTAAAATCCCAGCCTACAAAGGTTGACTGCTGCTTCAACTCCGCTGTGGTTTTACCTTCGCCTCCCGCAGAACTACTTTGCCCTGATGTCTCTGTGTCCCAATAACTACTCGTAATAGTACCCCAATTTTCTCCTATTAATCCGCCAACATCAGAAACACCGGTCACCAATCCTACACTGTAACTATTTGTCACTACGCCTACATTTATTGCTACCAAACCGCCTATATAATCATTACCCAATACTGAACCTGTGCCATAACTATCAGATATTGTCCCATAATTGTTTCCGACTAAACCTCCTACAGTATATTCCCCTTGTGCTGTGCATGTGCTATAACTATTAGATATTGTCCCATCGTTTGTTCCTACCAAACCACCGATAATTTGAGAGCCAGACACTGAACCTGTGCTATAACTATCAGATATTGTTCCATGATTGTTTCCGACTAAACCTCCTATATAATAAGTCCCTTCAATAGAGCCTATGCTATAACTATCAGATATTGTCCCATCATTGTATCCGACCAAACCGCCTACATAATATTGACCTTTTACCCAGCAATTTTCTATTCCTAAATCTTTTACTTCTCCTCCTGGACCTATATAACCAAATAAACCCACATAATCCCCTGTAGGGCGATTGATATATAATCCTGTAATCTTGTGTCCATTACCATTGAATTTGCCGACAAAACGATTACTACTTGTCCCTATGGGCTTGAATCCTGAACCGCTGTTCCAATTAATCGTATCACTTGCGTCAATGTCTCCACTCAACTCATATTCACCGTTCAGAGGATAGGCTACATCATTACCTATTAACTGCAACTCATCTATACTATCAATCTGTATTACCGCTGCAAATACACTTGTGCATAAAAACAAACAAAATAAAAGTGAAAGGACAACAAGACTTTTAGTTAGACTCGACTGAATCGTGTTAAAAGAATTATTTGATGTATTAATCATTTTACCCTCCTTTGTGGGTATAGTTAGTGAGTTTTAACAAAATGGAACAGTGGTTTCTTCTTAAAACTTAATAACACAAATAGGCATAAATTACTATACTACCCTTCTGAAGTGGCACAGCCAAAAATGTCTATTCTACTACGACGATTAATCGATATTTTTAATTTTAATAATTTCCAAATAATTTGCAATTTACACACTACACCATTTAATAATTCAATGTCAAATTAATTTAGCAAAATTTCCAGATGAGTTGTTGAAAAGAAAGATGGGTCTTATAGAACAGATAGGATATTCTTGAAAAATGAAATTCAGAAACTTATTTCTCAGAGAATTGTCGGTCAGGAGTGGTTTAGTTTATTGTTGAAATAAGCAACGCAAGTCTGATAAGACTACTTATTATTAAACAGGTGAAAGTGTCTAATCGCGTAAGAAGGGGTTGTATTTTTTTTCTGTGCCGACAGATGTGGCAGGACCGTGTCCAGATAAGACAATCGTATTTTCGGGCAATGTTAATATGTTTTCTTTAATTGTTTTTACTTGTTGTTTTGCTTCATGCAAACCAGTAGTTCCACCCACAGAACCAGCAAATAAGGCATCTCCTGTAAACACAACATTCCCAATATGTAAGCCTACACTTTCCGATGTATGTCCAGGAAGGGATAAAATATGCCCTTCCTGTTTACCTACATAAATGGTGTTATATTTTGTATTGTTGGGCTCATTAAAAAAGTTCTGATGTGGATAATGGTTTAAATATGGAAATGACTTCAACAGTGCATTCATTCCTGAGGTATGGTCATAATGTTCATGTGTAATAAATACGCCGACTAATTTTACCTTTTGTTCAACCAACACCTTTCCCATGTTTTCTGTCCATTCAGGAACATCAACTAATAGACTTTCTCGACTTTCTGGCTCAATCAGCAAATACGCATTGGCTTCATTTACAGAGGTGCAGAAATGATAAATAATCATGACACAACCCCATCCATTTTTGTTCGGTCTAATATAGGTTTGCCACGAGTATTGCTCAGTTTTGCTCCGGACAAATCGGCACAGCGCAGGACTGTCCGTTGTAGATTGGCACTGCTCAAATCAGCCTTTTTCAAGTTTGCACAGGTTAGACGAGCATAATATAAATCTGCATTACTAAGGTCTGCACCTTCAAAATCAGCACCAATTAGATTAGCCCGTTTCAAATTTGCTCCGTTCAATTTGCAATTGTGGAATTTGCACTCACTTAACACTGCAAATTCTAAACATGCTCCACTTAAATCGCAGCCTGTAAAATCTATTCCTGCTAACCACACTCCTTTCAAGTTCTTGCCTTGCAGGTTAATTCCATGCAAATCGTCATTAGAGATTCTTTCCTGTAAATTCTGTTCAATATAAGGTGGAAATTTCATCAACCTGCCCTGTCCAGTGTTGGGCAGTGTAGTTTCCAGTTCATATATTATCCTTGCCAATTCGCTCATGGCTCATCCTTCAATAATTACTGCCCTGACTTTTCGTAGGCAGACTCGGCGCCAAATATAGCCCTGACACGGTTAAGGTCAAACTTCGGTTTGCGGTCATAAGAGTATATACCGTTCTGTTCCTGTTCAATATCTGTTAATTGTGTATAACAGAACCCAAAAATGTAAGGATTATCCAACAGGGCTTTTGTCAATCCTTCTAATCGCTGATAGAATTCATCTAATCCTTTTGGACTTTCTCCATAACCCCAGCCATTCTCTTTCACATTCCAGCCAATACCTCCATACTCGCTAATGAAGAAGGGCACAGGTCTGTCATCTGTATAAGGAGAGTCTGGTTTCGGTGGATTTTCTCCAACTGCGTCCCATTTCGCCTTGAATTTTGCCGGGTCCTGCTCGTAATCATGTGCATCAATAACTATGGGATATGGATAGCCATGTGTCCAACCACTGGACTCCAAAATGGGTCGAGTCTGGTCTATAGCTCTTGTCATCTCGAACACAACCTTTTGTAGGGGTACAGCCTCTACCGGTGTTTCATTAAAAGGACACCAGCCAATAATCGCTGGGTGGTTAAAATCACGCTCCACAATTTCTCGCCATTCATTAATAAAATATAACTGTCCTGCTGGATTTTTGTGGTCAAATCCCCAATCTGGAAACTCACCCCACACAATATAACCTAACTTATCTGCCCAATACAGGAAACGAGGGTCAAACACCTTTTGATGAAGTCGGGCTCCATTGAATCCTGCTCGCATAGAACACTCAATATCACTGCGTAAATCATTATCACTTGGTGCTGTCCATATCCCCGTTGGATAAAATCCCTGGTCAAGCACAGTGCGCTGGAAAATTGCCTTGCCGTTAATAAGAAACTTACGACCTTCTATAGTCAGTTTCCGCATGCCAAAGTAAGATGACAATCTATCCACTACAGTATTCCCTTGTTTCAAAGTCAACTTCAGGTCATACAAATTGGGATTGCCCGGTTCCCATAATTTTACAATATTCAACGGTATGGTCAGAGTCACAGTATCCCCATTTAACACAGCCGAACCTGAACCAACACTTTCACCGTTAAATAATGCCTCTGCCTGCAAACTTAATCCAGCAGGCAAGTCCCCTCTACATACAGCACACAGCCGAATCTGCTTATTATCCACATCAGGGTAAACCCTAAACCGCTCCACATAAGTATTGCCAACACATTCCAGCCAGACCGTCTGCCAGATTCCAGTAGTTCGCGTGTAGTGGCAGCCATGACTTTCAAGTTTTGGAGATTGCTTACCTCCTGCTTGTATACCTGAACGAACATCATCAAACGCATGAATGATAACTGTATTATCACCATCTTTAACAACCTTCGTTATATCACAAGTTATCGGCGCACTGCCTCCGATATGCTCGCCACGCAAATTGCCATTTACCCACACCTGCGTTTTCCAATCACATGCGCCAATGTGAAGTAATATCCGTTTACCGTTCCAGCCAGACGGGACATCAAATACATGTCTATACCAGACATTTCGTATAAAACCTTTCCGATTCAAGCCTGACAATTCACTTTCTCGACAAAATGGCACCATGATTTTGTCAGGAAACATAGCATTTGGTTCAAGAAATGAGGCAGTATCCTCATCCGTTTCAGTAAATTCCCAGACGCCATTCAGGTTCAGCCATTGTTCTCTTTCCATATCAGGACGAGGATACTCCTGTCTGGGTATGTCCTCTGCATAAGTAAAAGAAAACATGGATAAAATTACTAACATAAAAAAAATAAAAGATAACAAAAACATTTTCACCGCTTGCCCTTTCTTTTTTTAATTCAAATCTATATCTATTTCCCATTATTACTATTAAACATTGTAATAAATATCGCCACTGTTCAGCAAAAATATTATACCACTGTTTTTATCAATGTAAAATAAAGTCAATGATAATAAGGTATTCAAAAGTTTTAAAGTTTATACTAATAAGTGTTTAAGAATTATTAAATTTTATTTACATTACTATACATTAATATTATTATAATTGATATTCTTGATTAATAAAAAAGGTATTCAGAATTTTTTTAATAAATTACTAAAGTTTTTTATCTTGTTTGCCGAAATATAGAGAAAGGTTAAATATATAAACATAAGAATATAAGGATAGAGTCTATGTTATCAGGCACATTCAATATTGGCGGTTTGGTATCAGGACTGGATACAGAAACGATTATTAGCCAACTCATACAAATTGAGAGTCAGCCCATAACCCGCCTCCAGAATCGGATAACCCGCCTCCAGAATCAAAGAACTGCTATCCAGAATGTGCGTAATGCCTTATCTACGCTCAGGAATAGACTCCAAGACTTTAATTTAAACAATGTTTTTACGGCGTTCAAATCAACCAGTTCGGATACCAGCGTAGTTCAGGCACAGGTATCAGGTTCTAATCCTGTGCTAGGGGCTTATCAGGTGGAAGTAATGCAATTAGCCTCAGCCACTACAGCCAACAGTAGTGGGAGAATAGGTTCAGCAATAGACCCAAATGCTACCCTGGAAAATAGTGGCATTACAACAACTGTGCAATCAGGAACTTTTACTATTAATGGTATAGAGTTTAATGTAGACCCGACGACACAAAGTTTAAATGACATTACTAATATGATAAATTCGAGTGCGGCAGGAGTTACAGCAACTTATAATGCAAGTGAAGACAGAATTTATTTGCAGAATACAGACCCGGGAGATACCAGTCGTATTACATTGGGTAGTTCAAATGATAGCAGTAATTTAATATCAGCGTTAGGTTGGACAAATGCAGTGCAGTATACGAATGGTAGCGGGTCAACCGAACTAAAAAGCACTCAACCATTAGGTGCTGTGAGAACCGATGTAAAATTGCAGGATTTAAATCTTCAAGGTGGGGCTATAACAGGTGGCTCATTTAGTATTAATGGGTTTAGTATTAATATTGACCCTACTTCTGACACGATTGCAGATATTCTTTCACGGATTAATGCTTCCGAAGCAGGTGTGATTGCAAGTTATGACGCAACTACTGATACTTTACATTTTGTATCTGAGGCTTCAGGGAGCCGCCTTATTCGCTTTGGTAATAGTTTAGACACAAGCAACTTCCTTTCCGTCATGAATCTCGATTCTGCAACTCAAACAGCAGGTTCAGATGCAGTATTCAAGGTTAATGGTGGTGCAGAGCAAACGCGTAATAGCAATACTATTACAGATGTTATTAGCGGAACGACTTTGACTCTATTAAAGACGGGGACTTCGACTATTACCACAGGCACAGACGAAGATAAAGTAGTTGAGAATATGCAGAGTTTCTTAACTGCGTTCAACGATGCTATTCGTCAGATTCGTCAATCTACGGCACAGGGAGCTGCCCTATATGGCGAGTCTTCCATCCGAGAGATTGCTTCTTACTTACAACAGAACTTCTTTAATACAGTAAGTGGTATTACAGGTACCTATAAAAGCCTTGCTGACATAGGCTTTTCAACAGGAAGTGCCTTTGATTCAAAAGCCATTCCCAGCATTACTCTGGATGCAGATAAATTTAAAGAAGCATTGAGAAATGATAAGACTAATGTAGTGGAATTATTCAAAAATTCATCCTCAACAGGACTGGTAGATACCCTCTTCCCCTACCTTGATGAAATTTCTGGATATAGCGGTTTCTTGAACGAACGAATAAAAACGAATGGCTCCATTGATACACAAATCACTTCTATCAATAATCAAATTTCAAGAATTGAGTATCGAGTAAGTCAAAAAGAAGCACGGCTTCGTCGTCAATTTACACTAATGGAACAGATGATGCAGAGCTTACAAGGACAAAATACTTCTTTGACGCAATTCACTAATAACCTTTAACTGGACAGATAAAATGAGGAGGTAGGTTATGGCTTATCCAACAGCAACAGTAAATACCTATAAAGAAGTTAACATTAACACTGCTTCACAAGGGAAATTAATACTTATGCTCTTTGATGGGGCTATCAAAAGAGCAGAAGAATCTATACGCCAACTCGAAAGGAACAATATTGAATCTGTGCACCGAAATTTGATTAGGGCACAAGAGATTATCGCAGAACTTCGTAGTTCATTGAATAGAGAGGTCGGTGGAGAAATTGCTATTAATTTAGACCGAATTTATGAGTATATCTACTACCTGTTGGTGCAGGGAAATCTCAAAAAAGAGGCAAAATCTATCCGTGAAAGTATTGAGCACATGAGAAGCATGCGCGATACATGGAAAGAAGCCTTTGAAATATATCAAAAAGAAGAACAGGAACAAGAAAGTGCCCCAAATACAATGACTCGTGAAACCGTAGATGTTTCAAGCACTTCCTCATTTAATTTCAGCATTTAATTTTACCATTGCCATAAAGAGCAATACGCCCCTATAATGTAAGGGAGATTTGATTGCCTATCTCAATGTCTAAAAAGACTCTTCTTGATACTTTTATCAGATACCTGTTTTAGATTGGTTATATATAAGTGCGTTTAGAAAAGCACTACGGGTTTGGGGTCCTATCTTTTCTCCTGAATATCCATCAAGTAGACGGATATCTAAAGAATGAAGTGTCCGAGCAAAGTAGCATACCCAAATAGGTGAGTAAACCAATCGGATTACCTCTGGGATAACTGTTTCGGGAGTAGGATGTATTCCCCGCTGTCTTAATAGTTGCTGCATGAGCCCGTATTTTGCAATGGATTTTACCTCGTCCAACGGTAGAATGGGTTCAAGCACAAGTTGGTAATTTATGGATATATTTTCCTTTACCTCCTTCATTCGTTCAAAGCGTGCAATAACCTTTGACCAGGCGTCCACGGCAATAAATATTTCTTGTGTTTTATTTGTCCCTCCCTGTAAAAAGAATCGGACTATATAAAGGGGCCAGGCTACTAATTCATATTTGGGTAGGTCTTTAAGTTGGAGAGATTGTGGCTCGCTTCTAAAAATAGAATATAAGAACTTACTTATATTGACATTTATACGATATAGCCATGGAACATGCAGTCGCACTCGCACTTCTTGCTCACTATATCGAAGCGGTAGGTATCCAACGGGAACGGGTTCATCCACGAGCAAGTCTTTTCTTGATAATCCATCCGTAGACAATGGAAGCCACACCAATTGCCGTCATTACAACACCACAAATCAGGTTTACAACAGCAGGGCGATAATCGCCTACTTGATAGGTAAAATAAGTCCCAAAAATTACAGGCAAACCTAACGCTACAATAAAAATCCCTATTGCAATATATAGTTCTGCGTCCCGATGTTCTAATTGAACACCTGCATTTCGCTCATTGTCAATACGGTGCATTTCTCCGCGTTCAGGAGTGGCTACTGTTTTATTTTCTTCTGACATTGTTTATGTCCTCCCTAAATCCAGTTAAAAGTAAAAATATACGAAAATATGTGGAAGCAAGGCTATAATAGTCCAGAACCTCAAATCTGTCCAGATATTTTTCTTATTTCTGCCTCGATTAACATATTCTTCGCTCATTCCAAACCATACCCAGAGTATTGTGCCCACAAACAGCCCTAATGCACATATCTTTGCCCAGGGCTGGTAAACTCTTTCTAAAAGAGAATTAATAGGATGGAAAATAGGTCGTATAATCGGCTCACAGACTCTACCTAACCAATCCAAAAAGGCAAGCCAATTACTTACCACTTTATCTCCAATATGGAAAAAGGCAGAGACTTCTGGCTTTGGAATGTCTAGCACTTGGGGTGCAGTATTGTCAGTTGTTTGTGCCAATGCTCTAATTTGAAATATAGAACAAAAAGCAAGCAATGCAAGCAAAATTAATATTGATTTAGTAGATATTATTTTATTCATGATTGAACCCTTTCCGCTAAGGCATCTTGTGCTTTTGTATCACGGACAACAGACCCCCAGACTAACCCGCGAATCTTTTCTTCAGGTTCAGGTGGGGTAAGAAGACTAACTATGACTGTAACAACAATTGAGAATACAAATGACCACATAGACACAAACAAGAAGGGGTCTTCAGCAGGAAATAGGTTGGGCACACACCAGAGAACAAAACAGAAAGCCACGCCTAACAATAATCCTACTAATCCACCCCAGCGTGTGGCTCGTTTCCATATAATCCCGAGCAGTAAGATGGCCAATGAAGGACCTTGAAATAGTGATAGTATGGTTTGAATAAAATTGTAAATTCCCCCGATACGCGAAATCTGTTCTGCAAATAAGGCACTTGATATGATAAGGAACAGGGTAAAACCCCTACCTACATATAGGGCTTGTCTTTCATCCAGAGATTTACGCCCTCCTACCATCCAGAGTTTGTTAAATATGTCTGTAACGAATATGGTAGACGCAGAACTTAATGTTCCTGAGATACTCGACATCAGTGCTGCGAACAAGGCTGCGAACATAAGCCCTCGCAAGCCCGGTGGCAACATCATTCGTATCATGGTAGGTATAACCTTATCCTGTTCATGCAAAATAATATTTTTCTCATGTAGATAGACAATGGCACAGAGCCCCGGTAAAGCAACCATCAACGGAATGAATGATTTGAGAAATCCACCTGTAAGCATGCCTGCTTTAGCGTCCCATTCCGAACGGGCACCTAAAGTCCTGTGCACAATGACTTGATTCCCGCTCATGTAGGCAATGGCAAGGACAATTCCCAGACCAAATACAATTCCCGTCCATGGGAAGGGATTATCAACACTATTTGGAAGGAGAATGTTAAAATGGTTGGCAAATTCTGGTCCCATGGCTTCTATCTTGGTACGCATAGCACCCCAGCCACCTACTTCCCATAAACTTAATGTCAGCAGCCCCAATCCCCCGACATACATAACAACTAACTGCACCA
This sequence comes from uncultured Nitrospirales bacterium, assembly GCA_964549105.1. Lineage (GTDB taxonomy): Bacteria > Hydrogenedentota > Hydrogenedentia > Hydrogenedentales > Hydrogenedentaceae > Hydrogenedens. Next base: position 10,038 of record CAZJTZ010000043.1, read on the forward strand.
CATCTGTCATAACTACGGCAGACAATCCACCTGCAAAAGTATAAAAACCCGTGACCCCTGCCATCACCCAGACCGTATATATGGGTTTGTATCCTAAAACAGTATAGACCAGGTCATCGGCAGTAGTCCAGAGCATTATCAACAGGGTTAACAACATAAATGAAACCCAGATGACAGCATTAATTATCTGCACAGCAGAGTTATACCTTCTTCCCAGAAATTCTGGTATAGTGAATACCCCCGAACGCCAAAAGTAGGGGACAAAGATAAAGGCGGCAAACACCATAGCGGGCATAGACCCTAACCAATCGAAGTTCGCTGCGGAAACACCATATCGGTAGGCATTGCCCGCAACACCCACAAAATCTAAGGCTCCAATATCGCTAACCACGATTGAAAATCCAATCGCCCAGAAAGGTAATGCCTTTCCTGCAATGAAAAAATCGCCTGCATTTTCAATATATCGGCTCGTAAATGTGCCCAAAAGAAAACAGCCAACCATATAAACGCAGATAATTGTCAAATCAATCCAATGTAATGATACATATTCTGCCAAGATAGGGCTCCTTTATAGATTAAGTTGTTTTTATTAATACAAATCAAATATTCTTATTTTATTGTATTGTATTGTTTGACTTTTATTTATTATCTCAGGTTTTCAATAATACTACAACCAAATATCAAATTTCGAAAAAGGTAATTATGGCAATTATTTATTTTATGGAATAATATAACTAAACGATAGTATAAAGCAAAAATCTGATAGTAACAGAGGTAAATATGAGTAGAATTAATCCTTCAGAATATACCATAACACCCGCAAAGCCCTATCCATTTGGGGCAATCGTTTCTAATGACGGTGTTTGCTTTACAATATTTTCGCGACATGCAAAACGAGTATGGCTTGCCTTTTTTGAAAATATAGATGACACAGCGCCAGCATGGGAATTTGAATTTGACCCACAACGACATCGTGTAGGTGATGTCTGGTCTATTTTTATTAGAAGTGTTCCAGAGGGAATCTATTATATGTATCGGATGGATGGGCCTTATGACCCGCGTTCTGGACATCGGTTTAATCCATCGATATATCTGCTTGACCCGTATGGTAAAGCCTTTGTTGGTGATGTGGACAAGGGAACAATGAAAACGGTTGTTATTTCGGAAGAAATGGGCTGGGAAGTAGAACGACCTTCACATATTCCGATGAACGAATTAGTGATATATGAGACGCATGTCCGTGGATTTACAGTCCATTCTTCCTCCGGAGTGCAACATCCAGGAACCTATCAGGGACTTATTGAAAAAATTCCTTATCTTAAAGACCTAGGGATAAATGCTGTTGAACTCTTACCTATTCAGGAATTTGGAGAACGAAGAATTGGAAGGTGTAGTCTGGTAACGGGCGAAGATTTAATTAACTATTGGGGATATAGCAATATCGGTTTCTTCGCACCTACACATTGTTATGCGGTTACAGCAAATCGGTTTGAACATTTGTCAGAGTTCCGTCGTATGGTGGAAGCCTTACATCGTTCAGGAATGGAAATTATTCTTGATGTCGTTTTTAACCATACTTCCGAAGGGAACGAGTTGGGTCCAACTCTGTGTTTCCGAGGGATTGATAATAGCATTTATTATTTCTTAGATAAAGATGGTCGTTATTTAAATTATTCAGGTTGTGGGAATACCTTGAACTGTGACCATCCTATTGTCAGGGATTTTATTTTAGATTGCCTTCGTTATTGGGTGGCAATTATGCACATAGACGGTTTCCGTTTTGACCTCGCTTCGATATTGGGTAGAGATGAAGATGGGAATGTCTATCCGGATGCCCCTCTTATTGAACGTATTGCGGAAGACCCCGTGATAAGACATGTAAAATTAATTGCAGAAGCATGGGACGCCAGTGGCGCCTATCAAGTTGGCTCATTTGGCGGTTTACGCTGGGCAGAATGGAATGGAAGATATCGCGATGATGTACGCCGCTATTGGCGAAACGACCCGGTCATGCACCCTATTCTAGCTACACGAATTGCTGGTAGTTCAGACTTATATCAAGTAGGAGGACGAACCCCATTACACAGTATCAACTTTATTACTAGCCATGATGGCTTTACACTCCACGACCTTGTCACTTATTCACAAAAACATAATGAGGCTAACGGTGAAAACAATAGAGACGGGCTGGATGAGAATTTTAGTAGTAATTGTGGTATAGAAGGAGAAACGGACGACCCCAAAATTAATAAAACTCGAACTCAGTTAAAGAAAAATTTTATAACGACTTTATTTGTTTCTCTGGGTGTACCTATGCTACTTGGCGGAGATGAATTTGGTAGAACACAAAAGGGAAACAATAACGCTTATTGTCAGGATAATGAAATCTCCTGGTATGACTGGGAATTGTTCCAAAAAAATTATGAACTATATCGGTTCTGTAAAGGGATAATTCAATTCCGAAAAGAAAATCCTGCAGTGCGGTTACCTACTTTTTTTGAGGGCATTCCGAAATACGGTGTCCAAAAGTGGGCAGATATTACCTGGTTCAATGCCGAAGGTGCTTCTGTTGACTGGGATGGGGAAGACTCCGTTTTCGGTTGTCGCATTGATTCCGAAATTAATAATGGCTATACCCTATTTATCATTTTCAACAACACATTGTATCCACGCGAATTTCTGATTACGGCCGAACCCTGGCGACTGCGGGTCAACACGGCTGAACCTTCTCCCCGCGATTATTATGAACGCCACCAAACTCGAATCATTACCGAACGCTTCATCACCATACAACCCCGTTCCACAATCATCCTCGAAGCAAAAAACATATAATCTTCTCTACACCGCTTACATATTTTCTATTGATGTATTTTGTGCTATTTATCATATTGAAAATTTATTATATTAGTTCTTTTTCTTTTTTGTCTTCTTATGTAACTTTGTTATTTGAGTATTACTACTTTGAATACTAACCATTTTTTTTACAAGTATGGCTATAAGAACAAGGGCAATTACAATAACGATAATAGCAAGACCTATATTTTTTAGTTTGAAAATCCCTTGTTTCTCTCTCTCTGAGGAAATAGGGGATGTGTCATTTGTATCAGGCAGATTCTTATCCTGTTTTGCAATTTCTTCGTTATTGCCTGTAAAAAAGATTTCTCCGGGGATTACGGTACAAGGCACAGAATTCCCTTCCGGGTCAGCCAGTACCGGATTCTCAAGATTTATGAGTTGTTTGCCAGCAAGTTCCTGATTTTCGATAGCAATATTTATAAGAAGTATTGTCCCTCCCTGTATAGGTTCTTGGTTTAAGCCCGCTACTATTGTCCGATAAGTTTGTCTCTTTATTTGATTGAAAGAAACCATTTTATTGGCTTTTTGAGCAGAAGAACCAACAAGCATGTTTGTAATTTTCATGCCACTGGGTATGATAATGTCAAATTGGATACCCGAAACCCGTTCCGACGCCTCTACATCAAATTCAACAGGAAGGGTAAGTTCTAATTTTCCTTTTTCAGATTTGACTTTTAACGCTGTGAGCGTCGCTGAGTATGCAGGATATGAAAATAATAATCCCCCTATGAAAATTATTAGTATCTGAAACAAAAAAAGGTTTATAAACCTCTTTTTGTTTTTTTTCCTACAAATAGGATTTTTCTCTCTGTCAATACAGTTATCAAGGAGAGAATTATCATGGATACTATAATCAAAGTAACAAAAAATATCAACGAACTTTCGTTTTGGGGTATATTGGAATAGGTGTTGTAAACTTCGGTATTCAGACATTCTTTATTCCTTCCTCGGGTCTGAGGTATATTGGATATATTTAGAGCAAGGTTTGCTTTGTTATGGAATTGATTTTCAAGTGTAGTGGGGTACCTAAAAAGGGAATCTCTATGCGACTTTGAAGATATATTTTCAGGAATAGCAAAGGCAATTCCGTCCGATGATTCTTTGAGTAAAGGTTGTAGATTCCGCATAGGCTTTATAGAAGATTTTGCTTGCGATTTCACTGAAAAATTGTTTAGATATGGGCTCATATTGTTTTGGGAGACAATTTGTGTTTGAGACATCTTCACCGGGATAACTATTTTGGGGTTAGAGGATGGGTTTAAAGTAGTTTCTGCTTTCGTTTTAGACTTTGCATTTGCATTATTTTGTAAAACACGAGCCTCTTCGTTCTCAGGCATGTATCCAGGCGAGAATGTAGAGTAAGATGTCGTTGCAGATAATTTCTGCGCATTTGAACTGGTAGCGGTTGTCGAGTTTACTAAATCTTGAGATGCCCCTTTATCACTAGCAGTGGATTGTGAAGGATAAACCTCTGAAGAAAGATTTTTTACAATGGTTGTGTCACTGACATCTGACAAAGCTGGGGAACTACTGCTGTCGCTGCTATCAATGGTATCGGCAATAGTAGTATCCGTAGTTGTATTCTCAGTTGATGAGGTTTCTACTTCGTCATTATTGCTAACAGTTCCTGAGACAGGTAATGCTTGAGGTGAAGAAAATTTGACCTGAACAATCTTAAATCCCAGAACATTTGCTTCGGTCGCAATAGGATGGAACTGTATCGTCAATAATCTGCCGCTGGGAATAGGATAATTGTTAAATCCAATGATAAGAATCCGCAAGTTTCCCGGTGCATTGGCAAACTGCAACTCTTTCCCTACCGCAGACAGCAAATCATCCGGATAGACAGACATCATTTCCCATGTATTGGCATCATATATACATTCTACCTGTACCCCACTTACTTCTTCTCCTGGAAACACGGTCAGAAACATATTCACATAAGCCGAATCCTGGGCTTTATCCATATTCACATCCAATACAGCAGAAAAAATCGATACTTGCATTAGTAGAAATAATACAACAGTAAAAAGGAAGGAATATATATCCGCTTTTCCCCTACTTCTTATTTTCCTCTGCCAATATTTTTGTGCTTTTTCTTTCACATTTATTCCTCAGGATAAGCCCAATGCAAATCCGTCTTCTGTTCCTGTTGCAGAATGATAAGAACCATAATTATAGATTTGTATAAGTCGAAGAAGTTCATACAACTGAATACGCCAGTTGGATGTCCCATAATAATCGCTATTATGTGGAACACAATCCCTATTTTCACCTGTCAAGTCATAGCCATCTTCCGTACCACATGAACAGGAATAAGAGCCAGAGTTATATAACTGTATCACACGCAAAATCTCTGTAAGTGAAAATTTCCAGTCATGATTCTGGTCTGCACTATGATAGGAACTCCGCTGAATTGTCATAATTCCGTTTACTGGTGTTGCGGGCACAGAAGTTCCAATCGGGTTCGACAAAATTACACGATTCAGTGATAATTCATAAGTTCCAGCGGGAGCGGAACTGCAAACCTTTACATTAAGTTTTGCAACACTCCCGCTGGGGATAATATTCTGATTCAATCCAGCAATGATAACCCGAATCTGACCAGAAGTAACTGTATTGTATTGGACCTGCTTTTGAGCAGCAAGGGAAGAATCTCCCGTTACAACACTGATAATCTCATATACAGTTGTATCATAGAGCACATCAAATTGACAGGCACTTACAGATTCCTGTGTGGAAGGGTTTAAGGACACATTTACTTCTATTTGTGTCCCTGTATATTCGTTTCCACTCTCAATAGATAAAGTTGCTGAATATGCTTTGTTTAAGGTCAAGGCATATCCCAATATAAGTGCTGTCATTATAATAATGCTTCTATTTTTTATATATACTTGCATGAATTATTTTTCAGTTGAGTTTTCTGCGTAGTCCAGTTGTCCATTTCCATTAGCATCCATATCTTGTTCATTCGGAATGCCATCACCATCGGTGTCTTGTTCTGACCTATTGTCTGGGTCTAAAAAGTTAGGAATTCCATCCCCATCACTGTCCTCAATAAAATCTGGGACTCCATTGCCATTCAAATCGAACTGACAGTTTGTCCCTGTGCAAAGGTGGTTCTCAATGAAATCAGGGATGTAGTTCCTATCGCTATCTGTAACCTCTGGTATCTGTAGTGTATCCAACCAGGTGAAGATTTGCTGTTGAAATTCTCCTTGAAGTTGGTTCATGAGGGTATCTACTATTATCCCTGAATTTGGGATTCCAGATTGCGTCAAATAATCCTTTAACATCTGCTCAAGACATTGAATCAAGGGAAAAACCATCTCTGGATATCCCTCGCTTTGATTCAATGAAGGAGTAAGCAGAGTATTGGTTTGTGGCTGAACACATGTCCCCAGGTTTTGGAGCAACTGATTGAGCATGGTTTCATTAACACCAAGCCCTTGCAAAAGGGATATAGACAGAAGATTATCTTCAATGCTATTGATAAGTTGTTCATATATGTCTGGAATGTGATTGCCATTTTCGTCTGTATTGGGCAGAGGTTCAGCAATAGAGCCTAATAGACTCCTTATATCGGGAAGAGCCATATTGGATTGTTGAATATTAATATTATTCAAGAGTAAAGGTTGCCCTGTGGATAATTGAAGCAAAGGAATAGATAATACATTTTGTATTCCTGCAGGAATGACAAAAGGCATAGATTGATTTTGATTGTCCCCCGAAGTCCCTAATATTCCAAGCGTCCATTGCACACCGATAGGGAGCGATATATGAAATGTTCCATCCGCAGAAGAGACCTCCGAGGTTAGGACACGCCCATCTTCCGATAACGCTACGATATTAAAAGGAGTTCCCTGATGCCCATTAATAAAATCTGCGGGCAATTGTCCTTCTACGGGCTGAATCAATCCTCCTGTACCTAAAACCGTGTTTACTAATAATTGAATATCCATAACATCAACCATGCTATTTTGATTAACATCAGCCATAGATACTTGTTCACCAATACCAATCGCCATGTTAATTCCGTTCTGTATATCCAGAATATCTATGGCACCATCCTTGTTGACATCACCCGGTATGGCTTCTACTAACCCCCAGGAAAAAGATGGGATAGTAAACAAAATCAAGATGGCTAATGTTTGAAATGGTACCATCTCTCCATTTCGTTCCGTTTTTAATAGATTACTCATATTCAAATCCTTCTCATAAAAACATTATTTGTAAAATAAAAATTCAAAAAGAAATAAAAACAAGTCAGGAAAAGGCATGTATTAACATATAGGCGGGGCATGACAGAAAAAACCTGTCAAAGAATAAGATTTTTGTTTAGGTAAAAGCCCTTCATCATTAAATCTAAATGATAGGGACTGGATATTGACATCTGTGGTTTTCAGAAAACTGACATCTTGCTTTGTTAATATTTCTTTGTAATGTTGTGCAGGACCTTTAATCTTATTAAGTAAAGCAATATAAGCAGGACACCTTGTCCCTTTCCCCTGCCACTTTTTTTCCACACAATTAAATAAAATTTGTAAGTCTATTACATCAACCTTACCATCCCCATTTTGGTCACCAACAAAAGTAGCAAAACTTTCATGAAGTAATGCACTTTGAAGTAAATTAAGGTCTAAAATGTCTATCTTTCCATCTAAATTCAAGTCTTTGGGATTATTTTCGGGAAAATAATGACTTGAAATAGAAATGGATAATACCAGCCCCACACATAAAAACAAATAACTTGCTTTTTTATAAAGCCAAACCATATATATAACTTTTAAAATTTAATTATAAACTTTTTTATATTATACACTATATTATAAAAAAAATAAACTTTTTTGTAATATTTAGCGTTCAAAATGGTATGTAAAAAGAGAGTATGCTCTTTGAAAATTAAATATAAATGTTTGGTTCACAAATAGATTGTCAATACGATTTTTACAAAAATGTCTATTTTTACAATTCCAAACAATATATAACATTTTCCCTTCCTATCAAGTTAGTTGGGGCGTCGTCATATCCCTCCCCCTCATTAAAAGCATTTCAAGTGATTAAACTTCGCTTGCAACGCTTTGAAGTAAATGTGCCCTCTCTTACCCTGACGACGCCCTTTTTTATTTTAAATCCATGCCCTTTTCATTCCCTTTACCAGGTTTTTTTGAAAGTAACTTGTAGACAAGTATCCACTAAAATTCAAGAAAACATTACACTCTACTTAATTTTTAAAATACAACTATATTTAAGATTTCGAGCAAAACAAGAAATGACAGAAGTATTCGGAATAAGAGTGGGGATTCAGAATAACAGGAAAAAGGTCCGACATAGTATAGGGGCTCAAAATCTTTTCAATATCCCCCATACAACAAATTTATTCAAAGAACCAATCCCCTACACTATTTAAAAACATATAATCCTTGACTATCCTCTTTAACAGACAAAATTATCTCTTGTAAAAATCTTCAAGTAGTTTTTTTGCTGTTTCTATATAAGTGGGTATAAATTGAAGAGTGCAAAGTTCTTCTATGCTATAGTCAGAGGAAAGAAAACCACGCATTTATGAAGGGTGTAGGATTTGAAATGGTCGGGGCGACTGGATTTGAACCAGCGACCCCTTGACCCCCAGTCAAGTGCGCTAAACCGGGCTGCGCCACGCCCCGACCTGAAACTTTTATTGTTCACTCAAAACAGACTTGACTAAATAACGGATTTGGCTTAATTCCATCCGAACCTGTCGTAACAAATTTCGAACTGCAATACGGTCTATTTGTGTATCGCCAAGCCTTCCAATTTTCAATAATTCGTCATCAATCCCCTGCAATTTCATCTTACGATGGTGGAGTAAAAAATTTACTTCACGCACGGTCTTGACATCGTCCTCTGTATAAAAACGCCAATGAGTTTTCGGATGCCGTTTCGGCTTCAATGTTTTAATTTTCTTTTCCCACTGACGAATCTTATATATCGGTACTCCGGTTTGTTCCGATACATCTTTGATAGTATAAACTTTCTCTGTCTTTTCTATCATAGTGTTATTCTACCATAAGATATAGGGCAAATCAAATAAGAATGAAATCAGTTTTAGTCCTATACTCTCCAACAGCCCTTATTTTTTAACAAGGTTTTATAGGTTAGGGTGTATGTGCTTAATAGGTTAGAATCACTACTGTCCGCTAAAAGTATAAGGGGAAGTATTTTGTTTAGAATAGGGTTAATTGTTGGTCAGGTTCTCTAATACGGGTTCTAAACCTATA
>CAZJTZ010000044.1:0-18370 GCA_964549105.1 uncultured Nitrospirales bacterium
TATGACTTAGAAGAAAACATCAAAATTCCTTTTACGGTTTTAAAATACGAGGAGATAAAAAACTCTCCCCCTTTGCGAAAGGGGGAGTCCTTATAGGGGGTGTAACACAGATATTCAATTTTACTTTCTACTGTGAGTGAGTCGTAATAGGGGGTATTAAATTTACTTTGTTAAAAGAAAAACCCCTCCGTCGCTAACGCGACACCTCCCCTTCGCAAGGTGAGGAGTTTTTTTGTTTATATCTATTTATATATTCGAGATGGGTCTATTTAAAAATTTCTGGGATGTAGGGGCGTATTGCATACGCCTCTACAAAATACAAATTATGTTGAATATACAATTTGCAGTGATGATAAATTTAACAGCATACAGCAATATATTTTGGATAAACCCCTATATGACTTAAAAGGAAACATCAAAATTCCTTTTACGGTTTTAAAATACGAGGAGAACAAAAACTCTCCCCCTTTGCGAAAGGGGGAGTCCTTATAGGGGGTGTAACACAGATATTCAATTTTACTTTCTACTGTGAGTGAGTCGTAATAGGGGATATTCAATTTACTTTATTAAAAGAAAAAAACCCTCCGTCGCTAACGCGACACCTCCCCTTCGCAAGGTGAGGAGTCTTTGATTTATATCTATTTATATAGTTAAGTTTTAAAAGGTACTACGAGCGTCCACGCTCGTGGGAGTTACCACTCGGGCAAAGTTTAAAGGTATGACAACATGCTGTTTGCGACACCCTATAGTTCCCTACATGATTTATTCCAAATTTATCGTTAAATGGGGCTCAATTCAACATGCGAAAAAATTAAGAGCTGGGTCTGTTTAAAAAGTTTTGGAAGGGTGTCTGTCCCAAAAGTCTATTTTTGAAAAAGTTGCACGAAAAATTACTATTAGAGGGTTCTACCGGCCTGTCATTTTGAGCGAAGCAAGGAATCTTTTTGCCATCAACGCTGACTTCGTAGTTCGTTTATACTCTTTATCAGTTTTTTAAATTGATGTCCAGTTATGAAATATATCATCTGGTTAAGAACACCCTCGTAATTAAATATGACTTAAAACTTCTGTATTCATTATTAGAAGGTGCCTGGATGTATTAATGAGAATCTATATTTCTTTTGCTTCGGGTGCTTTTTTGAGGTAGGTGTAGAGAATAAAAAGATAGGCAAGGATAATAAGAACGGGGATAATTAAGGTACTCCATGTTGGGTCTTCAATATTCCACGGTCCTACAGAATAGTCAACATTTAAGATACCCGCTGAATCTTTTGAAAACATTTCTCCAAAAGTGCTACCCAGTAACCCGTGAATGAATCCTAATGCTACCAGATTGCGGTTCTTATCTTCCATAAAAACATATACCAATGCAATGCCCAGTATCCATGTAACAGCCACTAATCCATAGGAATCAATGTGAATCATACCGAAACAGGAAGCGCTTAAAGTGGCGACAAGCAGTCGTTTTTTATCTCTACAATAGAAGTAGCCATAAAGAGCACTTAAAGGGAAGAAAAAAATTGTTAACCACAAAATAAGTTGTCCCCAACTTGCGAGAGTAGGAAGAGCATCCGTTCCGTAAACAATGGAGATGCAAACGGAAATAAAAATGATAGCACCTATAGCCCCAAAAACTCCGAAAGTAAGGATTTTCCTTATTTGCTCGTTTCTTGATGTAATTTTATTAGTGAGACTGGTAGAAGGAGCAAAAGCCTTACGGAATCTTGTGCCAAAGTAGGAACTGAATAGCAATTGCTGGACGAAACCCCAGAATACATATCCGAACACGCCTAATGCCCATCTTGAAAAACTTAAATTGCTAAATGCCGCTGAACCTCGTTGAATATATGCGGACATAAAAATTATCGCCAATAAGGGCAGGGAAATTATTAACGCTGTGCGGAAAGCAGTATGGAAATTATCATAGCGTATTGCACAAAATGCAATCAGAAAAGATATGATAGCGCCAAAAGCAAGGACAAAAAGCACGCCTGGAAATTGTTCGGTCAGTTTATATACATCCACTGTTAGCCCAAAAGCATTTGCTAATACTTTCATCTGGAAGAAACGAGCCACATGATACCACTGCTTAAAATTCACGATATTCAGTCCAATAAAGACAAGGATGGAAGAAATAATAATTGCCAATCGTTTTAGAACGGAACCTGTAGTAATAAGTCGCCAATACTGGACAGGGTTTCCTAATCCCCATGATTGAGCTGTGTCCTTGTGGAGAAAGGGTGCTACTAAAAGTAGATACATTCCGCCAATAACCAATATCAAATTTGCTATGAGGTTTACTGATTTCATTCCCTTTATTACCGCAAAGGGATAAGCAACTAACCACAAGACACACAAAATAGTCAATATAACGACTATTGCTTCAATGAAATTTTGTTTGCGGGAAAACTTCTCTCGTTCCCAATCTCCTGCGGTTGTTTGAATCAATCGGACATTGGACGAAGGGCTACTGCTGTTACTCATTTTACAGACCTTTTTATTAACATTGTGGGATAATATGTAAGTAAAAATTACAAATAGCGACTAACGATGGCTAATCCACGCGCTACACTGGTAAAGGTATCGCGTGAAATAATTTTTTCCTGGCCATATCGTTCTTTTAACATTTTTTGAATGGCTGGGATAAGACAGGTACCACCTGTAGTTAGAACCAGGTGAATGTCATTAGGTTTCACTCCTGCTTTTTCTTCTGCCTCGACGAGCAAAGACTTTATTTGGTCTAAGATATCTTCAATAATCTTGCAAAATTCATCTCGATTGATGGTTTCTTGTATTCGCAAATCTTCATATTGAAAATTGATTGTAGATTGTTCCTGAAAACTTAATTCCTTCTTTGCATTTTCGACAGCCAGAGCGAGAGGATAGCCACAATTTTTTTGTATCAACAATCGTAAGGCTCTTACAGTCTCAGGCTGGTTACAAAAGGTTTCAACGGCAATGAGCCAGTGGATTGTTTCCTCTGTATTTAGCCGATACAAATTCTGCCAGTCTAAAACAACATTCAGGATATTTTTGGGTAAAGGTAAATGTGCCGGACCGTATCTTACCCTCTCTCCAAAATAATGTAGGAGTCTTTTCCGAATAATTTCTTTGTCAATCATATCACCTGCCACGGTATCTCCCGATACGGACAATATATCGCTATGCTTTAGTTTTTCTTCAAGCGTATTGGCACTTTCAAACTTCATAATACATACATCACAAGTGCCACCACCGATATCCACAACCATAGCCAGTTGGTCTTTTGACGAAGCCGTGCTAATATATTCAATAGAAGCGGCAACAGGCTCATAAAAGAATACAACATCTTTAAAACCCGCAATTAATGCGGCGTTCCGCAGTCTTCGTTCTGCGATTTCATCTTCAAAATCATTTGCAGAAAAATGAACTGGTCTGCCAAGCACTGCTACATCTATATTATTTGAAATATAGTTCTCCGCCTTGCTTTTGCATTGTTTTAATATAAAAGATACCAATTCTTCAATTTGATAATGTTTACCAAAGACATCTGTTCCCCTAAAATTTACATATTTCAAATTTGTTTTTAATGATTGAAACAATCGTCCGGGCAAATTGACATCTACCTGTGCCCTAATGGATATGGACTCCAATAAATCAGGGTCCATCAAGTTGGGATTATAAAATTCGCTTTTATCGGGTTCGCCTCTACTTATAATGGAAATTTCTACCCCTGTTTCTTGCGATTTCAGTATAACTTCCCTACCTACATTATGTTGAATAAAGACATTCGCTGCTTTTCTTCCTGTAAAAACAATTCCATCCGACCCAATGTAAACCAGGGAAGGAAGCGAAGTTGATGGGTCGTTTTCCTCATCCAGTTCTAAAACCTGGATTTGTTCCTTCTCATCAACAATAGCCACGCTGGTATTGGTTGTTCCGTAGTCAATTCCACAAGAGGTCATCAGATAAGCCTATTCTTTATTTGCTAGGGATTATTAATAACACAAAAAAATAAGTATATCAATAGATTGTTAATATTTCAAACTTATTGCCTATTTTTCGTTCCAACAGAAGATAGAGGTTTGAAATTTTGTGTAGTGTATATAATTGCCGCGCATCCAGAGGACATGCCCTTTATTTCCATTATATCCCCAGGGGACAATGGGCCGGACATTGATTTCTGTTGAATGTTTCGTAATTGGTGTCACATTCCATGTCTTACCCTCATCATGAGTTACCCACCGTTCTATCTCAAAGGCATCATCTATCTTACGCGATAGGTATACTTCTTCTGGATGTGCATGGTTAATACAAATACCCCCAGAATAGTGGGGTTCTGGCTCTTCTTTTCCGGCGGGTGTCTCAGGAAACCAGGGACCTGCAAAAGTAATCTCATGGTCAATCCATTGTTCACCATTCCAGAAGGCATAACGATAAAAATGTTTTTTTTCGTTTAAGAATCGCACATACACAATCACGGGATTTCCTTTATGGTTTAAGGCAATATCCCAGACCCAGGCACGGGCAGAGGTAGTTGTGGCGTCATATACTTTATCACATTCCGAATGGGATATAGGTAGTGTATCCAGGGTACCGATGCTTGTTCCATCGGCACGATAAAATTTTCTCGCTTCATATCGAGCATAATATACCGAATTAAAAGGTTCATTGCGGGGATGACCATCGGTAAATGTAAAATGTATTGTTTTTTTACCATCGGACACAACCTTTAAGTAGGGGCGAATATCTTTCGACTCTTTCCCCTTATCCTGAAATAATATTTTAGGCTCAGACCAGTGCAAAGCATCTTCAGAGGTTGCAAAGGTAGGTTTCCATGTTTCACCCCTCCAGAACACATAAAACCGATGCTCCTCCTCTAAAAATACGGGATGACTATAAGTTACCCCATTCATTTTTGCTACGGTGATTTCTTCGCCCCAGTCTGTTATATTTTCGGGTTTGGAAGTTTGCCTGGCATAAAGATTTTCCTTGTTATGTCTCGCATAAAAAATCATTAATCGTAAATCGGGCAAGACAAGGAAAGACGGAGCATTATGGTCATCAATATCCCAGAATTCTTTTATTACACTGGTTCTTATTTCTCCGTTATCATGGTCATAATATCCGACTTCCAATTTCCCTTTATCAGAAATCCAACCGGCATAAGTGCGATTGTATTGTCCTTTTACAAACACGGCACGAGGGTCCTGGAACCAGCAAAAAGCACCAGAAGAAGATAAGACTGTATAATTTGCTAAAATTTCATTAGTCCCATCTGCATTATTGATAGATAGAGCCATTGAACATAAAAACAAGAAAAGATGAATCATAATCACTCCTTAATATCTTTTACCTCTATTTCATTGTCAACATTATCACATATTTTTTTCGTTATTTTACAGAATATTTTTCTCATTTTAAGTGTATACTGTTTTTTTGATATTATTTTTCAAGTTTTTTGTCGTTAAATATTAATAACCAAAAAGAAGTTTATAATACAAGTTAGAAAGGGTAAGTAATATGAGTAAGGGTATTAAATTGTTTGTTGGGTTTATGCTACTGTTTGTAATAGTTGGTATTATTAGTTCGTGTGGTGGACAGAAGTCTGAGCCAACACCCCAGTCGCCTACGCCTGTTCCTGAGAAATCGGCTTCTACGACAACTCCACCAGAAGCAACTCCTACGGAACCTCCCCAACAACAGGCTGCAACTCCAGCAGTTCCTGCAGCACAAGCAGGGAAACCCAAAATAGCGTGCGATGAACCGGAATATGATTTTGGTGAGCGGAGCAATGACGAGAAAGTAGAGCACGAGTTTATCATAAAAAATATTGGGGATGGACAATTATTGATAGACAAAGTGAGAACAACATGTGGTTGCACTGTGGCACAACTTGAAAAGAAAGAACTACAACCCGGGGAAAGCACAAAAATCAAAACCACATTATCACTGAAAGGAAGACAGGGGGCTACGAGTAAAAGTATAAGTGTAGAATCAAATGACCCAGAAACACCTTTATTGACTTTGACATTAAAAGGGACAGCAATAGCTCCTATCCTTGTTGAGCCACAAGTAGTGAATCTCGGCAAAATTGTGGATGATAAGCCTGCTGACCAGGTCATTGAAGTAAAATCTAACCGTCCAGACCTGACTTTTAATATTACCAAGGTTGATTTATCTCAGTTGCCCGGTTTCAAAACCGAAGTAGAGACAGTAGAACAAGGAAAATCCTATAAAATTAAACTATCTGCAACTGAATCTATTCCTCCCGGCGTTTCTTTTTACACCAAGGTTTTAACTATTGAAACCGACATTACTCCGCCAGGTGAATCTGCACAGCAGGACCCAGCTTTTGTAAGTGCTTATCAAAAGATTAAAGTTCCTATCTCGGGTAAATCTATGGGTCCCATTGAAATATCTCCTGAAGTCATTGCTTTCCGTGCAGATAATGAAAATCCGGGAGAAAAAAACCAGTTTATTCGTGTCAGTCCAGGCAGAGAAAAGGAATTTAAAATTACGGAAGTGATTCCACCCAGCCCTGAGATAAAGATTGACATTAATGAACGCCAGCCTTCTGATTATTTGATTCATGTCCAAAATATACCTGCAGATTCTTCAATGAAAGGGAAAGAACTTATTATAAAGACAACATCTAAATCTGTTCCTGAAATAAAGATACCTTTCCGTGTTATAGAACTTCCAAGTATGCACTTTAAAAAACCTGAAGATATGAAAGGTAATCCTCCAGGTAATCGTCCCATGCCGAATCTTCCCGTAGGAGAGTCGTTAAATAATCAACCTCCTCGTCCTAAATTGCCACAGTCTGAAGCACAACCCGCACCTGCTCCGGCACCGCAACCTAAATGAAAATTTAATAGTAATTTATAATTAAGATATACGCGATAGCCGATACTTGTGTGGTGTCGGCTATCTTTTTGAAGGTGAAACAAAGATAACCATTTTGCAGTCAATAAATAACAAAGTTATTCTATCTATTAACCAACAATAAATTTTAACCCTCAAAAAGGTTTTTTTATGACAAAGCCATTGTTAAAAAAATTACGATTGTTATCCTTAATTTTATGTATCGCAATTATTTCAGGGGTATTAGGATGTGCGACGAAGGCTTCCGATGTAACTACGAAACGAGTAGATACCTCTACGAATGCACGCGAGACAAAAAATCCTACTCCTCTTGACTCGTATGTTTATAAGCCCGACCCAAATTATAGGTATGAAGTAGTAAAAACAGAGGAAGTGGATAATTCCAGTGTTTATTATATTAATCTGACCTCTCAAAGTTGGAGGAAACCAGAAGAGGTAGACCGAACAATATGGACACATTGGCTTACAGTTGTAGTCCCTGAAAATGTAAAAAAATCATCAGCACTGCTTATCATTTCTGGAGGTAAAAATACGGATAAACCTCCAACATCCTCCAGTCCTTTGTTACGAAAAATTGCTAAAGATGTTCAAACAGTGGTAGCAGAGATTAAGCAAATACCGAACCAGCCATTAGTTTTTGCTAATGATAATGACCAAAAGCGTTCTGAAGATAGCATTATTGCTTATAACTGGGATAAATATTTAAGAACAGGTGATGCCGAATGGCTAACTCGTTTGCCAATGACTAAAGCAGTAGTTCGTGCAATGGACACGATTCAAGAGTTTTGCGCCAGTAAAGAGGGTGGAAAGGTAAAAATAAAGGAATTTGTTGTGGCTGGGGCATCCAAACGAGGTTGGACCACCTGGACCACTACTATAGTAGATAATCGTGTAATTGCTTGTGTGCCCATAGTAATTGATGTGTTAAATCTAACTTCTTCTCTACAACATCATTATGCTGTGTATGGAGCATGGTCTCCAGCCTTAAATGATTATACTGAATTGAATATTATGGATTGGTTGACGACACCTGAATTTGCGTCTATGTCGCAAGTAGTAGACCCATACAGTTATCGCAACCGATTGACTATGCCCAAGTTCATCATTAATTCTGCTGGTGATGAGTTTTTTCTACCCGATTCCTGGAAATTTTATCTTTCCGATTTGCCTGCTCCTACCTATGTCCGTTATGTTCCCAATACGGGACACGGGTTAAGACCTGATGTAGTGATGGGTGTAGAAGCCTTCTACAAAGCAATTGTTAATAATAAACCTTTGCCGGAGTATACATGGTCATTTCAGGATGATTGCACCGTTGTAGTGAAAACAAAAAGTAAACCCACAAAGGTTACCCTCTGGGAAGCAGTCAATCCCGAGGCAAGAGATTTTCGTCTGAATGTGCTTGGAAAAGCATATCAGCCTACCGAATTGAAAGAGCAGGGAAGTGGAACTTATGTAGGTAAGGTTAGTCTACCCGAAAAAGGCTGGAAATCCTACCTTATAGAACTGGTTTTTCCTGGACCGGATAATACTTCTTTTACATTTACAACCCCTGTCCGTATTATACCGGATGTAGAACCTCATAAATATACGCCTCCAGCCGAACTGCCCAAAGGTTTTTTAAGCAAATAGGATAGAAACGATATAATAAGTATTAGAGATTAACTTTTTAGATAAGAGCCTTTCTTTATTTTTGGTGTTTGTGCCCACGATAAAGATATGGGTTGTTACGATTATTCTGATGAAAGGCATCAATGTTTTGGGTTTATCTGTCTTCCACAGAATCTATGATTCCTGCACCTAATACCCAATCACCATCGTAAAATACAGCCGTCTGACCTGGTGTTATTGCTGATTGTGGCTCATCGAAAGTAATATGAATTGTATCCCCAGACGCATTTGCTTCCTCTATTTGGGCTGATGCTGGCTCATGGCGGAGCCTGATTTTGCAACTGATTTTCATAGGGGTCTCGGGTGCCTCGGGAATAGAAACCCAATTGCATTCAATAACCTTCATTGAAGATTTAAGCAGGCAAGGTTTGTGTCCTACAATAACGCGGTTGTGTATCGGGTCTAATCCAATGACATAATAAGGCTCACCTGCTCCGCCGATACCCAGTCCTTTCCGTTGCCCAATGGTGTAATGTATAATTCCATGGTGTTTTCCCAATATATTTCCCTGCTCGTCTACAATATTGCCCTCTTTTAGTTCCTCCTTACCAAAAAGAATATCGTATTTGCTACCTTCAAGGAAATCCTGACTCTCTTCTCTTTCTACAAGTTCAGGAAAACCTATTTCATGGGCAAGAATACGGATTTGGGATTTGGTTAAGTTCCCCAGAGGGAAAACAATTTTTTTCAATTGTTCCTGTCGTAACATGGATAGGAAATAACTCTGGTCCTTTTCAAGGTCAATACCGCGAGATAGAAGGTATCGAGCCCGAATCGGGTCGAACTGAACACGAGCATAATGACCTGTAGCAAAATAATCGAAAGGAATACCTATCTTTTCAGCCCGTTCGATTAAAAAGCCAAATTTTATCATCCGATTACAACGAACACATGGATTGGGTGTGCGACCAGATAAGTATTCTTTACGAAAATATTCCACTACTGCCTTATGGTATTCGTCTGCAAGTGGAATAACATGAAAAGGGATTTCCAATCGTTGTGCTATAGATTGTGCCATCTCTATTTCTTGTTCTTCACCGGGACCGAAACAGCCTTTTATACCTGTATCTTCCATCGGAAAACGGCGGTCCCATATTGACATGGTTAAACCAATAACCTGGCAACCTCGTTGTTTAAGCAACCATGCCGCCATGGAGGAATCTATCCCACCACTCATTCCTACTGCAATATGTGTTCCCGCCGGGGGTAAAGTATCTAATAAGGAGTTAAGATTTATATTCATCAACATTGAACCTTTTAATACAAAAACAAAAATGTAAGGCTCTTTATTTTAAAAAAGAAACATTATTGATTTAAATTGGATGAGGTTAGGCACATTTACAATATCTCAACACGACACAACTCGAAGAGATAAATTTCCTTTCTTCGCTATGAATAGATAGGCAGAAGTATGGTAAAGTATTATTGTTTACATGACTATCAAACTTCATTGAGAAAATGGAAAGATTGTTGTGCTTGTGATAAATAAAATTTCTGTAATTGTTCCAACCTATAAAGAGCGGGAAAATTTGCCAGAACTTGTTGAACGTATCCAGCAAGTCAGAGATAATAACAGTCTGGATATGGAACTTATTATCGTTGATGACAATAGTCAGGATGGAAGTGAAGAATATGTCCAATCATTGGGTATTCCCTGGTGTCGTATTGTTGTCCGCAGGGAAGAAAAAGGGTTGAGTTCAGCCGTATTAAAGGGGTTTGGGGAAGCACGGGGTGATGTCTTTATTGTTATGGACGCTGATTTAAGCCATCCGCCAGAGAAAATCCCGAAGTTCATTGAGCAAATTCAGGCTGGCGCGGATATGGTTATTGGTTCGAGATATGTGGCTGGTGGCAAAACCGATGAAGAATGGGGTATTTTCCGTTGGCTTAACAGTAAAATTGCCACCCTTTTAGCACGCCCACTAACATCAGTAAAAGACCCTATGAGTGGATTTTTTGCCTTACCCAGAAAGATATATGAACAATCTGCACCCTTAAATCCAACGGGGTATAAAATTGCATTGGAATTGATAGTAAAATGTCCTGTTAAAAAGGTTGTTGAAATCCCTATCTACTTTTCTCAGCGTGCTAAGGGTAAAAGTAAATTGACCTTCAAAGAGCAAATTAAATACTTAATTCATCTGCGCAGATTGTATTTTTTTAAATATGAGAATTTAACCTATTTTTTTCACTTTTCAGTCATTGGTTTTTCTGGGACTCTGGTAAACCTTCTGGTATTGACATTATTGGTTTTTCTAGGTATACCGGTTCGGCTATCGGTGGCAGTTGCTATTATTGTTTCTATGCTTTCTAACTTTGTGCTTAATCGCTGGTTTACCTTCCCGCATGCAGTAAAAAGTCCATGGCTACCCCAATTAATTGGGTTTATTAGTGCCTGCTCCGTGGGTGCTGTTATTAATTATATTACCGTTCTTCTGCTTCTATATCTCTTTCCTTTACTGGAACATATACCCCAAATACCCGCAGTTATTGGCATCCTTGCGGGCCTTATTTTCAATTTTATTCTCAGCAAAAACTTTGTATTTCGCAAAAAGTAACTTTTTCTACTTTTGCTTTTACGGTTTTTTAGGTGGTTTAGTTGTTTGTTGCTGTTCAATTCGTGCAATTGCCTGTTGGGCTCGACGGATTTGATTGGGGTCTTTGCTTGTCTGGGCTATATATTGATATGTTTGTAAAGCACTATTTACATCGCCCTGTCTTTGATAAGTCTGTGCAAGTAGAAGTTGCGTGGTCATATTGTCTGGCTGGAGTTGGAGGACTTGTTGATATTGTGCTTCTGCTTCGTTATACATACCCATACGCGAATAAAGACTCCCAAGTGCAACATAAGAACTGACATTTCCCGGTGCAAGTTGTATGGCAGTCTGATACTGGTCAATGGCAGAGTTATAATCATTATTCCGCCGATAATAATCTGCCATGGCTAAACGCGCATCGGGAGAATTTGGGTCTAAATTTACCCAGTTTGCAATAGACTGTCCTTCTTCCTGTTTCATTCCCATCTGCCGATATACACTGGAAGCCATTGCATAGGTAGATGTTTTATCGCCATTCATTTGTGCAAACTGCTGTAACTCCTGGTTTGCAAGGTCATAGTTTCCCTGTCGCCGATATGCTTCTGCAAGAAAGAAATGAGGTGTCGGGTCTTGTGGATTGTTACTTGCCCATTGTGTATAAGCGCCAATCTCTCCTTGATAGTCTCCTGTTTTTTTATACACATTTGCCATTAATCGTAAAACTTCACGGGAATTAGGGTCTAATTCAAAACCTTTCTGGAGAAGTTCTGATGCTTTTGTATAATCACCCTGGTCTAATGCCGACTTAGCATCATTAAGTAATGATTTTACCTGTGCCGTGATTTGCTGATGTTCTGAATCTTCTTTTTTTACTTTTCTTTGCAGTTTGTCTTGCTTATCCTTTCCCATGTTCTTTCCATATTGAGGAGAAGAATCGTCGCCAGAATTCTGATTTGAAGACTTCTCTGTTTTATTACCAATTTGTCCTCTTTTCCCATTAGCAGTGGAAGAATCCGCATCTTTTGAAATGGATTTCATCCAATCTTGCAGAGCAGTTTCTATTGACTTTTCTCTCAGATTTTCAGAAATATTGTCATAATTCAAAGAAGGGTCTTCTTCCTCTGCTTCGGGCTGTTTATCGGAACTGTTTTGTCTTTCTGTTGAAGATGTTGTCATAGATTCTATTTCGGAGCGATTTTTAGTTTTATCAGGAGCCAGTGGAGATGTTGTTTTTAAGCCTGCAATATCATCTTGTGAGACCTGACCGCTCCAATTAAGGGTAACTATTGCTACAATAACACACGCAGGTATCAATATTAATAGAAGCAAAGTCTGAACCCGCATTGAGTTCTTCTCCTCAACTTTTAACTTTGTTTATTTACTTTTACGGTATAGGAACAGGACCGAATACGGGCATTGCCATATTTGACTCATCAACAATATTACAATATGGGTCACGACCTCGTCCATACCATAAGAACGCTTGTTCCGGCATTTTCGTTATCCATAAAATAACTGAATTTGGTTCATTTTCAGGCAAAGTAATTTTATAAATTACTGGTAAAACGGGAGAATCGGGTGTAGAACTAATTGTGAATCCAGAAGGCAATCCTGCTGATTTAAGTTTGCCATTAACATTTGAAAAAGTAACTTTTACTTGCGGACCATAAGGAGAGGTTAATCGTTCTACCTTTTCGGGACGAGGTCCAGACAGAACCTTACCCTTAAACATATCACGCTCTACGAGATTAGCAAGCCGATAACCCAGAACTTTATGCCCTTCTGTGCCTACATGAATAAGGTCGTCCAGAGCCAAATCTATCCCAGCAACCATTCCGCCAGGCAGTAATTCCTTTTCCAGTTCCAGTTGGTCATTTTGAATTTTGTTCCAATAGGTAGCATCTGAATCTTCTGTAACAAACCTACCAATTTGCACATAGTAGAACGGAAGTTCTGGATTTCCTAAGTCATTGCGAAACGCTGATATAAGTTTGTGCATCCGTTCTTTATAAATTGCTTCTGGTTCTTTTGCGGCATCTGATTCTCCTTGATACCATAAAATCCCACGCACTTTACCGCCAGCCGCCTGAAATTGTTTATACATAGAGCCATACAACGATTCGCCACCTTTATCCTTCAAGGCTGGGTCCCATTGTGCCATAGATGTGCCGCCATGAGCCGATGCAATAAGCCCTATTGGCCGCCCTGTCCTTTTTACTATTTCCAGAGCAAAGGGTAATCCTAATCCTGCACCTTTTCTACCATTGAATTCATCCTTAACCCTTTTTGCCCGTTCTTCTTCTGAAGATATATTTCCAGAATGAACGGGGTCTGGTGATTCTGAAAGCAAATGTAGTGGGTCTTTAGCAATACGCCATTTGTAGCCCATGGAATAAAGATGAACTAATGGACTGGGTTCAGCAGTATTCTCAATATTTCCTACTGCCTGCATGTTGGACTGCCCTGCTAAAATCCAGAGGTCGCCCACAAGAACATCGTATATAGCGGTGTTCTCCGTGAATTCTCCTGCTTCATTTTTAAGGCGAAGTTCGACGCAATAAGGACCCCCAAGAGGTATGTCTGCAAGTGTTGCCTTCCATTGACTACCATCAGCAGAACCCACTTCTTTCCATGGCATAATTTCATAGACCATGCCCATCACACGCATTTCAACCGTACCCTTGCCACTGCAAGTCCCACCAACTTCTATTGGAAAATTCTTATCCTCAGGATTTGCCTGCAATACTTGATAATTTGTTAAACCTTTATCTACGGTTAACGAGAACGAAGGAATACATAAAGCACTTAGCACAACACTGATAATGGATACACAGATAAAACAACTCTGTTTTTTTACAAAAATGCTACTCATAAAAATAATCTCCTGATGTTGAATAGTTTTTTAATATAATACATAAAAGACAAAGGGAATGGAAAATAAAATTTTGTTATACTTATCTTCTGCTTATTGATTTTGAAAAATATAACTGAAAATTTAGGGATAGAATATATGGAATTAAGGTATATAAAAGAAATTCTTGAAGAGGTGCAACAAGGGAATTTGAGTATTGAAGAAGCAATAGAAAAATTAAACTTTGTGCCCTATGAAGACCTGAAAGATGCCAGAGTTGACCATCACAGACCCCTACGGAAAGGTTTTCCTGAAACAATTTTTTGCCCTGGCAAAACGGCAGACCAGATAATCCGTATAAGCAATGCCATGCTGTCGAAAGAGACCAATGTTCTGGCTACCCGCTGTGATAGGGGTGTCTTTGAAATGGTGAAACAAGAGATACCCGATGCGGAATACCATGAGTCAGCAAAGGCTTTTACAATAATTCGTAAACCCATACATTATCGGAATGGCTATATCGCAATTGTGTCCGCAGGCACAGGCGATACACCCGTTGCAGAAGAATGTGCCGTAACTTGTGAAACCTACGGTTCTCATGTTGAACGAATTTATGATGTCGGTGTCGCTGGGATTCACCGATTGTTTGAGCAATTGCCAAAAATTCGGGAAGCAGTTGCAATTATTGTCTGTGCAGGAATGGAAGGGGCTCTACCGAGTGTAGTTGCAGGTCTGGTCAATAAACCTGTAATTGGCGTCCCAACCAGTATTGGATATGGCACAAACTTCAAAGGGGTTTCGGCTTTGTTGGGAATGTTGAACTCATGTGCGTCAGGGCTCGCAGTGGTGAATATTGATAATGGCTTTGGTGCAGCAACTTTTGCTGTGACCATACATCAACTCGTTTCTCCAGTTCAGGCGAATGAATAAATCAATGATAAAATGTGTTTCCTTATCCGATGTGTTTTGAAATTTATATGATACCCTGAAACAACCACAATATTTAAGGATTATATAGCATGAAGATAGCCTTTTTTGACTGTTCGTTTGGGATAAGTGGTGATATGTTGGTAGGTGCTTTTTTAGATATAGGTGTTCCTCTCCATGAATTGCAAAGTGCATTGAATAGCCTGCCTCTCAAAGGGTATAAAATCGGACAACAGAAGGTAAAAAAGCATGGCATTCAGGCTACTCAATTTCAGGTAGATATAGAAGCGGAGCATGGGAAGCATTCACATCGTGGACTGGCTGAAATTACAGAACTGATTCAAAACTCATCTTTGCCAGAGGAAGTGAAACAAGGTGCTTTGAACAGTTTTCAGAAACTTGCAGAAGCCGAAGCAGAGGTGCATGGGACAACACCTGATAAAATACATTTCCACGAGGTTGGTGCAGTAGATGCAATTATAGATATTGTTAGTGCTCACTGGTGCTGGTGGTATTTGAAGTTACAGAAAGGATATACTGCGACTATTAATGTAGGTGGTGGAACCGTTTCATGTGCGCATGGAATACTCCCTGTACCTGCTCCTGCCACAGCCTTATTACTTCGGAATTATACCCTTTCCATCGGAACAATAGATACTGAACTGACCACACCAACCGGTGCCGTATTACTTCAATCATTTACAAATCCGAACGAGCCTGTTCCCCCGCTTGTTCTTGAAAAAATTGGCATGGGCGCAGGCGTAAAAGATATTCCTGATAATGCAAATGTGTTTCGATTACTATTAGGCGAATGTCACTCAGAAGTTACAAATAATACAGAAGAGATTTGTGTTATTGAAGCAAACATTGATGATATGAGTAATGAAAATATTCCCGTAGTAATTAATGAACTGTTAGAAAAAGGTGTTCGCGATGCCTTTGTAACGCCTATCCTTGCTAAAAAGGGGAGACCTGCTTATATCATTACAGCCCTTTGTGAACCTGCTTTGATTCCATCTATTCAGGAAGTTTTTTTCACAAAAACTACTACTCTGGGTGTTCGGTATCGGACAGAAAAACGAGTCATACTAAACCGCAAATGGCTGCCTGTGGAGACACCCTGGGGAACCGTTAAGGTGAAGATAGGTTATCTCGGTGAGCATGTTTATCAAGTCAGCCCCGAGTTTGAGGATTGCAGTATCCTGGCAAAACAGCATAACTTGTCTCTACATGAAATTTATCTCTATGCACAAAAATCTGCACAAAAAGAATTGAACTCTTCTACTTAATTTATTTCAATTCTATAAAACTTTTTTGACATAATATTAGTCATATTTCTTAAAATTGCCTCTTTCCCTAAAACGATAATATAGGATTTTTTATTATGTCAGAACGGATTGCATTATATCCCGGGAGTTTTGACCCACCTACACTGGGGCATTTTGATTTAATACATCGTGCCCGTCGTATTTTTGACCGTGTTGTTGTTGCCGTTGCCATTAACGAAGCTAAGACGGCTCTATTCACAGTTGAAGAGCGTATGCAAATGTTGAAAGAGGAATTAAATGGCATAGCGGGCATAGAGGTTACAAGTTTCAGTGGCTTATCCGTTGAATTTGCAAAGAAATGTGGAGCCCAGTGGCTTATCCGTGGATTAAGGGTAGTTTCGGACTTTGAATTTGAGTTAAGTCTAGCCATAAACAATCAAAAATTAGACCCCACCATTGATACTGTTTGTCTCATGCCCAGTGAACCCTACCTATTTTTAAGTTCTCGTCAGGTCAAGGAAATCGTATCCTTTGGCGGTAGCGTATCGCATTATGTCTCACCTAAAATAGAACAAAAACTCCGCAACCGCCTCCTCAAAAAGTAAAAGCAAACTCACCAACAAGAACTTAAAATATCAGGGGACAGTAGGCTGAATATCGCGAAAAGCATAAAACTCATCATCTGAATAGACCTCAGCAGAAAGTATCTCCTTCCGTGCTATCTTATAGAATAAACAATCCTCTGACATGTATTATCTCCTTCTATCTATCCTGTTCTAATTTTAAAAATTTATCTTTATATAAATAATTAGTATCAGCGTCAACTTTGACTAATCCATTTTTTATTAAATGAGCATTGATAAAAGTCTTATTTTTTAGATAAAGATAAACCAGTAGGTTTCCGTCTCTGTCATATTTAGTCATATCATACTTTATGAATACCTTTTGATTCTTTAGTTTAGCATTCAAAAAATCTACTGCTTCATTTATCTTCTCTTTTTTGGTTTTTACTCCAATCAACCTTACTTTTAAATTATTACTTAAAACGACTTCTTCAGGACTAATAATATTCCTTACTGTAAAACATTCTTCTCTTGCTGTTTCAGTAGAGGAATCAATCTTTGAACCAAATTTTAATTTCCTGGGGTCTATCTTTTTATCAAATTTTATGGGGTCTTTAAATTGATAGGGCAATTTTGCAATTTTTGAATTCCAGTCTATTTTCAATGGTTCTTGTTTGATAATTTCAAAATCTGCATTTTTAATAAGTTCATTTATGCCGATTTTCTCTTTTATTATTGGCAAATAATTTTTGTTTATTTCATAACCAATTGAGTTTCTACCTAAATTTTTAGCAGCAAGGCATGTAGTCCCACTACCTAAAAATGGGTCTAACACTGTATCCTCAACAAAACTAAACATCTTGATTAGTCTTTTAGGCAATTCTTCGGGAAACATTGCTAAATGTTCTGTTTGTTTTTCCCCATTAAAATTCCAGTGCCCAGAGAAATATTCATTCCAGTCTTCTTTGGGAAGTTTTGATTTCTCGTTTAATTCTTTTGAAACCTCTGGTGGATTGCCCGATTTTTTGAAGATTAGTATAAATTCATAGTCAATTTTTATAATTCCATTTCTTGGATATGGGAAACTTCCCATCACAGTTGCACCGCCGGTAGTATTCATCGTGGTTGCCTTTTGCCAGATAATAGCACCCATATAATCGAAACCTATTGTTTCGCAAAATTTAATTATTTCAGTGCGTATCGGGATAATTTTGTAGCGTCCATAATAGACTGAGCGTGCAAATTGGTCTCCTATATTTACACATAAGCGGCAGCCATCATGTAATACTCTGTAGCATTCATGCCACACCAGATTTAAATTATTAATATAATTCTCATAAGAATCATTAAACCCAATCTGGCTTTCTATTCCATAATCTTTCAATTGCCAATATGGTGGTGATGTAATAACAAGATGAACCGACTCATCTCCAATTTCTCCCATTCTTCGAGAATCGCCAATTATTATCTTGTGTATTGTAGGCATAAAGTCCCATTAATTCTTTAACGCTTCTAATATATTTGTTTATTATAAACCGTTTTTAGGTTTTAGTTCTGCCAATAAATTTAGGTTCTTCTCTAATTAGGTTGTTAATTCTTGTTTATTTATTTTTTACCTCATATATAAGCAAATATTGATGGATTGTATTCAAATATTTATTTGGACTAATAATGTTAGAAATTTGT
>CAZJTZ010000045.1:0-16806 GCA_964549105.1 uncultured Nitrospirales bacterium
AGGCGGAATTGGTCCACAACTATTTAATTCGTTTTATATGCTTGTTATTTCTTTATTAATTACAATTCCAATTGGGGTTGGAGCGGGAATTTACTTAGCGGAGTACGCAAAGGAAGGTCCTATTCTTAAGTTTATAAGAATGTCTCTTGAAACAATATCTTCGCTTCCATCTATCGTTATAGGTATGTTTGGATTATTGGTTTTTGTTAATATGGCTGGGTGGGGATATTCAATACTTGCTGGAGCTTTGTCAGTAAGTATATTAAATATACCATCTATGACTAGAATTTCAGAAAATGCTATAAGTGCAGCAAGTAAGAAAGTAAAGGAAGCATCTATTGGTCTTGGTGCAACTAAGTGGCAGACACTTGCAAAGATTACGGTGCCAACAGCAATGGGAGAAATATTAACAGGTATAATACTAGCTGCAGGAAGAATATTTGGGGAAGCAGCAGCATTTTTATATACTGCTGGATTAAGTTCAAAAAATTTAAATTTTGATTCAGTAAGTTTAACAGGAAATAGTTCTGCTTTTTCACTTTTTAGACCAGCAGAAACTTTAGCAGTACATATATGGAAGTTAAACTCAGAAGGAATTGTACCTGATGCAGCTCAAATTGCTAATGGAACAGCGGCAGTACTTATAATTGCAGTTCTTATATTTAATGTTGGTGCAAGATTACTTGGAAATAGATTAATGAAAGCTTATAGTGGGAAGTAGGAGAGAAGTATGAATATTATAGAAACTAAAGACTTATGCTTATATTATGGGGAAAATAAAGCTTTAAAAGACATAAACATGACTATAAATAAGAATGAGGTTACAGCACTTATTGGTCCTTCAGGATGTGGAAAATCAACTTTTTTAAGAACCATTAACAGGATGAATGATTTAATTGAAATTGTGAAAATTACAGGATCAGTTATGTTTGAAGATAAGGACATATACAAAGATTATGATGACATATACTTAAGAAAAAGAATTGGAATGGTATTTCAGAGACCAAATCCATTTCCGATGTCGATTTATGATAATATCGCATACGGACCTAGAATACATGGTATAAAAAATAAGAAAGTATTAGATGAAATAGTTGAAAAAAGTTTAAAAGGGGCAGCTCTTTGGGAGGAAACTAAAGATAGATTAAAAACAAGTGCTCTTGGGATGTCAGGTGGTCAACAGCAAAGATTATGTATTGCTAGAACTCTTGCAGTTTCACCAGAAGTAATTTTAATGGATGAACCAACATCAGCTTTAGACCCTATCTCTACTGGTAAAATGGAAGAGCTTATGGATGAATTGAAAAAAGAATATACGGTAATAATAGTAACACATAATATGCAACAGGCAGGAAGAATAGCTGATAAAACTGCATTCTTTTTGAATGGCGAAGTAATTGAGTATGGAAAAACAGAAGATATTTTTTACAATCCTAGGGATAAGAGGACGGAAGATTATATTACAGGAAGATTTGGCTAGAAAGGGGAATTGATTATTATGACAAGAGGATCTCAAGATGCAAGGGTAAAAATTATAAATAGAGAATTAATAACTATGGCAAGTTTAGTAGAAAAACAAATATATGAAAGTATATTATGCTTGAAAAATTTCGATTTAGATAAAGCTGAGAAGGTTATAAAGAATGATGATATAGTTGATGATATGCAAAAAAAGATAGAGGAAGAATGTATTAAATTTATTGCTACTGAACAACCACTAGCTACAGATTTAAGGCGAGTATTTACTGCATCTAAAATAGTAACTGATTTAGAGAGAATGGCAGATTATGCAGTAGATATTTGTAAGATAACAAAGCGAGTTGGGGGAAGTATAAGCTCATTCAATTCATGCTGTGAAGAATTATGGGAAATGGATAATAAAGTAAGATCTATGATAGGAGCATCTATAGACTCTTATATTAATGAAAATGCTGAAATTGCATATAAGATTTGTGAAAAAGATGATGAAGTAGACGCAATTTATAAATCTTTATTTACTTCTTTAATAAATGCAATTAAATTAGATGACAGTTTACTTCAAAAAGGGACTCAATTATTATTTGTAATAAAATATGAAATTTGAATTTTCATGCTATTTTGTTTAATTTAACAAAATTTTAACATAAGGAGTAAGGCTTATGAAAAAGCATGGTTTCACATTGATAGAACTCCTTGTTGTGATTGCCATTATAGGCATTCTTGCAGCGATTTTGTTGCCTGCATTGGCTCGTGCTCGTGAAGCAGCGCGCCGTTCCTCTTGTCAGAACAATCTGAAACAGATTGGGTTGTCTATGAAAATGTATTCAAATGAGGCAAAGGGTGAGAAATTCCCTAATTTAAGTGTTGCAGGTGGGGATAATTGCGACGAGATAGGTATAGACTTTATGTGGTGGGGACCGCAGTTATACCCTGAATATTTATCTGACCTGGCTGTAAATGTGTGTCCGTCAGATTCAGATGGTAAACGAGCCTTTACTGATGGTCGTTGGCACTGCGACGGAAACCCTGATAATCCAGTTTGTCCATGTCAAGTAGATTCTTTATCTTATATCTATATCTCGTGGACTTTACGAACTGAAGATTTTCTTTTATTAGGTATGGATGAAAATGATATGGCTATTCCATCGAACGCATTTCCACTTACTTATGTTGAGCCAGCGTTTTTAGGTGAGTTAGGAAATGTAATAGTTGCTGCTTCCAATGCTCCAGATGTTAGCACTGCTCTTGGTATAGTAGATAAGGATATTTCCTTTACTAATTCATCAGACCAACGAAAAGTAACTTTATATCGGTTGCGTGAAGGTATTGAAAGATTTTTTATAACGGATATTAATAATCCTGCTGCATCAACAAAGTCGCAAAGTGAATTAGTGATATTCTTTGATGGAATTGAAACAACGCCATCAGACTTCAATCATATTCCCGGTGGTGCTAATGTATTGTATATGGATGGTCATGTATCATTTCTTCGTTATCCCAGTGAACACCCCTGCACAAGATTATTTGCATCATTTATTGGTAATATAGACCAATTATTATGAGCATAACCCGAAACTTTTAAATCACCTGTCAAAAAAATGTAACTATTTTTGAAAAGAGAGAGTTACATTTTTTATATAGTTTTTATTTTCCTAATTTTGTAGTATAATATCTGCCAAAATTTATTGTGGTAGGATTATTATGAGCCTGGATAGTGTGTCGAAAGAAAAAGAAAATCTAAAAGATGAACTTCCTTATTTACTTTCAGAGCAAATAATTGAAATTCTTAAGAACCTTGAGGTCGGTGTGTATGTAGTTTCACCGGAGCGTGAAATCCTTTTTTGGAATGATAAAGCACAAGAAATAACAGGGTATAGTGCAGAAGAGGTTATCGGGACTCATTGCCAGGATGATTTGTTAAAACATGTAGACGAAAAAGGGACTGAATTATGTCTTGACAATTGTCCACTACTTGAAACTATTAAAGATGGTCAGATTCGTAAGGCTACTGTTTTTTTGAGGCATAAGTTTGGATACCGCTTGCCAGTAAGAATAAAAACTTTGCCAATATTGGTAGATGGAGATGTTAAAGGTGCAATTGAGTTTTTTCAAGAAAATACGGAAGAATTAAATTTATTAGAAGAACTTCGGGAAGCCCGCGAGAGAACCTTAATATGTCCACTGACAGAAATTGGCAATCGAAGGTATATAGAATTAGTTCTCACGCACAGACTTGCGGAAGCAAAGAGATTGGGCAGTAAATTAGGTGTCCTTTTTATTGATATCGATGATTTTAAGCGTGTCAATGATACTTATGGACATCTGATTGGGGATATTATTTTGCAGATGGTAGCACGAACACTTGTAAAAATTATACGGCCTTATGATTTTGTTGGTCGTTGGGGTGGGGAAGAGATAGTAGTTGTTGCTCCTCATGTAGACCAAGAAGAACTGTATGCTTTAGGAGAACGCATCCGCAATTTAATTTCCACAAGTAGTATAAAAATGACCCATGGCCATCTGGGGGTTACGGTTTCTGTGGGTGCTACACTCTCATGCGACGAAGATACTATAGATTCAATTATTGAACGGGCAGACCAAATGATGTATGAGAGTAAAAGAAATGGGAAAAATCGAGTTACTATTTATCCCATTTCAAAGTAGAATTAGTTGCCAATTAATTTTATGCTAAGTCACATGCCGTCAGAAGAGATAAGGCAAGAAGCACAGAGCGGATTATCTGAAAAATCCCCTCGAATAAAGTCCTGGCGAATTTTTATAGCACGCGGCGAATTCCATACTTCATATATAGAACTTTCTGCAACATTGCCCAATACCACCGTTTTGAAATAATCCGTGCAGCATAAAACCATATCGCCGTTAAATAAAATATACGCCTGTTTAAATAGCCTTGTGCAGTGATTAAATTGAATTGATTTGCCAGGATTTAATTTATGGAATGAAGGATTATTTCCTCCTCGATTTTCTAATGCAGTATATTTTGAATTGACCCCTAAACTTTTCCAGTAGTTGATTGCTTTGTCTACATCAATTAGATTTGTTTTGACCATCGTAACGGTAATTTTTAGTTCAGGGGAAAGTTGATTTCTTTTTTGAATAAGGTATTCCAAATTCCTTTTTGTTTCCTCAAATTTCAGACTTCCTCGCATAGTGTTTTCATAAGGTTCTTTTTCAATTCCTTGCATAGAAATAAAAATATGATGGAATGGATTGTTTTTTATTAACTCATCTATTAGTTCTGGGGACAACTTGCTTCCATTTGTTGTAATAGTGATATGTGAATTGGGTAAAGTTTGTTTTATATATCTTGAGCGTTCTAATAATTTTGGGTCTAAAAATGGTTCATTCATGAGATAAGGGCTAATACGCCGTGTCTTCCGATGTTGTGCAATTTCAAGGATTATCTTTTTGAACAGGTCATCTGACATAATCCCTTTTGGCATATATTCAACGCTGGCAGTATAGGGACAGAATATACAGCCTCCGTTGCAACCTGTTCTTGTTTGAATCTGCACTGTGGAAGGAAAGGTAGGCACTTTACGAAGAAACATCCTCTTTAAGTAATCAGCCCACCACCGCTTGTCTGCCCCAGCAATGTAGAAATGTGATTTCCACTGTTTTATTATATTGTTGCGATGTCTTATTCCCATTACTTGCATTTAAAAGTTTAGAACATTATTTTTATCAAATTTCTATTATTTTAATAAGTGAAAACTGTCAATAAAAACATTACTGTATTGCGGGTAATAATAGTAAAAACAAAAACATAAGGATTTTCACTATTAAGTAGGTAATATCACAACTCTGATTGTTTTTCTTGTTTAAATTTTTGATATTAATGATTGTGAGTTGGTTTTTGGAATTAATAAGATTGGGCAGCAATAACGCGATATTTGCAGATTTTGCCTGTTACCATGCAGGGACCTTCTTCCTCAGGTGCGTCAAATGGGATACAACGAATTGTAGATTTAGTTTCGTCTTTTAATCTTTGTTCTACCTCTGGATTAGTATGGTCGAGAAAAACACGGAAAAGCCCACCCTGTTCAATTCGTTCTTTATATTCATCATAAGAATCAACGGTAAATGTGTTTGCCTCTGTTCGTTCTCTGGCTTTATTAAACAGATTATTTTGAATATCTGTTAAGGTATTATCCACCTGTTCTTTCAGGTTATCAATACTCATAGTTATTTTTTCTGCGGTATCCCTTCGCACGAGGACTACCTGTCGTTGACTTACATCTCTGGGTCCTATTTCAATACGCAAAGGGACTCCTTTTAATTCCCATTCATGGAATTTATAGCCGGGTTTATATTGGTCACGGTCGTCAATTTTGTAGAAAAATGAGTTCCAGTTTTCAGTAATTTTTTGGGCATAATCGCTAACCTGTTTTTGTTCTTCAACACTTCGCCAGATAGGAACAATTACCACAGGTAGAGGTGCTAATTTAGGTGGAATGACGAGTCCCTGGTCGTCGGAATGACTCATAACCATACCGCCGATAAGCCGTGTAGATACACCCCAACTGGTAGCATAGACATATTTTAGTTCTTTGTCACAGTCTTGAAATTTTACATCGAAGGCTTTTGCGAAATTTTGCCCTAAATTATGTGAGGTACCTGATTGTAGGGCTTTGCCATCTTGCATGAGTGCTTCTATACAATAAGTATGGACGGCGCCGGCAAACTTTTCCGATTCTGTTTTTCTGCCAACAATAACAGGCATGGCAAGGTAATCCTCGGCGAATCGCTGGTAAACATGAATCATTTTTAGTGTTTCTTCCTCTGCTTCTTCATAAGAGGCATGAGCCGTGTGCCCTTCTTGCCAGAGAAATTCGGTTGTGCGTAAGAATAGGCGAGTTCGCATTTCCCAGCGGCAGACATTTGCCCATTGATTGATGAGCAGAGGCAAATCGCGATAGGAACTAATCCAATTTTTGTAAGTTGCCCAGATAATTGTTTCTGATGTGGGACGAATAACCAGAGGTTCTTCAAGGAGTTTCCCTCCACCATGGGTTACGACGGCACATTCTGGGGCAAATCCTTCAACATGTTCTGCTTCCTTTTTCAGGAAACTTTCTGGGATAAGCATAGGGAAGTATGCGTTTACATGTCCTGTTTCTTTGAACATACGGTCAAGATTTTTCTGAATGTTTTCCCATATTCCATAACCGTTCGGCCGGATAACCATACATCCTTTAACAGGACTATAATCTGCCATTTCCGCTTTTAGAACCACATCAATATACCATTGAGAATAGTCTTCAGAGCGTTTTGTTATCCCTTTACTCATTTATACAATTCTTCCCTTCTATTTGATTCAGATTAATTATTTTTAATAAACTATTTTTGCCCAGGATAGGCACTGTTTATCCGTTGAATAAGTTCGAGAGCCGCTTTGTGATAAGAAGGGGCAACATCGGGTCCCCCGGAATTTTCTTCCCCATACTGGCTTTTTTCATATACAAAAGGAGGTTTAGTATCCCATTCCGATTTAGGAATAATATAGCCTATTTCATCGTTGGCTAACCCAATAACAAAAGCCATTTTTGCTTCTTTTTCCATTTCTATACGGAGAGGTGGAGTTTCAACAGGTGCAGTTAGGTTAAAATCGTTTCCGGGAAGTGCTTCGATGTTTCCTTGAATGACTTCGGGATAAAGTTCGCCTGGAACAGTCGTAATGAATACTTTACCAATGCGGACAGCATTAACTTCGCTTTTTGATTTGCCACCCCAAAAATATCCCTCATGGATAAGTCCTAACATAATTCCATATTTGAAGGGTCCTTGCATAGGTGCAAAGAAGGTTTTTGCTGCAACGGCAATAAGTGGATTTTCATTTTTCCACACATTAGGGCTGCGTAAGGCATTAGCGGCAACAATTGCAGTGTTATATCCGAGTGCTTCTGCCTTAGGGATAGAACTTTCTTCATATACAGTGGTTCCAGAGCGGTCAGGAACAGGGACTCTTAATTGAGTCATTAGACCACCTACCATACCCTGGAAGTAGAGGCACATTCCACCAAAGCCCTGAACGCCGTTCGGCTCTGGAACACCCTTTTCCATACCTTCACGGAAATAATGAAGGAAATCAGATGTAAGATAGGGATTGTCGCTTCCTGCGGTTTCGGGGTGATTGCCCCAGGAGGCAAATGTTGCAATGGTCTCGTCTGTATTTGGTTTTGTAAAACGGAAAAGATACATATTAAGGTCCATTACTTCTGGCTTCCGTGAATCGCGAATGAACCCTTCCGGTCCTACTTGCACCTGTGTGCAATACATATCGGCAGGTTGCAAATTATGAACAGCCTCTTCAATAGCTTCTTTTGTCATTTTTTGGATGAATTTCATGTGGTCTTCATTGTATCCAAAGATAGGAATATCCAGGCCTTTGATTCGCTTCCAAAAACTCCAGATTCGCATAGTGTCCGCTACTTCGTGGCAGTGAGAAGAGGAAAATAGAATGTGGTCCACTTTTAAACTGGGGTCTATGCTTTTTCGTATGGTTATGAAGTCATTGTGATAAATGCCAATTGCATCAAAGGTTGCCATAACCAGAGTTACGCCGTTGTTTTTTAACGCAATTACACGAACCCATTGTGGGTCGTTTATACCTTTTGCAGGACGATTTGCATGAAAGCCAGCAATCCATATACCATCAAACCTGCCATTTTTATTTTTGTCAACATAGGTATCTACGCCGGGGTCAAATCTGCCGTTATTATTCACATCTTCCCATGAATCGTAAAGGTCAAGGATAGGGGTTATATCCCTTTTTGCAACTCCAACTTCAAGCGTGCCAGGCTTCGGCGAAGTAGCAGGGTCAGGGATTAAAAAATCGAGTGAATAATTTTGATATGGACCACGCATTCTGGAATAGAGCCAGAGAAAGAAGGCTACAATAATAACAATGATTATAATAAGCGTCCATCGTAAAATGGGATGCCTTCCTAAAAAAGAGTCGGCAGAAAACATGATTATATTCCTTCATTTAGAGGTTAT
The DNA here is from genome assembly GCA_964549105.1 of uncultured Nitrospirales bacterium. Lineage (GTDB taxonomy): Bacteria > Hydrogenedentota > Hydrogenedentia > Hydrogenedentales > Hydrogenedentaceae > Hydrogenedens. Next base: position 8,500 of record CAZJTZ010000045.1, read on the forward strand.
AGATAAGTGTTGTGTATAATTAATGTATATTTCATTAAAAATTATTCGTTTTGATTATAAGATAAATAACCCTTTTATTTCATTTTTTGAAAGTGAAAACATTATTTTAATTTTTTGAGAGGTATGGATATGAATCTTAAACTATTTATTGTAGGAGTAATTATGACAATTATTGGCGTATGCGCTACGGGTTCCGTTTATGGCTATCAACTTGTGTATAAACCTAAACCGGAAGACTCGATGCAGGTATATATTTATCGGTTGGACAATGGATTGACGGTATATTTAACAGAAAATCATGAGATACCTCGTTTTTACGCAGAGATAGCGGTGCGTGCAGGTAGTCAAAACGACCCACCCGAGACCACAGGATTAGCCCATTATTTTGAGCACTTGATGTTTAAGGGGTCTGAGAAATTGGGCACAATTGATTATCCTAAAGAGAAGGAATTGTTAGACAAAATAGAGGAGTTGTATGAGAAGTATCGCAAGACGACAGATACAGAAGAGCGGGAGAAAATCTATACGGAGATTGACCGAGTTTCGCAAGAAGCAAGTAAATATGCCGTGCCCAATGAGTTAGACCGGGTTTACAAGTCTTTAGGGGGCGATAAGATTAATGCCCATACTTGGGTTGATGAAACGGTGTATAAGGTGGAACTGCCGTCAGGGTGTCTGGAACATTGGGCAATGTTAGAGTCAGACCGATTTTCAGCACCAGTGTTCCGTCTTTTCCCTACGGAACTGGAAACGGTGTATGAAGAGAAAAACCGTTCTATGGATGACCGTGAGCGAGTTCTACTTGAAACTGTCAACAAGGCTCTTTACCCTGACCATCCCTATGGAAACCAGACCGTATTAGGAGACCCAGAACATTTGAAAAATCCATCACTGCGAAATATAAAGAATTTTTTTCAGAAATGGTATATTCCGGAAAATATGGCTATCAGTATTTCAGGGGATATAAATATACAAGAAACGATGGGGATTATTGAAAAATATTTTTCAAATTTAAAAAAATCGGATAAGAAGGAAGTAGAGAATACCGATAGTAAAGAAGCAAAACAGGAAAAGAAAAGTCAGGAAGGCGAAGGAAACAAAATTTGTTCACCTATTTCCTCGTATTGCTACGAACCCTTAAAAGATAGGGTTTTTGTTGAGATGGAATTTGAAGGGGAACCAGCAGTAATGCTTGCTTTCCGCACTGTGCCCAAGATTCATCCAGATTCCGATAAGTTGCTTTTGATGGACATGATATTAGATAACGCTGTGGCAGGTTTGATTAATCTTAATTTAAATCAGCAACAAAGAGTTCGGCGTGCCGGTGCTTTTGTTATGCAGATAAACGATTTGGGAATAGAATATCTGTTTGGAGTTCCCAAAGAAGGGCAAAGTCTGGAAGAGGTAGAGCAATTATTGGTAGAACAGGTGAAACTTCTTTATGAAGGGAAGTTTGAAGATTGGCTTTTGCCTGCGATTATTACCGATTTTAGAAAGATACGAGAGCGTGGTCGTGAAACGAATGAAGGACGTGTTGGAGAATTGACAGAGGTCTTCATTGCTCATGAAGATTGGGAAAATTATTTGAAACGAATTGAACATCTTGAAAAAATAACAAAGGCTGAAATCGTAGAGACAGCAAGGAAATACTTTTCTCAGGGCTATGTTGCTGGCTATCGAAAAGATGGTAAGAGAGAGATAAGGTATGTGCCAAAACCGAAATTGACACCTTTGACCATTGATAGCACAAAACTTTCTTTATTTGCACAGCAAATCTTGTCACTCCCAGAGGTTGAAAAAGAGCCCACATTTCTCAAAAAGGATGTGGACTATATGCACTTTAAATCGGAAGAAGGGCTAGATTTTTGGTTTTGTAAAAATCCATTGAATAAAATTTTTAGTTTCGAGATTCGTGTAGATGTTGGGTCTTATCATAATCCTAAAATCCCTATTGCCTTCCGACTGCTGGAAAAATCAGGAACACGACGATTCTCTCCAGAAGAACTTAAAAAGGAGTGGTATAAATTAGGGGCAGAATTTAATGTCCGCGCAGGCAGTAATGAATCGGCAATTTCCCTGTCAGGTTTTGATGATAGGTTCAAGGAAACAATGGATTTATTAATGGAAGTCGTATTCCACCCACAAGTAGAAAGCGGGGTTCTGGAAGAGTTGAAGCAGATTATCCTGGCTCAGCGAGCAGACGCCAAAAAGGACCCAGGAGAGGTTATGAGGGCTTTAGTTCAGTTCAATAGATTAGATAAAAATTCCTATTATTTAAGAATGCTTCCGGAAGAACAAATCAAAGGACTTACAGTTGACGAATTACTGGATATAACAAAAAATTTATTTCGCTACAAACACCATATTCTCTATGCGGGCACATTGAATAATGGAGAATTAAAAACATTTTATGAAAATCATTTAAAAAGAGAATTAGTTGAAAATGGAGATACAAAGAAAACAAATGAAAACGAGGTAAAGATTGCGAATGCAAAACAAATTAACTTAAAAGACCCCCCCAATTATGTATATGTAAAATCTCGTAAACCCGATTCGACCCAGTTGTATGTCTTAGATAAAGAGGTGATGCAAGCGAGTATTCAGATTGAATTTGGATTGGAAGAAGCGAAGATGGAGGAGCAGCCTGTTGTAGAAATTTTTAATGCCTACTTTGGCGGAGGTATGGCAGGGGTTGTATTTCAGGAACTTCGAGAAGCACGGGCATTAGCGTATGTGGCAGGGGCTCAGTATGTCGGGGGATACAGAAAGGGTGACGAAGACTTAATGGTTGGTATTGTTCAGACGCAGCCTGATAAACTCTATGATGCTCTGAATAGTTTTTTACAGTTGTTCGATAACCTGCCTATTTCTAAAGAGAGATTTAATTTTGCTAAAGAATATGTTTTGAACGATTACCGAACGGACAAAGTGCCGTTCCGTGGCATACTGGGCCGTGTATACGGATGGTATCTCCATGATATTGAATATGATCCTCGCGAACAATGGTATAAAGATTTGCAGAAAACGACTCTAAATGATTTAATAAACTTTCATAATAGCAAGATTAAGTCCAATGTTCGGTTGGTTAGTTTAATGCTACCGTTGAATCAGATAAGCATAGAGAATCTACAAAAATTTGGTGTCGTTAAAACCATAACTGTTGACGACATTTTTGTAAAATAGATTTTAATTTTATAGGGTTCTTCTATCAGGTTTTTTATTGGTTGGGTTTGATAATTTTTTGGACCTCAGGGTCATTGAGATTTTCAAGGGTAACGACGGTTACACCTGTATCAATTCGTTTTTCCACGGGCTTGCCTTGAATAGCGTCGTAGGCACCCTTTACTCCGAGATAACCCATATTGAATGGGTTCTGAACGATTAACGCCTGAATGACGCCTTCTTTTAGTGCCTGGATTTCTTCTTCCGCAGCGTCAAAGGCTACAACCCTGACCTGTCCTGCTTTCCCTTTGCTTTTGATTGCCTGTGAACATCCGACGGCACTGGATTCGTTAGCAGCAAAAATTCCTTTTATGTTTGGAAAAGAGGTAAGCATATCGTTAGTAACATCCATGGCTTTCGCTACATTGCTATCGCTGTATAATATGGACACTAATTTTATTTTAGGATAAGCTGCAATTCCTTCCTTAAAACCTTTCTCTCGCATTTCAGATGTAGCAGCACCAGCCACGAAGGGGATAAGCCCGACTTCCCCCTCTTCACCTATGAGTTTTGCAAGGGTTTCGGCTGCAATTTTAGCACCGGCAATATTGTCCGTAGCCACAAAGGAAATAGGTTTATCCGAATTAACTCCGGAGTCAATAGTAACTACAGGGATACCTTTATTTACCGCACTTTCGACGATTCCTATCAACGCATTTGCATCACTAGCAGCAAGCACAATAGCAGAAACACCGCGATTAATCATATCCTGAACAATATTAATTTGTTGTTCCACTTCTGTTTCTTTTGCCGTTCCCTGCCATATAATTTTTACTCCCAATTCTTTGCCTGCTTGTTCTGCACCTGCTTTTACTGTTAGCCAGAATTGATGTGAGAACGATTTGGGAATGACGGCAATTTCAATAGCCTTTTTCTCAGGTTCTGTGGAGGTTGTATGAGAAGTTATTCCTGATTTTCCACATGAGATAAGGATAGTAGAAAGTGCAAACAAAATTAACATTTTCTTTATCATATTTGAACTCCTCTTTGCTTTGAATTAGATTAATTGCTATGTTAAGAATTACCGTGGCACATAATAGCGTTCACCACTGCCAACTACTTCAATTGCGATTCCATGAGTCTTTACATCTATGAGGCGAACGGAAGAGCCGGGTATCATTTCGCCCACATAAACTTTGGTAAGGTTAATAATCGCTAATCCATGTGGATTTTTAGGACCTGCCTCACGCAGAACATTTAATTGCATGCTATCAAGTCCGAGTCGAACCCTGTCTGAAGTTTTTAATACAGGGAGTTTTGTCATATCCACCGATGTTTCAATCTCCATTTTAGGTGATGAAAGCGTTTGCTGAAATTGTTCAGGTTTTAATGAAGAAGGGGGTTCTAATTCTCTTGTAGTGATAGTAGGGATTTGTTGAGCACGCTCCTCTGTGGATGTTTCGGAAGAAGAAGTTGTATTGTTTGTGCTTTCTACTTGAGAAATTACATTGGAAGAAGCCGTCGTTGTTGTAGAAGATTTAATAGGAGGTTGGGGTGTCGTTTCTTCAAGCGGTAATGGAGATGTTTCTTTTTTTGCTTCCTCCGGAATAGGAGTTGATGTCTCTAATGGCGTATTCTTTGCAATCTGTAAAGCATGGTCTTCCACAGTCGTTTGTTTTTGTTCAGTAGGGCTGTTTGCTATCGGAGTTTCTTTTTTTGTTGGAGTTGATTGATGTGAATCGGGTGTGGTTGGTGGTGAAGGAGAAACTATATTTTCTATTTTAATATTATTGGTTGTATTGGAGGAATTAGCAGGTGGAGGCGTTATAGACTCACTACCTTCACTATCAGAGATGGCTTTTTCCCGGGGCTCTTCTGTAGGTTTATCTACTGGGGTGATAGCCGGTTCCTCTGTCTTTGCATCGGGAGCAGGCATCTCTGTAACAACAGTATTTTGAACATTTTTGGCAACTTGTGTTTTGACCACTAAAAAGGAAACAGATACCGAAATAATACTTAAAATAACAATAAGCAAAGCCAACCCAACAAGTAAAAATTTCGGCGTTAGAAAACGGGATGCTGTATCGTGAACAGGAATAGGGGTATCAGGCTTTGCTATTGTAGAAATGGAAAAAGACTCTGATAATTCTTGTTCTTCTTCCTCTTCTTTCTCGAGCAATTTTAACTGACGCTGCTTTTCCTCCTCGAGTTTTTTCAGTGCTTCGAGGATAGAACTCATAATATATTCTCCAATAATTTTATATATGTTATTATTTTACAAAAATAGAGAAAAAGAAAAAAAATGGAAATGCTTCATATTTCTTGGTATTGATTTTATATTTTCCAATCCTTTAAACTAAGGTATATATTATACATTTAGACAGGTATGGGGAAAAACAAAATAATTTTTTGGGAAAATGGAGAGTTTTAAAAATAAATGTTTTTTCAGATGGAACATAAAGATAAACATTGTGAAGCAAGGACAGGGAAAATATTTTTAGAACACGGTGTAGTAGAATTTCCTGTTTTTATGCCTGTAGGCACGCAAGCCTCTGTTAAGGCACTTACGCAAGAAGAATTGGAAGATATAGGCACAGATATTATTCTTTGCAATGCGTATCATCTTTATTTGCGTCCGGGTTTGGAGATTCTTTCCCTTGCAGGGGGTATTCATTCTTTTATGAGTTGGGACAAGCCCATTTTAACAGATTCCGGTGGCTTTCAATTGTTTAGTCTGGCTCATTTGAAAAAGGTAACAGACGAGGGTGTTATATTCCAGAGCCATATAGACGGTTCTCGACATCATATCACACCAGAGGAAATGATAAAATTCCAGATGGATATCGGTGCAGATATTATAATGAGTTTTGATGAATGCACGCCTTACCCTGTGTCTCATAAGGACGCTGAAAAATCAATGTGGAAGACAGTGGTCTGGGAGAAGAAAGGATTTAATTTCTGGAAAGAACGGCAAGAACAGACTTGTTCGCAACTTTTTGGAATTTTGCAAGGGAGCGTGTATGAGGATTTGCGTCAAAAATGTGCAGAGGAACTATGTCAGATAGATTTCCCTGGCTATGCAATTGGAGGAGTTAGCGTAGGGGAGACCGATGAAGAACGATGGAGAATTATTGAGACTTCCGCAGCCTTGTTGCCTGCGGATAAACCACGATATTTGATGGGGGTCGGTGCTCCAGAAGATGTATTGTGGGCTATTCGCTGTGGTGTAGATATGTTTGATTGTGTTATGCCAACCCGAAATGCGAGGAATGGCTGTATCTTCACTTCTCATGGAAAATTGAATATACGGAACGCCTGTTTCGTTCGAGATTTTAATCCGTTAGATGAAGAATGCGATTGCCCCGTATGCAAACGATACACGCGGGCATATTTAAGCCACCTTTATAGAGCAAAAGAGATACTTGCTTTCCGACTAAATACATTGCATAATGTTTATTTTATGTTAAAATTATTTCAGAAGGTTCGGCAAGCCATTTCCGAAGACCGATACCTTGATTTTTATCAAGACTTTATTTCCAAGTATAATATAAAGAAATTAGAGGTTGAGGGATAAGTAGGTTTTTTGTCTTAAAACTACTTAAATTTAACCTTTACCTAATAAGAGACAAAGAAAGGGTAATTTGAATGTGGAGATTTCTTTTTGCACAAACAGAAGAAGCAGTTCCAGCAGAGACCGTCACATCTGCAGCACAGCAAGCGGCACAACAAACGACCACATCTACGCCAAGTCCCTGGGGCAGCATGCTTCCCATGATATTGGCGTTTATAGCAATTATGTATTTTCTGATGATACGGCCTCAGCAGAAACGGGAAAAGGAACGGCGTGAAATGTTAAATTCAGTAGCAAAAGGAGACAAGGTGATAACCACAGGAGGTATGTATGGAACCGTGGTTGATTTGTCTGATGAAAAAGTAACCCTCCGGGTAGACGATAAAGTAGAAGTTGATTTTGTTCGGGGCGCTGTGTCGCAAATTGTTTCAAAAGCAGATGGAGATGTGGCAAAGAAAAAGTAGATTATGAATAGTTTGATTGTTATTCGTAAAAATTAACATAACTTTATAGTATATAGACAAAGGAGCATAAAAGAACTTATGAAGAGTCATCTGTATCGAACATTGCTTATCTGGATTGTTATTATCTGGTCATTAATTCAGGTTTATCCGACCCTCGGTTGGCTTACTATTTCTGATGAAGCACGCCAGGCTCGTTTAGACAAATGGCATCAAGAAGATGAAGAATGGGCGAAAAAGAAACATAACTTTTCAGAAGAGTTATGGAAGGGCATTCGACGCTGGGCAGAATTTGACCGTAATCGTGTTATCAATCTTGGATTAGACCTTCAAGGTGGTATTCACATGGTCTTACGGTTTGATATCAATGATTTGCCTCCAGAACGCTTGCAGGAATATAGAGACCGCAAATATTCAGATGCAGATATTGAAAAAGAGGTACAAGATATTGTTCTTCAGCAAATACGGCGTAGGGTAAATGAGTTTGAAGCAAAAGAACCTATAATTCAAGCATTAGGTAGGAATCAGATTCAAATTCAATTACCTGGCGAAAAGAATGTGGAACGGGCAAGAAACCTCGTAAAGAAAACCGCTCAATTGAATTTTCACATTGTTGCAGAGATGACTGATTTTGTTCAGGTTTTCCAAAAGATAAAAGATAAGTACCCGGAAGAGTTTAATGCTTTTATTCAACGACCCAAATTGAGAGGAGACTACTTTACAGTTCAAGTAGAAAATTATGACCGGGTTCGTCGTTTAATAGAGACCTGTGAAAAGGAAGGACTTATTCCAGAAGACAAATTAATACTATTCAGTCAACCTCCGAAACCTTATGAAGAACAAACTTACAAATTATATCTTGTTGATAAAAAACCCATTGCATCGGGTGAAGGTTTGCGTTCTGCTACGGCAATACCTGACCCCAATAATCCCCCTAATTGGAAGATTTTATTTGAATTTAACAATGCCGCAGGGGCTCTTTTTGGCGAAGCGACAGAGAAAAACATCAACAAACCCATGGCAATTGTGCTGGACGGTATGGTCTGTTCTGCACCTGTAATTAGGGACCGCATTACGACCCGAGGTGAAATTACAGGCAACTTTGAACAAGCC
>CAZJTZ010000046.1:0-14580 GCA_964549105.1 uncultured Nitrospirales bacterium
TATGCTCCTATTTCATTACAGAAATAATAATTTAGTAGTTTAATCTCATCTTCTTGTATTCCTTTTTGAGTAGAATTATATGCTTGATATGATTGGTAATATTTTTTGACCAGCAACTCTAAAAGATTTGAAGGTTTGTCGTTTGCTCCCTTTATCGGTTTGCTTCTTTCTAAAATGCGTGACATAAGATAATTCCCGCGTTGATAAAAAAATGTGAAATCCTTTTTGATGGGAAAAGAGTTGAGGTCTATTTCCACTACCTTTTCCGGGTTAACCCAAAAAAGTGACCAATATTCGCATTCCACAGATTCTATGTTTAATCTTGTTTTTACTAATTGAACCAGTTCTGCAATTTCCGCCTCCTGATTCAAATTACCACTTAAAATAAAGAATAAACTTATCATTTTTATAAAGATCATTTACCCCTTTCCTTTTATATTGCATATTATTATCTTTTTAGGCTTATTTTTCTATATATAAATTTTTCTTTGTATCTTCCAGTTAAACAATATCATAGTCACATTTATTAGTACGCACATCACAACCATAAACAGCTCTTACTTGACGAATCAAACATTTTTCTCCGCAGTAATCATTGCATCTGCCATCGCAATCTTTTATATTTTCACATTCACTACAACCACAGCCTCTTACCCTCTTGCATGATTTTGAATGAGAAATTTCGCAGTCAGTAGTAATATATTGAAGCACAACAAGAGGGCATTTGCCATTAACACAATTAATATTTGTATTGCATAATTTCTCCACACAATCACAATCGGGATTATTTCCTTTGGACTCTGAGGCTGCATAAACTTTCGCCTCAACAAAAAGGGTTCCCATCAAAATAGATAAGGTTAAAGTAAAAGCAATTGTTACCGGGTACTTTTTGATAAGTTGCTTTAGGCTCATGGCAGGTCTCCTTTGGGTTTGGGGTTTTGAATTTCGTTATCTACATTTAACTTTCCAATAATGTAGTTTAGCATTTTTTTTGCATTGTCAAGTTTTTTTAATAGGTATTTTATTAATTATTACTATTCTGGATTGAGAATAAAAAGAAATAATTAATATTCGTAGAGACTTCTGAAAAATTAAATTAATTGATACAAAAAGGATAGTAATAATTTTAATCTCTGGTTCTTTGAGTTTAAGAGGTTAATCGCAAAGGTCGCAAAGTAAGACACAAAGGATGCTACAATTTTATTATTTCTTTTGTGTTATTATGTAGCATAGACATTTTTGTCTGTGTTTTTATTTGGGTCTATGCCAGAATATATTACTATATGCTGTTAAATTTATCATTACTGCAAATTTGTATATTCAAAACAATTGCCTACTTTTCCAGAACTTTTTAGACAGACACAAAAACTGTCAATGTAGTAACTAATTATGTCTTTTAAGAAACAAACAGGAATGTCTGTGCTACAAAAGGATATAAAACATGAAGATATAAAAAACTCCTCACCTTGCAAAGGGGATCTGTTGCGTTAGCGACGGAAGGGTCAATTCACATCAAACACCCCCTATAATGACTCCCTCTTCCGCGAAGGGGGAGAGTCTATTCATACCCACTTCTTTTAAAAAATGAATAAAATTTTTACTACTTTTTTATATTAAATTGTTGGAATAAATAAAACACCTTTTTTAGGTCTCTCTATATATTACTTAATTTGTGGGAAGTTAGGGTTTAAAATCTTGTTTCAAAGCCGACGCAGAGATGGGGTTCTTGTGGATGTTTTGAAATAACTTCAAATTCCTGCTGGACATTAGCCCATTCTTCGGGCAGGCAACCTCCGTAGAGATAGTCTAATGCAATACCCCTTTGTTGAAAGTTTTCTGCAATGTCTTTTGGCGGTTTTAGGTAAAAGCGATAATATCTGCCTATCTCTTTCATTCCTAAACGCCGATAAAATCGTTGTGCGTTTCGGTCCTGACTCCAATATTCCAGGCGATGAAAGCCTTTTTTAAGAGCATCTTCAATAGTAGCGTCTATTAATTGTTTTCCGATGTTCTGCCCTTTGTATTCAGGCAATCTACCGAATTCAAGGACATACCCGCCTGAAATGTCTTTATTCCAGCATAGTTCGCCGGGCTCATTTTCGTATTGGACATCAGTAATGCCCACAATCTTGCCATCGCTCACGGCTACCAATTTTGTGCTTTCGTGCCCTTCATATACGGGTCGTTCCTGTATTACAAAATTCCACGCATGGGAAATGCTCATTATAATTGCATGAACTCTGAGCCATTCTGCTTCGTCTTCTTCTCTATATTCGCGAATCAATATTTCACTCATATTATTTTCCTATTTTTATCCGTAGTTTTTATTTATCATTTATGTCCATCTCTGAATTTAGCATTTCACCTTCGGTAAGAGTGTTTTTAGTAGGCCAGAGCCATACGATTGGAAATACTGTAAAAGCAGACAAGAGCGTAATTGTGCCGCGGGCTGTTGCAATTTCTGCTGGAAAACGAGGATGAATAACAGTCCCCGGTGCTACGGATGTCTCTTTATCATCCACTTTAACACGCGACACAAACACATTCCTTCCTTTATGTGTGAAGCGTGTCATGATGGTTTGTGACAGGGCACGAACTTGTCTATCAATATCAATTGCAGGCACATCCCAACGAATTATACTATCCTTGAGAGTGGGTTTTGGGTCGTAAGAAGCATATTGAAGATTCTGCGGTTCACCATACAAACCTTTTTCCTCAATCTGGTTTAATACATCTAAAACCATATTGCCTGCAAGTTTTGAGGCTCTGCAATAAATTGCATAAGCCGTATCTGTATCATAGACTGGGAAAGACTGTTGTGCCACAATAGGACCAGTATCAATCCCTTCGTCCATGATATGAAAAGTAACACCAGATTGAGTCTCGCCATTTCTTATGACCGCATAGAACGGATTGGGGCCACGATGTCGGGGTAGTAATGCGGAATGCACATTGACACAGCCTATCCTGGGGAGGGTAAGTATGCCCTTTTTGAAGATAATACTGAAACCACCTGTCAGGATAAGGTCAGGAGATAATTTGCGAAGAGGTTCGAGTTCTTCTTCATTCATTTTATCAATCCAGAAAATAGGAATATGGTTCCTAACTGCGAAACGGATTATGCTATCACCGTCACCAAAAATGCCTAAAAATAATTTATCGAGTAGACGCTTAGTCCCTTTGGTTTGTCTACCATTTTGAAGTATGCCAACAATTTGATGAGGACTTTTCAAAAGTGGAGTAGCCAGACTCACACCTAATTTTCCTGTGCCTGCAAGTAAAATACGCATTAAAACACCTTCTTTGAATCTATTAGTATAGTTACAGGTCCATCATTTACTAGAGAGACCAGCATGTGTGCTGCGAAAACACCCGTTTCAACATGTATCCCTTTATTGCGAACTATTTCTATAAACAATTCATAAAGCGGTATAGCCTTTTCTGGTCTGGCTGCGTTGCTGAATGAGGGTCGTTTGCCTCTACGGCAATCACCATGAAGGGTAAATTGAGATACGACTAACATTTCGCCTTTGACATCTTCCAGTGATAAATTAAATTTACCTTCCGCGTCATTAAAGATACGAAGTCCTACAATTTTATCTGCGGTATATTCTACATCTGCATTTGTGTCCTGTTCATCAACACTTAACAAAACGAGCAATCCGTGCCCAATTCTACCTTTGACCACATCATCAACAGAAACATTTGCATTTAGCACTCTTTGAACAACCGCTCTCATATTGCCCTTTCTGAACAAGAAATATTTTTTTTGCTATTATTACATGAGTGTAAAATTGACAAGAAAAAGTTTTTTATTAATTATATTTATAACCGTAGTTAAATAAAAATTGCATTATGAGCACGCTAACAAAAATAGCAAATGATATTCAGCATCTGGCGGGAACGAATATTACGCGGAGGTATGGCACAGAAGGTGAATTGCTTTCATCCGAATATATAAGAAATCGCCTTCTCGATATGCACTTACAACCAAAGATTGAACCGTTTACATGTTCTCGGGAGACTTTTCAGATTTTATCTCTCTATTGGGTAGAGTTTGTATTTGTCGTATTATTGTCTGTTTTTTTTCCTCTCGCTGGATTTATTTATGGTATAGCAGTTATCGTTTTTTATTTCCTTGAATTATTAGGCTATTTTAGCATTTCACAATTTATACCTGAATACCAGTCTCAAAATGTTCATGCTGTTATCAAAAATCAGGAAGAATTTGATGAGCCGAAATATCGAATTATTTTTCATGCCAACTATGATTGTGGGGTTTTTCACTTCTTATATTCGGCAGCAGTAATGAGTATTCTTCCTTTGTTGCACAACATTGTTGTGATATGTATGCTGACTATTTTAGGAGTAGGTTTAAGGGACAGTCTTGTAGAAATTATACCCTGGAATGATAATTTATCCATGACCCTATGGACTGTTGCAGGTGGGACATTAGGGGCTCTGGGGCTTTTTGCCTTTATCTCTACTGCAAATGAAGAAGATACGAGGGGAGCAAACTTTAATGCTTCGGGTGTGGCTTGTCTGCTTGCTCTTGCCGAACATTTCTCAGAACAACCCATCAAGGATGTAGAGATTCATTTCGTTTTTACGGGGGCTCATGAATGCTGGATGTCGGGATTGCGTCATTTTTTGAAAAAGAATGTTTTTCCTAAGAAAAACACTTTGTTCGTAAATGTGGAAGGTGTGGGTTCCGGGGATTTGCATATTGTAACGCGTGAGAATATGGTTTTTACTTTTTCCATTGATAACAAAATTAAGGAACTTTTACATAAAAATCCTTCATTATCAGAAATAGGCAAAGTAGATTCTTTACCTATACCGACTTCATCGTTTATGGCTCTTTCACACGGGTATAAGGCATGCACCCTTATTGGTCTGGATAAGGATAAGATGCCATCGTATCGCAATCAATTAGAAGATACAACCTTAAATGTTGATGAACAGAAAGTTAAAAAAGCGTTTGAAATTGCTCGAACACTTGCAGAAACATGGACTAATAGTTGAGATATAATTGTTTATTTTGTAAAATAATTGACAGGCTATTTTATGACAATGCCTTAAAAAGAAAGGATGATGGCTATGAATATAAACCCAAATATTTTTCGTGAATATGACCTTCGTGGAATTGCAAACAAGGACCTAACTGAAGATATTATGGAATCGCTGGGAAAAGCGTATGTTGCGTACATGAAGGCAAAAAGGGCTATTCATAGTAATGTTGTCGTTGTGGGCAGGGATGGGCGTCTCAGTAGTAAGGGTTTTAGTCGTGCTTTGATTGATGGGATAACAGAGGCGGGAATGAATGTGATTGATATTGGCGAAGTGCCTACACCTTTAACTTACTTTGTAATGAACACTATGGAAGTTGATGGGGGACTTGTGATAACTGCCAGTCATAATCCATCGGAATATAATGGATTAAAAGTTGGGGTAGGAAAAACCACCATTTATGGAGAACAGATACAGGAGTTTCGGGAATATGTTGAGGCAGGTAATTTTCCTGTAAGAAAAAAAGATGTTTTTATTACAAAAGTAAACATTGTGCCTAAATATGAAAAACGAATTTTGAAAGATATAAAACTGAAACGGAAATTGAAAGTGGTAGTAGACGCAGGAAACGGGGTCGGTGGAGTAATTGCCATACCTTTGTTTGAGAAATTAGGTTGTGAAGTAATACCTATATATTGCGAGGTAGATGGAAATTTTCCGAATCATCATCCAGACCCAACTAAAGAGGCGAATCTGAAAGAATTAATTAAGTTAGTGAAGAAGCATAAAGCAGATGTGGGAATTGCGTTTGATGGTGATGTAGACCGTTTAGGTGGCTGTGATGATAAGGGGAGAATGCTCTGGGGAGACCAATTGTTGGTTTTATTTGCACGGGATATTTTGAAAGAGAAGCCCGGTGCAACAATTCTGGGGGAAGTGAAATGTTCGAGAAGTATGTATGAGGAAATCAAAAAAGCAGGGGGGAACGCAGTTATGTGGCGGACAGGACACTCGCATATCAAATCCGCCATGATAAAATTGAAGGCGCAATTAGCAGGTGAAATGAGTGGACATATCTTCTTTAAGCATCGGTGGTATGGCTTTGATGATGCTATTTATTCAGCATGTAGGCTTCTGGAACTTATATCCAAAGAGGATAAACCTTTAAGTGCAATGCTGGATACCATTCCTAAAAGATATTCTACACCTGAAATTGAGTTTCCATGCGGAGATGAAAAGAAGTTTGACATCGTGGCTAAGATAACAAAGTGTTTTCAGGATAAGGGTTATGATGTAATAACGATTGATGGGGCACGGATTGAATTTTCAGATGGCTGGGGTCTTATTCGTGCGTCAAATACATCGCCCAAATTGGTCATGCGAGTAGAAGCAGATACCCCCAAACGGCTCAATGAAATCCGCAAACTTATTGAGAATGTCTTTCAACAATTTAACAAATAGACTCAGACCATTTTCATAAGACTGATTTTAGAATGGAAAAGTGAGGGACTCTTTTAGTTGTGTTTGTTGGATAAATTCGTAGCAGCGGTTTTTTAGTTCGTCGTGGGAAAGGGATAGTAATCGGCGAGGTCCAAAGGATTCACATGCGAAGGAAGCAACAACTGTTCCCACAACGGCTGCCTGCCGCAAAACTTCAGGCTCAGTGCTGTTTCGGTATGCGATATAGCCCATAAATCCACCTGCAAAACTATCGCCTGCACCGGTAGGGTCAACAACATTTTCTAATAGGTATGCAGGCAGACTAAAACTTTCACCATCTTCAAAAAATAAAACACAGCCGTGTTCGCCTTTTTTTATCACAAGAATATCTGGACCCAGCGCAAGAATTTCACGGCTCGCCCTTTTAAGGTTGTCTTCGCCAGAAAGTTGTTGGGCTTCGGAATCGTTGATAAATAGAATGTCTATGCGGGTAAGCACTTCTTGCAAGTCATCTGGAGTAGTTTCTATCCACAGATTCATTGTGTCCATACCTGTAAATCGTGGAAAGGCTTGATGAAGAACATCTAATTGTAGAGAGGGATGAATATTGCCAAGAAAGAGATAGGGAACTTGTGAAATCTCTCTGGAAATAACAGGCTTGAAGTTCTCAAATACATTTAGTTGTGTATCTAATGTATCACGCTGATTAATGTCTTCATGATATCGCCCTGACCACCGAAAAGTTTTCCCTTCTACCTGTTTTAAGCCCTCAATATTAATGTTTCGCGATTTCAAAGTTTCAATATATTCTTGTGGAAAATCTGTTCCAACTACACCAATTATATTCACAGGTGAAAAGAATGAAGCAGAAAGAGAGAAATAGGTTGCGGCTCCACCTAATTCTAACTCGGACTTTCCATAAGGGGTTTCTACCGAATCTAATGCAACTGAACCAACAACTGTAATACTCATTTATATCTATCCTTTGGTTTCTTATATAACATTTACAAATCATTTACACACTCAAGGTAATGATTTTAAATGTTGGAACGGTATGATTTCTAATTGGCTACAGATTTATAGTCGTATTTTCTGAGATTCCACTCTTCTTCACGAATCTGTTTTTTTAATTGTGCATTAAATTGTGAGATTATGTCTTGTAAACTATCTGCATCACCTTCTAAAAGGATTTTTTCCAGAGATTGCTTAAAGAATTTTTGCTCTTTGGATATTTGTAATACCTGCAATATTATACCCATCAGTTCACTACTCTGAGGCGTAATGTTTAGTTCTACAATTTTATTCTCCATTATTGAGGTATCGAAGGGTTTCCAATGTAAGTAATTTTTACTGGATTGTTCACCTGCAAGCCAGGAGAAATAGTCTGAGGGGTTTAAATCAAAGTTAAAGGAGGACAGGTTTTCCCACCAGGTTGAATCAGGCCAGAGGGAAGTAGAAGATACTCTGACTGTGTCGGGTTTAACCCTTTCTATAAATCTTAATGTTTCTGCGAAGGTATGACGGTCTTCTTCGGGGCATGGATAGGTGCATTGAATTGAGGTGTAGAAGTTAGAACCGACAAAGGCGGAAATAGCAGTTTCAAGGGAACTAATAGTCCGCATACATCCGTAATATTTTGATAACAATCTTTGACTTCCCGTTGGAACATGCACAGATATAGCACGGCAACCAGATAAATGTAAACTATGCACCCAGTCTCCCTGTATGTTTAAGCAATGAAAAACACGCGAATAGGTAATAAAAAGTGAAGACTTTAATAGAGCCAATGAAAATGCCTGGACATCTTCTGAACTTGGCATTTCATTATCAATGTGAAAAGTCCATGTATTGTATCTTTCACGCAGATTTGCAATTTCCTCTAATAGACGATTTACACTCGAATTTATATATTGTTTTAGCCTATAAGGTTCAGAATAGCCCGTTTTGCCATTTCTCACCTGCTCTAATGTAAAAATATTAAATTTAGACCCTTCTAATAAAGAATGATAGGTCTCATAGGAAGGGATGGGAAGTTCGTCAAGGGTTAACAACAGATTTACAGGTCCAACATGAATCTCTCCTCCCTCCATATATACATAGTTTGGAATGGAATCTACTGATTTTCCCAATACAATATGCTCCCAGAGAGGTAAAAGAGACATTTCGTAGTGATTAATTAAAATTCCATTAAATTCAGGAAGATGGGTCATAACATACGGACCCGTATAATTGAAATAAGGTCCTACTCCCACAATGCAGAGTTTTGAGTCTGACTTGCTTTCTCTAATCTCGTTAGCCAGAGTGCGTGCAATAATTAATTCTTCTCGATTTTCTATCCAGAATAATAGACAAATAGTTTGCGAAGAAATTTCTAAGTTTCTATAAACCCATTGGAGATAATTGTCCTTAACCCCTTTTTTATTTTTTTCTTTTCCCAATAACTTGGTGAACCATGAGCCAACTTTGTGTTCCGTTATATTATTAATTTTATTTTTTATTGTATAATGAGATAAGTATTGAATTGCCTCGGGAATACCAAAATCATGAATATCCGCATCAATATTATTATCCTGTAAAATTTGAGCCATGACTGCAAGCGTTCTTTTGGGAGTAAAAACTCTGATGTTTCTTATATCCGCGGGAACATACACAAGAGTAAATTGGCTCATTTTTTATTGCCTTTTGTTAGTATACTATGTATAGGTTTATTTTATCCTTAACCACAATATATTGTATATGAAGATATATTATCATAGATAATTGTATTTTTCAACATTTTTTACAAAAATTTTAGGAGAATTTTTTATGGCTTATACAAATAGTTGTGTATTGTTATTAAGTGGAGGACTGGATTCAGTCACACTTTTGCATTATCTTATGAAGGAGAAAGGCTATAAGCAAGTTTATGGGATAACATTTTTATATGGGCAAAAGCATATTAAAGAGATTGAATGTGCTACATGGCAAATGGATTTTTTGAATATGCAACATCATCAAATTATTGATTTAAATGTAATTTCACCTCTTTTGCAAGCAGGTTCAGCCCTTATTAAAGGGGGTAAAGAAATTCCACGATTAAATGAGATTCCTGTGCATGAGCGTATGCAAAGTCCTACCTATGTGCCTAATCGCAACATGATTTTTTTGTCTATTGCAGGGGCATGGGCAGAAACAATAGAAGTTCCAGAGGTCTTTTATTCAGCACACGCTGAAGATGAATATGGCTATTGGGATTGCACAAAAGGATTTGTAAAAGAAATGAATAATATTTTTTCATTGAACAGAAAACATAAAATTACAGTAGAAGCACCTTTTTTAATGTTAACCAAAAAAGAAATTTTAGAGATAGGACGCAAACTTGAAGTGGATTATTCTCATACATGGAGTTGTTATCGTGGTGAAGAGATAGCATGTGGAAACTGTCCAACCTGTGTTGAGCGATTAAAGGCTTTCTCAAGTATTGGCGTAGATGACCCTCTCCCCTATCAAAAAGATTAATAGAAATTTATACATTTCTGTCCAATAAAAGATTAAAAAAATGTCTTTAAACATCGGGGTAGACAATAAAATACCTATTTTTATATAGGGGCAAATATCCATTTGCTTTATTCTCCTTATCCCTTTCCGAAATGAGAAATATATTAAGGCTTAGAATATCTTGCTTTATATATAGTCTATTACTGTTGTCCGCTAAAAGATTTGAATAAATATTATTAGTTTTTGCAATAAACAATACATAATCTTTTACGATATAGGGCGTTGTCTAACAAGTTAATATTCTTAGGTCATGACTCAAACACAATATTATGAGAATATAAAAATGATTTCTTGCATTGCGAGAGGGAGGTGTCACGCTGTGCCAGAGGGGTCATATCCCTAAATATACCCTATAAAGACTACACATAGCAGAAAGTAAATTGAATATCTGTGTTATACCCCTATAAGGACACACCCTTTCTGTGTGAGATATTTTCTCCAAGAGGGAAATTCTAAAACCGAATAAAAAGACATTAACCATATAGAGTATTTTTCATAGGGCTTATTGTGATGCGCCCTTATGGCAATTGCTTAAATGGTTATTTCCCAACTTTTTCTTAACATAAAAAATCAATGTCTATATGTTTTGATTTTTCTTTCAGTTCAGTTTATTATACAAATATAGATGTTGAAAATTGTTCAATAATTAGCGACATAGGAAAAATAAAATGAAAAGGTTTTTTACTTGTATGTGGGTTATATGTTTATTGAGCATAATGTTTATGTACCCCAGTGTCTATGCAGGAGTAATTCAAATTGATAGCATTGGGGAATTGCAAAAGATAGATAATACCGCAGTAAATTCTTTGAATGGTAAATATAAATTTACAAAGGGCATTGATGTAAGTTTAGTAGTAGACAAAGGAGAAGGTGAAGGAGAAGGTGAAGGAATGTCTGAAGTAATACCCATAGCCAGCATAGAAGAACTCCAAAAGATTGGGAATGATGAAGCGTATCCACTGGATGGTGAATATGAACTGACACAAGACATTGATGCAAGTGATACGATTAACTGGAATAATGGGGCAGGTTTCAAACCCATTGGAACAAGCATCGCACCATTTATCGGCAAGATTGATGGTAAGGAATACAAAATTACAGGTTTATATATAAATCGTTCAGGAGAGAATTATATCGGCCTATTCGGTTTTATAGGTTCAGGAGGAGAGGTAAGAAATTTAGGAATTGAAACTTGCATAATAATAGGTAAAAATTCTGTTGGCAGTTTTGTAGGGATAAATTATGGCAATATTACAAGCAGTTCCAGCACAGGAACGGTGTCTGGAAGTGAGGATGTTGGTGGTTTTGCAGGGAAAAATTATAGCGATATTACAAGTAGTTCCAGCACGGGAACGGTATCTGGAAGTAAAAATACCGGCGGATTTGTTGGCTCCAATGAAGGTAGCATTACAAATAGTTACAATACCGGAGATGTATCTGGTAATGAAGATGTTGGCGGATTTGTGGGGAAAAATTATGATAGTATCGTTAGCAGTTATAGTGCTGGAACAGTTTTGGGCAATAAAAATGTTGGCGGCTTAATAGGTGAAAATGGCTATTGCGATTCATCGCAAATTTGTCATGGTAGTATTGCAGACAGTTATAGCACAAGTGCAGTGTGGGGCAGTGAAAATGTTGGCGGACTTGTAGGATATATTAATGGAGATAATATTACCCACAGTTACAGCACAGGGGCTGTCTGGGGTAAGAATAATGTTGGCGGACTGGTCGGGTATAATAATGTAGGGAGTATTGTTAAAACTTACAGCACAAGTCCTGTGTGGGGTGATGAAAATTCTGTTGGTGGTTTGGTTGGGCTAAATGGTTATAAAGGCAGTATTACAGATAGTTTTAGCGCAGGTGCTGTATGTGGTAGTGAATATGTTGGTGGTCTGGTAGGAAAAAATATGCTTATCATTACGAATAGTTACAGCATAGGAACAGTGTGGGGTAGTAAAAATGTCGGCGGTTTGGTAGGATTGAATACAGGAAATATCACAAACAGTTATTGGGACATAGAAACATCTAATCAGACAAGTTCAGCAGGAGGAGAAGGAAAAACGACGGAACAGATGAAACAGCAGACAACATATATCGGTTGGGATTTTGTGAGTGTTTGGGTAATTGAAATAGAAGAAGGTGAAGGGGAAGAAGAAGACAAAGTAAGTTATCCATATTTTATAGAGTTAGGACCTACACAGTTTTCTATATCACCCTTAATAGAAACAAAGGAGATAAATACATTAGAAGAATTGAGCAAGGTAGGCATAGACCCCGAGTATCCCTGGTGGTGGAACTATGAATTAACAGAGGACATAGATGCAAGTGAAACAATAAATTGGAACAGCGGCAAAGGGTTTAATCCATTGAGGTTGGTAGGGGAATTTAATGGCAACACACATGAGATTGCAAGTTTATATATCAATCGCCCCGATGAAAATAACATAGGCTTATTTGGCATATTAGGTCCAGGGGGACAAGTCCGAGATATAGGATTAGACGACTGTTCAGTTGTAGGTAATAATACTGTCGGTAGTCTCGTAGGGTGGAATAAGGGCAGTATTATAAGTAGTTATAACACAGGAACGGTTTCTGGTAATGGAGATGTTGGTGGTCTGATAGGAATAAATGAAAATAGTATAACGAATAGTTATAGCACGGGAAAGGTATCTGGCACTGGAAATTATGTTGGTGGTTTAGTAGGGGAAAATAAAAATGGTGGGGCTATAACAAACAGTTACAGCACAGGAATGGTGTCTGGTAATAATAGACATGTAGGTGGTCTGGTGGGACGAAATGAAGGTAGTATTACAAACAATTACAGCAAGGGAGAGGTGTCTGGTATTGGATATATAGGAGGTCTGGCCGGAAGCAATGGTGGTGGCATTGAGAGTAGTTACAGTAGAGGGGCAGTATATGGGAATTTGTATATAGGCGGCCTGGTGGGATGGAACTATGAAGGATATATCACAAATAGTTATAATACAGGAGCAGTATCTGGCAGTGGAGAAAATATTGGTGGCTTGGTGGGATATAACAATGGAAGTAGTATCACAAACAGTTACAGCACAGGAGCAGTGTCTGGGGGTGGAAATTATGTGGGCGGACTTGTAGGATATAATAATGGAGGAAGTATTACAAGAAGCAGTTATAGTAAAGGAACGGTGCAAGGAAATGGAAATTATGTGGGCGGCCTTATTGGGTGGAATTACGGGGATATTACACTCAGTTATAATCTTGGAAAAGTAATTGGTATTAGTTATGTTGGTGGGCTTATTGGAAATAATAATGGAACTATTAATAGCAGTTATAACATGGGAGCAGTTTTTGCTACATTAGATTATGCTGGTGGTCTCGTGGGATATAATGAGAATTCTGGGAATATTATACTCAGTTACAACCTAGGAGCAGTGTCAGGTAGAAAAGATGTGGGTGGTATTACAGGTTTGAATAGAGGTAGTATTACCTACAATTATAGCACGGGAGCAGTTTCTGCTACTGGAACTTATGTCGGTGGTCTTGTGGGAGAGAATTATGGCTCGGTTACAAGTAGTTATTGGGACATAGAGACATCAGGACAGGCAAACTCTGCAGGAGGTGGAGAAGGGAAGACAACAACAAAACTAAAACAGCAAGCAACTTATGCCGGCTGGGACTTTAATATTGCATGGAATATTCTGGAAGGTGTTAGTTATCCTTTTCTTAAAGGAATTGTATATAAACCAGAGATAACAATTTTAGGAGAGACTGACCTTATAATAGAATGTAAAACGGTGTATGAAGATGCAGGTGCAACGGCTTACGATATTCCTGATGGAGATTTAACCGATAAGATAGAGATTACTAATAATGTTAACAGTGAGATAGTGGGTGACTATACCGTTGAGTATGTTGTTACAGACAGTGATGGTAATATAAGTATAGAAACACGACTGGTATATGTAGTAGACACAGTTGGACCTGAGATTACCTTAAACGGTGATAACCCGATGACCTTAGAATGCAATACAAATTTCACCGACCCAGGGGCAACCGCAATAGATAACTGTGACGGACTTGAAGCCACAGTCCAAACTATATCCAACAATATAAATCCATCTCGTTCGGGGATATATCAAGTGGTTTATCGTGCAGTAGATAGCAGTGAAAACTCCACAGAAATAACTCGTGAAGTGAGAGTAGAATGTCCAGGCGAAGGATTAGTTGAAGGAACAACCGAAGGAACAGCAGAGGGAGTTCATGAAGGCATAACCGAAGGCACAACCGAAGGAACAGCCGAAGGCACTGTCGAAGGTATCACAGAAGGGACAACAGAAGGAGTTCATGAAGGCATAACCGAAGGCACAACTGAAGGAACATCAGAAGGCACTGTCGAAGGTATCACAGAAGGAACAGCAGAAGGAGTTCATGAAGGCATAACCGAAGGAATAACTGAAGGAACATCGGAAGGAACCGTCGAAGGTATCACAGAAGGAACAGCAGAAGGAGTTCATGAAGGCATAACCGAAGGAATAACTGAAGGAACATCGGAAGGAACCGTCGAAGGTATCACAGAAGGAACAGCAGAAGGAGTTCATGAAGGCATAACCGAAG
>CAZJTZ010000047.1:0-13979 GCA_964549105.1 uncultured Nitrospirales bacterium
CATGTTTACCCTAATATTAATTTTTATGTAAGTAAGATAAAAATTCATGTTTACCCTAATATTAATTTTTATGTAAGTAAGATAAAAATCGATTTTGGGGAGATAATTTTTAAATGGAAGGCATATTTATACCTAACGATAAGTAAATAGTAATGCGTAATAAATCACTAATTTGAAATTTGTATTTCATTCTTGTTATATTTATTATTTATTAATAGGAAGGTAAGGGTTATGTCTACAATTGTTAAACAAGTTATAGAAATAGAAGAAAAAGCGGAGAAACTTCTGGAAGAGGCAAAATTGCAAGCCAGGAAAATTATCGAAGAAGCCGAAGAAGAAGCAAAGCAGATTATTGCAGAGATAGATAGGCAGACGGAAGTAAGAATAAAAAATTACCGTGAACAGGCAGAGCAAAAGGAAAAGCAAGAGGAAGAAAAACTTAAAATCTGGGGAGAACAGCAAATTAAAGAAGTTAAAAACATTCCTCAAAGTAAAATTGATGAACAGATAAGATTTGTTGTTAATAAGGTAAAACAACTTTAATAAGAATAAAGAAAGCGGGCTATGGCTATAGACCGAATGAAAAAGGTGACGATGCTATGTCCGGTAAAAGCCTCTCAAAGACTTTTGCGGACCCTTCAATCTTTGGGTATTTGCCAGGTTTCAGATGCACTGGATAATTATCCGGAATTGAAGGATTTGTTAAAGAGACCATCAGTTATAACGGAGGAAGTTGATACTAACCTTCAAAAACTACAAACAATCCTTACCTTGTTAGATATCTTTTCGCCCGTAGTCAAAGGCTTTATTCAAGGATTAGCACCTGTTCCATTACTAATTAAAAAAGAAGAATTGAACAATGCACTCCATAAATTTGATTTAGAGGGAGTGTATCAAGAAGCACAATTGTTAGATACAGAATATCGAACGGTAGAAAGGTCAATTTCTGCCATCGAAAATGAAATAGCAGAATTAGAACCTTATGAAGATTTACCTTTTTCAATAAATGAGTTTCGAAAGCCCAAACGGATAAAAATGTTGTTTGGCAAAATTGTGTATTCTTCTTATCAGAGCCTTATTCGTGATGACTTTTTCAAAAAAAATACAGCCATTGAAATTATCTATCCAGGTAAATATTATAGGAAAATGGAGTCTGTTAGTGAGCATCCTCATTATAACGAAAAAGATAATGTGCGTATATTAGTTGCATGTTTGGGAGAGGATTTGCTTGAAGTTCAGAAAAGGATAAGAGAGTATGGTTTTGAAGAAATCAATCTACCCAATACGAATGGAACTATCCGGGACCGCATAAGGGAATTGAAGGCAGATTTGTCAACACTTCGAGTTCAGTCCCAGGAAATTGCGAATAAGGTGCATAAATTGTCTGTTCATCGCCGAACAGTGGAAATCTTAAAGGCTTATTGGGAAAGTAGAAAGAGAGAAATTTTAAGTAAATCAAAAGCAATGGAAGGGCACTGGGTTCAAATTCTCTCTGGTTATGTAAGAGAAATTGATTTACCTAAATTAAGTAAAGCGATGAAAAATGAAATGCCTGAAGTTTCCATCATAGTGGATGACCCTGCTCCCGGGGAAGATGTGCCCGTTAATATTACATTACCGCCCTTAATAAAGCCTATTCAAATGTTAGTTAATATGTATGGCCTTCCTCCATACAATTTTTTTGACCCTTCTCCCTGTCTATTATGGAGTTTTCTCCTTTTTTTTGGAATTTGTTTTGGCGATGTAGGTTATGGATTAATTCTATTAATAGCAAGTCAGTACCTAATGAGAAGAACGCGTCCTTATGAAGGAATTTATAATTTCGCAAAATTATTATTTTTAGCGTCCATCCCAACAATTATATTCGGTTTCTTACTTGGTTCTCTGTTTGGTGACTTATATAAACCAGAATATTTTGGTGAAAACAATATATTACAAAAAGTCATAGAAAAAACCGCAATTTATGACCCTATGGCACAACCTGTTATTTTATTGCTCGTTGCACTATTTATTGGCATACTTAACCAATTTCTCGGGATTGGTTTGAAAATGTATGGTATGGTGAAGCGGGGAGATAAAATAGGGGCAATCATGGATGGTTTGTTATGGCTGATAATCTTACCAGGTTTTGTTATTCTTGTTACAAATATGTTTGTAACCCCACCTTCCTGGCTTAATTGGTTGGGGATTGTGCTATTTAGCATAGGTGCTTTGGGACTTATTCTGACACAGGGTAGAGACCAGAAGAACCCTATTGCACGATTTATAATTGGAATGATAAGTCTATATGGAATAGTCGGTAGTTATGGACTCACAGCATTCATTGGCGATACCATGTCTTATTGTCGTTTATTAGCACTGGGTTTGACTACCTCTATTGTGGCTATGTCATTTAATATGATAGCAAACTTAGTGAGACCTATTCCTTATGTAGGCATTATCTTTTTTATTGTTGTATTACTTATAGGTCATGTGTTTAACTTCCTGATTAGTGTTCTGGGTGCCTTTGTTCACTCCATGCGTCTAATTCTGGTTGAGTTTTTTGGAAGGTTTTACGAGGCAGGAGGAAAACAGTTCGAGCCATTAGGATTTAATTCAGAAAATGCTATTTTAGTAACTTCTGAAGAGAAAAAATAAACAAAAGAAAATAAATTCAAAGAATAAAAAAATAACCGTAAAAAGATGGAGATAAATGTATGGATCACACACTTGCATTAGAAATTGGTCGTGGCTTAGCCATTGGTGGAGCAGGTTTAGCAGTAGGTCTGGCTTGTTCAGGGTCAGGAAAAGGAATCGGAATTGCCTCGCAGGCTGCTGGAGGCATTTTGAGTGAAAAGCCCGATTTGTTTGGAAGATTATTAGTCCTATTAGCCTTGCCAGGTACCCAGGGTTTCTATGGATTTATTACAGCCATTCTTATTTTTGTTCGCTCAGGTCTTATTTCCGGACAAATGGTAATTACCCCGGGAACAGGATTAGCTCTGTGTATATTAGGCCTCGGCGTAGGATTAGCCGAATATGTCTCTGCTCGATGGCAGGGGGAAGCGTCTGCGGCAAGTATTTTATTAGTTGCCCGTAGACCCGAAGCCTTTGGTCGTTCTGTTATTCTGCCCGCTATGGTGGAAACTTACGCCGTGGTATCGTTATTGGTCGCTATTTTAACAATTAACTGGCTTACAGCCGATAATGCTGTAACGGCTTTTATTAAAATGCAATAAAACTGAATAGTAAGAATAGGTTGTTTTATATCCTATTGTAAGGAATAAAGTAAAATGGCGTTAGAAGAAATTAATAAAGCAGTTTTAGAGTCCGTTCAGCATGAAGCAGAACTGTTTATAAAATCTGCAAAAAAAGAAGCCGAAGAGAAGAAAAAAAGTGCCCAACGAAATGCAGAAGAAAAGGCAGAACGCCTTTATCAGTTAACCATGCGAAATATAGATGAGGAAATGGCAAGAAAGTTGGTACAGGTTCAAGGGCAAATAAATAAAGAAATCTTAACAGAAAAAAATAAGATTTTGAGTCAGATATTTCAAAAAGCCAAAGAAGAAATATTACACTTGCCAGTCCAGGAATATCAACAATTGATGGAAAAATGGATGAATCAGGCTATACCTGCAGAAATGCAAGGTAGCCTTTGTGTCCATAGAGATGATTTGCAATTGTTTAAGGATTTGGTCTCTAAATGGAATAGTTCTCACGGAACAAAAATTTCCATAAGTGACGAAAAATTTCTTTCCTCAAAAGGTGGTTTTTTGTTTGTAGGAAAAGGCTTCCAGATTGACCAGACACTGGATACCATTTTGAGTGATTTAGAAAGAGAAATCATTCCTATCATTGCTCAGAATTTATTTACTGGAAAAGTTTAATATAAAAATTGAAAAGGAGTAGGTGCTTGAAAGCCCTTTCAAAAGGACAACATCGTTGGGGATTTGTATGCGGACAGATTAGCGTTTTAGAGGGGCAATTAATGTCTTATGACTTTTTTGTAAGTCTTGCTAGCCTTGAAAAAACAGATGATATGCTCCATCGAATTCAAGAAACTTCCCTGAGAGAGTTTATGGTTCCCGGTGCAGAGACATGGGAAGACTGGAGCACAATCATTGACAATTATGTGCATGACCAGATTTTTGATTTAAAAAAAGCATCCCCTTCATCAGAAATTACCGATGTGTTCTTATTAAGTGAGGATTATATAAATCTAAAGCGTGCTTTGAATGGCAAAGATTCTTTGTTCCCTGAAAATGTATTTACCGAGACAAGATTGACCGATGCCTCTTCAGGTAATCCTTCATTATTTCCCGAGACTATACGACCAGCAATTAGTATCGTATGCAATCCTGCAGGTGCACATGTAGAAAATCCTCTTATTACAGACATAGTGTTAGATGGATGCTATTTAAGACATTACCTCTGGCTTTTAACAAAATTAAATTGCCCCTTATTAAAAGATTGGGCAGAAAATCGAGTCTTATCTAAACTCATTGTGCTGCTATGGCGAGCCTTAAAAGTAGGACATAACTTAAAACTTTTTCAACAGTATTTATTACCATTAGAGCCATTTAATCATTTAATTAGCGAACTCTGTGCTACAACAGAGATAAGGTCGTGGGGAAATATTATTCCCGGAATTATAGGGGATATTTGGAGAGAATGCTTCGAATTAGAGGAAGATGAACAGATACCTAAATTTGAGCAAAAGGTATCCGATTTGTTAACCGACATGGCGAAACTTGCAAAATTACAAACCATGGGACCTGAGCATGCTGGGGCATTTTGCTGGGGCTTAAATGTCGAAGCCTTTAACTTAAAACTAATCATTAGTGGTAAACTTAACGGTTTACCATCAAATATGCTTAAAGATAGGATTCGTCAAACCTATGTATAAGGCTTATGTAATAGGTGAAAAAGGATTAATTCAAGGATTTAAATCTGCTGGATTTGAGGTGTGCCATGCAATATCACCCAATGAATTACAGATGGCTTTCCAACAAATTCAGAAAGAGGGTGGAGCGTCTATTATCCTTATTACGGAAGAACTGGCACAAGAATCCAGAGAAATTATACAAGACTATCGCTTAATTAGCAATGCGGTTATAACAACAATACCTACCCTTAAAGGAAGTCAGCATCTTGGATTTAAAGAATTAAAACGACAGATAGAATATTCTATTGGAGTAGATATGCTCGGGAAGGAAGAATAACCTCCAGTGAAAATAAATAATATAAATAGATTAAAAATAATAATAGTGAATAAACATAAGGAAAATTAGGGAAATACGAGTATGAGTACAAATATTCCAGGTGAAGTTATTAAAGTATCCGGACCCTTAGTAGTGGCTCGCGGTTTAGGCGGCGCTCGAATGTATGAAATGGTTCGTGTTGGCGAGGCTAAACTGTTCGGAGAAATTATTGAAATCCGTGGTGATGAATTTTCCATACAGGTTTACGAAGAAACGGGCGGAATTGGTCCGGGACATCCTGTATATAGAACAGGTGAAGCATTGAGCGTGGAATTGGGACCAGGCTTAATTCGTTCCATTTACGATGGCGTTCAGCGTCCTCTGGATACAATTGCGGCACAATATGGCGAGTATATCGTACGCGGAGCAGAAAGTCCTTCCTTAGACCGTTCAGCAAAATGGAAATTCGAACCTACTGCAAAAGTCGGAGACCATGTAGTTAGTGGAGATATTTTAGGAACCGTGCAAGAAACAAAACTGGTTCTACATAAAATTATGGTTCCAAACGGTGTAGAAGGAACAATTAAAAAAATTGGCGCAGTAGAAGGAAATATAGATACAGTTATTGCAGTAATAGATACAGAAAAAGGACCGCGTGAATTAACGATGGTTCAGCGTTGGCCTGTGCGTCAACCCAGACCTGTATCAAAGAAATTGCCACCCACCGAGCCATTAACTACGGGACAGCGAGTATTGGACATGCTTTTCCCTATGGCAAAAGGTGGAACAGCATGCGTTCCAGGCCCATTCGGTAGCGGTAAAACAGTAGTTCAGCACCAATTAGCAAAATGGGCTAATACAGATATAGTGGTATATGTAGGTTGTGGTGAACGCGGAAACGAAATGACAGATGTGCTTTTGGAATTTCCCGAATTAAAAGACCCTGACTCCGGTGAACCTTTAATGGAACGCACCGTGCTTATCGCCAATACCTCAAATATGCCTGTGGCTGCCCGTGAAGCCAGCGTGTTTACAGGGATTACTATTGCCGAATACTTCCGCGACATGGGTTATAGCGTGGCTTTAATGGCAGACTCCACAAGCCGTTGGGCAGAAGCCATGCGCGAAATGTCTGGACGATTAGAAGAAATGCCAGGCGAAGAAGGCTATCCCGCATATTTAGGAACTCGTATAGCAAGTTTCTATGAGCGTTCAGGAAATGTAGTATGTATGGGGTCAGACAAGCGAAATGGAACCCTGTCCCTTATCGGTGCCGTATCTCCTCCTGGTGGAGACTTTTCAGAGCCCGTTGTTCAAGCGACCCTGAGAGTAGTAAAGGTATTCTGGGGATTGGACGATAAACTCGCCTTTGCAAGACATTTTCCCGCAATTAATTGGTTGACCTCCTATTCCTTATATCAAGAAGTAGTAGATAAATATGCAAATGAAAATTATAATCCCAAATGGTCAGAAGTACGCAGACAAGCAATGGCTATATTGCAAAGAGAAGCAGAATTAGAAGAATTAGTGCGTTTGGTAGGTATGGATGCACTTCCTGCGGATGACCGCCTCCTAATGCAAGCAGCAAAAATGATAAGAGAAGATTTCTTACACCAAAACGCCTTTGACGAATTGGATACCTATACATCCATGATTAAACAATTTCACCTTCTAAGTGTAATCTTACACTACTACGATGTGGTTCGTCCTGCACTACAAAAAGGTGTTCCACTGACAAAACTCTTAAGTTTGCCCGTGTTAGAAGAAATTTCAAAAGCAAAATTAATACCTGAAGATAAATTAGAACAATTTGACGAATTGAAAAGAAAAGTTTCAGAACAATTGAAAGCAATATCATCTTAAATCTTTATACAGATAAAACAATAAAATTAATGTGAGGTAAATAACCGTGATTACCAAAGAATATCGCACAGTAAAAGAGATTATCGGTCCATTGATGTTAGTGGAAGGTGTAGAAGGTATTACCTATGGCGAACTTACAGACATTCGTCTGGAAGATGGCAGTATCCGTAGAGGACAGGTTTTGGAAGTAAATCGTGATAAAGCCGTAGTCCAGGTTTTTGAAGGAACCAGTGGACTAACCCCCCAGGGAGTCACCGTAAAATTTTTGGGGAAAGGAATCGAATTAGGCGTTTCAAGTGATATGTTAGGACGTGTATTTGATGGGTTTGGCAGACCTATTGACGAGGGTCCCTCCATTATCCCCGAGAAATGGCTTAATATCAATGGAAACCCAATGAACCCTTATGCAAGAGATTACCCCAATGAATTTATCCAGACAGGTATTTCAACCATAGACCTATTAAATCCTCTGGTTCGTGGACAAAAATTACCCTTCTTCTCCGCATCAGGTTTGCCTCATTCCCGTATGGCAGCACAAGTAGCCCGACAGGCAAAAGTGCTAAAAACAGGCGAAAAATTTGCAGTAGTTTTCGCGACAATGGGTATTACCTTTGAAGAATCTGAATTCTTCATTAGCGATTTTCGCAGAACAGGTGCCCTCGAAAGAGCCGTTTTATTCATTAATTTGGCAGACGACCCAGCTATCGAACGAATCGCAGTCCCACGCATGGCTTTGACCGTAGCAGAATATCTCGCTTACGAAAAAGATATGCATGTATTGGTCATCTTAACAGACCTTACAAATTATTGTGAGGCTTTGCGTGAAATATCCGCAGCAAGAAAAGAAGTCCCCGGCAGACGCGGTTATCCCGGATACTTATACACAGACTTAAGCAGCATCTACGAAAGAGCAGGTCGTATCAAAGGCAAATCAGGCTCAATCACCCAACTGCCCGTATTAACTATGCCTGAAGACGATAAAACCCATCCTATTCCCGACCTGACAGGATATATTACAGAAGGACAAATCATATTAAGCCGTTCCCTTCATGCTCAGGGCATATATCCCCCGGTAGATGTGCTACCCTCACTTTCACGATTAAAGGATAAAGGTATCGGTGTTGGAAAAACACGAGAAGACCATGCCAATGTAATGAACCAGTTATACGCTGCCTATGCACGCGGTAAAAACGCAAAAGAATTAGCCGTCGTTTTAGGTGAATCCGCTTTAAGCGATATTGACCTATTATATGTGAAATTTGCAGACGCCTTTGAAGACCGTTTTATCCGTCAGGGCGAAGATGAAAACCGTAGCATTGAAGACAGCTTGCGAATTGGATGGGAATTGCTCGCCTTACTTCCAAAGGCAGAACTAAAGCGTATAAAACCTGAATTTATAGATAAATACTACATAGAAAGCAAATAAAGTTTGTATTAAACAAGCAAAGAATAAGGTTACCTTATGCGATTAGCAGTAAATCCGACACGAATGGAATTGCTTAAACTTCGAAAAAGTTTAGCAGTAGCCCAACGAGGTCATAAACTATTAAAAGACAAATTAGATGGGCTAATGAAAGATTTCGGAAGAATCACAGCAGAATACAAAGTAGTCCGATTAGAAGTAGACAAAGAATTACCACAAGTGTTGAAATTATTTGTTTTAGCGGAAGCAACATCTTCAAGATTAATTGTAGAAGACGCCCTCGAATCCACACGCCAGGAATTGAATATCCAGATGAAAACAAAAAGAGTAATGGGTGTCCAGATACCTAATTTCGAGATTAATTTTGGGAAAACAGAAGGTGGCTATTCACTGGTGCATACATCCTCAGAATTGGATAAGGCTATTACACAGATAAAAGAATTTCTGCCCAAACTTCTAAAAATGGCTGAACTTGAAGAAACAGTTCGAAGATTGTGTCAGGAAATAGAAAAAACTCGAAGACGCGTGAACGCATTAGAACATACTATGATTCCAAGAATGAAAGAAACCATAAAATTCATCAAAAACAAATTAGACGAGATGGAGCGTTCAACCACCAGCCAATTAATGAGAATTAAAGCACAACGCTTAGCCCAAGAAGCAGGATAAAAACAGCGATTAAGTTTTTTCCCTCCATTCATTCCATAACCTCTAAAAATTCATTTCAGTAAAATACCCTTTCATTTAATAGTTTTATTTCTATAATATCAATTAATTTATATCTCCTTTATCTTTTTGAATGTCTATTCCTATCATTTGCAACCTTAAACCTTGCCTGAACGGCAGTTTCCTACACAACTAATGCCCTAAACAGCAATTCTTTTCCTGTTATTTCTACTTTTCCCTGTCATTTCGAGCGAAGCAAGAAATCTTAAAACCAAATTGTTATTCCAAAATTTTAAACAGGGCAAAATTTATCTAATATTTTCAGCAGAAACTAATATTTTTCAATTTACACAAAATATTAAAAAAAAGTATTGACAAATACTTTTTTTTTGTATAATGAAATGTGGATAGAAAAAGTGCGGTAGTAAAGTAAAAGTTGAATCAACCTGAGTTTAAAGGAGGAAGTGCCATGCAAAGAGACCTCTTTCTTATTACATTACTCCTGTTCTGTTTCTTTTTTTCTGAACTGGCAGCAGGAGTAGATGCAGCCTTTTTACAGAAGGTTAATGAAACTGAACAATTAGCATATCAGGATATTTCTAACGGCAAGATTCGGGATGGGCTGAGACAGATAATCCAGTTGTTCCGTGAAGCACCTATGAATGATTCCTCATACATAGAGCCGCTAATGGGTCCATATCAATTATTTTCTTTCGCATTATCAAAGCAGGATAGTTTAATATGGACATTAACTTCTCCGGAGAATTTAACTAAACAAGAACCTTTATTAAATCCGTCTGAGTATCCAGGTGACCAATTACTTCTTGCATTAACGTATGCTCAACCTCAATATAGTGGCACATCCATGGCTATTAGTTTAATAAACCAGTCAAAGGAATTATTATACAGTCCGGAGAAAGTTCCACAGTTGGTAGGGGTCGGGTTGCTACTTCTTATTTTGCCAGAACATCAAGAAATATTAGAAATTAATACAGACATTTTTCGTGCCATCAGTATAAAATTTATGGAAGTCTATGGAGATAGAACACTTCACCAATTTTTTGTAGAGATGCAGGCTCTTTACCAATTAGAACAATGTCGGGGAAAAAATAAAAGCCGTTTATCTCCGTCAGAGGCGAGTATATTAAATAAAATGGAAGAATGGGGGATTGATGCGTTTACGGTCTATTCCTTATCTCCCGGGCTAAACTGTGTGTCGGTAGGTTTGCCTTCAATGAATTTGCGAGATATTAATTTAGACACACTCCAGGTTTGGGCGGATATATTAAGGGCAGAGACCGATACGCGGACAAGGTATATGTTACTTTCCTTTTTGCGATTAGGGCTGAATATGAGTGGAGCCCAGGATTTTCTCCGCGAAGTATTGGAAGAAGTCAGTAGCAAGCGAGCCATGGAGGCAGATGGTATATTAGCAAAGTGTATGTTAAACAACTTAGACGCCCGTGAGCATCGGGTAAAAGAGTTGTATCAGCGAGCAATAGAATTGTCACAATTGGGAGTATTACCATGTGTAGTAAGTGTGCGGAGTTTATATGCAGAGCAGTCAAGTGCTTTATGGATTGCATACGGATATTTTAAAAAATACGGTTGGTATGATTATGCAATTCAGTTAAGTGAATATTTAGAGCAGAGGCAATGGATGGAATTTGAAGCATTTAATTACGACCCGATATATATAAGTTTACGAAAAATTTATGCTGATACCAGCCACTTCCGTTTCACAAAGAACGAAGAAGCATTGAAGTCATATTACCTGGATATAGCGGAACATACACCGAGTCCTGAATTGAGGTCAAAGGTAATAGGACTATCTAAAAATCCATTAGCCGACATTCGCCCTGCTCCTGAGAGCCCCATCCCCATGGGAAAAATTCTTTTAGACCGAGCAAAAAGAACTGTATTACAGCAGCAAGCCAATCAGGAAAACGATATAAATACTCCCAAAAACAGAGAGTATTTTATTAATATGCTCCACCAGCACCAATCTGGACAGACACCTGCGAAATGAATAAAAAACATAAGGAGAGGGAAAATGAAACATCTTTTAAGGAATATTATTATAGGGTTGGCTGGTGTTCTGAGTTTATTCCTATTATCGTAGAGCGTGAGGTATATACCATAGCGAGTTTTTCTGCCAATATAGATTCGGGATTACCTCCATTGGGGCCGGGCTGGGAGCGAGTAATAGTATGGAAAAGGATGGACGGATTTACACTATATTCCTATGCCAATAGCACACAAAGGAAATTTTTGTTTCATGGGGACCCAGGCCCTAATGGGGCATTTTTGTTCTGGCTTAAGAATGATGACCAGCCTTACAATCTTTCTGAAGTTGGGTGTTATGTTTTTCCATCTGGAGAGGAAGATACCAAGCAAATATTTGGTTTGTATGAAGAGCGAATAAAACTATCGCTTGGAGTAGAGGGACAGGGAGTTATCCATCCAGATTCGAGTTCTTATCCGGGGAGGAAATTGGGTTGGAATCCTTTACCTCTTTGTGCAGATGGCGAGTGTATGGGCTGGCGTTCAGAGTCAATAGACCCCTGTATAAATATAGAAGCAAATGAGATAACACTGACGGCAGAGCCATGTAGTCCTGCGTGGGTTTTTAGCCACTGGAAATACTACCAGCCATCTGAGGAGAATCCAGAAGGAGAGAATCCAGAGAGTGGAACATGGATAGAAATCCCAAGTATAGGGGATAGTATTTCCTGGTATATGAACTGGTGGGGATACTTAGACCCATACCATTACCATGTTCCCTGGGGTACCACCACATTCCAAGTCCGCGCCGTCTTCGAACAACTAAAGGCACTTATTTTAATAGGGGAAGCTTATGGTATTTCTGGAAATGAGACGATAGCAGGTCCTTCACTTGAAGGATTATGTTATTTGGTAGATTCTATTAACGCATTAGAATCCGAACCAGAGGAATCTGCAACAACAGATATTGAAATTTTAACTTGTATTCGTGATTATAATATTTTTGTTTTTCAGGGGGAAGCGTATTGTGCTGAAGAGTTAGAAGGCGAAGAAGAACAAGTCGTTGGGATAGAAGTTGACCACATCTGGAATCCTGATACAGGAATGTATACATATACTATTGTTCCAGAAGAGATAGCACAATATAATATAGGGCATGAATATTTGTTTGTTTATTTACTTTCCTGTTATCAGGGGAGGATATTGGATGATTGGCACAATGCCTTTAATTCGAGTTGTTCGTTGGGCTTTTGGGATAGAGTCTTTGCTACACCTGCAAAGGAATTCGACGCGAAATTTTGGGAATTTGTAAGTATGGATTTGGATATTTATAATTCTGCAATTATTTCGGCAAATATTATTAATGAAGAGGCCGAGTTCCAAGAGGAACCATATATATTATATCCTTTAATTCCAATTGTCAATGGCAATGCACATTTGAAATAATAAATTGAAGGTAAAAAAGAAAATGGACATCAAGATAGACAAAAAAAAGAATAAGTTATTGCTTATGATAATAGTTCTTTTCTCATTTTCTTTTTTTAGTTTTGGACTGGAAATGAATGAGAAAAATAGGAAGATAATAGAAGAGTTTATGAGGGATATGGTCCATTTAGAAATAGAAA
This sequence comes from uncultured Nitrospirales bacterium, assembly GCA_964549105.1. GTDB lineage: Bacteria > Hydrogenedentota > Hydrogenedentia > Hydrogenedentales > Hydrogenedentaceae > Hydrogenedens. Next base: position 12,762 of record CAZJTZ010000047.1, read on the forward strand.
ATATAGGATATGTATTTGTAATAGATGGTACAGTAAAAGAGCCGACATCAGATATTTCTCCTGCTGAAATAGGAGATAAATATATAAGGTATACGATACATCCAAAAGGAAGAGGAAATGCTTGTTTGTGTTTGGTAAAAGTGTCTGAAAAACTTAATAAAGTTGTAAGTTTTAGTATAAATGACCAGAACCAACAACAGGCTGATATTAAAGAGGCAAGGTCTAATACTGATAAAAAGAAACTATGTGATAACCGCTGGACACGAGAGGAGGGAATAAAGAAAGTTGAGCCAATTATTCAATATTTAGGTATCGAAAATTCCTCTGGGTTTTCTCCGCCTTTGATAACAGAGTATAACAATAAATTAGGTTATTTTTTAACAATAAAAAGGGATGTGCTATTAGATGGGGTTCCTTACCGGTATAGAGGTTTTTTTGCCAGGGTTTCATTATGTCATCGGAATATTGAAAGTTTTAATTATTCTCCTCATCCATCATCACTACCTAAGAATCATAAACCAGAGGGAGACTGTCCTGTGGACAAAGTGAAAGAAGTAGCACGGGAATGGTTGAAATTAAATGAAGGACACTTTTATAAAAGAAATTCGCCCTATCTGAAAGAGAATGCTGATATTAAATTGGTTATTGCCCCGGGGTATAATAGGTTTTTAGATACAAAAGACAAGTGGATAGATAAAAATTTTTATTATGTATGGGAAGTGCCTTTTACATTTTGGGAGCCCTATTTAGGAGTAGTATATACGCCCGAACCTTTACATAAAAAGGGTGAAGAAATTGAAGGCGTATTGTGGATAGAAGTAGAAAGTCTAAAGGTAATTGGTGGTAAATAATGAACAAAATAGGCAAAATTTAGTTAATTATCAGGGGACTGTAGGTTGTATGGCGATGGATTAAAAGAAGACTTAAAGAGAGTTTTATTTTTCTGAAACCAGTCTAATACTGTCTTAGAGAATCTTTTGTTATTTAATACCCTTTGCTTATTGATAAAGTTATAACGATGTAGATATTTGTTTAATGTTTCCATCAGTTGGGTATATGTATTAAAGTGATGTTATTTTAGTATCTCTTCTGTTCTACCATTAAAGCGTTCTACCAGACTATTTGTTTGGGGTGTATAGGGGCGGGTTAGCCGATGCTCTATCCCTTCTATCTGACACTTCCTATCAAATACATGCCTACCTGATGCTTCTTTTCGTG
>CAZJTZ010000048.1:0-12653 GCA_964549105.1 uncultured Nitrospirales bacterium
GGTATATCGTTTAATCCCTTCTACGGTGTCCAATCCCTCTTCTATTTTTCGACAAATTCCCTCTTCTACCTCTTCAGGGTCAGCACCCGGATAAACAACCTGAACCGTTATCATATCTAAAGAAGATTCAGGGAATAATTCTCTCTTTATCAACATTAACGAAATTAAACCAGAAACAAGGATAACTATCGTCAATAAATTTGCAAAAACACGATTACCTACAAAATAACCAAGAAATTGATTCATGACTGGGAACCCTCATTTTTTGGCTCGTTATATTCTAACAGTGAGTTTTCTATGGGATTTACCAGACGCGTTTTAACAACAGTGGCTCCCGCTTCCAGCCCCTTGACAATGACCTCATCTCCCTGCATATATAACCTCTCTACCTTAACAGAGTGTAATCTCTTATCTACCGAGAGATAAACAATACCCTCGAAACTAACTGCGGTATCTGGTAAACGATACACACCTATCAAAGTTTTTCCCGGTATCTTTACATTGCAGAACATTGCTTGAACTAATGGCATTTTATCTTCCGTCAAAGAGAACAAATTCTCTCCTTCAATACGCACAACGGCATAGACAGTTCTTGTTGTTTCATCATACTTTTCAACACGATTTAGTATCCCTTTCCACTGGTGTTTCCCCTTATCCTCAGTCCAGAAAATATTGCATTCTCGAGGCTCTAAAGGTGGAAACCATGCAAAATTGTTGGGTTCAACACTATTTTGAAATGGTAGCCATTGCGTTGCTTCACGACTATCTAATGGAACTGATATTTCCATAATAGAATCATCAGAAATAGTTAAAACTACAGCACCAGGATTTACATATTGTCCCGCTTCCAGATTGACATTCACTACCCTTGCGAGAAATGGCGACTTTACTTGCGTTCTGGACAGGTCTATTTCTGTTTTTTTTAACTGTGCGTCTGCGGATTTGACCGATTCCTCTGCTTCTTTTATTTGTAATGGATATAGTTCAACCGCCTGGGCTAACAAATTGGCAGAGTCTAATAACTGGTTATAGGTTCTTTCTGCTTGTTCTACATTTGACTGGGTCCCAACTTTATCCCGTTCAAATAATGTCTTTACTCGTTGAAATTCTGTATAAGCAAGGTCTCTTGAACGCTCCAATGTCTTTAACCGTTCTTTATCAGAAACAAACTGCTTTTGTAGTCTACTAAGTGTCTCTTTTGCTTTTCCTAAATTCGCCTCCGCTGTTTGTAGTTGAATCTGGTAATCACTGGGTTCTATTTCAAATAATACATCACCCTCAGGAATAACCTCACCTACTTCAAGGTTGGAATGAATGCGAATCACCCTTCCTGACACCTCCGGAGATATAGGAACATTTGCTAAAGGACGAACCTCACCAAAACCATTTAATACAATAGGGAAATCCACAGGCTGTGTTTGTATAACCTCTACAAGTAAAGGTCGCTCTTCCTCTCTTGCCTGTGCAGGTGGCTTACGAAAAGACGAAAAAAAGAAATATATGCCTATACCCACTATAATAATAATTATAGCCAGCAATGCTGAAAAAAATCTGGCAATAAATACATACCTTCTAACTTTTTCTTCATTCATACGACTTCCTCTTTCTCTTTTTTTAGAACTGAAGTTAAATATTGACTAATTTTTTTATTTACATCAACCCACTGTGACGAGGTTTCTTTCCCCAAATTCTGCAATAATTCATTAATGTTAAATAAAATTTGCTGTTCATGCCACTGAAGAATCTCTTCTGCCTCTTTTGTCAAACTTATCTGAATTTCGCGTCGGTCTTCTGATGATTGTTCCCTTACAACTAAACCCAATTCATAAAGACGGTCTAACATAAGACTGGCTGCGGGTGGTGAAACATTCAAATTTCTTGATAATTCCTTTAAGTTCAAAGGACCATAATTTCGAATGGCTATCAGCATGTGAAATTGAGGAACAGTTAGTTCATGCTCTAATTTAGGCCGTTCCATTTCTTTATTAAATTTGTGGAATCGGTCAATTTCCCATCGCTGAATTAATTGCAATGTCCTAAATATTTCGTATGCCTCTGACGAATAATCTTTCATGTTTTTGACTTTCCTATAAGTTATCCAATAAACTTTCAAAAATGAATAGATTATTATTTTACTCTAAAATCATTAAATTGTCAAATTATTAACTATTAAAAACATTTTATAAGCAAATAATTATATATAAAAACACCTAACTAACAATTTAGTTCCATCTTTTATCAATTATTTTTAGACCTGCAAGTTTTTACTTTCGTTTTTGATTGTTATAATTAAATACAATGTAATGAAATATAACACTATTTATTATCGTTGTAATGTGATATGAAGCAACTCGTTCAGTGTGAACTTTGTCCACGCAATTGTATTTTAGACGAAAATCAAAAGGGGGAGTGTCGTATTCGTATAAATATTGGAGGGAAACTTTATACAGTGACTTATGGTCATCCCTGCTCAATTCATGTAGACCCGGTGGAGAAGAAGCCACTTTATCATTTCCTTCCTGCCACACCTATCTTGTCGCTTGCTACGGTTGGGTGTAATCTCCATTGTAAAAATTGTCAAAACTGGGAAATATCTCAGGCAGAACCCTACCAATATGAAACCGAATTTATAGAACCTGCAGAGATTGCAAATCTGGCGATACAGTATAAATGCCCATCAGTTGCCTATACTTATACAGAGCCATTAGCCTATTATGAATATACTTATGATTGCTGTAAGGTAGTCGTAGAAAAGGGATTAAAGAATGTCCTTGTAACAGCAGGATACATTAATGAAGAACCATATAAGCAGTTGCTTCAATTTGTTCATGCCGCAAATATTGACTTAAAAAGTTTTTCAGATGAATTTTACAGAACTGTATGTGACGGGACTCTCAAACCAGTGCTAAAAACACTTGAACTAACAAAAAAGGCTGGCGTTGAATTAGAAGTAACCAATTTGGTTATACCGACATTGAACGATAAAGATGAAGATATTCAAAAATTGTCCAATTGGATTGTAGTAAATCTGGGAAAAGACACACCGTTGCATTTCTCTCAATTCTATCCACAATATAAAATGACACATTTGCCACCTACCCCTTTGGAAACACTTGTAAAAGCCCGTCAAATCGCTCAAAATGAAGGGCTTCAATTTGTATACATTGGCAATATCATTCATAGAGAAGGTTCAAACACTTATTGCCCTTCCTGCAAGACCTTGCTTATAGAGCGTTATGGGTTTAATGTTCTTACTAACAATATCGTAGACGGGAGTTGTCCAAAATGTGGAACAAAAATCTATGGAACATGGAAATAGGTAGAGGTGTTTTTTTAAATATAGTGTTCGCAGAATTAGTGGGTATTGTTTTGACACCTCATGCTAAAATATCTATTGTTCGACAGACTTATGCACAACCTCTATTTCGAGGGAAAATAACAAAAGGAAAGAATTGGAAAAAGATCTCTGATTTGCCTGCTTTATGGGCAGGATAAATTTGTAATACTATATCCTTAACAGAGAAATTAATAAATAGCGAGAGGGAAAAATGAAAAATTTTTGTTGGATATTAATTTTCATTGCGGTTGCAATGCTCTCAACAAATTGTGGAGCAAATAATGATGACAAAAATACACAGCCGCCTTCCTCAGAGAAAGTCTACAAATCATTAATTGCCGGACAATGGTATGATGCCGAGCCTATAAGATTGAAGCAACAACTTACAGAATTGTTTGGACAAGCAGAACAACAGCCATTAGAAAAAAATGTTATAGGCTTAATTTTACCTCATGCAGGCTATCAGTATTCAGGGAAAACTGCATGCAAAGCCATTAAAACGGCTCAAAATACATCTTTTAATAGAGTAATTATTTTAGGAACCTCCCATAGAGCACCAATGAAAAATCTAATTAGTATACCCTCAGATGATTTTTATGAAACACCATTAGGGAAAATTCCCATAGATACTGAGGCAATTCAGCAACTCAAAAAATATCCTTATTTTCAGACGGTCTCAATAGCCCAACAAGGGGAACACAGTGTTGATATTGAATTGCCGCTGTTACAATTTGTTAAAAAAGATTTTAAGTTAGTTCCACTTATTTGTGGAAAATTGGATTTAGAGACGACGAAACAGATTGCAGGTATTCTTAAAAGCATAGTGGATGATAAAACCCTTATAATTGCAAGCAGTGATTTTACGCATTACGGGGTGAATTATGATTATATCCCTTTTACAGAAAATATAGCAGAAAACTTAAAAAAGTTGGACATGGGAGCATATCAATTCATTGAAAAGTTAGATGTGCAAGGGTTATATAATTATATTGAGACAACAGGAGCAACTATTTGTGGTCCCTATGGGATTGGGGTTCTGATGTGCATGTTGCCAAAAAATACGGAAGTGCATTTAATTGAATATAAACGCTCAGGCGATATTGTAAACGATTATCGCAATTCAGTGAGTTATTGTAGTATAGCCTTTACAGGAACCTGGGAAAAAGGAGAAAAGATAACTATGAGTACTACACCATCATTAACCGCAAAAGAGAAGAAAGATTTGCTAAAATTAGCACGCTGGACACTGGAATATGTCTTAGAACACGGCAAATTGCCGTCTGACAATGAACTGCCAATTGAAATCACAGATACTATGAAAACGCTTCGTGCGGCTTTTGTCACTTTGAAGATAGGTGAAGATTTACGCGGCTGTATCGGTGAAATCTACCCTACGCGACCCATGTATAAATCTGTCCTACAAAATGCTTACAACGCAGGTTTTAGAGACCCTCGATTTTACCCTATTACAAAGGAAGAACTTGCCAAAATCAAAATTGAAATATCTCTTCTCACGCCTCCGCGACCAATAAATAATTACAACGAAATTGAGTTGGGGAAACATGGAATCATCTTAAAAAAAGGATACGGTCAAGCATTATTTTTGCCCCAGGTGGCACCCGAACAAGGTTGGAATCTACAACAGACATTAGAACACCTATCTATGAAAGCAGGCTTGCCTATGGACGCATATAAAGAAGGTGCAGAATTCGAAGTGTTTGAGGCAGAAGTCTTCAGTGAAGAGTAATGAAGAAAAAAATAATTATATTAATCTCGTTAGGCTGTTTTTCAATCACGGCGCAATCCCTGTTTATCAGGGATTATTTGCACTGTCTTGAAGAAAATGAACTTACATTAGGAATCTTCTATCTATTCTGGTTTCTCTGGATAATTCCGGGCACATTAGCAGGTCGCTACCTTCGTAACTGGTCGAAATATTTACCTATAACTTCACTCTTTTATATCCCAGCGTGGCTGTGGGGACATTTTCTCATTCGTAATGCACGATATTTAGCAGATATTCCTGTATATGAGATTTTTAACCTTAATAAAATATTCCTATTCTCAATAATAGCGCCTGCTGGAATAAGTTTTTGCACAGGATTTTTATTCACACAGAGCAACCTATGGTGGGAGAGTGATGATAAAGAGACAAACAGAACAAATCCACCAAACACAGTTCGGTCAATATATGCTTATGAAGCGTTAGGTGCTGTCTTAGGCGGGTTGATTACCTCCATCAGCATTTATTTAGGTTTTTCGCATTGGATACCTTTAAGTCTGGCTATCTGGTTATTAGTAACCTCTTCAATTTTGTTTATCAATTATCGTCTACCCAAACAAGCCTTGCCCATCATCTTTCTCCCTCTATTTATTGGAGCAGGATTTCTACTTGATAGATGGGAAAATAAAACTTTCTGGGAACGCCTTATAGAAAACGGGGATTATCAAGGGAAAATTATTACACAACAGGGTGAATATTTATATGGACAAAAAGAGAATCAGTTAACTTTGCTCCGTAATCTCAAACCTGCTTTGAGTTTCCCCAATCCTGACTACGGACTACGGTTATTATCTACCTTCCTTTCACAAAAAAACGACGCCAAATCCATGCTACTCATTGGTGAACCCTTTATCTACACCTTTACATATCTCCTAAAAATTAATGAGGTGCAAAATATTACATGGATACCGTTTGACTTTGATTTGTCTGCAAAGATTTTTCAACTTCTCCCCGAAAATGAATTACCTAACCGAGACAAACTAATAACTCCACGAGTTGAGCCTCGTTCCTTTCTGCATAACTCAAACCAAAAATTTGATATGATTTTAGTTTATACAGGAAATCCCTTGGCCATAACTGCCAATCGCTATCTAACTGATACATTTTTCAATTTAATAAAGGAGCATTTATCAGACAAAGGTATTGCTGGAATTAGAATCTCTGGGGGAGAGAATTTTCTTGGTGGTGAAATTGCTACTCTTGGTGCTTCAACATTTTTTACCTTCCAAAAAACTTTGGGCATTACAGCAATCAAACCCGGTGAAGAAACCTGGCTGTTCGGTTCAGCCACTTATCCTCTCAGTGAGCATGTCCCAACCCTTGAACGGCGATTATCTGCTTTTACCCAACCGATAACAGAGTTAAAGCCAACCCTTGTAAGAGATTTATATCCACCAGACCGCATTGTTTTTCAAAAAAATCGCTACGATGAGGTCAAAAAAAATACTTCTGAAAAATATTTAATAAGCACTGACAACAATTATCTTGGGTTTCTGTATAGTATTCTTTTCTATTTATGGAAGCAGGGCTATTCGGATATATTAAACAAAACCATGATGATAAAAAGGATACTCATTTTTCTGACTGTTATTTCCCCGTTGATTTTCATCATTGCGAGAGGGATTTACAAACAGAAATCTATTCGTAAAGGCACGCAAAAACAATTATTAACTACACCTGATATATGTTTTGCTATATTTTTAATTGGCATGGTAGGAATGGGAATTTCTCTTCTCTTGCTTATATTATTCCAATATAATTATGGTTCACTTTCCACTTTTGTCGGACTCTTCTCATCTATGTTTATGCTAGGACTTTCCATTAGCCCACTTTTATTCAATACCCTTATTAAAAACAGACAAAACAAAATATCCATTCTACTACTACTTTTACTCCCTCTTATTTCCATTTGCTATACATTTGCTTTATTCAATTTTTTACAAATTAGTTTTTATACCTTCCTTGTCATATTTTTCCTTTGGGGGTTTACATTGGGATTTACACTGTCCTGGTTTCTTGAAATACCTAAAACAGAAACAGACACCTCGAAATTAGCCGTTTATTTAGAAGGCTATGACAATGCAGGAGCAGGATTAGGTGCTTTTATATTTCCCATGTTATTACTCCCTTTTTTAGGATTACAAAATTCGGCGATAATTATCATTTTTTATTTATTCCTTACTTTGTTATTTGTCCCTCTACTTACCAAAATTCCTGTTCATAAATCTGTGTTGTGGGGTAGGCAAATCGGATATACCCTATTCCCTATGCTTTTATTATGCTTTGGCACCACTGAAATTTATTATCGTTCGACAATCCCACTTCCAAAGGATAAATTTACAGAGATTGCACAAAAATTGGCAAAGGACAGCACAATAACCCCAGAGACAAAGATTTCTAAAGATGGCAAACAAATCCGTTTTTATGCTGTTCATAGCAAAAATGAAAATGGAGAAGAAAAAATATCCTATATATTCTCAACGGCTTCATTGTTCAAAGTAATTGGATATGCTGGCGAGATTGACCTCGCTGTAAAAGTGTCCAGTGAAGGAAATATTGAAGACTTAAAGGTTATTCAATCAAATGAGACCCCAAACTATCTATCTCTTGTGGAAAGTTACTTCTTTTTGTATAAAGGGAAGAATATATATCAGCCAGATACCTTTGCAGGAATTGACAGTGTAAGTGGTGCGACAACCACGGCAGACGCCATCAAAAGAGCAGTGCAATTTGCAGGTAAAGAGTTCGCAAAGATTATTCAAGGGGCAGAATCAAGTGCAGGAGATATCCAAAAATTTACAAATCAAACACAAAAATCAAAAAATTCTATCTACATCTTTTTAATATTTATTCTTGGTGCTATTATCATTCGTTTTTACCATAATGATTTATTGCGAACCTTATGGCTTATAGCCGTTGTGCTTATATTAGGCTTCTGGTTAAACATTCAGTATGGGACATATTCCGTAGTTCAGTTATTTTCTATAGACACACTACCAATAACATTTTCTATTTCTTTAATACTTACAGTAGGCATTCCTCTATTAGTCCTTATCAATGGAAATATCTATTGTGGATACTTATGTCCTTTCGGTGCTCTGTCTGAACTTATCAGCAAGATTGAATATATAAATAAACGCCTTGTCCCTACTCGCCAGGCCTGGTATACCTCACGACAATTTAAATATCTTATTCTTTTCCTGTTCTTGTTGACTTACTTCATAACACGAGAATTAAAAATAGTTAGTATTGACCCGCTTCTTACATTTTTCAATTTAGACTTTACAAATTTAGCCACAATCTTTGGAATTTGTGTTCTACTGGTAAGCCTTTTATATAAACGATTCTGGTGTCGAGTACTATGTCCCACAGGTGCTTTTTTAAGTTTAATACAGTCATTGCGATTATTCTCTTTCTTCTGGCAAAGGACTTTACCTGCTCGCTGTGATTTAGGAATTTCCAGACCTGAGGAAATAGATTGTATCCAATGTAATCGGTGCTATAAACATGAAAAAAAGTGATTACATATTTTTAACTATATCTACTATTTTTGCAATTGTCTTTACCGTCAACCTTATATTTCAAGTCTTACCTGAAAAACAAGCCATCGAAACTTCTTCTCTCGGAGTAGAAGAATCACTCCCGAAACCAACCGGTTTAACCACAAACATTGATAAAATCAAAAGCATGATGCAGAACAAAACACTTTCAGACAAAGAAGCCCTCTTTTACAAACAACTATACAGCGGAGATGAACAGAATAAAGAGCAACCCCAAGAGCATAAACAGATACGTAGACGCTGGCGAGGTGGAAGAAGTAAATAATCCATAATTGTAATAATCTTAAAAAATACAATTAACACACTCAGTTTTGTTAACATATATTTTATATTTTAATACTAATTGGTGAGGGTTTTTTAAGATGAACAAAGAGCAAACGGATATTTTAACTGAAGTAAAGTCTTTACATTTAGCAAATAAATATAATATACCTGTTGCCGATTTTCGTGTGTGTGAGAATTTTAATGATGCTATTACCTATTCAAAGGAATTAAATTTCCCATTGACCGTAAAAGGGGTAGTAGAAGGGGTTTCACATAAAAGCGACCTGGGACTGGTAAATACGAACATAAAATCTGAAGAAGCGTTTATAAAGGCAATCGAGGATATACAAAACAAATCGCAGGGTCTTCCCTTATTAGGATTTTTATTACAAAGTCATATTTTAGGAAAACGAGAAATTATAGTAGGTGGCATGAAACATGATGATTATGGGATATGCGTGTATATAGGGTTAGGTGGTGTTCTTGTTGAAGCCATAGAAGATGTGTCTTTCCGCAGTATGCCTATAAGCAAAGTGGATTTGCAAGAGATGATTAATGAGTTAAAATGTCGGAAAATGTTTGGTGCATTTCGAGGAGAACCTCCTGTTGATATGGAGGTGCTGTTTCAAACGATAAAAGCCATAGAGAATCTTCTGTCAAATGAATCTGAAATATCTCATTTTGAATTAAACCCTCTTCTTATCCAGGGAGAAACTCCTATTGCGGTAGATGCTTTAGCAATTACTAACCATCATCCTACTTACGATACAAAAGAAGAAGAAACTATCATATTCAATTTTGACCGTTTTCTAAAATTATTTGAGCCTAAAAGTATCGTCTTTGTCGGCATTACAAATTCTCAATTAAAATGGGGTTTTCGTATTCCTTTCAATACTCTGGAAGGAGGATATAAAGGGAAAATCTATGGCGTGAATCCAAAACGAACAGAAGTTCTGGATATTCCTTGTTATTCTTCTATTATGGAATTGCCCGAAACAGTAGATTTAGCAGTGATTATTGTTCCCCCACCTGCGGTATATTCCTGTGTGCAAGATTGTGCGGCGAAAGGTATTAAAACGGTTCTGGTCATAACTGCTGGTTTTGGTGAATTAAATGATGATAAGGCAAAAACGGCGCAGGATGGACTAAAACAACTTGCAATGAAGCATGGATTATATCTGATAGGTCCGAATTGTGCAGGCGTAATTAGTCCAGACCCTATGGCTTTATGTTGCACCATGTTTGGTGGATTTCCAGAGGCAGGCAAATTAAGCATTCTCTCGCAAAGCGGCAACATTGGTGAAACGGCAATCTGTTGGGCTAAGGAGCACAAATTGGGTATTGCCAGATTTATTAGCACTGGCAACGAAGCCGTTATTAAAAACTCACATTACTTAAAATTCTTAGGCTCTGACCCTAAAACAAAAGTTATATACTCTTATATAGAGAATGCAAAAGGTATCCGAAATTTCTATAGTGAATTAAAGGAAGTTTCTAAGAAGAAACCTGTTATAGTCATGAAAGGAGGCAGAACGCAGGAGGGTTCTCGTGCTGCTTCATCTCATACTGGCGCTCTGGCAACTGACTATCGTTTGTTCAAAGGAATTTGTGTCCAGAACGGTGGAATACTCGTAGAAGATGTATACGAAGCCATAGAAACATCTCATCTGCTTGCCAATCTTCCTCTGCCCAGAGGTAGAAATACAGGTATTTTGTCGCAAGGAGGTGGTTGGGGAGTTATCTGTGCTGATGCTTGCGCTACTGCTGGACTTAATATCGTTCAACTGTCAGAAACAACACTGCAAAAGTTAGACAAGGTTATGCCAGAATGGTGGAATCGAATAAACCCTGTTGATATGGTTGCAGGAACCGATGTTAACCTGTTCAGAAACGCATTAGAAATTTTGGTTCAGGACGAATCAATTGACCTGCTAATCGTCTTGGGTATAGGTTATGTTTCTAATGCAAACTTACAGTTTCAATATTCAGACCGTGCTCGTTCATTAGGCATAGACAAACTTGCTGAAATAGGAACCAGTATAGAATTAAGAGATGTTGAAGAAATTGCTAATTTTATTGACACATATAAAAAGCCTATTTTCCTTGCGTCAGATATTAAAATGTCATCGCAACACAAAAATCCAAATCCTATATTCACAAAATTAGAAGATTTAAATATCTATGTATTCCCTAATCCTCTCACTATGGCAGGTGTTATAGCCAACCTTTGCCGATATAGTGAATACCTTCAACAACTCCCCCGCAAATTTTAACATTTAATTTTTACTTGTTGTGACATCTAGAAAATTAGGTTATTTAAATTTCTTTTATTGAAGTGATGATTTTATTTTAAACCATTATTTTTTGTATTAAAAAGTGTTTAAATAGATACTCTTTATATTTACATTTTCTTTTTTATGTTGTGATATTTATAATTTGACAATTTTTCAACAGTATCATTTTGCTGTCTTTCCTCACCCCTGTGTCATTCCGAGGGAGGTGAAAAATCTTTCTCTTATTTTTTTATTAGACAGCGAATTCTATTATTCTGTTCCGGGGCAATAGCCATCCTCGCCGATACCGGGACATGGATAATAGCCGCCCATGTTAAAGAATTGTATCAGCCTTAATAATTCACCTAAATCAATTGTCCAATCTTGCTCGTCATAGTCAGAGGCATGTGGAGCGCATGTCTTATCTCCGTCATAACCACCAGCATAACCGTCCTCTGTTCCCGCTTCGCAGTGATAGCCACCCATATTAAAGAATTGTATTACTCGTAGCAGTTCACCCAAATCTATCATTCCATTTTTATTCTGGTCAGCACTATGCCATAGAATTTCTCCTTCTATAATGCCCTCTGCTGTCCCTTCGGTTGAACCTTCTATAACACCTTCAACGATACCTTCAATTATCCCTTCAAGTGTTCCTTCTCCCTCTATTGTTCCTTCTGGAATACCTTCAATAACTCCTTCACCTTCAACAATACCTTCGCCTTCTGTTGACCCTTCTACTATGCCTTCCACTGCACCTTCTATAATGCCCTCTGCTGTCCCTTCGGTTGAACCTTCTATAACACCTTCAACGATACCTTCAATTATCCCTTCAAGTGTTCCTTCTCCCTCTATTGTTCCTTCTGGAATACCTTCAATAACTCCTTCACCTTCAACAATACCTTCGCCTTCTGTTGACCCTTCTACTATGCCTTCACCTTCAATTATTCCCTCGGTTCCACATTCTACAATAACTTCACGAATCTGTTGTGCTGAATTTCCGTTTTCGTCTTCTGCATAATAAATGACTTGATATGTTCCTGATAAAGATGTATCTACATTGTTGAATATTAACTCTATAACTATTTCGCTATCGCAGGTATCTGTTGCTGCCGCACCAGGGTCGGTGAAACTCGTATGACATTCTACGGTCATCGGATTATCACCAAATATCGTAATCTCGGGCGCTACTGTGTCTACTACATATACTGTGCGAACTAATTCTGAACTATTTCCAGTCGTATCTTCTGCCATATAGGTTATTTGATATGTGCCTATTGCATTTATATCTACACTCCCACTGACTTCTACGGACAATGCCCCTTCACAGGTATCTGTTGCTGCCGCACCAGGGTCGGTGAAACTCGTATGACATTCTACGGTCATCGGATTATCACCAAATATCGTAATCTCGGGCGCTACTGTGTCTACTACAT
>CAZJTZ010000049.1:0-12198 GCA_964549105.1 uncultured Nitrospirales bacterium
TTTGCGAAAGGGGGAGTCCTTATAGGGGGTGTAACACAGATATTCAATTTTACTTCCTACTGTGAGTGAGTCCTTATAGGGTGTATTCAATTCACTTTGTTAAAAGAAAACCCCCACCGTCGCTAACGCGACACTTTCCCTTCGCAAGGCGAGGAGTTTTTTTATATTTTTATATGTAGCGTTTAAGTCATGACCCAAGAATATTAACTTTTTAGACAACATCCTACCTCGTAAAAAATTAGGAAATTATTAACTAATTATGCAATAATCTATATAAAGTTTTTATTGTATTAACTTTATAGTGTTTGCAGAGAAAGTTTATGTGTAGAAAAAAAACTGCAACCTTTTTAATCTTTCCCATCTTTCTACTTATCTTACTCATAATAGTAAACACAAATCTGATAGCCGACTCACCTGAAATAAAGCCAACCACCCTTACAGTAGGTTACCAAACTTTTACTAACGATATTAAAACAGTTGAGGGGGTCAGACCGCTAGCGGAGTATTTGTCTTATAAGTTACCGGAATACCAGTTTAAATTTATCCCTTTCTCTGACGACAATCTGATAAATGCTTTAACCTGGGGTGAAATTGATTTTGCTATATGTAATCCATATATCTATGTTTTTGCTGAGCATCTATCTTCATATAATATTATTGCCACAATCGTAAGAAAAAGGGTAGACATTCCTACTGTATATCAAGCAGGCACTATTTTTTGTAAGTCTGGACGCAAAGACATAAACAAATTGGAAGACTTAAAAGGAAAAACTGTTGCTGCACCCGGTAGAAACTTCTTTGCAGGTTGGGTGCTCCCTCTCAGTGAATTGAAAAAGTGTGGAATAAATCCTATAGACGATTTTGCTGCCTTGCATTTTTTAGGTAATCATGAAGAAGTGCTTCATGCGGTTCTTGAAGGTCAAGCAGATGTCGGTTTCATAAGTGCCTTTTATTTATGGAAGTTTGTAAGCGAAAACAAGGTACAGACAAACGAGGTAAAGGTCATAAATGTTAAAGAAAACGAACTCGTTCCATATCTGCATAGCACAGATATTTATCCAGAAGCTTGCTGGATTGCACATCCATCAATTTCTGAAGAACTAAGAAAGAAAGTAGCTATAGCCTTATTGAATATTTCTCCTGAAAGTCCAGAAGCACAGTGTTTAAGTTCTTATGGATGGTGTCCACCCTTAAATTATGCTTTAGTTGAAGAACTTATACGAGATTTACATCTTCCTCCCTTTGACAAAGTTGAACAGGAAGCATTTTTTGCTTTTATTAAAAGGAACATATATCTTATCTCTGTGTTTCTTATCTTTTGGACCCTATTCATCTTTTCCTTAATATCCCTGATATATGTTTATAGAAGTATTAAAACAAATAGAATGCTACAATCTTTATTACAGCAATCCGAAGTAGCACAAAAGCAATTAGAAGAGAGTGAACGGAGATATAGACTTCTGGCTGAAAATTTTCCCGGTGCTGTTTATACCTGCAAAAATGATGAATATTACACTATGCTTTATCTTACAGACGAAATTTACAAATTAACAGGTTATACAAAGGAGGAGTTTCTTTCTACAAAAATAAGTCTTGTGGATATATTTCACCCTGACGACAAAGATTATATTTTTAATGAAATTAATGATAAGGTAGAGCAAAGATTGCCTTATCACCTTTTTTATCGCATACTCCATAAAGAGGGATACTGGGTCTGGATAGAAGAGATAGGAACAGGGGTATACAATGACCATACTCTCCAATATTTACAGGGGTATCTCATAGATATAACTGCTAAAAAGGAAGAGGAAGAAAGACAGAAAGCAAAAGCAGAACGGCTTATTGTGGAACAAGAAACTCTCAATAAAGTTATTGTAAGTCCTTATTTTGCTCAAGGTGATTTTGAAAATCTGACAAAAATTATAACTGAAAAAATTGCCAAAAGATTAAAAATACCCCGTGTAAATGTATGGTTGTTTAACGAAGACCATACACAATTAATATGTGTGGACCATTATGACCTAATGACCAATTTACACTCTTCAGGCACAATTCTGTCTGAAGAGGATTTTCACAACGAATTTGAAATATTAAAGATATCCAAGTATGTAAATGCTGACGATGCTCTGGAAGACCCAAGAACAAAAGGATATGCAAAAAATTACTTAATACCTTTAGATATTAAATCCATGTTAGATACAGGGATAAGGATAGGGGAAACAAATATTGGAATCCTATGTCTTGAATATACAGGGCAAAAACACAAATGGGAAGAAGATGAAATTACATTTGCCTGCCATATTGCAGACCAGTTATCTTTAACATTTGTAAATAGAGAAAAGAGGAAATCAGAACAACAAAGAGACCTACTTATTAAATCTATAGAAACAATAGAAGAAGGCACTATCATTGCTAATCCGGATGGAAGCATTGTCTATGTTAACCCTGCCATTCAAAAACTTTTTGGAATAGATGACAGGCAGTTATCGAATATGGAACTTTCCCACTTTTTTGAAAATAGTCTGTCTCAAAAAGAATATCTTGAGAAATTGGATATTGTCAAAGCCGGAAAAACATGGAGGGGACAATTAGACCTTCCCAAGCACGATGGTTCAAATTATATCGTATATTGTTCCATGTCACCTCTCCTGAGTGAGAGCAAGGAACTGACAAATATCGTGGTCGTATTCCAGGATGTTACGCGTGAAATGAAACTCTTAAATGAGTTTAAACAAGCCCAAAAGATGGAGAGTATAGGACTGTTAGCCGGTGGGATAGCCCATGATTTGAATAATCATCTTATGGTGATTATGGGCTATGCTGAATTAATAGAAAAAGAACTCCTACCTGATTCAGTAGTTATCCCTTATATTTATGAAATTCAAAGTGCCAATCAAAAAGCAAGTAACCTGGTAAAACAATTATTGGCTTTTTCTCGAAAGCAAATACTTAAAAAAGAATCTATCCAAATTAATGAGGTAATAGAGAACATCTTAAAAATGCTTCGTAGGCTTCTCAAAGAAAATATCAAACTGGATGTCAATTTTACTCCTGACCTTCCTTCTATTGTTGCTGATAGAAATGCCGTAGAAATTATGTTGATGAATCTATGTGTGAATGCAAACGATGCTATGCCCGAGGGTGGAAGAATCTTTATCGAAACACGCCAGACTTACTTATCAGAAGAGGATGTAAAAAGTCTTCCCTGGGTGAAGCCCGGTGAATTTATTGTTATCAGTATCACTGATACAGGGATAGGTATGGACAAACATACATTAGAACATTGTTTCGACCCATTTTTTACTACGAAAGAACCCGGTAAAGGAACAGGACTGGGTTTATCCTCCGTGTATGGGTTAGTGCAACAGCATGAAGGAATGATTCATGTTTATTCCGAAGTAGGAAAAGGGACAACATTTAAGATTTACTTACCTATAACCTCGAAGGAACAGGAAATAAAGGAAGAGGTTAGTGAGGAAAAATTAGATATTGCCTTTACTGGAAATAAAACAATCTTAATTGCTGAGGATGAATCCGCAGTACGATTTGTTGCAACAAAAATTTTAGAACAAGCAGGCTATCAAGTTATTCCTGTGGAAGACGGGGAAGAGGCAATGAAAGTTCTATTAGAACATATCCATGAAATTGATCTGGTTATTCTTGATGTTGTTATGCCCAAATTAGGTGG
This sequence comes from uncultured Nitrospirales bacterium, assembly GCA_964549105.1. GTDB lineage: Bacteria > Hydrogenedentota > Hydrogenedentia > Hydrogenedentales > Hydrogenedentaceae > Hydrogenedens. The sequence continues at coordinate 3,689 of CAZJTZ010000049.1, forward strand.
AAAGGAAGTATACGAAAATATAAAAAAGATAAGGTCCGATTTACCTGTTCTCTTTTCTACCGGCTACTCCGAAAATTCTATTAATACCCATTCTGTATCGGGTGAGAAGGTGAATATAATCACTAAACCTTATGGAAGAGTAGAATTACTTAAAACAGTCCGTAAAATATTAGACAGGGAAATGAACAAATAAAACTTTGATGACAACCCAGAATATTGAGACTATTATTGGAAGACGGAATGATATTGAATATCTCCGTATTATTGCTGTTCTGCTCCTTATCCCTTTTCACTGTGCTATGGTATTTTTTTTGTATGAACCTTTTTATGTTAAAAGCACACACTTCCATCCATTATTAGATTACTTTGTCCTTTTCTTATCTCCATGGCATATGCCTTTACTTTTTCTAATTGCAGGCATGTCTTCATGCTATTCTTTGCAAAAAAGAATATGGAAACAATACCTTCTAGAAAGAACAAAGAGGTTACTTATACCTTTCCTGTTTGGGATATTTGTCATTGTTCCTCCACAGCCCTTTATTGCATATCTACGCCATTATCCTGACCCTTCTCTTGTTGATTTCTTAAAACAATATTTTTTCCACATTCAAGGTGATTTCACTGGCTATACCGGTTCATTTACTCCTGCCCATTTATGGTTTATCCTTTACCTGTATTTTTTTAGCATTATATCTGTCCCCTTATTTTTACTTGTAAAAAAGCATTCAGAAATAATAGCCTCATACCTATCCAAGCGAGGGTTATTACTTTTATACCCTATAATCATTGGGTTAGCAGAGCAACTTCCATCCATCAGTTCAAAGAACCCCTTCTATTATTATACCTACTTCTTTATAGGCTACCTTATTGCATCTCATCCTCAGATTGAACAGTCCATAAATAATGAAAAAGCTGTTGTACTATCACTGGGGGTCTTAACGATGATAACCTATCTTTTATTAATCAAAACTTCCTTTAATTTTGAAAAGTATTCCTATCTGGATGTTTCATTCTACATTCTTCGCAAGTTTAATGCGTGGTTCTGGTTAATGTGGATTCTTGGCTATGGTAAAAAAATTCTCAATTTCCAATCTCGATGGCTCCCTTATGCAAGCAAAATGTCTTACCCCTTTTACATTCTTCATCAAACAGTAATAATTATCCTTGCTTATTATGTTGTCCAATGGCAAACGAACATTTGGACACAATTCTTTTCTCTGGTCATATTATCTTTTATCTTTACAATTGCTATATATCATTTTTTGGTGAGAAAATATAAGTTGTGTCGGCTTGTGTTTGGTGTGACAGATAGGAAAATTTTGGAGATATAATATGAGAAATTACCTAAAATGGATAGTCCGATGGCATATTTTGTTCTCTATCCTCTTTGTATTCATCTTAGGTATTCTCTGGACATGTGTAATATATGATTCTTACAACCAGTGGTTTCGTAAACTTTTTTTAAACCAGGCAATTCATATAACCGAAAGTATAGACTCTACCTTGATTAAGACATTCAAAGGGTCAGATGAGGATTTAAATGCTCCAATATACCAGAATGTATTGAAATCACTTCGAACTCTTCGGGCTCTAATCCCGAGGTGCAGATATTTATATATTATGGGCAAAAATGAACATGGCGAAATATTTTTTTATATGGATACCCAGGAAGATACCGAAGAGACCCCTCCTTCCCATCCCGGAGAAATCTATGAAGATGCTTCTCTTGAACTGGTTCAATGCTTTGACACAGGTAAACCATTTACAGAAGGTCCTATTCCTGACAAATGGGGTGTTTGGGTCAGTGCATTAGTGCCGGTGAGGGATACTGTTGACAATAAAATAATTGCTGTGTTAGGTATGGATATTGAAGCCAGAGATTGGAATAAATTAATTTGGCTTAAAACTTACCCGACTCTCATTTTTACCTTTTTGATTATTCTTGTTATTTTATTTTCAGGTATAAGTTTTAGCCAAAGAGAAAAAGAAAATTCAAAAGTTGGCAGGTTAAAATACACAGAGGCATCGTTAACTTTCTTTATATCTCTCATTTTAACTATTGCAGCAGTATGGTATGTAGGCATTCGCGACCAAAGACAGCGCTGGAATACTTTCAATGAAGTCTCAGACACAATGAGAGATATATTAGTGGAAAACATAAGAGATATTCGAGATTTAATCTTACCCTCTGTAATTACTTTTTTTGAAAATAGTGAAGAAGTGACTGAACATGAATTTCTTCAGTTTATCAGTTCATTATCTAAAGAGATTCCTCAACATCTTGTTTTGTCCTGGATACCTGCTGTTCGGGCAGAGGATAAAATAAAGTTTGAAAATAGGATAACAGAAACTTACCTGCCTGAGTTTAATATTTGGGAACTCGCTTCTGATGGGAATAAAATTCCTGTTAAAGACAAAGAAACTTATCTCCCTATCCTTTATACAACTATGGACAAACAACTTCCAGCCCTTATTGGATTTGATGTAAGTTCTGAACCAGTCCTAAAATTCGCAATAGAAAATTCCCTTAACACATTGAGGACTTCCTCTACCTGGGTGCTGAACTCATCAATTTTTAATAAAGAGGATGCTAACATTATGGCATTCTATCCAGTTTTCAAGGATGGAAATTTAATAGGTTATATCTCATTACTTACAAATCTAAGAGATTTTTTGGGCAGTATAATTGAAAGAAGAGGAAATATAAATCGGACGCAAACAATTAATGTGAATGTTTTCCAGATTCAGGATAAAGATAATGTTCAAAATGTCTACTCTACTTTTCCTAATAAAGGAGGAGAGGCGTTTTTGAATGGTATAAACATATATGATACGGAAAAACTATTTTTACCTATTTTTATTTTTCAAAATTTATACGGTATTGTCGCTACTCCGGGAGAATTATTATTTATAGATGCTATGGATAATAAAAAATCTGCTCTTATTTTTGGGCTTATTGCTACTATTGTATTAACAGTGGCAATGGGAATTTTGGCTAATTATGCCCATACTCTTCAAAGTCTTGTTCACCAACGGACAGAAGAGCTTAACCGAAGCCGAGAGATTATTAAATCTACTTTATACTCCATTGGTGACGCTGTAATAAGTGTAGATATGCAGGGATGTATTATGGATATGAACCGTTCTGCTGAAATTCTTACAGGTTTTCAAAGCAATGAGGTGTCGGGGCGGAGTATTGATGAAATTATTCGACTTAAGGACAACACTACAAAGCAACGGATAGAAAATCCAGTACATAAAGTAAAGAATACAGGTGAGTGTATTAACATTGCCAATAATACGATTTTAACATCCCGTGAGGGAAAAGAAATAAACATAGCAGATAGTTGTACTCCTATAAAAAATAATAAAGGTGAAACAATAGGTGCGGTTCTTATCTTTCGCGATGTTAGCGAAGAATATCAGCAAAAGCAAAGATTAAAAGAGAGTGAAAATTTCCAGCGAACCCTTATGGAGAGTGTAAACACAGGTATAGCGCTTATTGATGTAGAAACGGAAACTATCGAATATATTAATTCAGCAGGGGCAGAAATTTTGGGACAGGAAAAAGAGAAGATTATAGGTAGTAGTTGCCATTCCTTTTTATGCTTGGAAGAATCAGATTTCTATGCTCTGAAAGACGAGGGAAAAGAGATTATAGATGAAAGTTTTTTGTTAACTACCTATACAGGGGAAAAGGTATCTGTTCTAAGGTCAGCCAAAAAGATTGTTATTAATGGAAAAGAAAAAATATTAAATACTTTCGTGGATATTTCCAAAGAGAAACAAATTGAGGAAAAGTTACGCGTAACGAATCAGCAATTAAAAAATATTGTTCAAGAGGCAAACAAACTTGCTATGGAGGCTGGAATAGCAAATGTAGCCAAGAGTGAATTTTTAGCAAATATGAGTCACGAAATTCGTACTCCAATGAATGCAATTATTGGTATGACAAGTCTCCTGTTAGATTCAGAATTATTACTCCAGCAACGACATTATGCAGAGGTAATCCAATCCAGTAGTGAGTCTTTATTATCAATAATTAATGATATTTTAGATTTCTCAAAAATCGAAGCGGGAAAGTTAAATTTGGAAGAAATTGATTTTGATTTAATAAGCCTATTAGAAGACTTTTCAAATGTTATGGCTGTAAAAGCCAGTGAGAAACAATTAGAACTCATTATCTTTTCTGAAGATGATGTTCCGAATTTGGTGGTAGGTGACCCGGGACGCCTAAGACAGATTCTAACAAATCTTGTAGGGAATGCAATCAAATTTACTTCACGGGGAGAAGTTAAGGTTCAGGTCACTTGTACCGAAAATACAGATGAAGATGTCTTGCTAAAGTTTATAGTAAAAGACACAGGTATTGGAATTCCAGAGGATAAAGTAGGGCAACTGTTTCAAAAGTTTGTCCAGGTAGATGCGTCCACTACGCGAAAATTTGGAGGAACAGGACTGGGACTTGCTATATCCAGAGAACTTGCAGAACTTATGGGAGGTAGCATCGGTGTAGAAAGTGAATACGGCAAAGGTTCTACTTTCTGGTTCACCGTAAGGATGAAGAAACAGAAAAAAGTATCCCATAATGAATTAATTTTTCCTGAAGATTTACAGGATGTTCGAATCTTAATTGTAGATGATAATGTAAGTAATAGAGAAATTTTACGAATCCGATTAAAATCATGGGGTGCAAGGCCCGAAGAAGCACCCGATGCCTTCAATGCCTTAAAAATATTAAAAACTGCAAAAAAAGAAAATAACCCCTTTCAACTTTGCATTATTGATATGCAAATGCCCGAGATGGATGGAGAAACCTTAGGGAAAATTATCGCAACAGACAAAGAATTATCAAATACCATTCTGGTTATGTTGACCTCTATCGGTATTCGTGGAGATGTCCGAAAATACGAAGAGATTGGTTTTTCTGCTTACTTAACAAAACCTATTAGACACCGGGAACTGTTCGATGTCCTTACAACTCTTTTAAGTTTGCATAAAAAACAGGGTGTAGGAGACAAAAAAACTTTCTTTAGCCCATCAATCATTACTCGACATAGGATTAGAGAACTACAAAAAGGTTATAAAAAATTTAATGCCGAAGTGTTGCTTGTAGAAGACAATCTGACAAATCAGCAGGTGGCAGGTGGAATGCTGGACAAGTTGGGAATAAGACCCGATATAGTCAACAACGGAAAAGAGGCAATTGAACTTTTGTCAGAAAAAAAATACGATTTGGTATTGATGGATGTCCAGATGCCAGAAATAGACGGATTACAAGCCACTCAAATCATTCGTGATAGGTCCTCCTCCGTGAGACAACACGATATCCCTATTATCGCCATGACGGCTCACGCTTTTGAAGAAGATAGAAATAGATGTATCGAAGTAGGGATGAATGACTATATTTCAAAGCCTATTCTTTTAGAAAAACTGGTGAGTATGTTGGAGAAATGGATTCCAGATAGATTACAAACAGAAGAAAAACCGTTTGCAATCTCTACAAAACCAGGTGTAGAGACAAAGATTCAAGAGACTCACTTTGACAAATCAATCTCTTTTGACTATGATTCTTTTATTAAACGAGTAATGGACGACAAAGAATTGGCAAAGATAATACTGGATAGTTTTATAAAAGATATTCCTGAACAAATTGAATTGCTAAAGAACTATATTCACGAAAATAGAATTGTTGAAGCAGAAAGGCAGGCTCATTCAATTAAAGGTGCTTCTGCTAATATCGGAGGAGAACAACTCCGGGAAATTGCTCTTCAAATAGAGAAATGTTGTAAAGAAAAAAAGATAGCAGAAATACCGCGATTGATAGCACAGATAGATGAAGAGTTTAAAAAATTGGCAAAACAAATACAGGAAATTTTCTATGACGGATAGCATGAAGGGAACAAAAATACTAATCGCAGAAGATGACCTAATCTCGCGTCTTATGCTTATCTCTGCCTTAAAACGGTGGGACTATGAGCCTGTTGTAGTTACTAATGGCAAGGAAGCATTAGAAATACTACTACAAGAAGATTCCCCTCTATTAGCAATTTTGGATTGGATTATGCCTGAAATGGATGGTATTGATGTTATCAAGACCCTTCAAAAAGAAAAACCAGAATCCATAACATATATGATTATCCTTACCAGCAAAACAGAAAAGGACGATGTGATTTGTGGACTGGAGGCGGGTGCCCATGATTATATACGCAAACCGTTTGATATAGATGAATTATGGGCACGAATCCGTGTAGGTTTACGAACAGCAACCCTTCAAAAGGAATTGTTAGAAACACAGAAAATCCTGGAATATAAAGCGGTTCATGACCCTCTTACAGATTGCCTTAATAGACGCGGTATTCTCGAAAGATTGGAAGAAGAGATAGAACGCTCCTTGCGTTCAGGTTCTCAATTCTGTGTAGCCTTGTGTGACTTAGACCATTTCAAAAAGGTTAACGATACTTATGGACATCAAATAGGTGATAATGTATTAAAATATTTCGTTCAGATCATCTATAGACAATTGAGACCGTATGACCAGTTAGGTAGATTAGGTGGGGAGGAGTTTTTAATAATTATCCCAGATATCTCTGATGCCGACGCTGTAAGTACTCTGGAAAGATTAAGACATTCAGTTCAAGAGGCCGAAATAGATACATATTCTGAAAAACTTAAAATTACAGTAAGTATCGGTGGTGTAATAGTCAAAGGCAAAGATAACATGGATAACATTATAAAGATAGTTGATGATACCATGTATACCGCAAAGGAAAAAGGTAGGAACCAGGTGTATTTTGGTGGGGTTGAATAATAAATAAAATCAAGTAAACATTTTAAGAGAAACAAGAACTGCCCAATTTGCTTACCCTTAACTTAATTCCTAAAGTTTTCAATTCGATGAAATGTCAAAAAATTAGCATCATGAAAATTATTTGCTCCTCCAAAGTCGTCATCCGACGCAGTTCGAACAACTGCAATCATATCATTACCCTCAAATAACCAGTCTACATATTGAAATCCGTGCTTTTCTGTATCCGGGTGATGTAAAATGGTTTTACACAGTTTCCAATCACTTAAATCAAGACTGTTTGCAAGTACAAGCGTGTTCCGAATTTGTGCCGCACGCCTGTTTCCCACTTCTTCAGGTGTGGGCCAATTGCATAATGTCCAATATTTCTTCGTCTGCTCATCAAATCGTATCGTAAATTTTGTCGTTCCACCGTTGAAGTTCACAAAACCCGTTTCAGGGTCAAAGTGAACAGATTTTCCGTCTTCACTAATCTGAACCACCGCTGCTTTTCCGCCTTTTTGAATATCAACCCGAAGAATATTGACAAGTTTGCCCTCAGGAGTAGGAACAATATTGCCTTCAAGCCAACCATTAAATTCACCATTAAGCCATTCTTTTGACCTGGCAATACAATTACTGAATGTCCAGCTTTTAGAGTCTAACAAATTAGAATCTACAGGTGCACTCATCACAAAAGCCCTATAACGCTCTCCCCATTGGTCTCCACCCATCGCATCCTCAAATGCTCTCCATATTCTTCCATTAAACACCACCACAGGAACAGGCGCCGTGTGATATTGGGCAATGCTCAAAATACCTGATTGCCGACCCATAGGTTCCGTCCATGTATAACCCTCATCATCCGATTTCCTGATTACAATATTTCCATGATGTCTGTCCGTACCCATCATATAAATAGAGCCATTATGCTTGAAAATGTTCGACCAGAACATTCCTCTAAGTGTGGCTATCCTTTTCCACGAATTGCCACTGTCTTCCGAACGATAAACATGCGTAACTGCAAGTGAATGTTCCGTAGACATAGGACCAAATTCATCATGTTTCGCTAAATATACACTATCACGCACAACAACTATACCCGGAGAACCAATATAAATACCCGAATTGGCGCAAGAATGCGTAATAACAATTCCGGGCGGTAGTTCTGAAAAAGAAAGTAAAGGGCATATTGTTAAAAGGCAAACTAAAAACGACATAAAAAACTCCTTACATACATTATCTAAATTTGCAAAAATGTGTATAATAAAGAACAACAATGTTAGGTATCATTATATACAACAAAACTGGAAATTAAAAATTAGATAAACTAATTAGGTTTTTCTCACAGATGCTCACTCAAAGTAGAAAATCATTTAATCTACTTTAAATAGTCTTAATTGGTAAAGAATCATAGTCATAAAAAACAATGTCATTTAGAGAAATGTGGCAACGAGAGACTTCACCCTTCAACAAAAACCCTTTCAAAAGTTACCCCTTTTCTATTATTTTGTATTCTTCTCTATCATTTTATATTTTTTCTTTTCATTTCAGACCCCTTGTCATTTTGAGCGAAGCAAAAAATCTTTTCCTTGATTTTTAACTGAGAGTGATAAACAGAAATGTGAAAATATAAAAGGAAATAAGGAAATGTGGTATAATAAACTTCTTCATGTTTACCCTAATATTAATTTTTATGTAAGTAAGATAAAAATCGATTTTG
>CAZJTZ010000050.1:0-9067 GCA_964549105.1 uncultured Nitrospirales bacterium
CATAGAAGAGGTTATTTCGGCCCTTGGGCTTTCGAGGACGGGCAATCTTCAGGGTATAGTCGTCGTAATAGGCGGCAAAAAAATGGAGTTCTGGAATAACTCAAGCGTTGTGAGGGTGAACGGTTCGATAATAAGCCTTCCTGACCCGATAGACGTAAAAGACGGACACTGGTGGGCAGATTCAAAGACAATGGTGACCATACTGGATCAGTTTTATGTCAGTATCGGCAAAAAACCGGGAATGAGATGGTCGGCGCCGGGCGAGACTCCACCGCAGACAGGAGATCCAGTTAAGGATGAGCCTAAAGAGAGTCTCCGGACAGAAGCGGGAGGAAAGGAAGGGCAGCCTAAGCCGGATCTTGCCGAACCTGAAACATCCGGCCCGGGAGATGAAATAAAGGCAAATTCAGTACTGTTTCCGGTCAGGACCGCTCCGGGCGGCAAGAAACCTGTAGTGGTGCTTGACGCCGGACATGGAGGACATGACCCGGGAGCGATGGCCAACGGCATAAGGGAGAAAGATATAAACCTCAGAGCCGCCCTGGAGCTTGGTAAAATGCTTGAGGAATACGGCATTGATGTTCGTTATACAAGAAAGACCGACGTATATCTCAAGCTGGGACAGCGGACGGCCTTTGCAAACGACAGCAAGGCAAACGTATTTGTAAGCATACACTGCAATGCTATGCCAAAAGGCAAAAACGCTGCAGGACTTGAGTTCTATATCATGGCACCGCCGTCTGACAAGGACGCAATGCAGCTGGCCATATATGAAAACAAGGAGATCAGCGGCGGGGCCGAAACGGCTCAGGACGTGCAGAGGGCTGACCAAAAAACCAGGCTTCTTCTCAAAATTCTTGGCGACATGCAGCAGAATGACAAGATAAACGAAAGCACGACCCTTACGGAGGTGCTTCACAGCTCCGCTCAGTCATCGGGACTCCCGATGCGGAAAGTCAGACAGGCGCCATTCTATGTGTTAAGGGGAGCAGGAATGCCATCTGTCCTTATCGAGATGGGCTACCTTACGGACAGGGCCGAGGCCGGAAAACTGAATACCGCAGGCTACAGAGAAGCTCTTTGCAGAAGCTTTGCAAAGGGTATCGTGACTTACATCAATGAACATCCGGTGACGGTTCAGTGATCGTATACGGGAGGAATAAAGAATGAGGGATCCTGAAAAAAGAACCCGCCATTTTATTATAAGAAAGAAAAATGAGGATGAGATCTTTGAAGAACCCTCCGAGAGGCGTTTTTCAGCTCAACAGAGAGAAAAAGTCTCCCCTGAAAGAATAAGGACAAGAGAAGACGACAAAGAGGGTCTGCGGGAAGGCTTTTTTGCGAGGTTCACCGGCGGAGGCCGAGCGGAGGAAGGAAGTCCGAAAGAGAGATCGCGTGACAGCTCCGGACAGGGGTACGATGACGATGATTTTGAAGAGTATTACGAGGAGGACGAGAGCAAAAAAGCTCCTCTGCTTGTGAGGATTTTTGCCTGGATAGCGCTCCTTGCCATCTTTTTCGTTTGCGGGTACCTGGGAGCAAACTACTTTTTCAATTGGGCAGACAGCAAGGGCGGTCCCCGAGTGGGCAACGTAGTGGGAAGCGGTACCGAGGCCCGGATGGTAAGCACAGCTTCAAACGATTCGGGCGGCCTGGGCAATGTCAAATACAGCCTCTTCATTCCTGAAGGGACATCATTTACAGAACGGGAGATAGAGATAAAAAAGGGAATGGCCGAAGAGGATATAGAGAAAGTTGCCTCCGTATATATTGACGGACTCAAAGAGACACAGATGCTTGACAACAATGTCAGGGTACTGAACGTATTCAGAAGCGGCGACTGGCTCTATCTCGACATGTCCGGGACCTTCGTGCATTACTTGAACATCAAATTGTTCGGCTCTTTTTGCAAGTTCACTCTGGACTTTTAACTCGGCAAATTGTGCTTCATCATTGGCATCATAAATACAGCCCGGTCTCAAACCGTCACCTATGGACACAGCCACATCATAAGTGCTTAAAATCTCACATATCTCGTCCCAGTGCGTATAGGTAAAATTCTGCTCATGGTGCGATTTCATCCATTGGGCTGTAATTGCACCGCCACGACTTACAATCCCTGCAAGCCTCTTTTCTAATAAAGGCAAATGCTCCTCTAATATCCCTGCATGAATGGTAAAATAATCTACACCCTGCTCTGCCTGCTGTATCAATACTTCACGATACAATTCCCATGTAATATTTTCAATTTCTCCCTCTGCCTTTTCTAAAACCTCGTAGATAGGAACAGTGCCAATTGGAACAGGCGAGTTCCGTATAATTGCCTCTCTTATGGTCTGAATATCCTCACCTGTGCTTAAATCCATAACGGTATCTGCACCACATACGATAGCCCAGACCATTTTTTCTACCTCTTCCGACACGCCACTTCGTATAGAAGAGTTCCCTATATTCGCATTAATTTTGGTTCGCAAACCCTGTCCTATACCCATCGGTTCTAATTCTGCATGATTTATATTTGCAGGAATAATGATTTTTCCATCTGCCAACTGCTTACAAATCCACTCTGGACTGATGACTCCACCTCTGATTATTTCCTCTGCCCTGTCCTTCCATAACCACTCGACCCATGCTTTATTCTGTTGTAATTCGACACTTTCGCGAATCGCTACATATTCCATTTCAGGAGTGATAATGCCTTTGCGTGCATAATACCGTTGTGTAACTCGTTGCCCATCTTTTGCACTCCTTATCGTCTTCCCATTTTTTTGACAACTGCAAACATTGTCACTTGAATCAAGCCAATCTTTACGGATTTTTTGAATCCCTTGCTGAATATTTTCAACTCTACTACTATTTGCATAAGGTCCAGAAGTATCGTAAATATAAAAATCAGGAGTCCAATCTGGATATTTCGCTCTTATCTCCTCTGGTATGACATTTTCACTTATACGAACGACCTTCACAGGAATTGAAAAATTATATAACTTACCCCTGCAACTTATATACTCTTTTCTAATCTTTGACCTTAAAATATCACTCTTGATTAACTCATCCATTTCTTCACCTAAATAGTCAAAATAATCACTTATCTTATTATAAACGACTTGAAAAAATTAGGGTATGTATATTTTTAGATATAGACAAGGACCTCAATTTTCCCATTGCCCGTCTGGATATTGTATTCGTTCACATGCAACATGGCAACCACATCTTTCACCAAAAGATTGCACATCTCATTCATTGTGGCTGGACACTTTATTTCTATCTTCGACACAGGTGCGGCTACGCTGATGTTTGCATCTGTCTTTGCCTTTCTTATGGGACTAATAAGTTCAACAAGCACTTCATATAAATCGGGATATTTCGTTTCAGAAACACCTTCAAACTCTCTCATAGCGGGCCATGGACTTTTATGCACAGAGGAGCGCATACCTTCATCCTTTGCATATTCCCAATTCCATATCTCTTCTGTAATATACGGTAGGAAAGGTGCAAACAATCGAACGATTGCTCGATGAATTAGCCGCAATGCACTGCACGCAGAGATTCGTTCATCATCTACTTCTGTCTGATAAACCCGCGGTTTGATAATTTCTAAATAGTTATCACAAAATACGCTCCAGAAGAATTCCTCAGTCAACATCAAAGCCTGTGCATAATCAAACACCTCAAAACTTTCCGTTGCCTTCTGGATACAGGTCTTGAGTTCGTTAATCACAGCCACATCAATCGGATTCTGTATCGCCTCATCTCTCAATATCTGTCCATCAATATTCTGCAATTGCATAATCGCAAATTTACTTGCATTGAACAATTTTGTGCATAACTTTCTGCCGACCTTAAAGGCTTGCTCGTCATAAGCCGTATCCACACCTAACCGTGCTTTGGCTGCCCAATAACGGACACTATCCGCACCATGCTGCTCGATTAGCGGCTCTGGCGTTACTACATTGCCATGGCTTTTGGACATTTTCTTACGGTCAGGGTCTAAAATCCAACCACTCAAAATAACATTTTTCCATGGGATTTCACCATCATGGAGGTATGCTTTCACAATCGTATAGAATGCCCAGGTCCGAATAATGTCATGAGCCTGAGGTCGTATATCCATTGGAAACAGTTTCTTGTGTCGCTCTGAATTTAGAAACCAATGCGTTGCAATTTGAGGTGTTAGCGAACTGGTTGCCCAGGTATCCAGAACATCGGGTTCACCTGTAAAACCGTTAGGCTTATCCCGTTGGTCAGCCGTATAATTGGGAGGAACATCTGATAATGGGTCTATTGGCAAATCCTTTATATCAGGCATAATCGGCTTTCTATATTCTATCTCTCCATTTTCGTTAATCGGATACCAGACAGGTATAGGAACACCAAAAAATCGCTGACGACTCAAACACCAATCCTGATTTAGTCCCTCAACCCAATGCTCATACCGCTTATACATATATTCAGGATACCAATTTATTTTCTTACCCTGTTCAATGAGTGCTTCTTTCTTGTCCATGATACGGGTATACCATTGCCGCGTGGGCACAATTTCAAGTGGACGCTCACCTTTCTCAAAAAATCGAACTGCATGTGTAATCTGCGTTTCGGGACGGTCTATAACACCTTCAGTTTGATTGGCAATCTCAACAATAATCTTCTTGGCACTGCCAGTGTAGTGCCCCTGCATTTTAGAATATACCTCATTAGCCTTATCCGGATTTTCTGAGGGTATTACCAATTGCACCGTTTCAGAAGAACCTGCGGACTTTTCCTTAGTGCCAACAAATTTTACAGGTAGCAAAGTCCCATTCTTCGCTATGATTTGTCGAAGTGGCAAATTAAATTGTTTCCACCATTCCACATCTGTCTGGTCTCCAAAGGTGCAAACCATTACGACACCTGTCCCTTTATCTGGTTCAGCCTTTTCATCTGCCATAACAGGCACAGGCACATGGAACAATGGCGTCAAAATCGTCTTGCCAATGTATTGCTTATACCGCTCATCTTCAGGATGAACCAAAACGGCTACACAGGCAGGCAGCAATTCAGGTCTCGTTGTGGCTATCACTAAATATTCATCTGACGAAGGGAATGGAAAACGGAAATAATAATAAGCGGCTGGGACATCCTTATCTACAAGTTCAGCCTGAGCAATGGCTGTTTGATAATCCACATCCCATAACACAGGCTTATCCTCCTGATAAATCTCACCCTTTTTATAAAGTTCTATAAAACTCGCCTGCGAAATTAGACGACAATGCCTATCTACGGTTGCATATTCAAGTTCCCAATCATAACTCATCCCCAGCCGCGTCCATAAATGCCTGAACGCCTTTTCATCTTCAACAATCACCTGGTCACACAATTCAATAAAATTCTTACGACTAACGGGCAATGGAGCACCTTTCCTGCCGAGTGATACCTTCAAGTCAGGGTCGTATGGCAAAGACGGCTCACAACGGACATTCAGATAATTCTGCACCCTTCTTTCTGTGGGCAAACCATTGTCATCCCAGCCAATCGGGAAAAAGATATTCTTACCTTTCATCCTTTGATAACGAACAATAAAATCCTGGTGCGAATAACTGAACATATGCCCAACATGCAGCGAGCCACTGACCGTTGGCGGCGGCGTATCCACAACAAAAGTCTCTTCCCTCGATTTAGTAGAATCCCACTGATATAATTTAGTATCAAGCCAGTTCTTAATCCAGTTTTCTTCAATCCCTTTTATATTATAGTTTTTGGGCAACTCCATAATAATACAATCCTTTAAAATAAATTACCTTACATTTATACTGTTTTTTTTCATTTGGAAAATTAAAGGTCAGAACAACATTATAGTATACAAGATTCACCCATTTATTAGAAAATTATGAACACCACCCTTAATGACAACCATCCGCTACAAACATAAGTATTGTTACTATCTGCTCCAAATACACTTAAAATATACTTACGAACTAAAAATAATATACCTTACCTTTTTGACACTTAACAATAATAAAAGATTTTCTATCCAATATCTTTCATACCTAATCAACTACCACCCTTCATCATTTCAAACTCTATCTGTCATTTCGAGCGTATCGAAAAATCTTTCCCTCAATTCTTAGGGATATAAATGGCTTTTTCTATTTTTTTTCTGCTATAAATCAGCAAAAACATAACTTTGAATAAAGTCTATCAGTATATACTATCGAAAGTTTAGAAACTATTTTTATATTACAACCTTTATAGACCTAAATAGAATATGAAGGAATTACAACTAATATCCTATTTATTACTCAACTTTTAAAAATTTATTTTCCAATGAATTTAATACCATAATAGAATATTTTAAAATCTCATCAAATATTTCTGGGAATTCTTTTTCCCCAATCCCAAACTCCTTTTTAACCTTATCATAATTCTTTCCTTTAAGGTGTGCTACACCTGTTGACCGAAGTCGCTGCAAATTCCTAAGAAATTCTATCATTTCTAAAAATTTAATGTTTTTCGATTTCAGAAATACCTCTAACTTATCAATACCTTTTGCATCTTTCTTTATTGGAAGCCTGGTAGCTAATTTTTCTTCATTAAGAGAATCAATTAAAATCTTTGTTAATGACAAAACTTGTCCGTCAAACTCTTTTTGTTCATTGTTAAGAGGTATTCTCAAAGTCTTAAAATGATGCTCGTCTTCTTGTGATAGTGGTAAAAATAGATGCCAGCCAAACTTTTTTTCCCACTCTTGTTGAAAATATATAAATTTATCTTTAAAATACAAATCGCTTCTTTCAGAGTCAGCAGACTCTGCCATAATGTCTCGCTTAAATTTTGTTATACTTATTGTTCCATCCGGAGGGATGTTAAAACTCTTCCAATAAATTTGTTCTTTATACAGAAGATGTCCTAAATCTCCAAGATATACTATTACATATTTTTCGTGATTATTATCTATTCCTAAGCTCCAAAGTGAGCCACATCCTAAATATCCATCTTTAACATAGTATTTTGATGGGTTAGAGTAATACTTACCGAGAACTTCTTTTTTAAAAAATACAGGTGTTAAATAATTAGGGGCTCCAGCATTTTTGCCAAAATGATTTGAAAGATTATCTTCATTGCAAGTGTGTGTGATTTCATTTCCATTTTCATCTACCCCAATTATAAAATCAACGAACTTTTTCTCTGTTTCATTCGTTTTATAACCATCTCCTTTAATTATTTTTTTGCCTAAAAGTTGTGCAAAACTATTCCATTTATCTTCAACTAAACTGGGATGTTTTTTATCAATAGAAATCATGTAAATATAATTAGAGTCCTTATATGTTCTCTGGTCACTTTTAAGACCAAGTTCATTAAGAGGAGAATCTGCAAACCTTCTTACTTCAAAATATACTGCAAGATACATATTTTTTATATTTAAATAATTTTTTATAAAAGGAAGATTAATTTGGATTTCATCCTCTTTCATTCTTACTACTTCTTCTTCGTCTCCATTATTGTCAATATATATAAGATTCCCTGTAGATTTATCTTGATAAAGATTAAAAAAATGTCTAAATTCTTCTGAAATTTCTAAGTATGGTTTTTTTATTTCGTAGAAACTACGATAGAATACTAACGGTTCTATTCCTTCGTAATTTCCAAATCGAAGATAGGTGTTTTTATTTAATGTCTCAGAAAAAGAATTTACAGGCATTCCTTGTTCAAATGATAAGTCCCGATTAACATTAGCAAACACTTTTATTTCTATTTTTGGTGGTATTAATGCACAGTAAATATCTACTATTTCATAATCTTGCTTGCTATATTTATAGATTGTAAGCCACTTTTCTGTGCCGAATTCACTTTTAATAAATATCTGCAAATCTTTAAATTCAAGTCTTTCTTTGTCAGTCATTGTCTTACTCCTGGTTATAAATCAGTTTAATTAGTCATTATAATTTATATTTAAAATTATATTCGAAAAGAAGTTTTCCCGAATATATACATTTGTCCATTTGTAAAACTAAGCATGTGTTTAATTTTTTTTATAAGATTATATGTTCTAAAAATTAACTAAAATTGATTAAAAATCTTTTCATTTTATAATCTTATTTTAATCAAAATTCGTGTTATTTAATTAATATTATATTCTCTCAATAATTTTTCCCAAATAAATTACATTATTATATCTAATAATACTTAAAGCACAGCGAATTATAAGGAACAAAAATATATATCTGCTATTTTGTAATGTCCAAAATAGAGTGGGTCAGATTTGTAGGGGTTTTTAATACTTTTGCTGAAAGATTAGGGAAGATGATATATTTTTTGATAGACGATAACGATGTCTATTACAGTGTAGGGGTGTGTGGGTAGGGGTATTAATAGACTCTCTCCCTTGGCGAAAGGGGGAGTCGTAAGAGGGGGTGTTTGATTAGAATTGACCCCTCCGTCGCTGACGCGACACCTCCCCTTTGCAAGGTGAAGAGTCGTTTATTTATATCTATTCATATAGTCAGGTTTTAAAGGGAGTCGTAAGAGGGGTATAACACAGATATTCAAATTTTTCTTCTGCTGTGTGGAGTTATTATAGAGGTGTTTAGTTTGAACTAACCCCTCCGTCGCTTACGCGACACCTCCCCTTCGCAAGGTGAGGAGTCGTTGATAATAGCAAGGTGTGAATAATCAGGCTCTCCCCCTTGGCGAAAGAGGGAGTCGTAAGAGGGGGTGTTTGATTAGAATTGACCCCTCCGTCGCTGACGCGACACCTCCCCTTCGCAAGGTGAGGAGTTTTTTTATTTATATCTATTCATATAGTCAGGTTTTAAAGGGTATCACGAGCGTCCACGCTCATGTAAAACTGTAAGTTCCTTTTCTGTGATTGTTATTAAACTTGCTAACGGTTTTTAAGGGGGACAATTCCCTGATTGCACTTTTATAAAAACCATTCACTATTTTCTATCAATATTTTGCTGGAAGGGTAATAAAAAGAGTGCGTATCACTATATGCCTTTATAGACGACACCTCGGAAGTATCGGTTATTTGCGGGGGTATTGGTTTTGGGGCGTATCGCCATACGCCCCTACAAAATATTTTGAGTAT
>CAZJTZ010000051.1:0-8503 GCA_964549105.1 uncultured Nitrospirales bacterium
TAACATAAATTTTACTACACTTAATCTTATAGATTGATACTTATTATAACAATTCATACAACCTACCGTCTCCTGACAGATAGTCATAATTTATTTACTTTTCGTGGACATGGAAATGAAAATGGATATTTATATGTAGGAGTAGGCATGTTTCCGGATGAAGATTGGATTACCCCTGATGAAGTATATGAATATAATATGGAACATAATTACAATTTTGTATATTTATTATGTTGTAGAGCAGGTATTCAAATTGATTTTTGGAGATATGTATTTAATGCCCCATGTGCTTTAGGATTTAATGGAGATATTCCAGACCAAGTGGCTTTTTATTTTGACCTAAATTTTTGGGAGAATGCGTTTGACCATTTTTTGTATATCTACGAAGCTGCGGTTAAGGCAAAAGATAAAGTAATTGAGGAATATAATATTAATCCAGAATATATCCCTTTGGTTTTATCAGGGGCAAATATATGTTTATGTAAAGAATGTATTCATCTGTAAAACTAATAATACAAGGAAAATGGAAATGAAGAATATTTCAAGTGTAATTAAAATAATAGTAATAGTAGTGTCCTTATTCTTTTTATGTATTCCCGCTAAGTATGCAAATGGTGAGGATTCAATAAATAATTATGAAGAAATAGTTAAGGAATTTTTTAAGCAGGTATTGGGAGAAGAAGTGACGCAGAAAATGCGGATAACCAATCCAAAAATCAGCAAATTTCCATCGTCACATTTATTAGGGGTTTCTTATATGGAATTTTATATTCCTCAATTGTGCGAAGGATGCATAGATAGAAACGAAAAGAAAGTAATTGATATTTGTTTTTTTACGCTTAAACCTATAGAAAAAATTAAAAAGGTAGATATAAATTTTTCATGGCTGAGTAAAGAAGAGATTATAAAAAAACTTCAACCGTTAATAGAATATTCGGGAATGAAAGGAAAAGATTACACTGATTATGAAACAGAAGAATATAAGGAAAATAGTTCAGGAGAAAGGTTTTATATATTGAAGAGATATCCATTATATAATGGTGTCCCATGTAGAAAGAAAGGATTCTATGTGCATATTTCAAGAAAAGATGGGGAAATTCAGTCTTTTTATTGTGTTCCACCAGTCTCACCTAATAATGCAAAGCCTGATTTTCCATGTCCAGAAGAAAAGATAAAAGAGATAGCGATGAAGTGGTTAGAAGAGAATATGAAGAGGGAAGAACCAAAAATAGATGAAATGAAAAAGATAGAACTGGTAATTACACCAAAAGTAAATGTTTATACGAGAATATGGAAAGAGGAATTTTATTATGCATGGGAGGTTCCTTTTGTGTATAAATCCCAGATGTTAGGTCAAGGTATTCATGATAGATTTATATACATGAATGGAATGATTTATATAGAACCCTGGACGCTTGAAGTATTTTAGTCAGTTCTTAATAGAAATTGAGAGAGGAAAAGTATTTAACTAGAAATATCGGCAGATGTCAGGGGGCGGTAGGTTATAGGAATTGTTGTAATAAGTCTCAATATATAAGATTAAGTGTAGTAAAATTTAGTATTAATACCGTATAAGAAAGGGATAAGAATTGGAAAATTATAAATATTACAACAAAAAATAGAAAATATAAATACAAGGAGAGTCTATCCCACACACTCTTTAATACAAAAAACAACATTCTAAAATAAAAATCGTCCCTTCAATAAAAGAAAACTAAATCGCCCATTTTTTCAGATGTCTCAATTTATTTATTTTCTTTTGTGTATGCAGGGTATAATATTAGATGAATGGCATGATGTGTTTAATTCTATTTGCTCTCTTGGCTTTTTGACAGGAGTTAATGGAGGTAGTATGATAGAATTTGATAATGAATTTTTGGGTAAGATTATAGGGGAGAGGGTGTCTGTCTATTTTGCAGCAAATTATGCGTCTAATGTGATATATAACAGATATATAGATGACCCGGACCGGTGGATTCCTTCATTAGTCCTGGGTGATGTTTATTTGAATTATCGAAGTTAGAATAAGATAGAAAGGAACAAGAAGTGAGAATTATAAAAAGAGTGAGGTTACAAAATTATGGTTTGGGATTGGTAGTTATCTTTTTACCCTTTTTTTCTATGGGAGAACAGATAAGTGAGAAAGATGAACAAATTATAAGAGATTTTGCAAGAAAGGTAATATATGTAGAAGTAGAAAAAATAAAATGTATAGGGGACTACAAGAAAGATGAGTTGTCAAACCACCTTTTTCCCCAGAGATTTGGTCTTAATTATAAAATATACGAAATTTATCCGGAGGGAGGAGATGGCTCCATATTTTACGAATTCATAGTCTCCGAAACAATGGGCAAGGTGTTTTCTTATACATTATATGATAAATACAACAGAAGAGGGGATATAAAGCATGAGAAACCGAGTAAAAACACATGGCTTACTAAGGAAGAGGCGATAAAAAGTTTAGAACTATTTTTTAGATATTTAGAAATAAATATAGAAAAAGAACTATCTTCTCCTACGATAAAGGAATATCATGATATTTTTGAAGACTTTTTTGTTATAAATCAAGATGCAATGTTAGAAGGAGTATTATGCCGATATAGAGGTATTTCTGCACGAGTATCTATGAGTTATAAAAGAGTAGTGTCTTTTTCTTATTCTCCAGCAGTATTTCCGAAAAACAGAAAACCAGAAGGTGTCTGCCCTGTAGAAAAGGTTAAGGAAATAGCGGAGGAATGGTTAAAAACACAGGAAAGATTGTGTGCAAACAAAAATCATCTACCCTATTTAATTGAAGGAGAAACAATTCAATTAGTAATTGCACCAGGGGTTAATCTACTAGAGATTCCAGGAGTTCACTGGATTCATAAGCAATTCTACTATGCGTGGGAAGTCCCGATTATGTATTGGGAGCCATATTTCGGAGCAGTCATAACTGAGATGCCAGGACCTCCTTCAGATAGGAGTAAAGAATTTAAAGGTGCGGTGTGGGTAGAGGTAGAAAATTTAGAAGTCGTAGGGGCTAAATAGTGAAGGTGAATATAAGAAGTGATTAATTGAACTTTGCAGAATCATGTATTATAAAGTGATTAAGAATAGCAATATAAAAAATAAAAGGTAATATTTACACCTTGTCATTGTAAAAAAAGAAAAAGATAAGATACATAGAGGAGTCATGCAGTCCTGCATGGAGGTTCAAATCCTGGAAATATAACAGTGATAATGGCTGGGTAGAGTTACAAAATATGCTATTGCTTACAATAACCTGGTATATGAACTGGTGGGGATACTTAGACCCATACTATTACCATGTTCCCTGGGGTACCACCACATTCCAAATCCACGCCGTCTTCGAACAACTAAAGGCACTGGTTGTAAGAGGAGAGGGAGTGTGGTTTGTAAGTAATGCAAAGGATAAGTTGAAAGATGATGGGTGTTATCATGTCGACTACATTCAAACCAATAACAAATATGGTTTTTTGTCTGATTTAACAAAAAATTATGATATCTTTTGTTATGATGGACATGCTGGGAATGATTACCTTCTATTAATAGACCCAGAGAATTGTCCTATACAGAATGAATGCTGTATAGGTGCATATCAGGGCTATCCGTATTGTGTCAATGAAGAGTCTGATATAGCAAACACTATTTGGAATAATGGTAATGCACAAGCCCATTATAAATTTGTTTATATATTGGCATGTCATACAGGGGAAGAAGCAAGTCTTTGGAGGCAAGCATTCAATGCGGAATGTTTTTTAGGTTTTAATGGAGAAATTCAAGATTTTGTAGCAAATGTTTTTGATTCTTTATTCTGGTATTATTTATTTGACTATAATGTGACAATACAAGCAGCAGCAGAATCATCTGTGGGTTCTATGTTGGTATTGGATGGAAATGGATATATCTATTTATGAGTATAAGAGTTTATAGATATTTATTAACAATATTTATTATAGGGATATTATTTTATGGATTTATCAGGATAATTTCCTTCGTAGATTATCAAACTCTCAAAACAGTCCCAGGTGAAGTATTGGAATGCAATGAGAATTTTTTGAGACAAATATTAGGAGAGGTAAAAGTATACCCTGTTCGTAGAATGTTGCCAAGATATTGGGAAAAGGATAGTTTTTGGGAAGTAGGAGGAGGATGCGGTGAGTTATTTTTTATTTTATATAGGTTAGAGGATGGCGATGAATTAAAGTTATGCACATCTTATAACACACTAAAAGTTGTAGGTTTCAAAGGAAATTTTCCAAAAAATTTAGAAGGGAAAGAAAAAACTACTTCTATAAATCATTTTTTTGTTTTAATAAGACCGATAATACAATATCTTGGGTTACCCGATGACATATCTAATTATAAGATAATAGAATCTAATGGGAGTTGGGAAATAAAAGGTATATACATTAATCCATTTATTGCACCTGAACTATTTTTCCCTTCCTATATAGGTTTTATGAAAGAAGTTAATGAATTTTGTAAACCAATAATAGTGAGGTGTATTAATCTTAAATTTGTGAAAGATACAGAATATCTTGAATTTTCCACTAATCTGGATTCTGTTATAGACGAGATGGATGTTAATCACAAACTTTTCTTTAACATCTATTTGCAAATGCAAAACACTAATACTAAAGAATAAAGAACAATTAGGACTATAGGAATTGCAATGACTCAAAAACGACGAAGAAAAATCAAAAGATATATTCTATATGGTCGATTAGGAATAGCAATGTCAATATTGATATTTTTCACAATACTAATATCTTACTTTTATGCTAATAAAGATAGACAAAGGGTAGTAGAAAGTTTAGGCTTAGTTATATCTAAACCTTTACAATTAGTGGGCTATTTTTATACAGGGTTTAGAAATAAAACGATTATCCTCGAACCTATATTTTTACTTACGCAAATACTATCAAATCCCTTTGACGAGTATAATATTTTCAGATTATATTATCCATCTGCAAATGCAATAATTCCACAAAAAAACAAATCAAGTTCTTGTGAAGAGTTTGAAGAAGAAAAAAATATCATTTTTAACATTTTTAATCTAAAAGAAGTAAACTACTTTTGTTGTTTTCATAATAAATATCATAGTCAATCAAAAAAATATTATATTCAATATTACTTTTTCCCTGAACCTCCCAAAAATGGTAATACATATTACACTGCAATTGACCCATATATACTAGTGTTCTATGATTTAAGTGATAGAATTATTTTTTCTATTTCACATACATTACACAGGTCTTCCCTATTTTCTATTAAAAAAGATGATTCTTTAGATATATCATCAATGAAAGACTTGAGTAATTACAAGTCTTATATTGAGCCAGTTCTAACTTTATACAAACTAAATTATGAAGATATCCTAAATAAAGAGAACAAAGACGATGGAATAATTGTTAGCCGTTGGATGATGGACGGATTTTCAATATTTTATTTTAAGGGCTTGAAAACCCTGGGAGCTGAGATAAACAAACTGTGTATTGTAATAGATTTGCCAAAAGGAATTATACACAAAATCACAGTAACGAATAACTAAAAAAAGGGAAATTATGAGGAATAAAATAATATTCAGCCTGTGCTTATGCTTAAGTATCTTTATCTTGGTTAAGTATGCCAATGGTGAGGTAAAAGGTAATGATGAGAGAGAAGAAAACATAAAAAAATTTTTGAGGGATTACCTGGAAATTGAGTTAAATGATAAGTCAAAAATTCAGTTTTATGATGCACTTCCTGATAAAAGTATTTTTGGACCTAAAGCAAATTTCAGGGTTTTTATTAATGATAAAATTACATTAGTTATTAACCAAAATGGAAGTGAAGTATATAGTTTTGTAAATGCTAATGAGAAAAAAATAACAGAAGAAACGAAAAATATAACTACAGTAGAGGCTTTTAATAAAATAAAAAAACTATTAAAATTATACAAACTTCCTGAAGATATGTCTAAGTATTCGATAACGACAGAAAATGAATATTACTTTATCCGGTCTGCAAATATAGAAATAGAAAATATTTCATGTAGAGGTTCTGGATTTTCTTGTAATTTATCTAAACAAAATGGGTCTATATGCCAATTTTCTTACAAACCAGCATATCTCCCTATAAATAAAAAACCGCCCCAATATAAATGGAACAGAGAAGAATTAGAAACCATTAAGGAACAGTTATCCTCACAGGATTACTTTAAACATCACACCTTTACAATAATAGAAAAAGAACCTACACTTGTAATAGCGCCAAATTACAACATTTTTTCTGCACACCAAGAACAAGAATTTATGAAAAAGGTTGAATATTTTTATGTATGGGAGATAGAAATAAGAATTACTGAAAGAGCAGGGGATTCTGATGGTTTAATTTGGATAGACCCAGTAACAAAAAAAATTATTGGAGCCGGAACTAAACAACTTTATTGGTTAAATTAGTTAGAGTATCGAAAAATAGAAAGAAAATGGATACAAATTTTGCTAATTGTATGTATTTACAAATACTAAAAGGAATTAGGTTTTAATTCTCTTTGATTTTTGTTTTACATTAAAAATGTACGAAAACTTCAAATGCTGGAAATATAACAGTGAAAATGGCTGGGTAGAGTTACAAAATATGCTATTGCCTACAATAACCTGGTATATGAACTGGTGGGGTTCATACGACCCCAATCCGAATAATCTCCATCTACCCGGGGGTATGACCTCCCTCCAAATCCACGCCGTCTTCGAACAACTAAAGGCGTTAATAGTGGAAACAATAATGTTTTCTCCGGAAATAAATTTTTCATCGGATGAAGTTCTTCAGGGATTATGTTACTTTGTAAATTATAAAAATCAAATTGATGAAGATGCACAAGTTTTACCTTTCTTAAAAGACAATAATATTTTTTGTTATTACGGACATAGCACAAATGGAAATATTTTAAATCTTACTACGGAAGAAAACCCATGTATAGATGACCTATGTACTATTTTGCCAAATGAAATTTCAGAAAATAATGTTGGTAATAGTAGTTATAAATTTGTTTATCTTTGCTGTTGTTATGCAGGTATATTTCTGAATGAATGGAAGAGTGCTTTTAATACAAATTGCATATTAAGTTTTTCTGATAATATTAACCTTTTTCAGATAATACTTTTTGAAGCAGAATTTTGGAATAGGATATCTGTGGACCATGAAAGTGTTTTTACTGCTGCTTACCATACAAAAGAGAAATATCCATCTCTACCTATTTCAGTGTTGGGAGATGTATTATTATAGGTGTAAGGTTGTTAAAGTATCTTTAATATAAGGGAGTAAAGATTATGAGGAAAAAAGTTTATAGGAAGAGGATAAGAGGTTTTCCTAAAATCGCATTTGCTCTTTTTGCATTATTCCCGATATTTTGTATGTGGGGTGAAACAGACGAAAAGGATAACCAGATTATAGTGGATTTTATGAAAAATTATGTTAATGTAGATGTTTTAGACATTAAGTATGAAGGTATAGAAGGGAAAGAATATAAAGACTCGTTATCACCTAAACCTTTTCTTTTGGGCATAAACTATAGAAAGTATCGTGTAAAGACTAATTTGCCACTTATTTTTCCTGAGTTGTATATCCCTGATGGAGGAGACAAAGTTATTTACTTATATGGAATGGACCCCAAAATAAGCACACCTGTCGTAGAAAAAGACAGAGTCCTTTCAAAGGAAGAGGCAATAAAAGGTTTCGAGCCTATCATCAAATATTTAAGAATAGATGACAATCCAAACCTATCATCTCCAGAAATAACTGAATACGATAAGGTATATTTAATTTGCATGAGAAGAGTCGCTTTACTTAATGGAATTCCATGTCGTTATAAAGGATTGAGAATGTTAACATCAACAATAAATGGAATGGTAGATTTTAGATATACCCTATCTATACAGCCAAAAAATCAAAAACCGAAAGAACCTTGTCCCGTGGATAAGGTAAATAAGGTTGCCACAAAATATATGCTTTCTCTATCTTCACGATTGAAAAGGTTTATGTGTCATTCGGCAGAATTAGTCCCAAATACAGAAATAAAATTAGTTATTGCACCTGCTTATGATTCTCTTGAAGGCTGGAAAGATAGAAATTATTATTACGCATGGGAAGTGCCATTTAAGTATACATCTTTTATGATGAGTGCCCATAACAAGTTAGAAGAATCTGAGGGAGTAATGTGGATAGAGGTTGAAAAATTAGAACCAATTGGTATGGAAATGTTCAAAATAGAACTGTAGTAACTTGCATGGGAAAGGTAAATAACTAGAATATTAAGGAGAAAGACTATGATAAAAAGATATGTAAATTTGAATTATAGATTTGTTGTAACTGCTGTCCGCTAAAAGAATTGGAGTGATGTAGTTTATTTAGAATAGGGTTAATTGTTGGTCAGGTTCTCTGATACGGGTTCTAAATCTATCATAGTCTTTACAGGATAACAGGTCTATAATGTTCACTATATCCATAGCCGCCTCTT
>CAZJTZ010000052.1:0-6584 GCA_964549105.1 uncultured Nitrospirales bacterium
CTTGAATAAAATAATTATAAAGATATCATTAAAAAACTTGACATTGAAAAAAAAAAAATGATAAACTACATTTATTGGGAAGTTGAATATATAAATGTAAACCTAATCGGAACCCTTAAACAAAAGGAGAACGAGTCATGAAAATTCTAAGTATCCTCAAACGCTACCCTGCCACAATCATTTCATTAATCCTGCTTATTAGCGGAATTACTGCAATCTTCATTGAAGGGAAAGTGTATGCCGCTGGCGAGAAAAGTAATACTCCAGGATGTGAGTGTAACCCTATTGACATGTGTCCTAAAGAACCACCTTCAGATTTTACTGAGTGTGATATAACAACATTAGGTTGTGATTGTAGATATGGTGAAACATATCTTCTTTATTGTCCAACTGACACTTATATTTATGAGTGTCAAGGCGAAAAAGTTGGAACTGGCTGTTCAGAACCGTGTGAAAGTTCAGATTGCCCAGACTGTCCTACTTGTGGTTGTTTATGCACGGGCTCAGGCTGTGTATTATTTCGAGTAGGGGATAAAGGAAGATGCAGCTATCCTGTATGTGAAATATGTCAAATTACACACTTTGCCATTTTATAAATAAGAAAGAGTATTAATAAAGTTTACAGGAGAATTCAATTAAAGAGAAGAGGTAATGTAATCATTTATAAACGTTTTGAGATTTAAAAATAAAAGGAGAAAAAGTATGGGAATAATAAATTTTGTTTTCTTCATTTGCTTAAATTCCATTTTCCCATATCCGTGCGAACATCCTCAGGACGCTACTGAATTAAAGCAGGTTATTGACTTAGTAAAAGGTAAAGTTGCTCAGTTTATATCTGTAGAATGTAAAGGGGAGTTTTATTATAAAGATACAGGGCTTAGAGATAGGGTACGAGCATCAATAAAAAATAGACCACCCAATGAGTTAGAGGCGGTGGATGAATTTGAGATAGCATTTACTTGTGATAAGAAGAATTTTTTTATATCTGTCTATAATAGTGAGATAAAGAAAGATACATTACTTTTTCCAGAAAAAACAAAACCTCTACCATCCCAAGAAGAACCTACCTCAGCTCTGGACATCGTTAAAAAATTTATTGAAGAAAAGAGTAAGGAGAACTATCAATTTACACTTCAGCAAATAAATAATGGCAGAGAAAACAAACATCAGTTCAGGAGCGCTTCTTATATGAAAGATGGGCAGATATGGTCTCTTCTTGTTTCTGATGATATGAAAGAGGTGTACTTAAATAAACTTTCAGGAACAGGAGATATAATTCCCTTTTCTCATATAACTCCTTTGAATATGGTGGGTAGGGTAGGTGATGGGACAGAGGATAACTTAATTTCAACCTGGGGAATAAGTTTAACAGAATTTTTAGACCTGCCGGGTCCGTTTCATCTCCATCATGAGGGAGAATATACTATTTTGTGGCACCGAGCAAATTATTTTGAAGATTCTTTTGGAAAAGAGGTTCCTCTAAGTTTGGATATATGGATAGACCAGAAGGGAGATATTCGGCAAATAGATTATGTGGAATACTATGGACGAATATGGAAAACTGAAGACTTCCAAAAATGTGGATATGATGGAATTATTAATTGCATGACTCCAAAATGGATAGAGAAAACTTATTTCTTCGATGATTATACTATGACAAGTAAAGGGGTACGATTTCCGTTGAAAGGTAGAGAAGAAAAATATTACATAGACACAACTACATCTGATGGTTTTCAATTAGATAAAGATGTAATACAAGGGGTTATTTCTCGTGAAGAGTATCTTGTAAAACGTTGTTTTTCCCCTGTGGGGGTAGATACACTGTATGAATTTTCTATAATTCCTACAAGTTTGAAGGTGAACGAACCAATTCCAGAAGATGTATTTACCGCACCACCGATTACAGAACGCGAGGCTATAGGAAGTCATTCAGAAAAGAACCAATTTTGGAACATCCCTTTTCGTGCAATGATATTTGTAGGTTTTGGGGTGATGATAGTTTTAGTATTGATGTATCTAACACATAGATATTTGGGCTGGAGTTTTTTCTAATGATAGATAGGAAATGCCGTTAAAAAACAAATAAATTTTAGTATGAATTCTTCAAGGTTAAAGATATGGTAGTTTTTGATATATTCCCAGAAATAGAAATTCAACAGATATATATAAGGATTAATAATAAAGAGGCTTTAGATTATTTTTGACTGTTTTTGATATTTAATAGGGAGTTAAACAAAGATGTTTCCATCTATTTATGTTCTCGGTTTTGATATAAGTTTGTATAACATTTTTAACTTTCTGGCGGTAATGATGGTGATGGTGTTGGGTTTGAGGTGGAATTATCGGTATGGGCAAAGGTATCCAATAGGGATAGGGATTTTATTACTTGTAGCCCCTTTTGCATTTGTTTTGGGTCGTGTATTTTTTTATCTGTTTATGTCATGTCCAGGCTCAAAGGTGCATTTTTTTGATTTGCAGTGAGGTGGTAGTATGTTTCTGGGTGCTTTTTTAGGTGGTATTTTTGGTGCATTGATTTATCTGGAATTGAAGAAGGTTCCACGAATAGAAGGGTTAGAGGTATTTATTCCATATATACCGGTTGGAGGTGTATTGGGTCGGACGGGTTGTTTTTGTCAGGGATGTTGCCATGGAACGGTGACACAATCTATATTTGGACTACGGTTTCCCAAGGGAAGTGTTGCATGGGGACAGCATATAAGCAAAAGCTTAATTTCATCAGACCAATTTTTCTCTTTGCCAGTGCATCCGACGCAGTTGTATGAGATAGGTATCTGGATAGTGATAGGGGTTATTCTTTTGTATATCCGTAATCGTCAGCCCCGTAAGGGGGTGATAACATGTTCTTTTTTGGGGTTATATTTTTTGAATCGTTTTGTGCAGGATTTTGTTCGAGCGGATTATGGGAAGGGTTTATGGGGTCTGGATATGATGCAATGGCTTGCGATAGGCATCATTCCATTGAGCGGATTGGTGATATTATTCCTTTATCGAGACAGATGGATGGGAAGGCATTCCTTGTCTACTGCAGCATGCCATCCCGAACAAGGCGAAGGAAAGTGAAAACAAATTCGTTGAGTTAAAAAATAACATGCTTTCCCCTATGTCAGGGGGACTTATTAAAGGGGTTATTTGAAAAGGTGTTATCAAACTGGGGTTGTCCAAAAGTCAATTCGAGACGATTTTAGTGATTTAAAAAAATAAATGAGAATACAAGCAATTACATGTCAATATAAAAAGACGCTGATATTTTATGCAATATTTAAAAAAGGACTTTTTAGACAATCCCCTTATAGACGGTATCTTAGAGATATTGTTTGTTTGTGGAGGTATCGTTTTTTAGGGTGTATCGCCATACGCCCCTACTTTTTCAGAAAGACCCCACCTCGAATATATAAATAGATATAGACCAAAAACTTCTCACCTTGCGAAGGGGAGGTCTCGTGTTAGCAACGGAAAGGTCAGTTTCTCTTAAACACCCCCTATAAGGACTCCCCCTTCCGCAAAGAGGGAGAGTCTTTTATCTCCTCGTATTTTAGAACTGCAAAGGGAATTTTGGCGTTTTCTTTTGAGTTATGTAGGGGTTTACCCAGAATATATTACTGTGTGCTCTTAAATTCATCATCACAAATTTGTGTATCCAAACAATTGTATTTTGTAGGGGCGTATAGCAATACGCCTTCCTTTTAGACCTTTTAAACAGACCCAGTTTATTAATACTTACTTCTTTTAAAAAATAAATAAAAAGTTTTACTACTCTTCTATGTTAAATTGTTGTAATATCTAAAACACATTTCCCAGATTTTTCTACATATTACTTAATTCGTGGAAAATTAGGGATTTAAAAATAATTTGGTTAAAAAATAATAGAAAAATTCCACCTTCGGTTCTATGAGTTTAAGAAACAAACTGCAAAGAATACCAGGGAAAAGACTATTAGCATTTCTTTTGTATAAAACAGGATTTTTAGAATATTTTTTTGCAAAAAAAATGTATATATGCGTTGATATGTGATTGCTTTTTTGTATTTACTTTTTTCTTTCTGATTTAGCAGATGTGAAACTCTATTTTTTTTGCACCTATAACTTTCTAATAATCAATGTAAAAGGCAAATCGCTATTTATCTTTATGTTAAAAAAGACCTTTTATTGTCTATCACAATGTCTAAATGCCCTTTCCAAATTTTTTAAGGTATAATAACAAAATAAAATAAGCGGGACAAAGATATTCTTATTTGTATCTTTATCCCGCTTTATCTATTGGGTCTTAGTATTGGATTTCGTGTGTATTAGTACATGTCTTCCATTCCACCGGGTCCGGGTGCAGGAGCCTTTTTCTCTGGCTCGGGTATCTCTGCAACCAAAACTTCAGTGGTCAGCAATAGACTTGCGATACTTGATGAATTTTGTAGAGCACAGCGGGTTACCTTTGTGGGGTCTATGATACCGACTTTCAACAAATCTTCATATTCACCAGTTGCCGCATTATAACCCACGCTGCCTTTCTTGGACTTAACATTTTGCACAACCGTTGCTCCTTCATCACCTGCATTTGCTGCTAATTGACGGAGGGGTTCTTCAAGTGCCCGCTTTACAATTTGAGCACCTATTGATTCATCTCCTTCTAATTTCAATTCATCAATGGCTTCTTGACAACGAAGCAGAGCCACACCACCGCCGGGGACAATACCTTCTTCAACTGCTGCACGAGTTGCATGTAAAGCATCTTCTACGCGTGCTTTCTTCTCTTTCATTTCAACTTCGGTTGCTGCACCTACATTGATAACGGCTACACCACCGGCTAACTTTGCTAAACGCTCCTGTAACTTTTCACGGTCATAATCGGAAGTGGTTTCTTCAATTTGACGACGGATTAAGTTAATCCTGCCCATAATGTCTGCATTCTTACCAGCACCTTCGACAATCGTTGTAGTATCTTTATCTACGACCACGCGTTTAGCACAGCCTAAATCGCTCAATGTGATGTTCTCTAAGGAACGACCTAAATCTTCAGTAATGGCTAAGCCACCTGTCAGGATAGCAATATCTTCTAACATGGCTTTACGACGGTCACCAAAACCGGGTGCTTTTACAGCACAGCATTGTATCGTTCCGCGAATTTTATTTACTACCAGAGTAGCCAGGGCTTCGCCTTCAACATCTTCAGCAATGATTAATAAGGGCTTTCCACTCTTTGCAATTTGTTCTAACAAAGGTAGTAAATCTTTAAGACTGGAAATTTTCTTTTCATGAATAAGGATATAACAATTTTCAAGGGCACATTCCATTGTTTCTGCGTTTGTTACAAAGTAAGGAGAGAGATAACCCTTATCAAACTGCATACCTTCAACAATTTCAAGGGTAGTCTCGATACCTTTGGCTTCTTCTACGGTAATTGTGCCATCATTTCCGACTTTTTCCATGGCTTCGGCAATAATGTTTCCAATTTCTGTATCACCATTGGCAGAAATGGTTGCCACATTACGCAACACTTCGCGGTCATTCTTGACCTGTTTACTCATCTTCGCTAAACGGTCAACCACTGCTTCCACTGCTTTCTCAATACCGCGTTTGAGTGCCATCGGATTAGAACCCGCAGCAACATTCCGCATACCTTCACGGAAAATGGCTTCAGCCAGCACTGTTGCGGTCGTAGTTCCGTCACCCGCGACATCAGAGGTTTTGGATGCAACCTCTTTAACCATCTGAGCACCCATATTTTCATATTTATCTTCTAACTCAATCTCTTTGGCAACGCTCACGCCATCTTTCGTAACTGTGGGAGCGCCCCATTTCTTTTCAAGGACAACATTACGTCCTTTGGGACCGAGAGTGGCTTTTACAGCCTTGCTCAATTTCACGACGCCCGCTAAAATTTTCCGTCGAGCATCTTCACCAAATTCTAATTGTTTTGCTGCCATAATTCATCCCTCCTTCTTTAATTATTCTTCGATAACTGCAAGAACATCTTCTTCGCGTAGAATTACATGCTCTTCGCCATCAATTTTCACTTCGGTTCCGGCGTACTTACCCATTAAAATATGGTCGCCTTTCTTCAGTTCCATGGGAACTCGTTTCCCATTCTCATCCAGTCTGCCTGGACCTACAGCAATAACCCGTGCTTCTTGGGGTTTTTCTTTTGCCGTGTCGGGGATAATAATGCCACCACGCACGGTCTCTTCGGGTTCAATTCTTTTAACAAGGATACGGTCTGCTAATGGACGAACCTTTGTAGCCATAATACACCATCCTCCTTTTGAGAGTTAAAGGTTAAGGTTTTAATTATAAACAAGTTGATTAAATTTGATATACACCGATAAGGATAAGCGACTTATCCTCGTGATATATAACGAAACCAGGTTTCATTTTGTTAGCACTCACCTATAGTGAGTGATAATAGCAAATCCTATCCCCCTTTGTCAAGTCAAAAAATACTCTCTAACCCACTGCTAAAAGATTAGAAGATGGCTTGAAACTTTTGATGTAGATAGATGAGGTACTATCTAAAAACACTAATCAACAGAGGAGTTTCAAGCCATGTCTTATTATGGCACAGTCATGAATCGA
>CAZJTZ010000053.1:0-4766 GCA_964549105.1 uncultured Nitrospirales bacterium
CGTACCAATGTTCACATGCGGCTTCTTCCGCTCAAATTTCTGCTTCGACATCACTACAATCCTTCTTTTTAAGTTTTGTTGTTTATTTAATTTTTATTGAATTTTAACAACATACCTTTTCAAAATAATCTATTTACACATGGAGCCCACGACCAGAATCGAACTGGTGACCCCTTCCTTACCATGGAAGTGCTCTACCGACTGAGCTACGTGGGCAGCCGCTGGAGCGGGAGACGGGGTTCGAACCCGCGACCCTCAGCTTGGAAGGCTGACGCTCTACCAACTGAGCTACTCCCGCACATGCAAAGCATATTATAAACGCATTCTTGCGATTTATATCAAATTGGTGGTGGGCGCTGGATTCGAACCAACGTAGACTCTCGCCAACGGGTTTACAGCCCGTCCCCTTTAACCACTCGGGCAGCCCACCACAGGCTCTCTTCATATTCAATTTACTGGAGCTGGCGAAGGGAATCGAACCCCCGACCTGCTGATTACAAATCAGCTGCTCTACCTGCTGAGCTACGCCAGCAAATAATGATTTTTTTCTTTATTGGAAGTATTATTCTATCAAACACACTTTACTTTTGTCAACTTCAAAATCATTATGTTAAAACCCATCTGCTCCCTTTACATTATAATATATAAACTGTTTTACACTTCTATCTGTATGACAGGAGAATTCGTTGGATATTACAATTTTTGTTATAAGTTTACATTCCTGTTTCTGTTTCTCAAATTGTTATAATTAAATTACTTTCTATATCCCCATTCACTAAAAAATAAGGAATAAAAATATGCACCTATCCTCTATTGAACAAGAAATTTTTGACGATTTGCTTATCCGCAGACCTGAACTTAAGATATGTTCTGAAAGTATTTTAGAAACGCATGAAATTTTGGTCAAATGTTTTAGTGATGGAGGAACATTGTTTACCTGCGGTAACGGTGGTTCTTATGCGGACGCCTTACATATTGCAGGTGAATTGGTAAAAAGTTTTGAGCGGAAGCGACCGATAGATAATGATTTCCAAAATCAATTGATTAAAGACTATGAAGGTGAAGAATTGCAAAAATATCTTGAAGCCGGACTACGAGCGATTCCACTTGGTATGAACAGTGCGTTAAAGACAGCCATTGAAAATGATTGCCCTTTGAGGGATATTGCTTTTGCCCAGGAATTAAGTGTCCTTATCAAGTCAGGGGATATTTTGCTTGCCATTTCTACCTCGGGCAATGCCAGAAATTGTTTATATGCAACGAGTGTGGCTCGTGCAAAATATGGGACGGTTATAGGATTAACGGGACTTTCAGGAGGACTGCTGGCAAAGTATAGCCATGTGTGTATCAAAGTACCCGGGAATAGCACCAAAGTCATACAGGAAGGGCACCAGGCTATCTGGCATGCTTTATGTGCAATGGCAGAAGCACATTTTTTCCCTGAGAAAAGATAGATGTTTTGTGTAGAAATTAAACTCTTAATGTTATAAAGGAATAAGTTATGTCAGAAAGTAATCTTGTTAAACCTAAAATCGTATCTGTGGGTGCAGGAAATGTTGGAGCCACTTTTGCCCAATATTGTGCAGAGATGGAGTTGGGAGATATTCTGTTATTGGATATTGTTGAAGGGCTACCTCAGGGGAAAGCATTGGATTTGATGCAGGCAGGAGCAATTCGTGGATATAGCGTTTCTATCACAGGTAGCAATGATTTTTCAGATATGAAGGATGCAGACATTATTGTCGTTTCTGCTGGTTTTCCGCGTAAACCCGGAATGAGCAGACTCGATTTGTTAGAAAAGAATGGGAATATCATTGCAAATATTTGTGATTACATTAAGCGGTTGGCTCCAACGGCGATTGTTATTGTAATAACCAATCCATTGGATGTTATGGTTCAATTAGCATATCACTTATTAAAACATCCACCATCAAAAATTATGGGCATGGCAGGCTGTCTGGACAGTGCTCGAATGTGCACATTTATTGGAATGGAATTGGGGATAAGTCAGAAACAAATAAATGCCATGGTATTGGGTTCTCATGGGGATTTGATGGTTCCCTTGCCAGAATTTACCACCGCGGCAGGTGTATCTGTAAAAGAACTTATTCCGTCTGAGCGACTGGAACAGATTATAGACCGGACCCGTAAAGGTGGTGGAGAAATTGTGTCTTTACTTAAAACCGGTAGTGCCTTCTATGCACCCGCAGCAAGTGCGGCAAGAATGGTCAAAGCCATTTTAAGTGATGAAAAGGCTTTGCTCCCCTGTGCGGTTTACACTAATGGTGAATATGGTATCTCTGGAACATTTGTGGGCTTGCCCTGTATTTTAGGGGCACAAGGTGTAGAAAAAATTGTAGAGTTACCTATGCTGGAAAAGGAAAGGGTCAAGTTGCTTCAGTCTGTGGAAGAAGTAAAACAAGGGGTTCAATCCTTAAAAGAGTTAGGTTTTGCTATCTCTTAATAATGTTTTTGGGTTATAATTAGTATCAGGATGAACTGCAAATAGGATGATAGATGAATAGCCGAGAAGTTGGGATTGTTATTGTCGTTTTTTTAATGTTACTTGCTATGCTTGTAATCGCTGCAATCTTATCTTTAGGGCGTTCTCCAATTAATAAGCAACTGACACAAAAACGGTTTTCTGCTGCACCGGGGAAAACAAGGGAAGACCCTCTACTCCTTGTAAGCAAAAAGCGTAATGATACCTTTACAAATGAGGACGAAAAAAGCACAAATGAGAAATCAAAAATTAATAAGGTGCATTCCTCACAACTTGGGGGAGACAATAACGAGTTATTTAACGACGAGTATTATCTGGACGACAATGGAGAGGATGAAAATCAAACAACAACAGAAATGCCAGATGAGTTGAAACAACTTTTGCAATCTCAACAAAATTCTCAACAAGTTCCTACAGAAGAAATTGAAAAAAAACTTGACGATTGGACAAACTCTATACAATCGTCTGAAAAGAAACTTGAAAGTTTAAAAAGCAATCTGAACTTATTGCTATCTAAGGGCTTAACAGAGTGGGTAGATAAAAAGTTAGAGGAAATAATCCATCAAAATGAGGAAAACAATGTTACAAAGGCAGAAGCCCAATGGCTCATGGCACAATCGAAAAATATTCAAGGAGATGCGACAAACGCTGAACGATATTTTCAGGAGACATGGCAAAATCTGATTTCCTCTACAGACCTTAAAGATGCAGAGCAGGAGGAATTGCTTCGACTTATAGGTTTGAACTACACTCGCTTTTTGAGGGCACAAAATAAAAATTCGGAGGCTGAAACAATTTCTAAAACAATAGCCGAAAAACTAGGAAAAACCACTCTGGTTGAATAAAGAATTTAACAAATTTGGGAATCTGCAAAACAACCTTTTAATCTTTCATAATATATTTTCATATTTTATTTTGCTTTTCTCTCCCTTCCTTTACTTCCTATAATTAATATGAATAATTTAATTTTTAAAAGGTTTCAATATGTAAGGTGAAAAGTTATGTTGCAGCGAAAAAGGAAAGGGTTAAGGTCTTTAAGGAGTGTATTTGTTTTATTCATTACAATCTTATTGGTAACAGTTGTATTTCTACTTTTTGTCAAAATATATCTTACATTCCCACCTATCTGTTCTGAATATAATAAAATGGTTGAGATAGCCTTATCTGATAAGAATGGATATGTTTATTTCGAAAGAGCCTCAGATATTGCAAAAAAAATCTCTTGTGGTTTCTTTGGAACAATGAGATGGTATTATTACACTCAAAAAGAAGAAGGAGGATTTGAGGATAAAGAAAGTATAACTTATAAAATGGGGCTTTCAGAAGGTTATTTTCTGATGTTTTATAAACTATCCGTTATGGATGGAACGATTTCGGGTGAATTTGATTCGTATTCAAAGGATAAGGGATTGTTTTTTTCTTCTCTTGAAGAGGTAATTGAACTAAGAAAAAAGTATATTGGTAATGACCGATATTTGCCTTTTTACATGGATTATGATTGGAAAGATTGTATACTTCCGGAAAACGACTGGAAATCTGATTTTCTTAACAATTCCAAAGAAGTGATACATAATCTCAAATTAGCAAAAGAAAAAGACTGCTTCATCTTTTACAATAAAAATTCTACCATTTATGAATCCTGGGTAGACCCGTATAATTGCATATTATTGAATATTTTAGTGAACAGCCTAATAAATTTGGAAGAGGGAAATTATAATGAAGTGTTGGATTGGCTGGAAACAAGCGGACAGGTTCTACTTCACCTTGATTTTGATTACATAATGGTTCGTTATCTAATGGATGTTATTAAAACTATTGCTTCATATCCTTCGCTTCCTGACAGTTTTTATAATGATTTAATATGCTACCTTTTGACGATAAAAGATGAAATATATTCAAGAAAATTTAGCGAAATTTTACAAAAGGGGTTATTCTATCTGGAAGACTATTTTAAGAGGTCGCAGGATTTTCAAGATGAGAATGAATATAGATATAATCACTCTTTTTTTGAACACGCAAAGGAAACATCAAAAAAATATCTTTATTATAATTTAGCATATATAAGTTTGTCGCGTTGTTTAGAAAAATATCGCCCTGTTTTAGAATCGGCATCTTGGACAGATATTGAAAATGCTGCTTTCTATGACAAAGGAAAGTTGCGTAAGGCTGTGAAAGACATTGAAAATGTTTGTTCATATAATAAAAAACGAATACATAATTCTGTCAAAGGGAAATTATGTATTCGTTTTTTATTATATGAACA
>CAZJTZ010000054.1:0-3585 GCA_964549105.1 uncultured Nitrospirales bacterium
AAAACCACCATAGAAGTCCTAAAAAGATGGAAGCAGGAGACGCTTTACCATCAGGATACAGATTGGATCTTTACCTATTCCCGAAACAGCGCAGTAAAGCAACCTGTCTCTAACGAAGCCGTGATCAAAGCCTTTAAAGTTGCCATGGATCACAATGGGTATAGCGACCGCGGCTGGACCCCGTACTGGCTGAGGCACACTTTTATCACCTACGGGCAGGAAATCTTAAGCCGCGAAGATATTAAGCTCTTAGCCGGCGATTTCCATCATATCGATGAATATGACCATACTGATGAAGAATCCTTGTATAAAAAGGGGTTGGGAGCAAAGAGAAAGCTAGATTTGCTTAGGGAGGACTAAACAAAAAAATGCTGTTCGAGAAAATATGTGTTAAACTAATCTAGAAGGACCGAAAATAAAATATGGTTACTAACCGCGATCGAGATATCCGCGAGGCTTTGCATGCCACAGAGTTACAGCCTTATATTATCGATCCTAATTCATTAGTATTAGACGAATTCTCATTGACGGAAGAAGATGCGAGAATAGACATAGCTGTTATTAACGGCTCTTTACATGGATTTGAGATAAAAAGTGATGCGGATACCCTAACCAGACTTCCAAGGCAATCAGAATCTTACAATCGAGTGTTTGACTACTTATGGATTGCTTGTGGACAAAAATATATAGAGAAAATTAAGGACATTGTCCCAGAATATTGGGGCATTCTTCTAGCTGAGACCAATGCCGAAGAAACTACGATAATAAAAATCAGAGAGGCTATGAATAACCCAAATACATCCTCGCTTGCTGTTGCAGGATTATTGTGGAAGGAAGAAGCCTTAAGTCTGCTTTCCGAGTTTGGGTTCGACAAAGGATATAGGAGCAAGTCCAGAAAGATGATTTGCAATCGTCTTGCAGAAGTGGTACCGTTTTCAGAACTTGCTCCAAGAGTCAGGTCTACAATCAGGAAGCGCTTGGGTTGGAGAGTTGGTATACTACGTACTCAATATGCTGATTTACACCGATCTGGGCCCAGGTCCCGGAGCTTCCGGAAGAAGAATCTGGAACTGTTCCTTTCTCGTGTATCTGCTGATCACCATAACTAAAATCTGGTCCACGGAAAAATTCCTTACTTATTAATTCCTTACACTCATCATTGAACTGATTCATCCCACGAACATGTTTCCTGTATGAAATGCCTCTATGGATATAAAACTCATTTTCGAGTGTGTAGCGAAGGGTAGGTATTTGGTGTGAAGAAAATCCCTGGAAGGGTAGCTCGGTATCTCTGATGGTATAATCTCCGAAACATAGCTCCTTTGAACCTGGGATTCTTGATGATTTTATTGCTTTCCATAGTAAATAATCGTGTCTTGGGATTGTAGTTACTGAATTTTTATAATCTATTAGGTCTGTTGAATCAGGAAACGCCCCGCTGATAAGCCCAATATTAGCTAGACCAGGTACAAAAATCATTGGCAATAGTGTACGCACTGCATAAAACTCAGATCCTCCTCTCACATCCTCCATGTCCAGAAATGCATGAACGCGTGACACGTCTTTTTTAATGTATGAATAGAAAGCCTTAATTACTTCATCCGCTTTATCGGTACTTAAGCTTCCAATTGAAAACCTTAATGCAATATCGAAATCATGTGAGTTTTTTATTGCCGCTTCCTGATATTCTTGCGTCCTGTCTGGGCCAGTTACGATGATAACATTCTGTTTTTCATCTCTACATTTTTTAGCTATAAATGAAATAATATCTCCAACTCCATCGCCATCTAAAAATACAAAATCAAGATAACAAGGTAATCCATCCCAATGTGTTTTTATGTATGTCACGAGATTTTGCTCGGTGTCTGGCGCAACTTCTAGAAATGGGATAATTGCTCCTTTAGTATTCCTCTTTAATAACTTCAGAGCACGAAAACTAGTTGCTTTCGATTTAAGAATTGGAATGTAAGTCTCGGTACCTTGTCGCATTTTCTTCTCCTTTCATAAATATTTTAACTTACCAATAATATGGTAAGTTTTTTACCCATGAAAAGCAGTGTATGCCAGAATACACAGAGAGCCTTCAGTTTAGTAATTTCCGCGCTTCTTTTTTACATCGAGCTAAACAGGCTGTATTTTTTGTTTCATTTAGATCAATGTTCATCACATCCTCTCAATATATTTTTTCCTTATTCAATTATCAGTCTGCTGTTTTTATATTTAATCGCTAGTGAGTTTTTTAAAGCATAGTCTTCCAATTTTTCTTCAAACTTTCTTAAAAAAGAATCTACTGTCCCATCCTCAAATGATTCATTGCTTATGAATACTAGCCGCAGCTTTTGACCGCTAATCGAATCTACTAGCCTGAACTTCTGCATTTCTCTGGAATTTCTATCTATTTCAGACCAGATCAGCTGAAGCCCGGGGAACCTTTCTGCAAATTTCCTTTCCAGGTCTTTACAAGCTTTGTTTCGCTTCTCATCCTCAATTATGAACATATTTAAATTTCCTTTCTCTTATGGCTTTGTCGGTGGTCTGCATACAGAACAGGGTGCGTAGCCTTGAGTTAGGGCATTTTTCAAGCTGATCGATATTCTTGATGATTTTAGATACTGACACCCGGCAACATGGTACTTCGATCCAGTTTTTGTGATGTAGACGATGATTTCCTTTTTCTGGGTATTTGACGGTGTTGTCGTTGTCGTAGTTGGTGCGACAGTTGTTGGTGTATAACCTGGAGACCTGTGGTAATGATAGGTTCCAGACTTTCGGTCCCAATGCCCGCCGTTAGAATCGAGTCCCCCGGAATGGGAGAAGAGCGCTGTTGCTGCAAAGACTAGTAGGGCAAACAATGCAATAGATTTTTTCATTATTAACCCTCCAAATTTTTATACTTCCTCCACAAAAGATTCTATAAATCATCTAAAACGTTTTTGTCATTATTTCTCTGTTCTCTAATAGTTTCGTTAATATAGAATAAAAGCACTTGGTATGTGTCT
Organism: uncultured Nitrospirales bacterium; assembly: GCA_964549105.1. Taxonomy (GTDB): domain Bacteria; phylum Hydrogenedentota; class Hydrogenedentia; order Hydrogenedentales; family Hydrogenedentaceae; genus Hydrogenedens. The sequence continues at coordinate 3,000 of CAZJTZ010000054.1, forward strand.
GTTATATTATCGTACCGCAGAGTAGCTATGACACGGTTATTCATATCAAAATTCCAAGTAGTAAAAATTTCCGCAGCTCCGACCTGTACCGCTAATGCCTCATAGCCGTCGCCTTTCTTGTAGGGGTACCGATAATGTTCAACATCAAATAAAGGGGACCCGTATTTATTTATTAAATCATTTTTAACGGATAAATACTCATTTATAAGTTGATATTTGCTTGTTGGAATATATACACACGACATATAAAACATATCATTAAAAAAGTATAAGGCAATGTCCGTTATTCGTCCTGCAAAACTAACATTTTCGGCTAATAAAGTATCACCGTTACCGTCGCCCCTTCTGCTCGCTCCGATAATCCCCTTTGATGCAAGCGCGGTTTTAGTCTCTCGAACCGAAGACCCAAACCGAATACCCCAAAAACCCGTAAGCGGCTCGGCTGACACCGAAAAAACCAAGATCAGCAGGACAATGACCGTAAAGAATTTTTTCATAATTCCTCCGCGTACTAATTAGTATGGATGAGAGTGCACCCAACCATACACCTTGCCAACAACTGCCACCGATTGCCCGTCGGCCGACT
>CAZJTZ010000055.1:0-3298 GCA_964549105.1 uncultured Nitrospirales bacterium
AGAACAAAACTATCATCTTTAATTTTAAACTATTAATCTTTAATAAGTGTTCCATCCTTTTACTTCCCTTCCTATTAAAATTAAATGATTAGAATAAGAACCTACGATTTCCATAACAATGAATTCTTTCTCCATCATAAAGAATCCCTTACAAAATTGGCAACTTTTCTTAAGAAAAATCGTTTTATTATATAAAATAATTTGCTAAAAACATTTGAGTTATTGAATATATGGATTATTAAAAAGAGAATAATATTTAAATAGGGAAAAAATTAATTAAATTAAAAAAAATTGAATATTTTGATATTTTAATTCGTTTAAATTAGTAGATAAATAAAGTCCTATTGATACAGTAAAATATCATTAAGATTTAATAAAACAATTAAAAAAAAGGAGTTAAATGATTATAAAAAAATTCTATTTCAAACATTTTCCTTGTTTTTCAAAAAAGGTATCTGCTTGTTCCTTAATAGTAAAAGTTAATGTATTAGGAGGGTTAATATAATGATAAAAATAAATAATATTGATGAATTACAGAAAATAGGTAATGACCCTAAATATCCATTGAATGGTGAATACGAATTGACACAGGACATTGACGCAAGTAAAACTAAAGATTGGAATAATGGAAAAGGCTTTAAACCAATTGGTTCAATAGAACAGAAATTTGTAGGTAAATTTGATGGTAAAGGATATAAGATAAAGAATTTATATATTAATCGTGAAAAAGTGGATTATATCGGTTTATTTGGATGTATTGATCTAAATGGAAAAGTTCAAAATTTATTTTTAAAAAATTGTTGGATTAAAGGAAATAAAAAAGTAGGCGGATTGATAGGTCTGAATGGAGGTACAGTATGTAAATGTTATAATGAAGGTTATGTATGTGGTAATGATTGGGCTGTAGGTAGATTAATAGGTCATAATAAAGGAACATTGAACAAGTGCTATAGCACAGGTTATGTATACGGAAAGAATGGTTTTGTAGGGGGTTTGGTCGGTTATAATGAGTATGGAAAATTGGATGAATGCTATAGCACAGGTTATGTATACGGAAAGAATGGTTCTGTAGGGGGTTTGGTAGGTTATAATGACGGTTATAATGAGTATGGAAAATTGGATAAATGCTATAGCACAGGTTATGTTCATGAAACTAATGGTTATATGGGAGGTTTAGTAGGTTGTAATAATAAAGGCACAGTGAATAATTGTTATAGCGTTGTCTCTGTATTTGGTCCTGATGACTCTATATGCGGGTTGGTTGGTAATAATGAAGGAGGAATAATAAATGATAGTTATCACTTTATAGGGACTATGTCAGGAAAAGAAGGCATGATGAAGATATCGGATATGAAAAAGCAGGAAACTTATAAAAGTTGGGATTTTGAAAATACCTGGGCAATAGAAGAAGAAGTAAATTATCCGTATTTATGCTCCTTGGGAAAAACACAAGAGCCAAATATAGTGACAAAAAGGATAAGGACAATTGAAGAGTTAAGTAAAATAGGACTTCAATCTGATTACTTATGTTATTGGAATTATGAATTAGCACAAGACATTGATGCAAGTAAAACCAAAACTTGGGATAATGGAAACGGATTTAAACCAATTGGAATAAACAAAAATCCATTTGTGGGTAAATTTAATGGCAATGGGCATGTAATAAAAAATTTATATATCAATTGTGAAGAAGAGGATGATATTGGATTATTTAGTGAGTTATGTTTTGAGGGAGAAATTAAATATCTAGGTTTAGAGAATTGTAAGATTTTAGGTCGTTCTTGTGTTGGTAGCATAGTAGGCTGTAATTACGGTAGCTCAGTAAGTAAGTGTTACACTAGAGAAGGTTCTGTATGTGGGTATTGTAGTGTAGGCGGTTTAGCAGGTAAAAATGATAATGGCATAATTGGCGAATGCTATAGCACAGGTTATGTATACGGAAAGAATGGTTCTGTAGGGGGTTTGGTAGGTATTAATAATAATGGAATTGTAAATAATAGCTACTATGATATTGAAAACCCAAACATAAAAACTACTACAGGTACCGTAGGAGGTATAGGTAAATTAAAAATAGATATGAAAAAAAGAGAAACTTATGAAAATTGGGATTTTGTGAATATTTGGGATATCAAAGAAGATATTACTTACCCATTTTTCCGCCAATAAAGGCATTACATAAACAAAATACAAAGAAAGACAGTAGAAGTTAAAAAAGAAAAGGTGATTATTAAAGTAATAATTATTAATAGGTTTTAAAATGTATGTGTATAAATTTAGAAAGATTGAAAATATTATGGCAAAATATTAAGGAAAATGGAAATGTAGAGAATCTTTCAGAAATTGAGACAGAAGTACTCTTTATTGAACCTATTTTACTTATAGCGGGATGGAATATTTTTAATCCTCAAGAGGTCAGAAGAGCAAACCGAGACACGAAAAAACAAAATTTGACATTGAGGTATATTCTGAAGGAAATTTAACATTAGCGATTGAATGTAAGTCAGTTTCTAGTCCAGAATATAATACGAAAAATTGTAAGTGCAATACATGTGAACACGGTGCAACAAGAGAACAATGTGAAATTGGGAAACTTGATGATTCAAAAAATAATAAAGATAAAGATAAAGATGGAGTAGGACAATTAAGAAGATATTGTGTTAATTCAAATGAATTTTTTGAAGCGAAAAGAAATAGATTTAGTCCTATCCCGGTACTTTCAAATGGCATATCTTGGACTATATTTACTGATGTAAATTTTTCATGTAATAATCTTCATGAAAAGATAAATCGTAATAATTTCGATGTTGTTGACCTTGAAGACTCTGACTTTTGTGAAAGGGTACTAAATCAAATATCAAGTGCCCGATTAAGGAAATATTAATTAAAAATTAGTTCTCTATTATTAATTTTTGCATAAATTTCCATTTGTTTTTTTATTCTGAATAAATTGTCTGAATTATTTTGAGCCATCTTGTTTTTGTATTCCCACTTCACATTCAAAGGATTTATACCTGCCATTCAAATCCACTACAATCTCTCCGGGAGCGTGGTGTCCAATACCCTTTTTATAACCCTTATCACCTATTTGCAGTTGCATTGGAGATTGACCCGTTGCATGAGCAGAAACATCCCAGCCTGTCTCTCCCCAACCTTGCGTTATCGAAGTAATATACTCGGGAACATCACTTAAATAAACTGTTCTATCAGCAAAACTCAGCGAAGAAAGGGTAATAAGAAACATAGAGAACAAAACTATCATCTTTAATTTTAAACTATTAATCTTTAATAAGTGTTCCAT
>CAZJTZ010000056.1:0-3218 GCA_964549105.1 uncultured Nitrospirales bacterium
AAGAGGCGGCTATGGATATAGTGAACATTATAGACCTGTTATCCTGTAAAGACTACAATAGATTTAGAACCCGTATCAGAGAACCTGACCAACAATTAACCCTATTCTAAACAAAATACTTCCCCTTATACTTTTAGCGGACAGTAGTGAGATTGCCTCTATTTTTATTATTATAAAATGTTTTGACACAAAATAAAATTAAAAATTTACATTTAAGACTTTGTCTGCATCAGCAGAAGGAACAATTTCTAAATCTTTTAATACTTGGCTTTTGTCTTTTTCGGGGTCAAGCACCTCTATAATATATTTTCCCTCATGAAACACAAAAGGTTTAAAAGTATCAGAATTTAGCCGGAGAGCATACACCAGACTACTATCTTCGGCATTTCGAACCTTTATAACGGGAAATTTTATCCCAGTAATTTTCAAAGTTGGCAAATAAAATGTTTTTTCTGCTTTATAATTTTCTAATTGGTTAATCGTAATAGGCCAGCCTGTGAATTGTTTTGCGCCTTCAACCGTAGGCGATTCCCAGCGAGGCCAACATTCAAAGGTAATGGAGCGTTCACTCTTTTTGAAACGGATAATTCCATAGCCCGTAGCAGCGTTATAAAGTTCCTGGGGCTCTTTTCCGTAGAGCATAGGATTAGCAACTGCCCAAACAGTAATTTTATTCCCAAACCCATCTTCATATTCACCTGTATACCGTGGTGCACCTTCTTTCCGATTATTTCCGGGAAGAGGTGGAAACCACCGGCGCGAGAATAGTGTAGAAATCGGAGGAACTAAGAATGCAAATGAAGAATCATTCCAATTTTCCACGCCATATTGCGTTGTTGAACCTAAGTGCTGGTCGCCGCAGATATGTATGGCAAAACCTTTCCGCCAGAGTTTAATGGCTTCATTCCTTGCCGTAGGAGGCCAACCGTTGGTATCTGCATCTGCCTTAATTTCATAAAACTCTGGATACTCTTCAGGTGGATAAAGTTCCAATTTGGGTATAATACTGTCCCTTGTTTCATTTGCAGGTAGCGTGCTCATACTTGCATACAGAGTCTGTGAGAGAACTACTTTGAATTGTGCTTCATTTGACCAGTCTTCGACCCAGGTATTTAAGAATTTCATTTGTCTGTCTCCTAACAAAACGGCACCGGGCACATCTGCGTCTTTTTTGGGGTTAAACTCTGGATTTTGAAACCAACCATTTTCACATTGACTTTGCGGTAAAAGTTCCTTTGGCGAAGATTTGAACTTTCGGTCCTCTAATATAGCCATGCTTATTCCCGCATATACAAGGTCTGTGTAGTATACAGTTATCCCTTGTTCTATTGGGGTTGGGTCAAAAGGTGAGGGTAGATTTGCCGTCTGCGTTTTTTGTATAGCATTTACGAACTCAGGCGGATAAACATATCCACCATCATCTTGATTTTTTGCCGGTCTTCCACCCGCACCCCAGAGATTGCCTTGATAAATATCATGGTCATCCGGTATGCAAACGGTAGGCCGTTCTCTGGTTAAATGGCGGAATGACCAACACCATAAATACCAGCGATACAAATAATCCAAAATATCTATTTCCGGGCGTGTGGGACTGGCATATTGATAGATTTGGTCACCAGAAAAAAACAGGAAATCTGGATTATGGGCATTGACCCTGCTTACCAAATCTGAATGAGGAAACCACACCTTTCCAGGAGTCCAGTCAAAAGAACCACTATCCACACCATCGCCACCTACCATACGCGAACATGTAAACGCCGCCAATACAAAAGCATCGTTGTCTTTAGGTTCTTTCCGAATTGTGCCATAAAACGCAAAAGACTGAATTTTCCCATTTGAATCATTCAATTGAATTACTACCCGATAGGGTGTATCTTTGTTTCTTTCCCAGTTCGGCACTTCAAAGCGTGCTACCCATGCCGACTTATCTACTTTTGCCCTTGCAATTTCAGACCATTTCATCCATTGCTCCACTTCCAGGCTTACTTCACTCCCTTCATTCTGCCCCAATGGAAACATTTGTGCAGAGAGATACAGGGTGCCTTTACTTATTGTGTAAAGTGCACCTATAATAGGACCAACCTCCTTGTCTTCTGAACTCACTTCTTTAACCTTGTCCCCTTTGATTTCCAGATTTTGAAAGATAAAATTGGCTGGAACAGACCCTTTTCCCGGATGGGATACCAGTGCAATATTTCCTTCCACTTGTTTTGCTGTAAGTCTTTCGATAGAAACATCTGAGAGTAGTTTGTTCGTTTCTGCATCAAAAACATAAAGCCACAAATGTATCCATTCCCCCTTTTGGCTTCCTTGAAGTTGGATTCGATAAGCAGGACAAAAACGATTTGGAACTTTCCCTGTGCCAATGACAGGTGCATTCTTCTTCGTAAAATCACGAAAAACGGCTCTGCCATTTTCGTCCATTCCTGCCATAATACCTCCATTTTCGCCTGGACTATGATGAACTAAAGCAGAGGCTTGCAATTCCATATCTCCACCGGCGCCTATTAAAAATCCAGAAAAAGAATCAAAAGTTTCTGATGAGGACATGAGAGGTTTAATCTCTATTCTAAACTGAAAACTCCCTTCTTCCTTTCCGATTCGATGGCTTAACAAATGAACGGTTCGATAATCATTTTTAATATCTTTGGTTACACTTTTAATCCCTTCAGGTGTAGAACGCCAGTCTTGAAGCCGATTTGCCCAGAAATAGGGACCCACCCAGACTCGTTCTTCGGGTACAGAAAAGTTAAGTTTCGTGGCGGATTCTATCCCCTGTGCTACTGTAGAGTGAAATAACAACGCAGAGAGAGCAACCACAAATGCGAATATAATATTAACGGTGTATTTCTTAGAGTTTTGTTTAACTTTTCTCATATAGAATATCTCCTGTTTTCATTATGAATATGAATAAAAATTTAAAGCATAAGAAATATTGGTGATTATCTATTTTAATCCACTAGTGAGAAAGATGTTAAAATTAAAGAGTATAAATCTTCATTACGATGATTATATCTAAATTCTAATTCTTTCAGGTAGTATACAAAATATTTTGATGAAATTCCGTAAAATTTCATTTTCATTAATTGCTCCTTAGCAAAACTCCAAAAGCCTTCTATGCCATTTATATATACCTTACTGTCAGGAAACGGTAGGTTGTAGGATGAGGGAGTAAAAGAAACCTTGAAGATAGTTTTATCTTTCTGGAACCACTCTAT
>CAZJTZ010000057.1:0-3133 GCA_964549105.1 uncultured Nitrospirales bacterium
TATAATTATTTTATTCAAGATTATAAATATATATTTCAATTACTAATTCTATGATTTTATGCCTTACCTTTATCTAAACTGATACTACTACCACTATGCAATTACCGATGTTATACAAACTTATATCAAAACCGAGAACATAAATAGATGGAAACATCTTTGTTTAACTCCCTATTAAATATCAAAAACAGTCAAAAATAATCTAAAGCCTCTTTATTATTAATCCTTATATATATCTGTTGAATTTCTATTTCTGGGAATATATCAAAAACTACCATATCTTTAACCTTGAAGAATTCATACTAAAATTTATTTGTTTTTTAACGGCATTTCCTATCTATCATTAGAAAAAACTCCAGCCCAAATATCTATGTGTTAGATACATCAATACTAAAACTATCATCACCCCAAAACCTACAAATATCATTGCACGAAAAGGGATGTTCCAAAATTGGTTCTTTTCTGAATGACTTCCTATAGCCTCGCGTTCTGTAATCGGTGGTGCGGTAAATACATCTTCTGGAATTGGTTCGTTCACCTTCAAACTTGTAGGAATTATAGAAAATTCATACAGTGTATCTACCCCCACAGGGGAAAAACAACGTTTTACAAGATACTCTTCACGAGAAATAACCCCTTGTATTACATCTTTATCTAATTGAAAACCATCAGATGTAGTTGTGTCTATGTAATATTTTTCTTCTCTACCTTTCAACGGAAATCGTACCCCTTTACTTGTCATAGTATAATCATCGAAGAAATAAGTTTTCTCTATCCATTTTGGAGTCATGCAATTAATAATTCCATCATATCCACATTTTTGGAAGTCTTCAGTTTTCCATATTCGTCCATAGTATTCCACATAATCTATTTGCCGAATATCTCCCTTCTGGTCTATCCATATATCCAAACTTAGAGGAACCTCTTTTCCAAAAGAATCTTCAAAATAATTTGCTCGGTGCCACAAAATAGTATATTCTCCCTCATGATGAAGATGAAACGGACCCGGCAGGTCTAAAAATTCCGATAAACTTATCCCCCAGGTCGAAATTAAGTTATCCTCTGTCCCAAAGCCTACCCTACCCACCATGTTTAAGGGGCTCATATTAGAGGCAGGAATAAAGTCTTCTCTTGTGCTCTGGGAACCTACACTTTTATATGCCTCTTTTTTATCTTCTGAAATAGAAACAAACCAGGTCTGACTATCTTTCAAATAAGAGGCATCCCTGAAACGATGAATGTCTTTACTTTTAACATTTTCTTTTTCTTTCTGAAGTATGTATTGATAGTTGTCCTTGCTTTTTTGTTCAATTGCTCCTTTAATAACATCAATGACAGAACTTGTTTTCGGAGGTGGGGAAAGTTTGGGTTCTTCTGGCAGGAGCAATGTGTCTTTTACTATTTCACCCTCATAAAAAGTTAGAAAAAAATTTTTTTTGTCACAAGTAAATGCGATTTCAAATTCCCTCCTTTGCACTGATTCCCAGGTTTTTTTCCCTTTTTCTATCGCTCTTACTCTTCCAGTAAGACTTTTAGTCACATAATATTCCTTACCTCTGCACCATACAGAAGTAAATTGGGTAGTCCTTTCTTTAATTAAGTCAATAACCTGTTTTAATTCAGCATTGTTCTGAGGATGTTCGCACGGATATGGGAAAAGGAAACACAATCCAACAAATAAGGCTATACCTTTAATTAACATAGCCTTTCATCCTTTTGTCATTGATTTTTAAACCATTTTATTAAAAACCACCAATTTTATTATATTTTTTTGTCCAATTTCAAGAAAAAATTCTACTTAAATAGCGATGTATTACAAACATTAACAGTAACGCTATTAATACTCCGATGCCTATAAAAACTATGGCACGGATAGGGATGTTCCAAAATTGGTTCTTTTCTGAATGACTTCCTATAGCCTTGCGTTCTGTGATTGGTGGTGCGGTAAATACATCTTCTGGAATTGGTTCATTTACCTTCAAACTTGTAGGAATTATAGAAAATTCATAAATACTGGTAATACCTACAGGAATAAAGCAACGTCTTACTACATATTCCTCGTAAGAAATAATTCTTTCCTTAATATCACTTTCTAATTGAAGACCTTCTGGAATAGCTGTGTCTATGTGATATTTTTCTTCTCTACCTTTCAACGGAAATCGTACCCCTTTACTTGTCATAGTATAATCATCGAAGAAATAAGTTTTCTCTATCCATTTTGGAGTCATGCAATTAATAATTCCATCATATCCACATTTTTGGAAGTCTTCAGTTTTCCATATTCGTCCATAGTATTCCACATAATCTATTTGCCGAATATCTCCCTTCTGGTCTATCCATATATCCAAACTTAGAGGAACCTCTTTTCCAAAAGAATCTTCAAAATAATTTGCTCGGTGCCACAAAATAGTATATTCTCCCTCATGATGGAGATGAAACGGACCAGGCAGGTCTAAAAATTCCGATAAACTTATTCCCCAGGTTGAGATTAAGTTATCCTCTGTCCCAAAGCCTACCCTACCCACCATGTTCAGAGGACTTATTGTAGGGTTAGGAAAAAAATCATCTAATGATTCATACACTTCTTTCTTATCTCCAGAAATATAGAGACTTGAAATCTTCCCATCTTTCATATAAGAAGCTTCCATAAAGAAAACAGATTTATCTACTTCATTGTTAGAGAGAGAATGTTGCAAATAATGTTTCTGACTTTGTTCTTCAATTCCTCTCTTAATTATATCCATCAATGAAGTAGGAGAAGTAGTAATGTTTTCTGTTACCTTTGATTCCGCTGGAGATAAAATAAAAGGTAAAATTGTATTTTTTAGAGTTTTAGCATCAGCAATAATATAATAAAAATTTCTTTTATCACAGGTAAATGCTATTTCTATTATCTCTTTCGCTGATAATTCAGGAGTTTGATTTTTACCTTCTTTTATCATTTTGTATCTACTTGACAGATATCTATCCTCAGAAAAGGTCTCATAACGACACCATACAGAAGTAAATTGGGTAGTCCTTTCTTTAATTAATTCAATAACCTGCTTCAACTCCGCAGTGTCCTGAGGATGCTCGCAAGGATATGGGAAAAGGAAACACAATCCAACAAATAAGGCTATACCTTTAATTAACA
>CAZJTZ010000058.1:0-2583 GCA_964549105.1 uncultured Nitrospirales bacterium
TAGCAATAGAAAAAATACTTGAACTATATTATTCTAATTTATGATAAAAATAATTAAATATATAATAATTAAATTTGTAGGAGAAGTCCTAAACAATATTTTTTCTATTTATCAACTATATTATTTAATTATCATCTATTAAACTTTAAGGCCATGAAAAAGCTTTCAATTACAATTGTTGTAGCACTATCTCTATGTAATTGCCAACAAAAAGAGGTTGAACAAGAATACATTAATGAAGTAGAAGAAGAACCAGTACCTACTTTAGATGTTCAGTATTCTGGGATGTCCAACGGTTTAGGTGAAAAAATTTTACTTGATACAATAAGCAAAACAGCAATTTTTCATATTAAAACAAATCAAAAAGACTGGAAATATCAAGCTGAAATTAATGACAAATTACCTGAAAATGAGAAATGGCTATCTTTAAGTAAATCAGGTAATGATCTGCATATTAAAGCAAAAGATAATTATACAGATATAGATAGAAAAGAAAAAATAACAATTAGTATTCCCAATAAATCACTTTACCATACGGAATCAATTACACAATATTCATATAATCCACCATTGGAATCATTCATTCCGGATATTTTCTTTAGAAAAAGAGTTGAAAATTCATCATATATTATTGGGATAAAAATAGATGGCAGAAGAGATGCAAGAAGACTTATTAAACAATTATATATTGGTTCCTCGGGTGATGAATATATTAGAAGTTTTGTTGGAATAGAAGTTCTCCAAAATTTAGAAAAAATTGAATGTAGGTATTCACAGTTAAAGACAATTGATAAACTGCCGAATTTAAGTAAAGCTAATGTGTTTTTAACTAGTAATTCATTATTGGAACATATTAATTTAACATCGCTTGATTCTTTGCCCAGTTTGCATATTTCAGACAGCAGGTTACTAAAAAAAATAGATTTGAGTGACTTATCTTCATTAAAACATTTTTCTCTTGAGCAAACCAGTATTGACAACTTAGATTTAAAAAACGCATCCTCTTTAGAGTCACTGTTAATTATAGACAACAGCATCAATGTGTTAGATGTATCGCAAAATAGAAAATTAATTTATTTAAAAGTTTATGAAAGAAATTTGGATAAACTTGACATATCTAATAATACGAAATTATCAAATTTAGAGTTCGGAGGAAAGTCAATTCATGGAGGAACAATTAATGAATATATTTATTTCAGGAGTCCTATCGACACTGTGGATGTGTCCAAAAATTCTGAATTAAAATCTCTCATTTTTAATTACACATCTATATCTTCTATTGACTTATCAAATAACAAAAAAATAACAAATCTTAATTGTCGTAACAATAAACTTAAAGTTTTAGATATAAGTAATTGTCCCGATTTATTATACTTAGACTGTAGAGAGAACCCAATAGAAATTATTTATGTGAAAAAAGGATTTAATATAGACAATCCATTGCCAAGCTATAAAATTCCGCAGAATGCAGTTTATAAAGTAAAGGAATGATGTGTCCTATTACAATATTTTCATTTACGATTGTTATATATATAAACATTAATACCTTTCTTGTGAAAGAAGCTCTATTTCTAATAAAGAACAGTGCCACATAGTGTACACAATTTATAGAAAGAAATAGTTTATAGGTAATATGTGTACATGAATTTAGTGCCTAATAATAAATTGAATATTTTTATATTTCTTTGATGTGCCTGCAATAGGAATAAAATCACAATTTTTGATGAATATGGATCATTACGCAAGACAGAAAAAAGAGTTATTCGGTATATTGAGGTGCCAATTCGGGATAATCAGGTTTTGAAAGAGAGGGAAATGTCAGTTATCTGTCAGTATTACAGCTGAATATAAAATATAGGTTCGAGTCCCTTCAGCCGCACAAAAAGCTCCTTTTAGATTTCTCTAAAGGGGGTTTTTTACACCAGCACTCACTAAATGTCTCTGATTTACAGTGTCTTACATAGGTAATATCTTCCCCACTCCATCAATTCCATCAATCATCCCAACCTGAGTTATAAATGAAGTAAAGGTGCCAAATCGGGAATATTTCTCTCATCTATATGGATGTACACCTTTTTAACATTATAGCTATGTATTAAGTGGCGTTAAAACAGGTAAATATATCAAATAACCGTACACTGCAAAGGTAACGATTCATCGTGAAAAGTAGGATAGTAAAAACGATCTTGTCCCCGGCAGTTCTATTAATGCAAAAAAATTAACAGCTACATTGGAACACTTAAACTTTCATTGTACGATGCAATGAAAGACCTGGAAGAAAGGGGAAATCTGGATGAACAAGAAAAGACAAAAGACCAATAAGTGTACGTAGATGAACAGCGGTCTAACTGCCTATACCTTTAAAAGCATATTTAAATACTCGAGAACCCCGTATCGAAAGAACGTTTCCATCTTTATCAACTGCAAGGGCCATAACTTGACTTTTATCAGAATCATCGGTTACAATCCATTGTTTAATAAATTTTCCCATTAAATCAAATTTTTCAATGCGTGCAATATTACCGGCCCCCCCATTTTGTGTGCTATTATCAGCTACATAAACGAAACCATTTGCACTATCAA
>CAZJTZ010000059.1:0-1991 GCA_964549105.1 uncultured Nitrospirales bacterium
TATACATAAATATTTATATACAATCTTTATCATTCGTTAATATATAAAAACAATCTATTTCTGACCATAATAAGCGTCTTTCCCCCATTTCCGTTCAAAGTGTTTCCTTAAAAGTTGCTCTTCCAATAGGTATACCTCTCCCTGACCTAATATAAATGTATGAAATGCCATTCGTGCCAATTCTTCTAATACAATAGCCGTATTTATTGCCTTCTCAACACTTTCATCCCAGACGAAGGGACCATGTCCGGGCACCAGCACCGCTTTACAATGTTTTATATCATGTTTCTGGATACATTCGACTACCTTCTCGCCAATGGATTTTTCGTAATCTTCTGTGTCTGGCACATCTGTTAATGGTATCTCACCAAAGAAATAATCAGCATGTGTCGTCCCTAAACACGGAATAGGTTTTCTCGATTGAGCCCAGCAGGTAGCGAAATGAGAATGGGTATGAACAACGGAAAATGAGTCTGGAATGTTCTGGTATATAGCCAGGTGTATAGGCAAATCTACGGACGGTTTCAAATCACCTTCTGCGATTTCTCCCTCCATGGTTACTACTACCATATCCCTCGCTTTGAGTTTGTAGTATGGCACTCCACTGGGCTTTATCACCACCAGATTTTGTTCCCTATCTATGCCACTCACATTACCCCATGTCTGGATTACGAGTTTCTCCTGAACAAGTTGTAGGTTAGCCTCGCACACTTCCTTCTTCAATCTTTCTAACATGGGACAAAGCTCCTTATCTATTCTCTTCTGTTGGGATAACCTCTCTTGCATCCTCTACATTTTCCATAATAGAAGTCAGCATTTTCTCTATCTGTTCTGTACTTTTCATATTCATTATTTCTGCCCGAATTTTTCCAATATAAGGATAGCCATGCAGATATCCATTATAAAACTTTCTAAATGTGGGGACACCTCGCCCTTCACCATAATATTCAATATGCTGACGGAAATGTTTTATACACCATTGAAGCCGTTCCCTTATACTTGGCTCGGGAATATACTCTCCCGTTCTTAAATAGACCTTACATCTTTCAAATAAATATGGATTGCCAATGGCTGCTCTGCCTATCATAATTCCATCGGCGCCCAATTCAAAACATTGCTTCACATCTTCGGGCGACTTTATATCACCGTTTGCTATGATAGGGATAGAAGACTTCTCCTTCATTTTCGGTATCCATGTCCAATCGGCTTGCTCTTTCAAACCCTGTTCACGCGTTCTTAAATGGATTGTTAAAAATTCTATACCGATATTCTCTGCAATTTTGATTACATCAAAGATAGTAATATGACTTTTATCCCAGCCTAAACGCGTTTTGACAGAAACGGGAAGTTTCGTATTGGACTTGACTCCTGATAGAACCTGCTCCAACTTATTTAAATCTTTCAACAAGCCTGCACCATCTCCCCTATTTACTATTTTTCTTACCCAACAGCCTGCGTTAATATCTATGAAATCGGGGTCGAAACTTTCCGCTGTTTTACTTGCATTTGTCATTGATAGTTCTGAACTGCCATACAACTGAACGCCGATGGGTCTCTCCATATCACTAAACTGCATTTTTTGTAGAGACCTTTGAACATTGCGAATGACTGCTTCTGCACTTACAAATTCAGATACCAGAACATCTGCACCCCATTCTTTACAAATTTTGCGGAACGGTGCGTCTGATACATCGTCCATAGGGGCTAAAAATAAGGGTTTGTCTATTTCATACTTGCCGATTTTCACTTTGCAATGTATCCATTTTATTTTTGTTCACTCTTTTGTGAAAGTCTCATTGCACAAAATTTAGGTCCACACATAGTGCAATAATTTTGATTTATCTTTACCTTTCCGTCATCCTGCAAGCATGGATTGCTATTGAGGAACATCTGCAGCGCCTTTTCAGGGTCAAGTGCAAGTGAGAATTGGTCCTCCCATGAAAATTTAACACGAGCCAGAGCCATAAGGCAATCACGAAGAAAGGCAGAAG